>LSKF01000001.1 GCA_001556995.1 Erythrobacteraceae bacterium CCH12-C2
CTCCTTGGCGTCGGACTCTACCAGCAATCGGTCACATTTCAGGGGAGCACGTCACGTCGCTGTTCGGCAGGGACGTCGTAATGCCCAGGGTTCCTCGCACCATGCTCACCCTCGCGCGAACTTGCATCAGCCGGGAATTCCGCGCCTTTGCGGCAAACAAATCCAGTCCGGTAACGCAGTGGCTGCGAGCCTTGACGGCGCTGGCGCACAAGGATTGTGGCGGTCACGGCGAAGGTGCCCTCGGTATGTGCTTTACCGACAATTTTGCCTTGAACATGATGCTTGAAAAATCGGTGGTTGCACTCGGCCTTTCTCAGCCATCATTGCCCATGCACGATGCTGCAGGTCTGGCGATCCACCCGGACGAACTGGCCCGCGTGAGGCAGCGCCTGGAGGACGAAAACCTGACGGTAAGGGCCTTTCGTTTCGAGGACGATACCTTCGGCCCGGCAGCCAAATTTGCCGCCTATGAAAGGGCCTTGGGGAATCGCTTTGCCGGCGCGGTCCTGCCGGATAGCACCGCCAATCCCGATGCTCCGCTGAAGACGCCCCACAACGTAGTGACGCTACACCTGATTGACGAAGCTGGCCAGCCAACCGTGCAGGTGCGAGACGAAATACTGGACTTCTTTCGCGCGCCCCTGATCGACGGGGTGTAGTTCTGCCTAGTAGGAACCGGGAGGGGCAATCGGATCGCCGCCGGCCAAGGCGCGGCCCTGGATCTCGTATCCGATCGTGGGGATGTTCTGGATGTGCCGCAGCGCCATCGAGACATCGCGCCAGTAGCGGTTGATTGGTTTGTCCAGGGAGAAGCCAGAAGACCCGGCCTGGAACATTAGCGATTCACTTGCGCAGTGAATTGATTCAACGAGTTGTCCGCACAGGGCGCGCTGGCGAACCTTTTCCTCCAGCGTGAATTCTTCTCCCAGTCCGACCCGGTCGAGCTTTGCACTGAGGCTGAATAGCAGGGTTTTCGCCGTTTCTACCAGCGCGGCCGATTCGCCCAGATCGCGCATGTAGGCGCCGGATCCCGTACGCGGACCAATGGTGGTGGTGAGCACCGGCTTGCCCGATTCAGCAGCGACGATTTCGAGCATGGCTTCGATTGCGCCAACCAATTGCGCCAGGCCGGTGTTCCGGACCATCGGCACGGCAGGGATCAGGTCCGAAGGTGCACCGAAATGCCTTTTGGTCGGATCGATCTGCCCGGTGCGTTCGCTCATCAGTGCCATTTGCGAATCGGGGATGAAGACATCCTTGGCAATGGCAGTGTCGGAACCTGTGCCTTGCATTCCGCTGACGAACCAGGTGTCCTTGATCTCGAACTCGCTCATGGGAATGTAGCACATGTTGATGCCGGGAACGACCGGTCCGTCATAGTCCTCGAGCACGACACCTTGCTGCGTCCAGGTCGCCTGCCGCGAACCCGACATATAGGGCCACGCACCATTGATGATCCAGCCGCCATCGACCTTGCGCGCCTTGCCGGGAGGATTGTAAGCACCGCAGACCGGTTGGGGCCCTTCGGCAAACACTGCGTCCTGAACCGGGTCCGGTGCGAGGCTGGTCACCCATGAAGTCCCGTTGATGATCTGGATGACCCAGCTAATTGCCGGATCACCCTTGGCGATTTCCATCTGCACCCGGCAAAAGTCGGTCGGCGACAGCCCAAACCCGCCGAGACGCTGCGGCAGGAGCAGGCGCAAGAAACCTTCTTCCTTGAGCATCTTGTCGACAGCTTCGGTCGGGTTACGACGCTTTTCCCCCTCGGGCGCCTGTTCGGTCAGGAAACCACGAAGTTCCCTTGCTCGTGCGACAAACTTGTCGGCGACCGATTTATCCGCCCAATCATTCACATTAGTTTGCTCAACAGGAGCTTTTGCCAGAGTAGCCATTTCATGCATCCTTTCGATATTTCAGGCAGATTGGTGCGCTAGGTCGAGCACCCAAGTTTCGAGATTATCTGCGCTTTCGTTCCACAGCGCAGACCAGTTATCGTCAGCAGGCACAAGCAGTGTGCTCAGTTGCAGGCGAACCAGGACTTCCACGAAGCCTTCTGTATTGATCTTCTTGCCAAGTTTGGCTTCGACGTATTCCAATGTCGGCTCAAGCGCTGAACAGACAGCAACCTTGTAGCGATCGAAGCGACTGCGGAAGAAGGAGAGGTGAAAGCGCGGTTCTACCTCAAACACGCGATCTGGTGAGTTCTCATTGGTATAACGGGCATAGAACAGCATGACCTGGCGGAACCGCTCGATCGGATCCTCGATGCCTTCGGCCGCATCGCGAACTCCTGTTTCGAACCCTGTGCAGACGAACTCCGCGACCGCCGCAAGAACATCTTCCTTGTTCGAGAAATAGCGATACATCGTGCCGCGCGATACACCGCTGGCCTCGATGATATCACTCATCGACAGTCGGCGTACACCGCGTTCGGCAATGGCATCAAGGGCTCCTGACAGGATCTTGATGATGCTGGGGGAGGAGATAAAGTCCACATTTACGTCTTGCCCCTGGATCAGCTCCGGCTGTAATTTCATGTCGCGACCTTCTCAAGTTGTTCGAGATTGTGCGGGATGCTGACATAGCCGGGCAGGTTTTGTCCGCCATCGACGTTGATAAGTTCGCCATTCACAAAAGCTGACATTTCCGAAGCCAGGAAAACGACGACGGGCCCGATATCCTTTTCAGGGTCGCCAGCGCGCTTCAGCGGGTTGGTCGCCACTACGTTTTCCAGAAATCCTGGGACCTCGTTCACGAGCTTTGCGAAGACTTGGCCCAGTCCGGTGGGTGCAATGGCATTCGAACGGATGTTGAACCGTCCCCATTCAACCGCTGCGCTGCGCGTGAGCCCGACGATGCCAAGCTTGTTGATATTGTAATCGCTGTGCAACCAAGCTCCGGTTTGCGCATCGATCGAACTGAAATTGATGATCGAACCTCCGCCGCGCGCCTTCATGTGCGGGAAGGCGGCTTGCATCGACCACCAGTTCCCCCAGATGCCGATTTCCAGCGTGCGCTTGAGCATTTCGTCGGTCTTGTGTTCCAACAGAACGCCATCGGAGAGCAGCGAGGCGTTGTTGACGAGAGTATCGAGCCCGCCGAATTCGTCTACCGCGCGCTCAACCATCGCCAGCACGTCTTGTTTCACGCCCACGTCTGCGGCCATGCCGACAGCCTGCGCGCCAAACTCATCGCGGATCTCCCTCGCTACACGTTCAGCTGTAGCGCCGTCGCGGCCGGTGATCAGAAGCGAGGCGCCCTCGCGCGCCATGCGGCGCGAGATTCCGTAACCCAGGCCCTTTGCCCCGCCAGTCACAATTGCCACCTTGCCTTCGAGCAATCCGCTCATGCTGCTTCCCCCAACATTCTGTCCATTTCCATACGTTCTTCACATTTTTCCAGGGTCAGCACGTAGCCTTGGACCTTGTTGTCGTTGTCGACGAACAAGTACTTGTCGCCCTTGTTATCGCTTTCCACCTGACGCCAAACGCCTTGGATGGCGGCGGTCGGCGGCAACAGGTTTATGGGGCAGAGTGTGGTTTTGACTTGCACCGACAGCGGCGGAAATTTTATCGGTGTCGGCCTGCCAAGCGCACTGGGAGCGATCCCGCGAGCGGCCGCCATGATCGGCGTGACGTAAGCAGCCAGACCGATGGGATACTCAGCACAGTCGCCGATTGCATAAATGTCAGGGTCGCTGGTCTGGCCGAATTCATTGACCTTGATACCGCGTCCGATGTCGAGGCCGGCTTCCTGCGCCAGTTTCACGTTGGGACGAAGGCCAACTGCGGAAAGCACGATATCGGCCTCGATCCGCGCGCCATCATCCAGCGTGGCAACATAACCGCGCTCGCTGTGTCGATAATCGATTGCCTCGACCTTACGACCCAGGCGCCAATTGACGCCTCTTTCGCGCAGCGTCTTCCGCACCGTCTCGCCCACTGCTGGTGGCACAAGCTGCGCCAGCGGCTGGCCCAGCATGTCGACCACAATCGGCTTGTAACCGTTGGTAACCAGGTCATTCGCAAATTCGGTTCCGACAAGGCCCGCGCCCATGATCAGCACGCGTGCGCGATCCGGCAATTCCCTGCGAAAGCGATCGTAGTGCTCCAGCTGGTTTATCGAAATTGCCCGGTGTGCGGCTTCTCCGCCGATAGGGGGGCGGATCGGTTCCGCTCCGGTCGCGAGGATCAGGGCATCGTACTGGATCGGCCCCCCGGTGGTCAACAAGGCCTTGCCCGCCCGATCGATGGCCTCGGCCTCGCGCCCGATCCGGGCATCCAGCTTGAGGTTGGCGATCATCTTTTCCGCTGGTGTGGTCACAAGCGTTTCGCTCGTCTTGCCTTTGGCCAGTGCAGTGGAAAGCGCAGGCTTGGAATAGAAATGCCCATCCTCAAGCGTGACCATCACCAGTCGCGCTTGCGGCGAGAGCCGGCGCAGTTCGCGCAGCACGCCAAAGCCGGCAAGACCGCTGCCGACAACGATGATCGTGGGGGCTAAAGGGACGCTCATCTCGACTACAGGAACACCGCAAAGTTCGACATGCCGAGCACCGACTGGTCGACGATGATCTCGCGCCGGGCCAGCTTGTATTCACCCTCAACTTCACGCCACACGTCGCGACGTTCAGCCGTGATGTTCTCGTTTTCCGGGTTGTCGCCCCGGCTGCGCTCGAGGAAGAGATAGCTCACCACTTCATATTCGCCGGGGGTGTCACACTCGGCAACACGGACATTGGTCACGAAACGCCGGCAGCGCGACGGCGGATCTTCTGCCCAGGCGCTTTTTTGCAGACGACCCGACCGCATCAGGAGTGAATCGTAGTTCTCGTCGAAATGGAACATGGTGCGCATCACGTCACGGTCGCGGTTGGCACCGGTACGCGTAAGGCGAATTGGTGCCTGGTAGATGATGTCCCGCGCAATCATCGCGATCCAGTCATCGATGCGGCGCTCATCCAGCGCAGCAGCTTCATCATAAAGGGTTTCCAGGATGCGGTTGTACACTTCCGATCCCAGCGGCACGCGCTTCTTAGAAACTAGCCCGCGAAGGATCGTGGTTGAATCGGGGGCAGCGGTCGATTTGGTCTTCCAGGTCATCTATGCGTCTCCCCGCTCAAACCGCGTCCATCAGGTCATAATATGCCAGCCACCAGTTCCACTGCGTATCGTCCTTGGTGAAACCGGGATAGAGCAGGCCTTCGCCAACCCATCCTTCGGGTCTCTCGTGTCCGTGCAAAGCCTGGTATTTCAGCGTGATACCCTTGCTTACTGCACCGCGCGCATTGCGCATTATGACCGGCCACACATCGGCATCATCCTGCTCGATCACGCCGGATGTGCCTGTATTCCAGACCGAGTTTTGCAGCATGTCGCGCTTCATCTGCTCTGGCGCATCTTTTTCGGCGAAAATGTAGTTTGTAAATTCAACCCTGTCCGGACCTTTGGGCATATATGTATGCAGAGTTAGGGCACCGGATGATCCACCGTCGGTGCGCGGAGCAAATATGAAGGCGATCAGCACATTGGGAAACAAGCCCCCGACCTGAGGCGGAATGGTTGCCAGCTGATTGACCTGATCTTCGCTCAGGTTTTCAAACAGTTCCGGAATCATTTCCTTGGTGATGCCAGGTGGGGTGAGAAGCTCCAGCCGCTCGCGCGTGGACTTTCCTTCGAACGGAACGTCGGCGAACATCTTGAAGGTCTTTTCTGCTTCGAGGCAGCGCAGTGAATGTCCCTGCTTACAGGAAACGTCCACGCCATACATTCCTGGTGCCTGATCATAGATCGATTCTGCCGTACCGCCCATCACGCCGCCTTCCATCAAGGAGCGGTGCAGCGTAAGCGTATGGAAGCCGTCCGAGCCCGATTGTTCACCGGGAATTTTCCAGTTGCAGGGCAGGGTGAAACGCTGCGGTGGGCCAAGCAATTCAAGGCCCCTATTGGTGCGGCAGAACAGCTGATCCATGTAATATTTGCTCTCGCCCAGATATTCGTCGAACGATGGGCCATCGACGTTCCAGGTGGCAAAAATCAGGCCTCCATAGAGGTGAACCCTAGCCTTCTTCAGGCCAAGGGTCTTCTTGTCCACATCATTGCCGTGCATCTTTTCGCGTTCAACCGGCGCGCCGATGAATTCGCCATTCGGGCGGAATGCCCATCCGTGGTAGATGCACTGGTGAATGCGCTTGTTGCCAGCTTCACCGAGGCACACGCGCATGCCGCGGTGCGGGCACACATTCAGCGAGACGTGGACTTCGCCATCCTGGCTGCGGGCGACGATCACATTGTCTTCCGCCATGTCGCGAACGATGAAGTCGCCGGGCTCGGGAATTTCGCTTTCATGGCCCAGCAGCAGCCAAGTCTTGGCGAAAATCTTGTCCATTTCGAGGTGGTAGAGCTCTTCGTCAGTCATCACGCGAAGCGAGACCTCATTGCTCTCGCGCATGATCAGATCGTCAAGCGAGGTTCCGTCGCGCAACACTAGCTTCGATTTCTGGAGCATCTGGGCATTCTCCCGGTAGTGCATTTTTTTTGTGATTGATTCGCGGTATACACATTGAATAATATCTGTTCAATACGTAAAGCAGCGAAAATCAGGACAAACTATGGAGAGCATGATGTCTGAGAAGGGTAAGCTGAAGGTCGTGATCAACAAGCCAGCGTGTTGCGGCTATGGTGTTTGCGCGGAAATCTGCCCGGAAGTGTACAAACTGGACGAGCACGGCATCGTTTATGTCGACGATGAAATCGTGCCCGAAGGCCTCGAAGACGCAGCCCGCGAAGGCGCGGATGCCTGTCCGCAGTCGGCCCTCGCTATCGTCGATGCGTAACGGCAACCTTGCAGCGGGTCTTAATAGACCCGCGCTGGGATCGTCTTGAGAGCGGCACCCGGTTCGCGCGATGCATCATCCAACGCTTTTGACCAGCCATGCCCTGCCAGTTCGGCGAGGGTATCGATCAGCAAGTCTATCGAGTCTGCGTGGAGTGGCAGGCTGATATCCCCATAGCAGCGATGCGCCATGACCAGGCTCCGGGTCGAACGCTCGACCCAGTCTTCGCCTGTCGCCAGCCCCAACAGGGTCTCGATCATTTCGTTCACCATCGCACCGCAGGTGGAATCCGCACGATGAAAGGATCGGCGTTGTTCCGGATAGTGGGCAAACAGCCGGTCGAAGAAGATCGGCGTGATATCCCTGTCCGCCTCGGCAACGGCCCAAACGGATCGCTCAAGGACATCTGCTCTGGCGGCGTCTCCCGCGAGAAAGTCATTTTCCACAGGCATTAATGCCCGCATCGGCAATGCAACTGCCTTAAGCCCGCAATGCGCTGGTGAAATTGATCTGAACCAAATTCACGCACGTCCCACATTAGATCTCTGGCCCATTAGGCCAGTCGATATAGCGTTGCCTACCTGAGGGCAGGGCAAACACTGTGCGCGGCTTCTGATAGCACCGGACAGCCAAAGGAGTTTGATTGATGCGCAACGCATTGGACCCGCTTTTCTCACCGTTTTCCTGCAAGAGCTTGGAACTGGCCAACCGCTTCGTGATGTCGCCCATGACCCGGCAGTTCAGCCCCCATGGAGTTCCGGGAGAGAATGTTGCGGAATATTATGCGCGCAGGGCGAGGGGCGATGTAGGTCTGATCGTGACCGAAGGCGTTGGTGTGGATCACCCCTCGGCAATCGGCCAGGGCAGTATGGAGGAAAAGGACATTCCCGTCCTGCATGGCGATGCGGCTCTGAAGGGCTGGCGCCAGGTAGTGGACCGTGTGCATGAGGCGGGTGGAAAGATCGTGCCGCAGCTTTGGCACATGGGGGACTTGCGAAAGGAAGGTTCGCCACCGCACCCTGAAGCCCGGTCGCTTGGTCCGAACAATATGGACGAGAGTGATATCGCCGCGGTCATCGCCGCCTTTGCTCGAAGTGCAGCAAACGCCAAGGCCGCTGGTTTCGATGGCATCGCCTTGCACGGCGGGCACGGCTACCTGCTTGACAGTTTTGTGTGGGCGCAGACCAACATGCGTGACGATGCCTGGGGCGGCGATGCCGTGGCGCGCACTCGCTTTCCGGTCGAAGTGATCAAGGCTGTGCGCGAAGCAATCGGACCCGATCTGCCTATCTTCTATCGTATCTCGCAATGGAAACTGCAGGATTACGAGGGCAGCCTGGCCGATACGCCCGATGAACTTGGTGTGATTTGCGGAGCTTTGGCTGATGCCGGGGTGGACATTTTCGATGTCAGCACACGGGTCTTTTCCAAGTCAGCATTCGCAGGTTCCGACATGGGCCTAGCCGGGTGGATCCGTAGACTCACAGGGCTGCCGACGATGACGGTTGGCGGGATCGGTTTCGACAAGGAACTGGCCGCAAGCTTCACCGAACCGACTGCTGCGATCGACAACCTGGTCGAAGTGGTCCGCCGTTTCGAAGCCGGAGAATTTGACCTGGTGGCCATCGGCCGAGCCTTGCTGATCGATGCGGACTGGGTAGTGAAGGCGCGCGAGGGCGAGCCGTTCAATCCGTTCGACATATCCGCCTATTCACGGCTCGACTGATCGCCGCACAAGATCAACCCGTTCAAAAGCTTTCCGATGTCGCGTAGATATGCATCCGCGCGGCATTGGCATTGCCCGTCTGTTCGCACATGAAACGGATCGCGCGAGCAATTTCCTCAGGCTGCATCGGCGGAATGTATTCGTCCCAGCCGGGCTGACCCTTGGCCTTCATGTCTTCGAAAATCTCGGTAGTGGTAGTGCCCGGCGCCACCAGTCCCACGCGCACACCTGACCCCGCGAGTTCTATCCGTAAGACGTCTGTAAACCGTTCCAGCGCAGCTTTCAGCCCGCCATAAACGCCCGTGCCAGCCGCAGTAATACCTGCACCGATGCTGGAAATATTGACGATCTGTCCAGTGCCGCGCGCCTTCATGCGGCGAGCGAACAGCACGCTTGCGCGAACGACAGCCGAATAGTTGACGGCAATCATCGGGTCGAGCTCGGCAAGGTCAAACTCCTCATAATGACTGGTACGCAGGATGCCCGCATTGTTCACGAGGATATCAACCTCGCCGAACTCGCCCAGGGCATGGTCGAGCATGGCCTGCGGTGCGGATGGATCGGCGAGGTCGAGCGCGAGGACCCGCGTGTCGGCACCGATTTCCTGTGCCAGCGATTGCAGCCGGTCTTCCCGACGCGCGACCAAAAGCAGCCTTGCACCGCATTGCGCCAGGCTGCGTGCGGTTGCCGCACCGATTCCCGCAGACGCGCCAGTGATCACCGCGACTTTGTCTTTCAGTTCCATCCCGTCCCGTCCACCTTTTTCTACTCCAGTATTATCGGCTTGAAAATGCGCCGTGCGATCTTCCAGCCATCGCCCGTGCGCGCGAGGAAATCCTCATAGCTGCCAATGCCCCGGTGAACGGGACCATCATTGTTCATCTGGCACAGCAGTGCATCGACATAGCAATGTGCCGTGGCTCCGCCTTGTGCACCCGATAGCTGGATATTGCTGATCCGGTGCAAGGTGGGGCCAAGCCGGGAATGGGCTTCGCGCATATAATCGGTGAGTGCGGAAACATCTGTCCAGCTGCCGAACTCGCCGTAATCTGCTTTGCAATCGGCGGTGAAGCAGCTTCTGAACAATGCCCAGTCCCGCGTATCGATGGCGGTGGCATAGGCAATGAGAAGGGCGTTGATTGAGCGTTCGTCCTGCGCGCTCAGCCCACTGTCTATCCGGCGGTGAAGATTCATCCTTCGAGCCTCCTCAATAGTGCCGCGGGCACGGCGGGCCTAGGCAACCTTGGCATCCCAGAACCGCGTTTCAGGAGGCGCGGTCAGCATGGCAGCCATCTGGTCCATCATCCCCTGCTCGGTGCGGAAGGCCACATAGGCATCGTAGGCGGCGCGCGATTCCCATTCCTCGATGAAGATCACGTGGTTTGGATCATCGGCATTGCGCCTGATGGCGATGCTGACAAAGCCGGGAAATGTTCGCGTGCCTTCCAGCGTGGCGGGAATTTGCTGGCAGAACCCCTCCACCACTTCGGGCTTCAACGACAGCTCCAAAGTAACAATGATTGTATCGCTCACCGGAACCTCCTTTCCAGAATTCCTTACTTCCCGATCGGGTAAAAGATCGATTTCTCGTGCTGATATTCGCGCAGCCAACCGGGACCGTACTCGCGTCCGATGCCTGATCGCTTGTAGCCGCCGATGGGCGCGTCGCTCATCGTGCCTGTTCCGCCATTGAGCGAGACGCTGCCGGCTCTGATTTGCAGAGCCATTTCATAGCCCTTTGCGGCATCGGCCGTCTGGATTGCGCCGTTCAGGCCATAACGGGAATCATTGGCGATACGGATCGCCTCCTCATCCGTTGAAAAGCCGATGATGCAGCCGACCGGCCCGAAAATTTCTTCCTGCGCGATCACCATGTCGTTGGTCACATCGTCGAATACGGTCACTTCAGTGAAAAAGCCCTTGTCGAGCCCCGCGGGGCGACCGCCACCGCAGACCAGCCGCGCACCGGCAGAGCAGCCCAGTTCGATGAAATGTTCCACCTTGCTGCGCTGGCTCTCGCGGATCAGCGGTCCCATGCCGATGGCCGGGTCTGCCGGATTGCCGATGGCGATCTTTCCGGCGACGGCAGCAGCCGTTGCGGCAAAGGCTGGGCGCAGGTTTTCGTGAACAAGGAACCGGGTGGGAATGGCGCAGCCTTGCCCGGCATTGATGGAAATGACCGTGGCAGCCATGGCCGCCGCGCTCTGAACATCGGCATCTTCGCGAACGATAAGTGCCGACTTCCCGCCCAGTTCCAGGTGAACTTTCTTCAGCGTGGGCGCGGCCTGCGCCATGATCTGCGCGCCAACGCCTTCGGAACCGGTGAAGGTCACCATGTCCACCCGTTCATCGGTGCACAGCAGTTGCCCTTCGTCGATGCCGCCGGTGACGATGTTCAGCACGCCTGCGGGCAGGCCGATTTCTTCGGCCACCTGTGCGAACAGCAGAGCGGAAAACGGTGTGAAGGGCGATGGTTTGAGCACCAAGGTGCACCCCGCCAGCAGGGCGGGGCCGATCTTCGCCAGGTTCAGCAGGAAGGGGAAGTTGTATCCGGTGATTGCCGAGACCACGCCCAGTGGTTCTCGCACCACCGTGGTGCCACCGATGGACCGCGGGCCACCCGGGGCAAAGGGGTTGGGGGTGATATCGATCGGCAGGCGTTCGGACTGTTCCCGCCGTGCATGGCCGATGGCCGTTTCCAGCAGGCGCAGCGGGTTGTCGACCTGCATCAGGTGGGTGATGCAGGCCGCACAGCCCACTTCGGCCACGATTAGTTGCGCAATCTGGGCATGCTTTGCCCGCAGGGCGCGCGCCATCTTTTCGACCATGTCAGCCCGCTCACCCCTGGACATACGCGGCCAGGGGCCGTGGTCAAAGGCTTCGCGCGCCGCTGCAATCGCGGCATCGACCTGCTGTGCAGAGGCAACCGGTGCGGCAGCGATCACCTCTTCTGTGGCCGGATTGACGACCGGTTCGGTGCCTGCCTGCGGATCGTGCCATGCACCATCGTAATAGACCTGGCTGATGTCGGTAAAAGGTATTGTCATGCTGCCTGTTCCTTGCCGAGGATCATTTCCGCAGCGTTCATGGCGATGGCCATCGCCGGTGCATTGGTGTTGCCCGAAACCAGTGCAGGCATGATCGATGTGTCGCAAACGCGCAGGCCGCTCACACCGCGCACACGCAGCTGCGGATCGAGCACGCTATCGGTCTCTGCGCCCATTGCAGCGGTGCCTGCGATATGGAACGAGGTGCCGCCCAGCCGGAGCAGGTTGGCGAGAATATCCTCATCCGTTTTCACGACAGCAGCGGTCCCCACTTCCTTTACAACCCAAGGTGCGAGCGCCCCTTGTTGGCCGAACCGGCGGATCCACTTGAACAGGGCCAGTGCCCGCTCGCGGTCCACTTGCTCGGCGAAGTGGTTTGCATCGATCTGCGGTGCGGTTGCAGGATCGCTCGATTGAATGTGGGTGGAGCCGCGACTTTCAGGCCGCGTAAAATAGCCGAGCAGGCGCATGCCGGGAAACGAATCCAGCACAACCTTGCCTTTGGCGCCCTGCTTCATCGTCACCAGCATGGAGCCGATCTGCGCGTCGGGGCGATCCAGCCCGGGTTCGGTCTTGATGAAGCCGCCCACTTCGTGCGCCGCATCGGTCATCGCGCCGCGCCGGAACAGGAAATAGCGCAAGATCGATGCGATTAGCGCTGGCCCACTGAGTTTCTGGTTGGAACTGTGGCCGCGAATACGCCAGTCGACCGCGACAAAGCGGTGTTCGCGCAGGTTCTCGCCAACGTTCGGGCTGTGCGCGACCAGCGGTATGCCAAGCGCCTTCAGGCGAGCCGCATCGCCAATTCCCGAAAGCTCAAGCAGCTTGGGGGATTCAACAGCGCCCGCGCACAGGATGATCTCGCCGCGACAGGCGATTTGCTGGCCATCCAGAACCACGCCTGCAGCCCGGCTCCCATCGAAGACGACCTTTGCCACGGCGCCGCCGGTGATGATCTTGAGGTTCGCGCGCGCGCGCGCCGGATCGAGGAAGGCCCGCGCGGCGGAAAAGCGCTGTCCCTTCCAAGTGGTCGTGGTCTGGTAGCCCATGCCCTGATCGGTCACCACGTCCACCGCGTTGATATCTGCCACAGTCGGCACGCCCATTTGCGCGCCCGCTTGCAACATCGCCTGGGTGACCGGATTGCCGTCTGCAAACACCGAAATGCGCAAAGGGCCGCCGGTGCCGCGCCATTCCGCAGCGCCTAGTGAATGGTCTTCCAAGGCCACGAAATGGCGTCCCATGCGATCCCAGCCCCAGCCTGTGCAGCCGGCCTTTTCCCAATCGTCGTAATCCTGCGGCGCGCCGCGCATGTAAACCATGCCGTTGACCGAGCTTGACCCGCCAACCGTGCGCCCCTTGAGCCACATCTCTTCCGGCTGGTTACCCGCCGGTTTGACGTTGTAGGCAAAGACATGCGGATTGGCAGGGTCGAGCAATTTTCCCACGCCGCGCGGCATGCGGATCAGCGGGCTCTTGTCGTCAGGCCCGCTTTCTATCAGCAGCACTTTGGTCGCTGGGTCGGAGCTCAGCCGGTTGGCCAGCACGCAGCCAGACGAACCGGCGCCCACGATGATGAAATCGAATGTGTTATCCGTAGCCATCGCTTCAGCGCAGCTTCGGCAACTTGTAGTATGGCTCCAGATGTTCAGACGGTTCCATATCCGCTCCCTTCCATGAACCGATATGTCGCCGCTCATGACCCCCGTCTGTCCTACCCAGTGACAGGTTCAGCGATTTTTCCAGTGCCTAGCTTGCATGGCGAAAACACCGTCGCAAATGGCTGCAAAAGAGGGCGAGCGCATGGGAGATCCAACACCGCAGGAACTGGTCGGCGAAGCCGGTCTGGATGCAGACATGGCCGCAGGCGTCCTTCCCGGGCTGACTGCGGCGATGGATGCGCTGGCGCAGGAAAGCGGGCTCTCGCAGGCGGGGCGCGAGCGGGCGCTGGCGCAGTTCCGCGATAACCTGTCGCGCCTTTCCGCTATAGCGGCGGACCGCAAGGCGCATCAGGAGATCGCCGACGTCGTCATCGAGCGGCCCGTGTTTATCATTGGTCTGCCGCGCTGCGGCACTTCGATCCTGCACGCGCTGATCGGTGCCGATCAGCAAATCCGCACGCCCCTGCAATGGGAGGTTGCCGCGCCATCGCCGCCGCCAGAGGCCGCGACATTCGATACCGATCCGCGTGCCGACGGCTTCGATGCCTATGTACGCGAAAATTTCACTGGGCCTTGGGCGGATGTGCTAAAAGCGCATCCGATCGGCGCGCGCATACCGCAGGAATGTGGCATGATGCTGGAAACCGCGTTTCAGGGCATCAATCCCACGATGCTGTTTCGCCTGCCGGCCTATTACGATTGGTATCGCAAGGCAGATACGCGCTTTGGCTACCGCGTTCACAAGATGTGGTTGCAGCACCTGGCATGGAAAAATCCCCGCAAGCGCTGGGTTCTCAAGGTGCAGGAACACGCGCACCACCTGCCCGAATTGCTGGATATCTACCCCGATGCGGTGTTGGTGCAGCCGCACCGAGACCCGGTTACAGTGATGGCATCAATCTCGCGACTGATCGAAGTCATCCGCTGCGTTGCCATTGACCGGATCGACCGCAACGAGCTGGGCCAGGAATTGTTGCACCTGTGGCACGATGGCCAGGCGGCGGCGCTTTCCTGGCGGCAATCCAATCCGCAAGTGCAGGTGCTGGACCTCGCCTTCCGAGACCTGATTTCGGATCCTGTCGCCGCAGTGCGCAAAGTTTACGAGCACGCCGATATTGCGTTTTCGCAAGAGACGGAGCAAGCGGTGACGCGCTGGTGGCGCGAGCATCCATCCGACAAGCACGGGCAACACCGCTACGAACTGGCCGATTACGGGCTTACGCGCGAGCAGGTCGAAAGCGTCTATGCCGACTACATCAGCGCCTACGAGGCCTATCTGTGAGCCGCTGGCCCGACTATCTCGCGCAGCTCGCTTCGGCGGAGGATATCTTCGCCATGCTGCCGGGCGAAGCTGACGGGCTGGAGCGGGCGGAAGTCGAGAAGATGCTGTTCACGGCGCTGGCATCGGGCTGGCTGACGACCTTTGCCGATCGTGACCGCCCCGATTTCGTTCCCGCAGTTTGCACGCATTTTAACCTTGTCGGCACCAACCCCGATTTCATCTATGCCGCAGCCTCGATTGATGGCAATGGCAGCTACCTGATTACCGGGGAACGGGGGGAATGCATTTTCCTCCAGATGGATATTGCCGCTGGCGGGCTGGGCGTGATGGACGCACTGGGTCCGTCGCTGGGTACGATCGACTTCGACGATCTGGCGCCGGATGAGGCAGGGCGCTTTTCCCTAATGCTGAGCGCGGAAAAACCGGCGGACTGGCAGGGGGACTGGCACCCTCTCGATCCGACAGCGCGTTCGCTCTCACTGCGGCAGGCGAGCTATGATTGGGGTACGGAGCGGGAGGCGCGGATCGCCATCGAACGCAGCGATCTGGCCCATGCGCCACGCCGCTGGAGCGAGGCGGAGATTGCCGAGCGGCTGATGGCCTTGTGCGCCTATCCCAAGCGACTGGCGGGCATGGCCATAGGATTCATTGCCGGGCAGCAGCAGAAAGGGCTGTGGAACGCTTTCGAGCAAGACGACTGGGCCGGGCGCGGCGGCGTGGAGGGGCAGCATTACTATCAGGGCCTGTTCCGGCTGGAGCCGGATTGCGCGCTGGTGCTGGAAACCGACCTGCCGGAAACGGTCCGCTACTGGAACGTCCAGCTGAACGACATGCGCTGGAACACGCTGGACTGGATGAACCACCAGTGCAGCCTGAACGGTGGGCAGGCCAGCATCGATGCAGATGGCAAGTTTCGCGCGGTGATCGCGATTGACGATCCGGGCATTGCCAACTGGCTGGATCCGGCCGGCCAAACGCAAGGGTCAATCATGCTGCGCTGGACTGGTGCCAGCAGCGGCCCTGCGCCAAGGCTCAGTTGCGTCGCGGCAGGAGACGTGCTGAAGCAGCTGGGTCCGGGCACCCGGCGGGTCACGCCGGAGGAACGCCTGCAATCCATGCGCGCGCGTCGCCGCGCGGTGCAAATGCGCCGTCGCTGGTAAGCGGATGCCTTGTCAGGCCGTGCCCAGCTTTTCGGTGCCGCCGGTCATTACATCATCACCCATGCGCGCCCGCGCGCACTCTTCGGCGGCAAGACCTTCAGATGTAGGGTGCTGCACGTGATCTTTCGTCAGCTTATCGGTCAGTTTGTCCCAATGGGTGACAAGCAGGCTTTCCTTTTCGACAAGTGGTGAACAGGCCAACTCAGGCAAGTCTTTCCAGGCCTTCCAGCTATCACTCGAATTGACCTTGTAGATGCCCACATAATTGTATTTCGGCGTGGTTGGGATCATCTGGCCGAAGCTGCGAAAGGCCAGCAGTGCAGCGCTCTGGACACCCGCCCGCCGCGCGGCTGCGGGCAGGTACTGATCGGCATACCACGCCCGCAATTCGGCATCCTTGCCCGGCGCGGCGTTGAACTGTTCAAAAACCACGCCGCCAGAATGGGCCGTGTCAGGATCGTTGTTGCGAAAGGCCAGCGGGTAGTAGTGATAGTCCTCCAGCACGCTGTCATCGATGGCGGTGGTCACCATCATGCGGCTGGTCAATGCGTTCTCCCAGTGCTCGCGGGAAAATCGCTCCGGGTCGAACACATCGTAGAGCGCGAAATATTGCCAGTCATATTGCGGCGGAACAGCCATCGGCTGGTGTATGCTGCGAACAAAGCGTTGTGCGGTGATCGAACCGCGAAAGCGCAAGGCATCGCGGATGTGGATGTTGGTGTACCAGTCGTCCAGATCGGCTTCGCGGCCCGGATGTGCCTTGGTCAGCACCACTAACACGGCTTCGATCATGCTTGCTCTCCGCTGACCGGCGTGAAGGGCTTGTGCGGCGCGCCCATCGCCTCGCGATAGGAGATCGGCTGCTTGTCATCGGTGTCCTTCACGCCAAGGCGCTGGCCCAGTTCCGCCCCGATCAGTGCCTGACCGCTGAGCGACATCAGATCCGGCGCCGAATAGAGCGCGTGCAGTACTCGGCCAGTGAATTCCGGCGTTTCCCAGTTGGGCAGGGCTTCGCGCATGTCTGGTGGCAGCATTTCCGGCGGCATCGCGCGCACGGCATCGGTAAGGATGAAGCCCGGCCAATAGGAAATTGCCGCAACGCCGTGCGGCGCAAGATCCACCGCCATATCGGCCATCATCTTGTCGGTCCCCGCCTTTGCCGCGCCATATGCCGCGCCATGGAAGTAGGAGACGGCGCCATAGAAGGATATGCTTGCGATCAGGCCCTTGCCCGCAGCTGCCATGATCGGCGCGGCGTGCCAGGCGGCGACATAGTTGGAGCGCAGACCCACGTCGATCATGTCGACAAGGTGCAACGGCTTTTCCCAGAAGGGGCCGGGCGCGATCAGGTCCATTGCGTGAACGGCGGCGGCATTGTTGACCAGGATATCGATCCCGCCAGCCTCCGCCTTGATCCGGGCAAAGGCGCTTGCGACCGATTCATCGTCGGAATGGTCACAGGCGATGGTGATCGGCGTTCCGCCGCGTTGCTCGATCTCGGCGGCGACTTGTGCAAGGTCAGCCTCGTTGCGTCCGGTTACCACGACGGTAGCGCCCGTGCTGCCGAACTCACGCGCGATGCCGCGCCCCAGCCCCCTGGTTGCGCCGGTCACGACTGTGACAATGCCCATCAATTCTCTCCCGCTGTCTGCACACCTTGCGGCAAGGCGTAGGCGATCAGTTCGTTGCTGTATCCGGACAGGATGCCGCCGTGGCCGCCAGCTGCGATCACCACGAACTGCCGCCCGGACCGGTCGGACCAATAAGTCATCGGCGTGGCATTGCCGCCGGCGGGCAACCTGCCATGCCATAGCTCTTCACCTGTGCGAATGTCATAGGCGCGGATCATGTGTTCCTGCGTTGCTCCGATGAAGGCCAGACCCGACCCCGTAATTACGGCCCCGCCGATATTGGGAACGCCCATGGGAATAGGTATACCGAGGGGCAACAAGAGCGGGCCGCTATCGCGCGCGGTGCCGAACGGGCGTTGCCACAGCAGCTCGCCCGAATTGAGATCAACCGCGCTGATCAGCCCGTAAGGCGGCTGGGTGCACGGTGCCACAAGCGGGGAAAGGAATGGCGCGACCGAAGCGGCATAGGGCGTTCCGGCCTGCGGCACCGGGCCAGCCACGCTTTCGAAGCTGGCGATTTCGGCCGGTTGCAATCCCATCCGGTCTGCCTCCTCGCGGGAGATCAGGCGATTGTAGTTGATCACATGCGATGAATTGACAAAGGCGATGCCGCTGCCCGGATCAATGGCTACACTTCCCCAGTTATTGCCGCCAAGCGACCCCGGCCAGATGATCGAGGCGCGGTC
Organism: Erythrobacteraceae bacterium CCH12-C2; assembly: GCA_001556995.1. Taxonomy (GTDB): domain Bacteria; phylum Pseudomonadota; class Alphaproteobacteria; order Sphingomonadales; family Sphingomonadaceae; genus Erythrobacter. The sequence goes on from LSKF01000001.1 coordinate 18,029, forward strand.
GGTTTCAAGCGGGGTCATGTGGCCGTCAAAACGGGCTCTGCGGAATTGCAGGCGGCACCACGCCTGATCCAGCAGAGCCATGCCCCACATGCTCTTCTCGCTCGGGCGCGGGCCTTCGAAACTCGGCAGGCCGACAGAGAAAGGTTGGGTAGAAGAGGCGCGATCGCCCTCCGCTTCGGACACGGCTACCGGCAGTTCAGCCACTTCCGCTATGGGTTCGCCCGTGCGGCGGTCAAGCATGAACATCTCGCCACGCTTGGTAGGCTGCAACAGGGCGGGGCGCCCATCGGCAAGATTGAACAGTACCGGTTGGGAGCCGATATCATAATCCCAGATATCGCGATGCGTGGTCTGGAAATGCCAGCGCGGTCGACCGGTTTCAGCATCGAGGGCAACGATACTACTGGAATAGGTTTCCATCTCTGGTGTGCGGTGCAGGCCGGTGTAGTCGGGCGTGGCGTTGCCGAGCGGCACGTAGACCATGCCCAGTTCTTCATCCGCGCTCATCACGCTCCAGCTGTTGGGCGTTCCCGGAGTGTAGGTCTCTCCCTCGCCGGGTTCGCCAAGGCGATCGGGCGCGCCCATATCCCATGCCCAGGCCAGATCGCCTGTCACCGCATCGAAAGCGCGAATGACGCCGGATGGCTCTCCGGTCATCTGGCCGTCGGTCACCCAGCCGCCCACTACCAGTTTTCCGTCAACCACGGTTGGCGGCGAAGTGACGTGATAGTAGCCCGGCGGGGCGTCGCTCATGCCGCGCAGAAGGTCGACTTCGCCCGCCTCGCCAAAACCGGCACAAGGCTGGCCGGTGCGGGCATCCAACGCGATCAGGCGGCTGTCTATCGTGGCGGTATAGATGCGCGCGGCGCAGCTTTCGGTCTCGTCCGCATCGGGCACGGCGTAATGGCTGACCCCGCGACATGTTTGCCCAAATACTCCGGTGGTGTCGGCATTGGCGGTAAAGCGCCAGAGCTGCTTGCCGCTTTCGGGATCAAGGGCGATCACATCGTTGTAGCCGGTGCAGAAATACAGCATGCCGTCGATCATCAGGGGCGTGGCCTGGAACGGGGCAGCCTCGCCATTGGGTTCAGCCCCGGTTGAAAAGCGCCAAACCTCTTCAAGGGCTCCCACGTTGGCGTGCGTAATCTGGTCGAGCGGAGAATAACGAGTCCCCTCCTGGAGGTTGCCGTAGTGGTGCCATTCACCATCGCGCGCAGTTTCGGGACCAGCAGCCAGTGCAGAAAGATCATCCCCACCGGCGATGCGATCGTTCCAGAAGGTCCACGATAGGCCGCCTGCCAATGCCAGCACGGCAGTGGCCAGCAGGCCGGCGCTTAACCGGGTTACAGGCTTCGTAGCCAGTGATCGCCGGACCCACGGCAAAAGTAGCCAGATGCCAATTCCGGTAAGCAGGCCCATCCGCCCAAACAGTGGCCAGAACGAGATCCCCGATTCCCACACCGACCATGCAAGCGAGACCGCCCAAAGCGCACCATAGGCTACCAGTGCCTTGGGCGATTGGCGCCACAGCAGCCACGCAATGGCGATCAGGGCGAGGCCGCAGGCCAAGTAATAGGGTGAACCGCCTGCCAGCAGCAGTTGCCCGCCCAACCACACTAGGCCGAGGCCCAACAACAGCAGCGCGAAAGCAAGCAAGCGGTTGAGCCAGGTCATGCGGGAGTTATCCTCAATCTTGACGCATCAGGGCACCAGCGCGCTGGGCCCGCCAAACAGGATGCGGCCGAGCATGGCGGGGACCAGGTTGATGGCGAAAAAGGTTACCTGAAACAGCAGGGCCATGCCCCACAGCCGGGCCCATTCACGGCGCCATCCGGGCGGTTTTGCAGCAGCGCCAAGGCGGACTTCATGAGCCATGAAACCTTCCTCATTCCTGTCTGCTAGCAGGCCGACGAACCAGCCCGCCCACAGCCCGATCAGCAATGGAAAGATCAGCGGCAAGCGCCCCTGTTCGCTTTCCAGCGCCGGGCCGATCACCGAATCATAGGTCCACCAGCCATTGGCGACAGAACTGCCTTCGACGTAGATCTGGTACGCCAGGAACAACGGGAAGGCAGTGAGGAAGCTTAGGGCATAGACCGAACGGGCTGGAAACTTGCGATTCAGGAACAGCACCAGCGATGTGAGTAGAGGAATGGAGACTGCAAACCACCAGCCCCAGCTAAACGGCATGAACATCGGCTTCACCGGGGTGGTAAAGGCCATTTCGCCCCAGAAGGGGAGGCGTTCGAACTGCGGGTTCCACGCCAAATAGGCGCCCCAATCGGCGAAGAATTCTTGCCAGAATCCGCTGGACCCGGCGACCAGCATAAGGCCGAAGAGGGGTATTCGGCGGTTTTTCGCGGTAAGGGCCGCTGCTGCCAGCAGCAGGCCGCACCACAGATAGATGCTGCCGGTTTCCATAATCCAAGGATTGACCGGATCGCCCATGGTTTGCGCTGCGATTGCTTCCGGGTTCACTGGGTCAACGCCTTGATATGTGAGGGCAGGTTGTGGGCGTAGCTCTTCTTTTCGTAGAGGCTGGAAATTCGCCAACCTTGCTGTGTGCGGCGGAACTGGTGAATGTACCAGAGGCCGAAGAAGATCGTTTGCGGTTCACCATGGTCTCCCGGAACGACCATCGGATTGTAACAGACAGTGCGCGTTTCGCAGGTATCGCCATCGAATTTGTACTGCGTGGTGGAAACTGCGTGCTGGGCCATCGGGATCGGGCCAAGGCTGGCTTCGAGGAAGGCCTTTATCTCGGGCAGTAAGCCCTTGATACCAACCATCTCACTGTAGTCGATCACCGCGTCATCGGTGAAAAACTGGTCCAGAGCATCGAAATCCTTGTTATCTACGGCATAGCAATAGCCGACCAGCAGATCCTGGATCTCGAATCTGTCAGACATCTCTTCGATTGAAAGCACGGCAGTCTCCCTTCTGTCCGTCAGCCCTTCTTGAATGCGCCTGCGCACGATGGTTCGTTCCTTCCCATTGGTAGGTTGCAGCCTGGGTCATGAAATCGAAAAGGAGCGTGTTTGAAGGCCGTGATCCGCATGGGTGCCGGTCGCATGCATTCCGAAGCTGCAATCCGCAGCGCACTTAACTGGAGAGAATTTATGGCCGGGCGGATCCCCCCCTTCACAATGGACGACTTCAAGCTTTCGCCCGAAAAGCGAGCAGAGATTTGCGATGGCCTGACTGAACGTCAGACCTTCATGGTCAACCAGTGGATGGACCTCCACGACAAGCTTAACGTCGGCGACTGGTCGGGCTTTGACGAGTTCATGGACAAGTCGAAAATGACCTACGACAATCCGAACCGTCCTGACCTGGGCACGTTCGAGGAATGGTCGACTTCCCCGATGGCTCTATACAAGACCTTCCCCCCGTCGGTTTATCGCACGCTGAAGGCCTGGGGTAAGGGCGACGATGAGATCTGCGTGCTGTGCCACCACCACGGGAAGCACACCGGCGGCCCCTACATGGGCGTGCAGCCGACCGGAAATCAGCTGGACGTGCTTTGGTTCAGCTGGATCAAGTTCGAAGGCGACAAGATTGTCCATATCTATTCGATCTCCGATGTGCTCTCGATGCTGATCGATCTCGAAGTGATGGAGGCTCTGCAGCCGGTCGATCCCTACAAGTAGAGCAAGGCGCCCTTCAGTAAAACCAAGGGGAGGCAGCGATGCCTCCCCTTTCTTGTTGTGTGTGGCGCGCGGGGCCCGCTCGCAAGCGCCCGGCTCATTCATACGAGCGGTGGAAATTGCGAATACAAATTCTCTGGCCCCGCACGTGGCTCGTTTCGGTGCTGAGCAGGGTGGTCGTGCCGCATTCGCCGTGCACGTGATTGAGAATGAAAGTCGCAGGTTAATCGCCATTCACCAGCAGTTCGGCTACTTCGACCGTGTAGGTGCCAGCGAATTTATCCCACTTCTGCTGGACGGCGGCCTTACCTTCGAGCGGCGCGCTGCAGAAATATTAAACCACAAAACCTTCAGGCCCAAGGGTACGAAAAACTTTACTCAAATCCCATGATCTCCGACATTCCAGTAAGATTAGAACGATCCTATGCCTACTCCCATGGCAGGGTTTCCCTTCAATTGTCAGACCGCAGCGGCAAATCGCATTGACCTTCGAAAGATGGCCGCGATCGAACGTGCTCATAAGCTGAAGCCTCCATCTACGATGATTGTTTGCCCCGTTATGTAGGCCGACCGGTCCGATGCGAGGAACCGCACTGCCTCTGCCACTTCCCCGCCCGTACCGAAGCGGCGCAGTGCTATTGCCTTCTTCTGCTGCTCCCAAACTTCGGGCGAATAGAGGGTCTGCAGGAAGTTCGTACCAAGGCCCGCATCGATGATTCCGGGTGCCACCATGTTGGCACGTATGCCGAACTTGCCCTCTTCCTTGGCGATGGCTCTGCCAAGCGCCTCCATGCCCGCCTTGGGCACTGACGAAAGGGCATCTCCCGGAGGGAAGGTGTAGTTCGCCACCGAGACGACGATCACGAGGTTGCCGTGCTCTTGCGCGCGAAAAATTGGCAGGATTTCCGCCACTACACGCGTCAGCCCGATCAGTTCGGTCTCGATGACTTCGCGCCACTGGCTCTCTTTGATCTGGCTGACGAAGGGCTGCTCTATGGCCACGCCGGAGGCAAAGACCACAGCATCGATGGAGCCGAGCTGCGCGGCTCCATCGGCGACGGCAGATTGGACCGAAGCGGGATCGGCAAGGTCGCAGGATACCGGCCAGCCTTTGCACGAAGGGGGCAGGCTGGCGCAAAGCTTCTCCGCCTCTGCCTTGCTGGAACGATAGGTGAGGGCGAGGCCTTCGAAGTCTTCGGCTAGCGCCTTGGCGGCTGCTTGCCCAAGGCCGCCGGTGGCGCCCACGATCAAGGCATTCCTTGCTCTCATCCGATAGGCTCCTCTGGAAAGCGGGACAGTTGTGCCAGCAATTGTGCTGCAAAGGCATCATTCCTGTCGGCTGTGAACATGTGACCTGCGCCGCGTGCGATCAATATTTCCAGATGCGGGGCAAGCGCCTTGAAACGCGCGGTGTTGCTATCGCTGACGAGGTGGCTCAGCTCTGCCCGCACCATCACCAGCGGAGAGGTTACCCGCGCTGCTGCGGCAAGCACGGCTTCGTTCTCGCTTGGCGGATGCAGGAATTCTTCTTTGCCGGTGGCGGGATCCCAATGCCAGTGCCAGCGCCCCATTTCGTCCTGTCGCATGGATCGGGCAAGCCGTGCGGGATCGGCCATGCGAGGCTGTGCGAGATGATGGGACAGCGCAGCGGCAGCCTCATCAAGACTGTCATAGCCCCTGGCACCTTCGGCGAAGAACTGGCGAATTCCGACGATCCCGTCGTCTGGCATGTCGGGAGCCACGTCGGCCAGCATGATCAGCCGGACCCTTGCCGGGTGGCGCGCCCCCCCGATCAGTGCCGCCTGCCCGCCCCGAGATGCACCGACCAGTGTTACGCGCCTTGAAAACTGTTTAAGTAGAGCCTCCACATCGCGGGCAAACGCCTCGACATGGTAATCGCCATCGCTTGCCCATTGGCTTTCACCGTGACCGCGCAAATCGAAAGCGATCCCGTAATAGCCTGCTTCACCTACTTGGCGAGCCGAGGATCGCCAGGCGTTGCGGCTTTGGCCGCCGCCATGAAAAAAAAGCACAGGAGGAGCCTCCGGGTCGCCAAAGGCTAGCCCGGAAAGCTCCAGTCCGTCCCCCCTATAACTGACAGTATCGCCGCGCAAATCAGGCCTTGATGGGCACTGTTTCAGCGTGGCTGGAGTGCTCTCCCGGGCCCTTGTAGGCAAACTTCCCGGGCGCGTGATGCCACTTGCCATCGTCATGGCTTTCATAAGGCGAAGCAACTTCGATCAGGCAACCATGCGTGCTCTTGGCACCTACCCAACTCCATTTCTGCCAGGTCATGTCGGGATCGTTAAAGGTCTCGCCACCCCCGGGTAGATGCAGGCCCTCGGCCTTCAGCTTTTCCATCGCGGCGGGAACGTCGTCGGTGGTGAAGCACAGGTGATGAACATGTTCGCCGACCTTGTCCAGCCGCTTGCCGAGCGGTGTGCCGGGTGCCGGCTGGATGAACTGGATCTCGGTGGAATACTCATTGACGAAGGTAGCCCACTTCATTCCGGCATCGTCTCCGCTGGAAAATTCGTCGTACTTTACGATCGGCTTCTCCAGCGATTGCGGATCGAGAACGCGAAGGATCTTGGTCCAGTCCTCGATCGCTTGATCGAGGTCGCGTACCACCATACATACATGGGCAAAAGGACCGCTGGGCATTATTCGTCTCCTTGGATCAGATAATTATCGTGGCGGTGCCGGCATTCACGGTGCCGCGCCCATCCACATCGAGTTTGAGGTCACAGGAAACACGGTTTCCTTCAACCGCCGTAATTTCGCCGGAAGCGACCGCGCGGTCGCCTTCGTAAACGTTGTCGAGAAAGCGGGAATCCATGCTTTCGATACGGCAGCCGGGAAAGGCCGCCATCAGCATGTTCATCAAATAGGCCACGTTTATAGGGCCCTGGTTGATCCGTTTGTCGCCCAAACCCTTGGCCTTCACCACTTCCACATCGAGGTGGATTGGATTTGGATCGGCCAGAAACACGGACCAGTCGCGCATGGTATCGGGGCTGACGCTCTCTATTACGAACGGCGGCAAGGAATCGCCAGCCTTGATGCTGCTTGCGCCGGTCATGCGGCCAACTCCTTGCGCGGCAGAACCCACACGTTGTCTGTCTCCAGCACCGCGTCGCCCCCTTCAGCGGGGTGGAGGCGCAGGCGGTAAGTAAGCACGTCCATCACACCAAGCTTGCGGCTTTTCTTGCGCACGAGGCTGAGGATTTCACCAGTAACCCTATAGTCCTGCCCAACCATCAGTTGCTGGGCAAAGCGTACGCCGGATGAACCCATCATCGGGCCATCTTCCACGTCGAATTCGCAGGTTTCGCAAACCCCTGCCACGGATTTGCCCATGGCGACCTGGGTAGCAATGTAATAATAGATGGGGTGCGCGGTGCCATCGCTAGCCGGTTCCAGCCCGGTGGATTTGCATAGGGCGGCATTTTCATCGGCATCGATCGTAAAGATCGCGGTGCCATCCAGCGATGTTCCGGCGACGTCGGGGGCAGGGAGGAAATCTTCCATCTGCGATATCCTTCAGAACGACCGCGGCAGGCCGAGATTCTCGGCAATAGAATTGCGCACCATCTCGTTGGAGATTGGCGTCATCCTCAAGATGCGGTGATCACGCCAATAGCGCTGCATGTCGGTCTCGGCCGAATAGCCCATGCCGCCCATGATCTGGATGCCCATATCGGCTGCCTTTACGGCATTTTCAGTAGCCACCATCTTTAGCATGTTTGCCTCGTTGCCACATGCCATTCCGTTCGATTGCATCCATGCCACGTTATACAGCAGGAGTTCGGTCACCTTCTGCGAGGTGGCGATGTCAGCAACATAATGCTGCAGAATCTGGAACCGACCGATCACGCCGCCAAACGCCTTGCGTTGCATCATGTATTCCAGCGCGTCTTCCAGAACGCCGTCAATCGCGCCCAGGCACTGTGCGCCCACCATGATACGTTCGTTGTTGAGGCTCGGCAGCATTGCGCTCCACGCCTTGCCAGGTTCGCCAAGCACGTCCTCGTCGGGCACGAAAACGTCTTCGTAGTGCACTTCACAACTGCCCATGGCGCGCATGCCGAGTTTGGGCAGCAGACTGGTGGTTATACCGGGAGACTTGGCGTCCACAAACAGGGCGATCAGCCCGTGATGCTTCTTTTCGGCATTGCGATCGCTGCGTGCCAGCACAAGCAGCCGGTCGGCAACCTTCGCGCCGGTCGTCCACATTTTCGCGCCGTTCAGCTTCCAGCCGCCATCGACTTTATCGGCAAATGTCTTCATCGCGCCGAGCACATCGGTCCCGCCGTCAGGCTCGGTCATGGAGAGGGAAACACGCAGGTTTCCGGCTGCCATTTCGGGAAGCCAACGCTTCTTTTGTTCTTCGCTACCAGCAACCGATACAGAGTGCGCGCCGCCGAATGAGGTCAGCCCCCATACCCACAACAAGCCGCCCGCCGTGCGGGCCATTTCGCGGGCGAAGATCATCTGCATCAGCACATCGCCGCCAAGGCCGCCATACTCTTCAGGGATGCCGACTCCAAAGAAGCCTTGCTCCTTCAGTTTATCCCATATTTCAAAGGGGTAGTTTTCCTCATCCGCTTCAAGCTTGCGCATGAGATCCTTGGGCAATTCCGCATCCACCCAGCGGCGCACCACGTCGCGAAAAGCGATCTGTTCTTCGGTAAGATTGAAATCCATGCTCGCCTCTTGTTTCCGGATCTACGCCTTGCAACCTATCGAACGGAGGGCTAGATTGACAGTCCGCCTTCCACCGGGATCACCGAGCCGGTGACATAGGAGCCTGCCGGAGAGGCCAGGTAGATTGCCGCCCCGGCCATATCTTCCGCCATGCCGGTGCGCCCGCGCGGAACCATCGATTCCACCATCTTGCGCATGGCATCGTCGGCAATTACGGTCATGTCGCTTTCGAAAAAGCCAGGTGCGATAGCGTTTACGGTTATGTGATCGCCGGCAAGGTTTTTCGCCAGCGACTTTGTAAGCCAGTGGATCGCACCTTTCGATGCCTGATAGGCATAGACTTCGCGTGGGCCGATCTTCAGCGCGCCTACCGAGCCGATGTTGATCACGCTGGCTGGGCGCTGGGCCGTGGCCCCATTGCGCAGCAGCGGCAGCAGTTTCTGCAACAGAAAGAAGGGGCTCTTAAGGTTGAGATCGAGAACCCCGTCCCAGTCCTGCTCCGAAAACGTATCTATCGGCGCGTCTGACAGGGTGCCGGCGTTGTTGACGAGGATGTGCAGTTCGTTTTCCCGGCCGGAAAGGTCGGTTACGAGCGTCTGGATGCCATCGAGGGTGGAAAGATCGGCAGAAATGCCAGTGACATCGCCTGCCATTGCCTCTGCAGCGGCTGCGACCTTTTCGGCGGTGCGCGCGCAGATGTAGACCCTTGCACCTGCGGCGGCGAGGCCTTCTGCAATCATCCGGCCAATCCCGGCGCTGCCGCCGGTTACAAGCGCAACTCGCCCTTCGACTGAGAACAGGCTTGAGGCATCAATCATTCGACGATCTCCAGGATCATCTTGGTCAGGCCTAAGGGATCACCGACGTTGAAGGCGTGATCGCCCGGATGCTTGTGCACCGGCCAGCCCAACTTCTCCGCACGCTCGTGCATCATGCCCATGATGGTGTGCTGGGCAGCGATGTAATCGACCGGGTGGGTGATCGCTTCTGCGCCAATGGGAATGGCGCAACTGGTCGCCCGCATTGGCTGGTCTGACAAGTGATCTAGCAGCCATTTCTCGCGGTCGCGATCCATCATGTGCGGATGTTCTTTGGCCATCGCGCGCTGCTGTTCGTGAACGCCTGAACCTATCGGCCCTTCGCCTGCGTCCAGCATGGCATCCAGTCCGGCGGTTTCTTCCTCGCTGGCGAAGCCCATCATCGAGGCGATGCGTTCCCCGGCATGGGGCACGATGGCATCAAGGTAAATCACCCGCCGAATTCGGTCGCCAGCCTGCGCAAGCACGCCCGGCGCAACGGTTCCGGCATAGGAGTGTGCTACGAGGATGACGTCGGTCAGCTCTTCGTAGTTCAGCACGTTGACGATATCGGCCACATGCACGCTGTTGCCAATGTCGCGGCCGATCAGGTGTTCGCGCTCACCAAAGCCGGTGAAGGTGGGCGTGTAGACAGTGTGCCCTTTCGCCTCCAGTTCGGCCCGCATGAACTTCCACGTCCAGCCGCCCATGCCGCCACCGTGCATCAGAAGGTAAGTAGCCATTAATCGGGCGCTCCAGGTTCAAGGTTCGAGACGAGTTCGGGTGGCACATCGGGGCCCCAAAGGTAGAAACTGTCTTCCGGCGCATGCTGCGCTGCCGGCCATTCGCAATCCGCCGGGATATAATCGATATCGGCGGAATACTCGGCGTAGCTGCCCCAGGGGTCGCGGGAATAATAGAAGTAATTTCCGCCAAGCACGTGGCGGCCCACGCCCCAGCCTTCCTTGTAACCTGCGCGCATCATCTGCGCTGAGCCAAGGCCAACTTCCTGGATAGAGCCGACATCCCAGCTGCTGTGGTGCATCCCAGGGTGCGTGGAACCCACAAGGGCCAGCAGGTGATGGTCGCTGCCATGCGGCCCGTGAAGGAAAGCCACCACGGGGCCGCTGCCGTCGGACAGGCGCAGGCCCATGTTCTTCTCGTACCAGTCCGTGGCCGCGATCACATCGGTGGTGTAGATCGCGAAGTGCGAAAGGTTGCGGGGCCGGGTCTGCGGTGCCTTGGAATTGAAGATCGCACCCGATTCACCTGCCTTGGAAGACTGGACGGTGAACTGCGTCTTTGCATCGGGGGAGCATTTCTCTGCTACCACGATGTTGAGCGGCATGCCGTCAAAACCTGAGAACCAGCTGCCATTGCCAGGCGTCTTGTCCAGCGCATCGATCCGCTCCACGCTGTTCGCGTCAAGGCGGGCAAGGAGCGCGTCTTCATCTTCGGCGTAGATACCGAAGCTGATGTAGCGCAGTTGCTTCACCGACCCTTCGACAATGCGGCCCCAGCAGTGGTCGTTGCCAAAGGTGTAAAGGTCCAGCCCCTCTGCAGTGTCACGCACGTCCAATCCGAACTTTTCGTAAAAGTCCCTGGCCTTGGCAAGATCGGGTACCTGCAGGCCAAAATGATCGATCGAGTGGACGCCCAGAGCGCCAGCGCGTTTCTGCGGCATGTCTCTCTCCCTTGTAGCAGTGGTCAGTTATTCGGCCACCACGGTGTTTTTCAGCAAACCGATGCCTTCGATTTCGACTTCGCAGACATCGCCGGCCCTCATCCACACCTGCGGATCGCGCGCCACACCCACGCCGCCCGGCGTGCCCATAACGATCACGTCGCCCGCTTCAAGCGTCATGAAAGTTGACAGGAGGTGGATGGTGTTGGCGACGGTGAAGATCAGGTTGCTGGTGTTGGAGGACTGCATGACCTCCCCGTTCACCCGGCATTCGATCTTGAGACCGGCAGCACCGGCAGGCACTTCGTTCGGGGTGACAAGCCATGGGCCAAAGGCGCCGGTATCATCGAAGTTCTTGCCCGCAGTCCATTGCGGCGTGCGCAGCTGGTAATCGCGGATCGAGGCATCGTTGAACACCGAATAGCCTGCCACATAATCGAGCGCGTCAGCCTCCGCGATATTCTTGCCGCCCTTGGAAAGAACGACGACAAGCTCCGCCTCCCAGTCAAGCTGCTCGGATACCTTGGGCAGGATGATCGGTGCGCCATGGCCGATAAGGCTGGATGCGAAGCGACCGAATAGCACGGGAAATTCCGGTATGCCGAGGCCTGCCTCTTCCGCGTGGTCGCGGTAATTCAGACCAAGACAGATAATCTTACGAGGCTTTGCAACCGGCGGCAGGAATGTCAGCGATGCAGCGTCGACCGTTTCCCCGGCGGCAGCGGCAGCACCGGCAGCGGCCATCTTACCGCCCGCAATCTGCGCGTCCAGATCGGCCAGGTCGGCATCCCAGACCACCTTGGTTTCGCCATCAATCTTGGCCGCGAGGCCGGTTTTTCCGTCTTTGCTTACCCGTGCAAGGCGCATGTCATTCTCCGATCGTGTGTTACTTGCTGGCCTTCTGGCCGGTTCCGCCACCTGTGGCGGGCATAAGGTTGCTGCTCATCCCGCCGTCGACGAGGATATCGACACCGGAAATATGGCCCGCTTGGGGTCCGAGCAGGAAGATGATGGAATTGGCCACGTCCTCTGCCATGCCCAGCTTGCCCAGCGGGATCATCGATTCCCGGTGCGCCCTTCGGTCCGGATCGTCGTATCCGGCCTGTGTCATGGGCGTATAGGTTGGTCCGGGCGAAACGGTGTTGCAGCGAATTCCGTCCGGCCCCCATTCCAGCGCGCACTGGCGCATCAGCATCAGCAATGCGGCCTTGCTGGAAGAATAGAAGCCAAGCCCAGGAGTGGGCTGTGTGGCGGACATCGATGCCGTTGCGACAAATGCTCCGCGTGATTTTGCGAGATGGGGGTGGGCAGCCTGACCAAGCAGCCAGGTGGCACGGGTGTTGATCGCATAGACCCGGTCGAACTGCTCGACGGTCTGCTCCACCAGCGGTGCGCTGGAAATGATCCCGGCGTTGCTGACCACACCATCGATACCGCCCATGTGTTCCACTGCGGCTGCAACGATATCGCGCCCACAGTCGACGGAAGAGAGATCGCCGACATGCGCACACGCGCCCGCACCGATCGCTGCAGCAACGGCGTTCACGCCTTCCTCGTGCCGGTCGGTAAGCAGCATCTGGTGTCGTTCGTCCTGCGCGGCCAGCATTTCTGCCACCGCGCGGCCAATGCCGCTGGCCGCTCCTGTAATCACCACCCGCATTCAAAATTCCTCATTCCGAAATTCCCAGTTCGGCCATCAATTGCTGGCGCAACTTGAATTTCTGGATCTTGGACGCCGACATTGGCCAGTCGTCAACATAGCGGATATGGCGCGGCACCTTGAACGAAGCGATCCTTTCCTTGGCAAAGGCGATGAGCTCCGTTTCATCGGGGCGCATGCCGTTCGCCAGCTTGACGAAGGCCGCCGGCACTTCCGCCAGCCGTTCATCAGGGATGCCGATCACTTGTGACAATTCGACCGCTTCGTGAGTGTCCAGAATGGCCTCGACTTCGGCAGCGGCAACATTTTCCCCGCCGACCTTCAGCATATCTTTGAAACGGCCATGGAACTGCATGTGGCCATCAGCGTCGATCGAGCCAATATCACCGCTGTGATACCAGCCATCCGCGTCTATCACCTCTGCAGTTTTCACCGGATCGCGGTGGTAGGCATCAAGCATGTTGTAGCCCTTTATCAGCACTTCCCCGCGTTCACCCGTCGGCACATCCTGCCCGGTTTCCGTATCCACGATGCGCACCGATACCCCCTTGAGCGGGTAGCCCAGTGTCTTGAAACCCAATTCCGGGTCCATATCATAACCGCCGGTGGTCACGATCCCGCTGGCTTCCGACATGCCGAAGGTACCTACCTGCAAGGCATCGGGCGTCTTCTGGCGATAGGCATCGCCTATGGATCGCGGCATCTGGCTGAAACAGCTGTTCATCAGGCGCACGCTGCTCATGTCGGTCTTGTCCCAATCGCAGTGGGCGATCATTGCTTGGTGGAAGGTGACGAATGGAAGGAACAGCATGGTCGCGCGTTCTACCTCGATTTGTCGCAGGCTTTCCCCCGCATCGAAATGCGGCTGGCCGATGAATGTGCCGCCGACTTCCACCGCGCCTAGCATCGCCAGCATGGCGGCGATATGGAACAGAGGCATGGGAGACCACACGCGCTCGTCTTCCTTGAAGGCCCAGCGGTTGCGGGCAAGGTTGCTGGCTTCGCGCGAAATGGCCTCGTTCGACAGCAGACAGCCCTTGGGCTTTGCCGATGTCCCCGAAGTATAAAGGATCATGCAGGTATCGCGCAGGCGCACCGAAAGCCGGGCATCATGTACAAGGCTTTCGTCAACGGTTTGTGCGGCGGCATCGAAAGCCTGCTGGTCGATAAAGCCGGGTGCCTGCTTGCCGCCATTGAGGACAAGGCGCCGCAGCAACGGAGCCTGCGACACCTGCAGCGTCATGGGATCCTTGCACTCGCCGATTTCGGGGAACGCTTCGGCCAAACGCGTGGTGAAATCGACGAAATTATCGGCCTCACTGTTGGTGACGACCGCAACAAGGTCTGCATTTTCGACCACGTAGGCAATTTCGGGCGCACGATAGCGGGCGTTCATAAGCACTGAAACGCCGCCGACCATGGAGACCGCAAACAGCGTTTCCACGAAATCGATGCCGGAAGGCAGCAGAATGCCGACATGGTCACCCTGCTTGATTCCGAGCCCGATCAGGCCGCGCGCGCGGTGCAGCACTGATCGCACGACGTCGTCATAGCTGCGCCTGCCCGCAGGGAAGACAAGCGCTTCTTTTTCCGGATGGGCATCCCAGGCCTTGAGCAGCATGTCGGCAAGCGGACTTACGTTGATCCGAATGCTGGACGCATCTTCGCCATTACCAGACACGCGTGCCTCCTCCGATTCCCGCCCAAATTCGCGCATCTTACTTCAGTCCAAGAGTCACCATTTCCCCTCTCCAAGGATAGGGACAGTGGGAATTGCAGTTCTATCCGCAGCCAGCCGCGCCGCCATCGACGGGAAGCGCGACGCCGGTGATGTAGGCACCGGCACGGGAAGAGAGGAAAACCACCGAACCGGCAATTTCGTCCGGACGGCCCAGTCGCGCCATCGGGATCTTGGCCAGCACTTCCGGGTCAACCTCGTCCTCATCGCGCAGGTGTGCGGTCATCTTCGTGGGGAAGAAGCCCGGAACCAGCGCGTTCACATTGATGTTGCGGTCCGCAAGATCGCCCGCGAGATCGCGGCTCAACATGTGGATCGCGGCTTTGCTGGAAGAATATGAATAGGCAGAAAGGCGAGCGGTCGTCAGACCCGCGACAGAACCGATGTTGATAATGCGGGCGGGATCGTCGCTAGTGCCGCTTGCCTCCAGCGCGGGCAGCAGTTCGCGGATCAGGGTAAAAGGCGCCTGCACGTTTACCATCATCACGCCCGGCCAGGCCTTGTCGGGAAAATCATCCAGCTTCCCGCCCCAGGTCTTTCCCGCATTGTTGACCAAGATATGCAATTTGTCGCCAAATTCGGCCTTCACCCGCTTGGCCAGGTCAACCGCGGCTTCGATGCTGGAAAGGTCGCAGGGCAGCGAGATGCAGGTTCCCAGGGAGGACATTTCCTCTGCCGCCGCGTTGCAAATGTCTTCCTTGCGCGAGGTGATGGCGACAGTTGCGCCGGCTTTCAGCAGGCCTTCTGCAATCATGCGCCCAAGGCCCTGGGCGCCGCCGGTCACCAGCGCCACCTTCCCTATCAGGTCAAACAGTTCGTTCATACAGTGATCGCCACCTTGCCGAACTTGTGATCGTTTTCGAGGTAAAGCAGCGCCTTGTCGGCCTCTGCCAGCGGGAAAGTCTCTTCGATCACCGGGCGGATGGTGTGCTTGTCGACGAAGGCCAACATGTCGCGGAAGTCCTGCAGATCGCCGACCTGGCTGCCGACAATGCTGGCGCTCTTCAGGAACACCCCGGTGGCCGTGATCTCGAACTTGTCGCCGGCGGTGGAGCCATAGATCACGATGCGTGCGCCGGGCTTGATGGCGCGGATGTAGTTGGTATAGCTCGGTGCTGGTGCGCCATCCAGAACCACGTCGATCCCGCCGGTCATCGGGCCGACCTTCTTGCGCCATTCGAGATCGGTGTAGAGCAGGCCGTCAACTGCGCCCATGCTCTTCGCCCGCTCGATCACTTCCTCGCTTTCGCCGGTGACATAGACCTTGCAGCCCAGCGCCACGGCATAAACGAGCCCGAAGCTTGCCACGCCGCCACCAACGCCGCTGATCAGCACGGTGTCGGTAGGCTGTAGCTGGCCCTTGAACATCAGCGCTCGCCAGGCGGTCAGCCCGGTGAGGATCGAGGCCGCTGCCTCTTCCCAGCTCATGCCCGCAGGTTTGGGAGCAAGGTTGTCGGCCGGAACGCAGACATATTCCGCGATCGTGCCCGGATGCGGCATTCCCAGAAGACCGAATTCGGGCTGTGGGGCATGGCGGTTTGGCCCCCAGTCGCGCCCCGGGTAAAGCACCACCTCGTCGCCGATGTTCACACCTTCGACGCCATCACCGATCATGTCGACCACACCGGCACCATCACAGCCCATCGTGCACGGGGTCACCATGCCGGGATATAGGCCCCGCGAAATCCACATTTCGCGGTGGTTCATTGATGCCGCCTTGATCGCTACGCGCACTTCGCCGGCTGCCGGTTCAGGCGTTCCGACATCGGCGACCCGAACGGATTCGGGACCGTCTGTGGTTTCAAGCAAGAGAGCTTTCATGCGAGCATAGTCCTTGTGTGATCAGTAAGAGCGGGGAAGGCCGAGCGACTGTGCAATGCCGTTCTTGACCATTTCGTTGGTGATTGGGCCGATCCGCCACAGGCGGCTGTCGCGCCAGTATCGCTGCATGTTGGTTTCGGCCGAATAGCCCATGCCGCCCAGCATCTGGATGCCCAGGTCGGCGGCCTGGTTGGCAGCTTCGGATGCATGCAGCTTCAGCATGTTCGCCTCGTTACCCACAGGCTCTCCGCGGGCTTGTTTCGTTGCGCAAAAATACAGGAGAAGCTCAGTGGTCTTCTGCATGGTCGCGATATCGGCGATGTAATGCTGCAAGGCCTGGAATTCGCCGATGTATCGGCCAAACGCCTTGCGCCGCATGACGTAGGCCAGCGCATCTTCCAGCACACCGTCGATCACGCCGAGGCAAAATGCGCCGACCATGATGCGTTCGTTGTTCAGCGTTGGCAGCAGCGTGTACCAGGCGTTGTGCGGTTCGGCGAGAACGTTCTCGTCAGCCACGAACACGTTATCGTAAACGACCGTGCAACTGCCCATCGACCGCATCCCAAGCTTGGGCAGGGGGATGATCGAAACGCCTTGTGCATCGGCCGGAACCCAAAAAAGGGTCAGCCCCTTGTGAGCCTTCTCAACGTTCTTGTCCGAACGCGCGATGCACAGCAGATAATCCGCCACGTGGGCAGATGAGCTCCAGATTTTTTCGCCGTTGATTACCCAGCCGCCGTCAACCCGCTCTGCAGTAGTTGCCATACTGCCCAGAAGGTCGGTGCCGCCGCCTGGCTCGGTGAATGAAATGGCCGCCTTCAATTCACCGGCGGCGATCTTGGGCAGGTACTTGGCCTTCTGTTCGGCTGTTCCATAAAGGCCGATGGACTTCGAACCCGCGAACGAGGTGATACCCCAGATCCAGGCAAGACCGCCCAGCGAACGAGCGAGTTCGCGTGCCAGCACCATCTGCATAAGTACGTCGCCGCCCTGGCCGCCGAACTTCTCATCAATTCCAACGCCGTGCATGCCCGCTTCAGTAAACTTGTCCCACAAGGCGTGCGGATAATTCTCTTCGTCTGATTCCAGCTCGCGCGCCCAATCCTTGGGGCATTCGTTGTCCACCCAGCGCCTGATCACGTCGCGAAACGCGCGGTGTTCTTCCGGTAGATCGAAGTCCATTTAGCTCTCTCAACACCCGCTCCGTTTGCAGCAGACGCCCTCTTGATTGCAAGGTGTAGGGAAAGCCGCCTGTCAAAACCTATCTGCGGATAGGAATTGACCCTTGCAAGACGTGTTTCGGTGGAGGATAAGGGTTCCCGAAGTTGGCGGAACAGACCAACCGGGATGTGGGAAGAGGTTTGCAAGAATGGGCGTGGTCCAGACGACCATCGTGCCGCCGCGTTCAGCGCGCGCATATGTGAAGCGTGACAGGATCGAGACCCTGGCGGGCAAGATCGGCGATTATCGCGCGGTAACGGTCATTGCGCCCGCTGGTTTCGGAAAAACCACGGCTATGCTGCGCTGGGCCGATGTGCTTTCCGAAAGCGGCCGTTCGGTGCTTTGGATTGCGGCGCGGGCCGGAATCGACAGCCTTGAGACCTTCCTTGAAGCCTTGTCGCAGGCCTGCACCGTGGCGGGACTGGGGGTTGCATCAACTGATCCGCGATCGTGGTTTGTGGAGCTGGGCAAGCGATCCGGTTCAGCGCCGATCCTGTTCATCGACGATGGCCAGTTGCTGCCCAAGGAAGTGCACGAATTTGTAGAGCAGCTTATCTTCAGCTCGCGCGATGGGCTGACCACGGTGATTGCTTCGCGCGGTGAAAACAAAGTGCATCTCGCCCGGCTGAGGTCGCTGGGATACCTGCTGGAAATCGGCATGCAAGACCTGTCCTTCAATGCCGAAGAGGCAAGCGCGCTATTACGGCAGGAGATTGGCTCGAAGCCAACAGCATCGCAGTTACAGCGCATGATTTCGGACACGCAGGGCTGGGCAACTGGCCTTATCCTCGCCTCGCAAACCTGGCACAAGGATAGCCTGCGGGAGGAGAAGCCGGAAAGGGCGGAGAGCCGACTGCGTTATGAATACGCCAGCTATTTCCACGAGGAAGTGGTGGAGGGCCTGCCCAAGGAGCTGCGCGACTTCATCATTGATACGTCCATCCTGAAGGAACTCACGCCTTCTGCTTGTGCAGCGGTGATCGGCCAGAACGAAGCGCGCCACTACCTCGACGAGGCGTTCGAGCGCGGTCTGTTCCTGATCGAGCTGGACCGCGAACTCGGCGAATATCGCCATTACAAGCTGTTTCGGGAAATGGTGCGTGGGCGGCTGACCAAACTTGCGCCGCAACGGGCAGCGGAATTGCATCGCCGCGCCAGCCGCTTCTATGCGGTAACTCGCAATTATCACCTCGCGCTGGAACATGCAGAGCAAAGCGGAGATCAGGAATTTCTCGCCAGGCAGATCGAGAACCTGGCTGAACAGATGATCTATGCCGGTTTGCTACAACGGCTGGACGAATTGGCAAGCCAGTTGCCCTGGCAAGTTATCGAGGACAAGCCGGCAATGCTGCTTGCAATGTCGTGGCGGCGTAGCAGGCGGCTGGCTTTCAGGTCGGCAGAGCGGATGATCGAGGCCGCAGAACAGGCGATCGAGGCCAAGGTCGAGTCGGGTGAACTCGATGCCTACTCCGCGCGGCAGCTGAATTTCCACGTCCGCCACAGAATGCTGATGCTGGAAGCTGCGCGCGACAACATGGTGGCTGTGGAAGAGGGTTGCGGGCCCTTGCTGGCAGACCTTGGTGACGATCATCCCTATCTCAGCTGCACGCTGCTGGCACAGCTCTTGTCTGCGCGGCGGGAGCTCTATCATTTCCATGACATGCTGCGACTGGAAGGCGAACTGCGCAAGGCGCTGGCTCGGCCCGGCTCGACGTTCGCCTCCATCGCCCTGAAATC
This sequence comes from Erythrobacteraceae bacterium CCH12-C2, assembly GCA_001556995.1. Lineage (GTDB taxonomy): Bacteria > Pseudomonadota > Alphaproteobacteria > Sphingomonadales > Sphingomonadaceae > Erythrobacter. The sequence goes on from LSKF01000001.1 coordinate 37,044, forward strand.
TTCTGTCGCGCCCACTCTGGTGGCGCAAGGGAAGACCGAAACCGCCAAGCAGTTTCTGCGCGAAGCACAAGAAATTGCCCGTCAACGCGAAGAGGAAGTGCCGGGGCTGGGCGCCTTGCCGGCCTTGCCCATGGCGGAAATCCTCTACGAGTGCGGGGAACTGGAGGAGGCCGGCAGCCTCGTCGATCAGTACATGCCATCCATCCGGCAATGGGGCTTTGTGGACCAGGTGGCGTCGGGATATCTGGTGCGTGCGCGACTTTCCGCCGCGGAGGGCGATCTTGCATCTGCTCTGTCGGTTCTGGAGGAGGCCCACCTAGTCGCCATCGAATGTGGCTTGGACCGGCTCAGGGCGATGGTCGTCTCTGAACAGGTGCGCACCCTTATCAAGAGCGGCCAGTTGGAACAGGCGGAGCAACTCTTCTACTCCTGCGACCTCGTGACCGAAGGGGAGCCTGTTCCGACGCTTAACCCCTCTCGTCTCAACGAATGGCTGGCAATCGCCTGGCTGCGGATCGAGATGCACCGGTTCCGCCTGGTGCGTTCGCGCAAGGTTGCCAGGCGCTGGCTTGAATTCGTCCGGCGGCGCGGGGCCGTGCGCTCGGCCCTTTCGTTCGAGCTGTTGCTGGCGGAAATCGCGGTGCTGGCGGGCAACCGTTCTGAAGCGCGTCGATCTGTCCGTTCGGCTGTCGAACTGGCCGAACCCGGCGGCTGGGTGCGCCCGTTTCTCGATGAGGGCGAAGCAATCGGCTCGCTCATTATCGAAGCATATAGCAGTGGTCCGATCCTGGACAATCCGGTCGACAAGTTTGCAGACCGGCTTGTGCGTTCGCTCACGGGCAATGCCCAGATCGAGGATGAAGAAGGCGAGGAATTCGGTCCGAGTGGAGGCCTTTCCCTGCGCGAAATCGAAATCCTCACACAAGTCAGCGGCGGTTTGCGCAACCGCGAAATCGGTGACCGCCTGGGCCTGACCGAAGGCACCGTGAAATGGTACATGCAGCAAATCTACGACAAGCTTGGCGTGCGCCGTCGCCCGCAGGCCGTGTTGCGCGCGCGCCAGCTGGGGATTTTGTCCTGAGACCCTATCGAAGGTTAGATTGCGCCCTCTTCCGCCGCTCCTACTCATAGGAGAATTGATATTTCTGGCGGGAGAGCATTGTGGCCAAAGGCAAGGTAATCATCAGTTGCGCAGTGACCGGCGCGATACATACGCCAAGCATGTCACCGCACCTGCCGGTGACTGCCGATGAAATTGCCGAAGCTGCCATTGGCGCAGCAGAAGCAGGAGCTGCGATCATTCACCTGCATGCCCGCAATCCGCAGGACGGTCGCCCCGATCAGAACCCCGATCTATACGAGCCGTTTCTGAAGGTCATCAAGCAGCGCAGCGATGCCGTGCTCAACATCACCACCGGCGGCCACCCGTCGATGGCGCTGGAAGAACGGCTACGGCCTGTCACGCGCTTTGCCCCGGAAGTCGCCAGCCTGAACATGGGCTCGATGGGCTTTGGCCTGTTCCCCATGCTAAATCGCTACAAGGACTGGAAGCATGAGTGGGAGCCGGCCACGCTCGAGGCCTCGCGCGATCTCGTGTTCAAGAACACTTACAAGGATATCGAGGGGCTGCTGGAGCTGCTGACTCCGCTTGGCACCCGTTTCGAATTCGAGTGCTACGATACCAGCCACCTCTACAACCTGGCCCATTTCCTTGATCGCGGTTTGGTGAAGGCACCGCTGTTCGTCCAGACCTGCTTTGGTATCCTTGGCGGCATTGGCAGCCATCCCGATGACGTTTCGCACATGAAGCGTACGGCAGACCGGCTGTTCGGCGACCAGTACGAATGGTCCGTACTGGGCGCAGGGGCGCGGCAGATGAGCATCGTCGCCATGGCTGCGGCAATGGGTGGCAATGTGCGGGTCGGACTGGAAGATTCGCTGTGGGCAGGGCCGGGCAGGCTGGCCGAGACAAATGCCGAACAGGTGGCAACGGCAAGGTCTATCGTGGAAAGCATGGGCCTTTCCGTCGCGACGCCTGATGAAGCGCGCCAGATCCTGGATCTGAAGGGCGGCGATCGAACGAATGTCTGATCGTGGCATGATGCAGCCGGTTTCATGACCCTGTTGCGTCTCCTTTTGGCCTGCATGGCTGCGCTTGGCCTGACGGGCTGCGTCAGTGATACCAGGCCATCTCCTGAAGGAACGCCGATTGCCCAGCGCCCGGACGTGCTGGTCATCGTTGCAGATGATCTTGGTTTTTCGGATATCGCGCCATACGGCGGGGAAATTGCCACGCCAAACCTCTCGCGTTTGGCGCAGCGCGGCATTCGGCTAACACAGTTGCACAGTGCCCCCTCGTGTTCGCCAAGCCGGGCCATGCTGTTTTCAGGAACCGACAGCCACGTTGTCGGCCTTGGCCCGATAGCGGAGGCCATTGCACCGCACGATCGCGGCCGGAAGGGTTTTGAAGGGGTGTTATCGAGCCGCGTGGCCTCCCTTGCGGAGCGCTTTGCCGAGAATGGCTACCGCACTGCCATGGCGGGGAAATGGGACCTGGGAATGGAGCAAGGGCAGCGCCCAGCGCAGCGCGGCTTCTCCAGCAGTTTCGCCTTGTTGCAGGGCGCGTCGAACCATTTTGGCTGGGGCGGTTTCAGCCGGGATGGCGATGGCCTGCGCGGCGCAACCTATTTGCTGAATGATACACCATGGACACCGGCGCAGAATTTCTATTCGTCCGATGTATTCACATCAATGCTGATCGACCAGCTTGAAGCGGGCAACGACGTGGCTCCGTTCTTCGCCTACCTCTCGTTCACTGCGCCGCATTCGCCCTTGCAGGCTTTGCCGCAGGATATCGCCCGCTATGCTGATACCTATGCAGACCGGTGGGGCGCACTTGCCCGAAGGCGCGTAGAAGGCATGCATAAGGCAGGGATTCTGCAGTCCCGTTCACCCGATACAGCTGCCCTTTTCGTGCAGTTGCAAAGCCAGTGGGATGCCCTCTCGCCCCAGCAGCGGGCCTTGGAAGCCCGGCGCATGGCGATCTACGCGGCCATGGTGGACCGAATGGATCACAACATCGGCCGTCTACTGGATGCCCTGGAAAGGACGGGGAAACTGGACAGAACGATTATCCTGTTCATTTCCGACAATGATCCTGCCAGTGAAGATCCGCGCCAGTATGCCGTAGTTTCCGGCTTTAGCGAGACTTACGGCAGCGCCGACAATTCGCTTTCGTCCATGGGAAGCGCGGCCAGTTTTGTTCTGCAGGATCCGCGCTGGGCCAGCGCAATTGCCGCACCATCACGCCTGTTCAAGGGCTTTGTTACCGAAGGGGGCACGCGGGTACCAGGTATCCTTGTCGCACCCGGCGTTTCGGCAGGTGCCACCAGTCACGCCGTGACACAATTTCCTGATGTCGCGCCGACTCTGCTGGCCCTGGCCAGTGTTCCCGCCACCGATGACGTTGGTGGGCGAAGCGTTGCCGCGATTACAGGCAACAGCTTCGTGCCATCCTTGTTCGATGCTGCCGTGTTGCCGGATTACGAACCAGTAGCATTCGGGTTCAACCGCCAGGGGCTGGTGCGGTTCGGCCAGTGGAAAGCCGTTCGTCTGGTCGGTCCGCCTGGTGACAGACAATGGCACCTTTATGACACGGCGGCTGACGCAGGCGAACTTCACGACGGGCAAGAACACGATGCTGCGCTTTTCGATAACATGATGTCGGTGTGGCAGGAATATGTGCGCGAGCATGGGCTGAACGAATCGGCGGACCTGCGCCAGACGCCCATGGGCGATCCGGTTCTCCAGAGGGAGAGAGTTCAATGAAACTTGGTGTCTGTTCGATGTGGGGCACCTCGCTCGATCTGTTTCGCAGCGAAGTCAGGCTGGCTGCAGAACTGGGTTATGAACTTGTCACAGTGGGGGATTCGCCATCGGGTTGGCATGAAATGGTCACTTCGATGACGATTGCCGCGCTGGAAGCACCGGGCGCACAGATCGGTTCGCTGGTGACATCGCCGTTCATGCGGCACCCGCTGATTGCCGCAAATGCCTTTGCCACACTTGATGAATTGACTGGCGGCCGCGCTGTCCTGGGCTTTGCCACGGGTGGCAGCACCGTGCTGGCGATCGGTCGCCCGCCGGCCACACAGGCCGAAGTGCGCGCCGAAATTGCTGCCTTGCGCCAATTGTTTGCAGGCGAAGAATTCGAGTGGGAAGGCCGAACGGTCAAATCGCTGCGCTTTGCCCGTAACGTGCCGATCTATTATTCGGCCTTCGGTCCCAAGGCGCTGGCACTGGCCGCGCAGGTGGCCGACGGGGCGATACTGTTTGCAGGCGATCAGCACCTTGACGCAGTCGAAGCCCGGATCGCCATGCTGCGCGATGCGGCAACCAAGGCGGGACGCGATCCCGATGCGCTGGATATCTGGGTTACCAGCTTTATCTCGGTCCGACCCCGGCGCGAGCAGGCCATAGAAGATCTCAAGGCCTTCATCGCGGTCAACGCCCTGGCCTTGCGTACGCCGCAGGCGCTTGCCATGTTGCCAGAGAACGTGCGGCCACTCGTCGAGGCCTTCCAGACGCGGTATGATCCTTCCGAACATGTTGTGGTTGGAGGCAAGAACGTCCGCCTGATGGATGAGATGGGACTGACCGAATTCCTGCAGAATTTCGATACGATTGCCGGCCCCGAAGAGCACGTGGCCGATGTGCTCAAACGGCTGGAGGCAATCGGTGTCTCGACCGTGATCGCCGCCTTGCCAGGGCATGCCGACCCGCTAACCACAATCCGCGGCCTCGCCGCTGCACGAAAGAGAATGTAACGCGATATGGCCGAATGGTGGAACAAAACCGAAGCACGCGACTGGCTGGGCAGGCTGGAGTGCTTTTCGCTGGACGAGCTTTCCTCCGAAGCCGAGGCCAAGACGCTGGCGGCGCATGGCACGCTGGTCACTTATTCGCGCAAGGTCTTCATACCGCTCACGAAATTGTGCCGCGATGTTTGCCATTACTGCACCTTCGCCCATCGTCCTTCACAACTGACAGCGCCATTTTTGGAGCCGGAAGAAGTGCTGGAGATTGCCCGCGCGGGCGAGAAGCGCGGTTGCAGGGAGGCATTGTTCACCCTGGGCGATCAGCCGGAGGCGCGATATTCCGCAGCCCGGCAATGGCTGGAAGAACGCGGTTTCATCAGCACGCTGGATTACCTGGCGCATGTATCGGCGCTGGTGCTGGGAGAGACCAGCCTGCTGCCGCACCTGAATCCGGGCATCATGCAACCGTCCGATTATGAGCGACTACGCCCGGTTTCGGCATCCATGGGATTGATGCTGGAGAGCACGTCGGACCGGCTTTGTGCCAAGGGCATGCCGCACTACGGATCGCCAGATAAGAATCCCAAGGTCCGCCTGCGCGCCATTCGCGATGCGGGCGAAGCGAAAGTTCCATTCACCACGGGGCTGCTGATCGGTATCGGGGAAACCCGGCTGGAGCGGGTAGAAGCCCTGCTGGCCATTCGCGACTTGCACGCGCGCTATGGCCATATCCAGGAAGTGATCATCCAGAATTTCCGCGCCAAAGTGGATACGCTGATGGCCAATGCGCCCGATCTTGGCCTCGATGAACACCTGTGGACGATCACCGCCGCACGGTTGATCCTGCCAGCCGAGATGGTGGTGCAGGCTCCGCCAAATTTGCAGCCGGGAGAACTTGGCAAGCTTATCCGTGCAGGTGTCAACGACTGGGGCGGCGTTTCTCCGGTCACGCCGGATCATGTCAATCCCGAGGCACCCTGGCCACATCTTGAACAACTGGAAACGCAAACCGAGAACGCCGGTCGCCTCTTGCGCCAGCGACTGGCCATTGGCCCGCTGTTCGCGCGCGATCCGGGGGTCTGGGTGGACAAAGCCCTGCAGCGACGCATCCGCCAGGCAACCGATGCACGGGGCTTGCCACGTGACAGTGATTGGCACCCTGGCACGGGAGAGCCGCTGCCCGAGGCGCCATTGCTGGTGAGCATGGCCAGCGACATGGAAATCCGCATTGCCCTGGGCCGCGTGGAGCATGGCGAGGAACTGAACAGCAGGCAGATTGCGCGGCTGTTCACTGCCGAAGGCCGCGATTTCGAGCGGATCTGCCGGTTTGCCGACGAACTGCGCAGCGACCGGGTGGGCGATGCCATCACCCACGTGATCAACCGCAACATCAACTACACTAACATCTGCCTGTATCGCTGCGGCTTCTGCGCGTTTTCCAAGGGCAGCACCAAGAGCGAGCGCGGGCCGGCCTATGATATCGACCATGCTGAAATCGCCCGCCGTACGATCGAGGCGCACGAGCGCGGGGCCAGCGAAGTCTGCTTGCAGGGCGGCATCCATCCCAGCTATAATGGGAATACCTATCGCGGTATCGTGCAAGCGGTGAAGGATGCCGTGCCGGACATGCACGTCCATGCGTTTTCGCCGTTGGAAGTCCATCACGGGGCCACTACGCTTGGGCTTGGCTATGAAGAATACCTGACTTCGCTGAAGGAATGCGGTCTGGCCACCTTGCCCGGCACCGCGGCCGAAATCCTATCGGATGATGTGCGCGCGCTGATCTGCCCGGACAAAGTTTCCACACAGCAATGGCTTTCCATTATGCGCGCGGCGCATACGGTGGGATTGAAGACCACGGCCACGATCATGTTCGGACACGTGGAAGATTATTCGCACTGGGCCACACACCTGCAGCGCCTGCGCGCGCTGCAACTGGAAACCGGGGGCTTTACCGAGTTCGTGCCGCTGCCCTTCGTTCACATGGAAGCCCCCAATTGGCGGCGAGGCCAAACCCGTTCCGGCCCGACCTGGCGTGAGACCGTGCTGATGCATGCGATCGCCCGTATTGCGCTGGATGGTACCATCCCAAACATCCAGGTGAGCTGGGTGAAGCTGGGGCCTGATGGCGCTTCGCGGATCCTGCAGGCCGGTGCCAACGACCTTGGCGGCACGCTGATGGATGAATCGATCACCCGCGCAGCTGGCGGGGTCAACGGGCAGGAATTTGATGTGCCGCAGATGCGCGCGCTGGCGCAGGGTATCGGCCGCCGTCTGTGTGAACGCACTACCTCTTACACCATGCGTGCAGACCAGGTTCTCGCCACTTTTTAATAAGTTAGGAAACAGATATGAGCCAGACAATCGCCGTGATCGGCGGAACGGGCCAACTCGGCAGCGCGCTTGCATGGCGGCTCGCCAAAGCAGGCCATACAGTCATCATTGGATCGCGCGCTGCGGAATCGGCAAGTGCAAGGGCAGCAGAACTGGGTCATGGAATTGTCGGCATGGCCAATGCCGATGCGGCAAGGGAAGGAGCGATCGTGCTCGTCACAGTGCCATTTTCCGCGCAGGCGGCGACGCTGGCCGAAATCAAGCCGCACGTGGCGGGTAAGATCGTGGTCGACACCACAGTTCCCCTAGTTCCGCCCAAGGTGATGCGCGTGCAACTGCCCGAAGAAGGTTCGGCGGCGGCCTGTGCCAGCAAGCTGCTGGGCGAGGACGTGCGGCTGGTGGCGGCGTTCCACAATGTTGCCGCGCATCGACTGGCTGAAGAAGGCGAGGTGGATTGCGATATCCTGGTGTTCGGTGACGAGAAGTCGGCCCGTGCAGAAGTGGTCGCGCTGGCCGATGCCGTGGGCCTGCGCGGCATCCACGCAGGCCCGCTGGTCAATGCAGCAGCGGCTGAGGCGATGACTTCGCTCCTGATCTTCATCAACAAGAACTACAAGATAGACGGTGCCGGCATTCGGATTACGGGCAAAATGACACCGCTCGACTGACGATGTTCTGCGTCCAACCCATAGGCGGTTTGCCGGAAATCCTCGCAGGCGATGACCTGCCTGTGCTGCTGGCCGAACGGCTTGCGGCAGGCGAACCCGACATTGCGGCGGGCGATATTCTGGTGGTCACGCAAAAGATCGTCTCCAAGGCGGAGGGACGCAGCGTCGCGCTTGCCTCTATCGAGGTGAGCGACGAGGCGCGGAAACTGGCTGAGCTTACCCGCAAGGAACCCGCGTTTGTGGAACTGGTGCTGCGCGAATCCAGCAACGTGGTGCGCGCCGTGCCCAACGTTCTGATTACCCGGCACCGGCTGGGCCACGTGATGGCAAACGCCGGGATCGATGCGTCCAACCTGGGCTCCAAGTCGCAGGAAAATGTTTTGTTGCTGCCCGAAAACCCGGACAAAAGCGCCGCGCGCATTGCCGAGGCATGCCATGCGCGGACTGGCATCAGGCCTGGCGTAGTCATCTCCGACAGTTTTGGTCGGCCATGGCGTGTCGGCACCACGAATGTGGCGATTGGCGTGGCAGGGCCGCCAGCGGTTATCGATCAGCGCGGCCAGCCAGACCGTGACGAGCGGATCATGCAGGTCACGCAGATCGCCTTTGCCGATGCGGTTGCGGGCGCTGCTGGCCTGGCGATGGGCGAGGGGGCGGAAGGCCTGCCTGCCTGCGTGGTACGCGGCCTTGCCTGGCAGCAAAGCGGTCAGACCAGCGGCGATCTGCTGCGCCCCGAAGGCGAGGATCTGTTCCGGTGAACGAGCGTGTTGTTGTGCTGACAGGCGGCGTTGGCGGGGCGAAGCTGGTCGAAGGCCTGCAGCAAGTCGTGCCTGGCCCGCAGTTGACCGCCGTCGTCAACACGGGCGACGATTTCGAACATCTCGGACTCCCGATTTCGCCCGATATCGACACCTTGCTGTATACCCTCGCAGGTCTTGCCAACACCACCCTTGGCTGGGGGCGCGAGGGCGAGACATGGTCTTTCATGACGGCGATCAAGAGCTTAGGCGGCGAGGAATGGTTCAACCTTGGCGATGGTGACCTGGCGCTGCATGTGCTGCGCCGCATGGCGAAAGAGGGCGGCCAGCCGCTCTCTGCAATCGCGAAGGGTTTCGCCCGCCATTGGGGCATTGGCCTTGCCATTCTGCCGATGAGCGATGATCCGGTGGCAACCTGGCTGGATACCGACGCAGGACTTCTTCCCTTTCAGCGCTATTTCGTGCAGCAGCGCTGCGAACCGCGTGTCAGCGCCATACGGTTTGAAGGCGCGGCACAGGCAAAACCCGCACCCGGCGTAGTGGAAGCTCTGGCCGCTGCGGACATGATCCTTCTCGCGCCATCGAACCCCTGGCTCAGCATCGATCCCTTGCTGGCCGTGGCCGGCCTTTATCGCGCACTGAAAGATAGGCGCGCGCCGTTGATCGCCGTGTCGCCGCTGGTTGGCGGCAAGGCGGTGAAAGGGCCGACAGCGAAGCTGATGGGCGAGCTGGGCCTTCAGGTCACCAACCAGTCTATCGCCGATCACTACGGCGATCTACTGGATGGCATGGTGATTCACGAAGGTGACTCTGCGCCCGGAAATCTCGCAATCGGCGTTACCGACACGCTGATGAAACAGGCGGAAGATCGACGCCGGGTTGCGCTTGCAGCGATGGATCTGGCGCGCCAGTGTCGCCGCTGATGGGTTGGACCGCGCTTATTCCGTTTCGCACCGGAACCGGAGGCAAGTCCCGGCTGGAGGCTGTGCTGGATGCTGCCACGCGCGAGCGGCTGGCGCGGGATATGGCGCATCATGTGATCGATGTGCTGTCGCGGTGCACCGAAATCGAACAGATTGTGGTGCTTTCAAACAAGGCTTTTGACCATCCTGCGGCCACGTTCGCGCTGGATGCGGGGCGTGGTCTGAACCCGGAGATATCCGCTTTTCGCGATGACTTCGGACCGGCTCCCCTGCTGGTGATCCATGCCGACCTTCCGCTGCTGGCAGAGGCTGATGTTGAGGCCCTGCTTGAAGCGGCAACCGACCACGGCATTGCCATGGCGACGGATCGGGCGGGCGAAGGCACCAATGCCATTGCGCTGGCCGATGGCAGGTCGTTTGCCTTCCGGTTCGGGCCAGGCAGTCGCGCGCTGCACGGCGCGGCAGATGAAAAGATGCCGGTGCTGCAACGGGTCGGCCTGTCCGCCGATCTCGATACGCCTGACGATCTGACCTTCCTGCGCCAGTACGGTGTGCGGATCTGAATGTCCTGCCTTCCGGCAGGTCGACCCGGCTTGCCGCCATGGTAGATGAACGGCTCTAGAAGCGCAGGAGAGTGGGCGATGAAGCTGAGTATTGGTATTCCCAAGACCATGAAGGTCGCCGCCATGGTTCAGCCGTGGGAGGATCCCCTGTCCGGCGCCGACGTGGGCAAGTTGATGGCCGTTGCCGACAAATTGGGCTTCTACAAGTGCATGCTGGGCGAGCACTTCATCATCCCCAAGGAGCATATCGAGCTTTCCGGCGACTGGTATTTCCACACGGCGGTGGCGCTGGGCTTCTTCGGCGGGCAGACGACCAGTCTGCGGCTTTCCTCTTCCATTTCCATCCTGCCGTTGCAAAATCCCATCGTGCAGGCAAAGGCGTGGTCCACGCTCGACTGGCTGACCGGGGGCCGGGCGGAACCGATTTTCGGGGTCGGCTGGCTGAAGGAAGAATTCGACATGTTGGGCGTGCCGTTTTCAAAACGCGGCGCGATGGCCGACGAATACATCGCCGCCATGATCGAGCTGTGGACCAAGGACGATCCCGAATTCGACGGCGAGTTCGTGAAGTTCAAGAATTGCGGTTTTGCCCCCAAGCCGATCCAGAAGCCGCATATGCCGATCTGGTTTGGCGGGGATGCCCCGGCGGTACAGCGCCGCGTGGCCAAGTTCGGGAATGGCTGGTCGCCCTTCCGCACTCCGCCGGAAACCTTTCCGGACTGCATCGACTACATCAAGTCGCAGACGGAATACGATGGCCGGCACATCGATGTGTTCTTCGCGTTGGAAATGCTCAACGTAGGTGCACACCACGAGATTCTCGATGATCCGCGTGCGCCGGGTACCGCCGACAAGCAGAAGATCATCGATCAGATCGGCTGGCTAAAGGAACTGGGCATCACCGAAACCATCGTGCCCCTGCCGCCGGGACTGACCGGCGAACAGGCCTGGATCGACCGCCAGCACTGGGTGGCCGAGGAAATCGTGCCTGCCATCTGATCGGGTGGCTCCAGATGATAGCCCGGAGCGCACCGGCGGGCTTTATTGCTGCGACTGCATGGCGGCGAACATATCCAGCATGTCCGCGTAATGCGGCTGGTGATGGACGATGCCGCCATCGGCAGAGATGATCTGACCGGTGACAAAGCTGGCCAGTTCCGATGCCAGCCACAGCACCGCGCCGGCAATGTCGTTTGCAACGCTTTCGCGCGGCAGCAGAACGTGCCGCTGGATCATGCCAAGCTGTTCCTCTGTCATCTGGGCGCGGGCAACCGGGCTGAGGACAAGGCCGGGCAGGATTGCGTTGCAGCGGATGTTGGCGCGGCCAAATTGCGTGGCGGTGTTACGCGTAAGCGCGTTTACCGCGGCCTTTGATGCGCTGTAGGCGGGGTTGAGAACGTCTCCCAGTAGGGACACGCCAGAACTGGTGTTGATGATCGAGCCGCCACCGGCAGCGATCATGTACGGCACCACATGCTTGGTCACGAACATGGTCCCGCGCACGTTGATGTCGAAGGCGGCGTCCCAAACCTCCGGTTCCATTTCCGCCAGCGAGCCGTCGCGGGTCATCTGCGCGGCGCCGGTATTGGCGGCGTTGTTGTGGAGGATGTCGATGCGGCCAAATTTTTCGGCCACGGCGGCGACCATCGCGGAAACGCTGGCTTCGTCACCAAGGTCCACCTTCAGGCCAATTGCCTTGCCACCCGCTTCGCCGATCTCTCCGGCAACGCGCTGCGCCCCTTCCTCGTTGATGTCCGCGATGGCGACTACGGCACCGTGATCTGCCAGCATTTTTGCGCAGGCTTCCCCGATGTTGGCGCCGCCACCGGTAACGATTGCAATTTTACCTTCGACCAGACCCATCGTCATTCTCCCAAAAGTTGCCACGTGCCGTAGTCTTCGGCGGCGGTGAAAAAGCGCTCGTTCATGGGCACGCCGTTCTGGCCCCATGCATCGAGATTGGCGACCCAGGCCTGCAAGCCGTACATCACGAACAGCCGGCTCTGCTCCCAAGCCTCGTCAAAATCGGGCACGCCCTGCGCCCCGGTGGCGATAAGGTATTCGCGGTATTGCTTCACCATGTCCTTATGGTGCTTGCGCCGTTCCTCGATGCTCAGCGCGCCGATCACGAAATAGGTCAGGTCACGCCAAGGCCGTCCGCGCCGCACCAGTTGCCAGTCCAGCCACAGCCGCTCGCCTTCGGGAAGGATGTATGTGTTACCCTGGTGGCAATCACCCAGCACGATGCAGTGCGGTGCGTCATAGGCGCGCTCGATCTCGCCCAGCCGGTCGAACGCGCGTTCCACCTTGCGCGGATCATCCAGGTAGTGCTGCGGCGCGACTTCGCAGAAGGCCGGATCCTTCAGGTTGGCTTCGATCCATTGCCACATGATCCGCACCTGGTCGCTGTCAACCGGGGTGTCCATCTGGGTCTGTAGCCAGGGCGCATTGGCGGGGCTGATCTTGTCTCTGCCCCACAGGCTGCCATGAAGCTTCGCCAGCCCTTCCAGATTGGCCATGATCATGTCGACGCCGTTGGCATCGGTGCTGTGGCCGAATTTCCCGCCGCGCTGGACCAGGTCTTCCAGCACTACGAAGCCGTGCGCGCTGCCATCGTCGTCCCAGTCGGCGTAGTAGCACGTCGCCGTCGGAACCTTCATTTCCTGCACCATGAAATGGTAGAAGCGGGCTTCCAGGGCATGAATATCGACATTGTCGAAAGAGCCGGACCAGTTCGCTTTCATGCACACATGGTCGGGCAGGCCCGCCGCCTTGCCGGCCTCGTTCCATTCAACCTTAACGCGCCATTTGGTGGTGTGGCTGTTGAGCAGTTCAACCGTCTCCATGGAGTTTGCGGCAACGCCCGGATACTTGTAGCTCATCATCCGGCCCAGCCATGCGGCATCCACCTGTTCCAGACTGGTCGGAAGTTTTTCCGTGCGGGCGGGGTAGGGCCGGGGCACGCAGTTCGGATCAACGACTGCGGCCTTGTATTGAGCGGGGGCTTGCGGATCCATGGTCAACTCCTGGCGACTTGTGATTTCTTGATTTGAAGGCTGGCCAGCAGCAGCAGGATGCCGCCGACAACACAGAACATCATTGCCGCTGCGATGCCCCAGGCAACGCCATCGCGGCCGCCCACTTCATCGGCGACCCTGCCGATCAACCATGCGCCAAGGCCCACGCCGATCAGGTTCGCGCTAAGCTGCACGAAGGATACTGCCAGGCCGCGCAGTTGCGGCCCTGCGATGGTCACGATCACAGCGTAGATCGGGCCATTATAGGATGAGCTGAAGATACCAGCGGCAAAGACCAGCACGATCGCCAGCGTGGTATCGCTTGCGCCCACGGCGGCGAGCCCGGTGATGGCGGTCAGGAACGGGATGATCGCACCCAGCAAAGCGGTCAGGCCCGGATCGAAGCCGCCACGAGCGGCATTGATCCGGTCCGTGCCCCATCCAGCCACCAGATTGCCGAGAGATCCCAGGATGCCATAGGCGATGGCCACGACCATGCCGGCACTGGAGATTGCCAGGTCATGGCTGTCGATCAGGAACGTGGCGAGCCATGTGCTCATCCCATAGATGCCGGTGGCGATGCAGGTGATGGCAGCAATGCAGAAGAAGATGCCGGGCCTGCCGAGCAATTCCCCCGCGCGCTGGCGGAAGGGACCGGATGCTTCTTCGGACGGCGCGTCCTGCTGCCCGCGTTTAGGTTCGCGGATCGTCAGGAACAGCAGGGGGGCCAGCATCAGGCCGGGAATTCCGGCCGCGACGAAGGCCCATCGCCAGCCGTAAATCTCCACGATCCAGCCGCCCAGAAAGAATGCCAGCGCCGTGCCGATGCCGGTGCTGAGATACCAGATGCCGATGGCGGTGGCGCGCTTGTCCGTGCCGAAATAGTCGGACAGCAGCGACATGCCTGTGGGAGATCCGCCGGCTTCCGCCACGCCAACTGCGGCGCGGCCCAACAGCATGGTCCAGAAACCCGTGGCAGCGCCGCACAGCGCGGTGGCTCCGCTCCAAGCGCTAAGCGCAAAGGTCATGAGGTTCTTGCGGTTGAATCGGTCCACGGCGTAACCGAAGGGCAGGGCTGCGATGGCAAAGGGAATACCGTATGCCAGGCCTGCAAGGATACCGAGCTGTTCGCCAGACAGGCTGAATTCGTTGCCCAAGGGCTTCAGCACCAGGCCGATGATGGCCCTGTCGATCCCGTGACAAGTCTGGGCAATTGTCAAAATGGCAAGCACATACCAACGGTAGTTGCCTTGCTCCTTGCTGATAGAGGCGCCAGCCATCCAAATTCCTCTCTCGTCACCCTGCATTGCAGAGCCGCCCATGCAGCAACCTGTCCAAGGAAAGGCGCGGGCGGCGAGGCACCGCGTGATGATGCGAAAACGGAGAGAAAAACCGGCATGACGCAGGAAGAACAAAACAAGGAAATTGCCCGCCGTTTCCTGGGCGCGGTAGAGGCTGGTGACATCGATACGATCGAGGCCTTGCAGGCACCCGAATGTAGCTGGTGGATCATCGGGACCGGCGAATTGTCGCGGGAATCCTATACAGATGCGGTCAAAGGCATGTTGCTGACCGCTTCCCCGCGCAAGGTCGAGATCATCGGCATAATAGCTGAAGGTGATGCCGTTGCCGCAGAGGTCCGCTCCGAGATGCATTTCGGCGAGCGGGTCTATGCCAATGAATACCATGACCTGTTCGTGATCAGGGACGGCCAGATCGTGCACGGGCGCGAGTATTTTGACACAAGTAAAGTCGCCGCTTTCTTCGGATCGCAAGGGGATGCAGCATGAACCCTGAAATCGCAGTGCGCCAATTCCTCTCGCTCTTCCATACCCGCAAGCTTGATGTCGCGGCGGTGCGGGCCTTGCTGGCAGACGGTGCCCGGTATCAGCCGGTCGTTCCGATCGCGCCAGTCAGGCAGGGTGCGGATGCCATCTGCGAAGAGCTGGAACGCCAGTACGAACTTTACGACGAATGTGCCTGCGCCATTCTGAGCCTCGCCGTTTCCGGCTCCACCGTGTTCACGGAACGGGTCGATACCTGTCGCCAGCTGAAAGACGGACGGGAAACGACCACCAGTGTTGTCGGCGTGTTCGACCTGGATGATGCGGGCAAGATCGTATGGTGGCGGGAATATTGGGATGGTCTGGATTGCGCCGGGCAACTGGGGATCGATGACCAGGTTATGCGTTCGCTCATGTGTGCTTGAGGGGAATGGCGATGCAGTACGAAGTAGTGGTTATGGGGTCTGGCGGTGCAGGCCTGACAGCAGCGCTGGTCGCCGCCAAGGCGGGCCGCAAGGTGGCCGTTCTGGAAAAGGCGCCGCACTTTGGCGGGACGACTGCGATCTCCGGTGGCGGCGTGTGGATTCCCGAAAGTCCGCAGGCGGTTGCGGCAGGCGTAGATGACAGTAAGCAGAAGGCGCTCGACTACTGCCTGTCGGTGGTGGGCAACCGGGCAGAGCGTGAGCTGATCGAAGCCTATATCGAAACAGGGCCGGAAATGGTCGAGTGGCTGGAGGCCAACAGTTCGGTCAATTTCCTGCTCTCTCCACCTTCCAGCGACTGGTATCCGGACGTTGAGGGAGCAATGCACGAAGGGCGATTGCTCGCGCCCGCCGAATATGACGGCAAGCAACTTGGCCCGCATTTTGACAGCCTGTCCAGGCCGCGCCAGGAATTCAACGCCCCGGGCGGAATGATGATCGACCTTTTCGACCTGCCCTACATCGCCAGACTGCCTCGCCCCGGCGCGTTATGGCACATGGCCAAGATCGCTATTCGGTTTGCGCGCGACAAGAAGAAGCTGGGGCGCGGCTCGCGTCTCACCATGGGCACCGCCCTTATGGGCAGGCTGTACCGGTCGGTACTGGATGCCGGGGTCGATCTGTATGCCGATGCTCCGGTAGAGCGGTTGCTGGTGGAAGGCGGCACGGTAACTGGCGTTGTGGCCATGATCGGCGGTGAGGAAACGCAAGTGCTTGCATCCAAAGGCGTCATCCTGGCCGCAGGTGGCTTTTCCGCCAACGAACAGATGCGCAAGGAATATATTCCCTTTGCCGAGCATCACGTTTCAATCCTGCCATATGAAAACACCGGCGATGGCATCAAGGCGGCCACCGCCTCTGGCGCAGTCATGGGGGCAGACAATCACGCCAACGCCGTCTGGGCCGTGGTATCGAAACGCAATCGCGATGATGGCTATGTCGAACGCTATGCCCACCTCATAGACATGTCGAAACCGGGCTGCATCGCCGTGGGCAAAGACGGCAAGCGCTTCGGCAACGAGGCCAACGTGCATTTCGTGGAAGACATGCACGCCACCGGGAATGTGCCCGCGTGGATCATCTCCAATGCGAAAAACGTCAAGAAATACGGCCTTGGCCTGTCGCTTCCCGGCGGCGGCAACACCAAGGAACTGGTGGCATCGGGTTATCTGAAAACCAGCAAGACTCTGGCAGAACTTGCCGCGAAGATCGGCGTGGACGCGGCCGGGCTGGAAGCCACCGCAGCCAAGGTCAATGCCGATGCCGTAACGGGCAAGGATAGCGAATTCGGCAAGGGCGATACCTTGATCGACCAGGAAATCGGCGATCCCAACCATTCGCCCAACCCCTGCTTCGGCCCGATGGGCGATGGGCCATATTACGCGGTCCAGATCTTCCCTGGCGATGGTTCGACCACAGTCGGTGTGAAGATAGATGCGCAGTGCCGCGTTAAGGGTGAAGACGGTCAGCCGATACCCGGACTGTGGGCGGCGGGTCTTGATGCCAATTCGATCTGGCAGGGCAAGTCTCCCGCGCATGGCTGCAACGTCGGACCGGCGCTGGTGACAGGGTTTATCGCGGGAAGGAGCGTGGCGGCATGAAGACCGCAGTGGTAACAGGGTCCAGCTCCGGCATTGGCCTGGTGGTGGCACGCGAGCTGGCGCGCGACGGGTGGCGAGTGATCGCCCAAGGGCGCAATCCGGCCCGTGCCGAGGCCGCGCTGGTGGAAATCCGTGCGGCCGCACCCCAATCCCAGGTGGACATGCTGCTGGCCGATCTGGCGGTGATGGATAACATCGATGAATTCGCCACGAAGATTGGCGCGCTGACCGACCGGATCGACTTGCTGGTGAACAATGCCGGTGCCACCCCATCGCAGCGGATTGAAACGGCAGACGGCCTGGAGCAGACATTTGCTGCCAACCACCTTGCGGTCTTTCTGCTGACCCATCGGCTGCTTCCTATGCTCAAGGCAGCTGCACCGGGGGCGCAGGTCATCACCACTGCATCGGTTGCGCACAAATTCATCAGGGACATGAAGTGGGATGACCTGCAGCAGGTCGAGAAATTCAGCGCCAACGATGCTTACACCCAGTCAAAGCTGGCGAATATCCTGTTCACACGCGAAATGGCCAAACGGGTTGAGCAAGACGGAATTCGGGTGAACTGCATGCATCCTGGTGTCGTCCAGACCAACTTCGACAGCAATGGCAATCTGGCTGTGAAGTTGATGTATTTCCTTGGAAAGCCGTTCTCGCTCACCCCTGAAAAGGGTGCCGATACCATCCTCTGGCTCGCGCGTGGCGGTGCCCCTGACGCAACCGGTCAATACTTCGCGAAACGCAAGCCTGGTGAACTGACGCCTGCTGCCCAGAGCGACGAAGGAGCGGCGCGGCTGTGGCGGATCAGCGAAGATCTGGTGGACAAGGCGGGTCAGCCGGTCAGTTGAAACAAGCGCGAGGGCTCAGCCCTCCGCATCGCAGGCAACCCAGTGCATCATGCGGTGGAGCGGCCAGCCGCCGTCATGCGGAAGCCCTCCGAACGCACCGCCAAGGTGGCTGCCCAGCCGCACCACGCGCTGAACACCGGCACCAGACAACGCATCGCGCAACTCAACTGAACGTTCCAGCGGATATACCCCGCAGGTCTGTGTTGCCACGGTGACGTGCGGCAGGGCATCGGTCAGGTTTTCCACCTGCACCACGTTGATGATCTTGCCCGAAGGACTGAAGCCCACCGGTTCGGTAGAACGGACCACGATGCCGCTGCCATCGGCCTTGCCATAGACCTGGTACATCGGCGCCAGCATATCGAGCATATCGAGTTCATCGACAGCTTCCTTGGGCGGAACGGGGCCATTGGGACCGTCTCCATACCGTGTGTCCTTGCCCATTTCCCGTTGAAGCGCGCGGCAGAAGGCGTCGATTTCCTTGTCGGTCCCTTCCACGAACTGGAAACGGGCGCAGGCGCACGCATCCTGGTTGAAGGCCAGCACATCGGCTGCTGCGTGGGTGGCCACATTGGCCAGGGTCGCCTCGTCCTTGTGCGCCTCACGCCCGATCAGGCCGATAGAAACCTTCGGATCGAAGGAGATGATCTCGAACCCCGGGGCTGCATACTTCATCACGTGGCGCACAGCGGCATCGCCGCCCCACACTGCCAGCTTGTCGTAGTACTGCGAGCGGTAGATATGCCCTTCGATGGCTTCATCCCCGCCGCGCCAGTAGGCCGCCGAGAATGATCGCGTTGTCGGGTGGTCGGGATCGACATCGGCCATGGTGCGTAGCAGTGCGCTGGCTGTGAACATGTCGTTCGAAGGCATCTTGAGCAGATGCACGCCTTTGGACAGAGCACCGCGCACGATGGTGATGGGCGGCACTACCGGTGCATTGCCGGCAAGGATATGCACCATTCGTGGCGGGTAGGCGCGAATATCGGTCGGCACTCCGCGAATATCGCGGCGATGCCATCCGTCCAGCGCCCCCAACGAGCCGAAGGATCCCACAGCTTCCGCCGTCACGGCTTCGCGGGTGAAGAACGTAGCGATATCGCGGTAGGAATATTCGAGGATGCGGGCGCTGAGTGTGCCCATGCGGGCATTCTGTTCCATCGCCTCCTGCAAGTAGATGTTCCTGTCGAAATCCAGCGCGTCGCCAACGGCTGCGAGGAAATCGACGATCTCTGCAATCGGCGTCTCGAAGGCTGGTCCGGCCTCCTGCCGCCGCCAGATCAGCGTATCGAGATCGAGCTGCGGGGTCATCACCAGTTCCTGCGTCGCGCGGCTTTGGTGCTCCACTTCCGCCGCGATCTGCGTCTCGCCCTTGATAACGTGCGGGATCAGCAGGCGCATGCTGTGATCGATGACATTTGGCGCGTTCATGCTGCCACACTCCCGCGGACATAAGCGTCGATTGTGCCGGCGCAGGTCAGTTTGCCTTCGCCTTCTTCCAGGTCGGTGTAGCGGGCGATGGACTTGATGATCGGAGTCTTCACCCCATCCAGGTCAGAGCCGAATTCCACCGTCACCTTGTCGCCCGAAATGATCCCGCCCCAGCGATATTCGGCGTTGAGATCGAAGAAGGCCATGCGTCCTTCCACCGTGCCCTTGCCGTCCTTCGGGTTAAGTAGCCGCTCTCCCGATTTGTCGAGCACCAGCGGCACCAGCCACGGGGGCGAGGCATAGACGCCGTGCGGCTGGATCAAGGCGTTGAAGCCGGAAATCTCGACCATGCCATAGCTGTTCGAAAGGCGGCTTTCGTCCACGCCGAAGAACGCCGTGATCTGTTCGCGATAGTCGGCGGGGATCTTCGCGCCCTTGGTGCCGCCGCCAAGCGACAGGATGGTGTCCGGATGGAAATCGCCATCCTTGATGCCGCGTTCGCGCAGCCTCTCCACGATCATCCAAGCCTGCGCCCACATGCAGGCGATGTAAATCGGCTCGTGCCGGTGGGCGACGATTTCCTCGATCCAGTTATCGAAGCGCAGCGCATTGGCCTTGCTCTTCTCGGCCAGCTCCTTCTCGTGCGCTTCAACCTCGGACGGGCCGATCTTGCCCGCGCCAAGCAGGCGACGCAGCTGGTGCGGGCGCATGGTGTCCATGGCCAGCATCGGGGCTTCGATCAGCCGGTGCAGCCCGCCATCGGGCTTGGCCCAGCTTTCGTAGAGGTAATTGCAGGCATGGGTCAGCTTGTGAACGCCCTTGGGCGCCATCACGCTGAACACGTGGCGATCGCGCGCGGGCTTGTGATTGGGCGTGGCGATGTTGAAGCCGTGCAGATAGGCGTTCTTGGCACGCTCGCGTTCCTCGGCCCCTTCGTTTAGGAAGGAATTCTTGCCCGAGGTTCCGCTCGACGAGAATACAAAATGCCCTGCTGCCTTGGCCCGGTCGATCCAGTCATCGACATCCATGCAGCCTTCCACGTCGATGTTGGCGGTGCTGACTGAACTCATGGTTTGCAGCCACATGTTCATGTGCTTCCACTGCCCATTGTCGATGAAGGCTTCGGGATAGCTCTTGTAGTTGGTGTGCGCGAACAGCAGGGGCACCAGATCGTCTAGAGTGTCGATCTCGGTGATGCCCACTTCCTTGGCGCGTCGCGCCAGCACGGGCACACGTTTGACCATGTCGGCAAACCGCTCTCGCACCGCTTCAAGCTGAAGCTCGGCGAGATTGTCGGGTGCATTACGGAACGGATCGGGCGTGTCCATGTAGGACAGCAATTCATCCGTTGCGCTGCGTTGTTCGACTGCGGTTGCCATTCCTCGTTCTCCCAAACGTGTTCTTGGTCTCAGCCCTCTCGGCGTTTTGCCTCCGCGACCATGGCGAACAGGCCTTCGTTGTATTTCGTCAGCTGTTCCATCGAGAGGTTGCGATAGGGGGTCATCGGGCACAGTGAATCCACCACGCCCCAGAAGGGTTCGAGCTGCTCAAGCACCTCGTCCACCGGGCCGCATTTGACGAAGGCCTGCACCATTTCATCGCTCACCCTGTCGATCACGCCGGACACATCGCCATGCTCGCCCGCGGCAAGCTGGCAATCGCGCGCCAGATCGCCGAAGCCGATGGAATCGAAGAAATCCTCGTATTCCTTGTAACCGGCGTATCCGGCCACGGTGGCGCGGCTGTCTTCGATGGCCTGCTGCTTGTCGTCGTTGATGGCGACCCAGGGCCAGGCGTTGATCTCGATGTCCTCGCGCTTACGGCCAAAGCGGGCGAGTTCGGAGTGAATGAATTCGTTCTTCTGCACCGTGTAATCGACTGTCCACAGCGCGTGCACCATCAGCCCGTCAGCAATCTCCAGCGTCATGCTGGTCAGCTTGTCCTTAAGCGCGGCGATCCAGATTGGGATGTTCTCGCGCACGGGCGGCGCGGTCATCATCTTCTCTGTCCATTCCAGGTCGTAGTATTCGCCGTGCAGCGGCTCCATTTCCTTGTGACCGTTGGCGTTCACATAACGGACGATCTTCACCACTTCGCGCAGGTGAGTCAGCAGCTTGCGGTGCGGTTCGCCATAGATGCCTTCCAGCGCGCTGTGCAGCGAAGTGCCGAGGCCGAGAATGAACCGCCCTTCGCTGATCGTGTCACACTCGATAGCGCAATAGGCGGTTTCAACCGGGCTGCGGGTGCCCGCCACGGCAATGCCGGTCGAGACCTTGAGGGTATCCGTCATCGCGGCGACGGCGGCCATTGGCACGAATGGCGCACCATAGATCTGCAGCGAGAACACGCCCTCGAAGCCAACCTGCTCCATCTGCTTTGCAATGCCGCCCATTGCCGGTGCGGGCAGGATTGGCATCACGCCCCACCACTTGCGCTCACCGCCAGTTGCGTTCGTCAGTTTTTTCATGCTTTTTCGTATCCTATGATGTCGCTGCAATCTGTGCTGACATCATCACGATAGGCGAAGTCGCCGCGCGCCTGTCTTTCGGCAAGTTCCGTCATCAGTACGCGGTATTTCTGGCCTGCTTCATCCAGCGGGGAGTGCAAGTCCTTGCGCTTTTCCTGCCGCATGTAGCGCGGGCTTTGTGGCGAGGTCATCGAACTGTCCTGGCGCGAAACCTTGTAGCTGGCCTTGGGCATTATATAACGGAAAAGATTGCTCTTCTTAACGTTGGACGTGTTCATCGCGTAGTCCAGCCGGGTGCGGTCGCGGGTCTCCGGCACACAGGGGTGGAACAGCTGCACGTTGTCCCCCGGGCTGAACCGGCCATAGGCAATCGCGGCATGGCTGCGCAGGTAGATGCGTATTACCTGGCGCACTTGCTGCACATCGGCGCGAACGCCGCCGAACATCTTCATGATCGGTGCCACCGACTTGTTCACGCAGGTGCGAACCATGGTGATGGTTTCGCTGTCGTGGAACACTTCCACCGTTTCGGAATCCATCTTCTCGTCACCCACAACGTCGGCATGGATAAAATCGGCGTGGGTCAGGTCGATCAGGTTTTCCAGGCTCAGCGGGGCGCAGCAGTCAAAGCGTACAGTACCCAGCATGTGCAGCGGCAGGCCGCCGTCTTCCGGCAGATAGGGAATGCTTGGAACATGCTCGGGCGCGGCATTTTCCGGCTTGCCGAGCCAGCCCCAGACATAGCCGTATTTTTCCAGCACTGGATAGTGGCCGCTTTCGTCAGTGTACTCGCTCTTGGCGCCAGCCAGCATATCCTTGGGGTGGGTCTCCGCAGCGATCACCTGGCCATCGGGCCCGCGCCACAGGTAGAACGGCTGGGAATAGACAGCGCGGCGCACCGGTTTCTTGTTCACTGCAAAGCTGTGGGCCAGCGGAAACCATGCATCGGTCAGCATGATTTCGTGCGGCATCCAGGCATTGACCTTGGCCGAGAACTGGCGCGGGTCCGACGTGATCGGATCATCGTTCGCGGAAGATGCCGGATTATCGGAAATTTCGAGCATGGCAGGTTCCTTGTCCTGGTGCGATTTGCTTTCAGGCTGCTTCGTCTTGCTGGCCGGTTCGGGCGGCGATTTTTTCCCGCAGGCCGTCTGCGTGGATCGATGCCGAGGGTTTGAGCACCCGCAGCGCAGCTCCATCGATATGGTCGTGCACGCGCAGCGGTGCGCCGAGGCCCATGGCCTTGGCTGCAAGGCCGGGGCGCTCGGGCGAAAGTTTGGCGCGCCAGCGGACCTGCGTGACCTGGCGTGCGCCCGGTACCGGCGCGAGCGTGGCCTGCAAGAGCAGGTTGAACTCGTCATCACGCAAGGTGAGGTCGCTTTCGCCGGTTACGGGATCGGTGGCGATCCGCAGGCTGATAGGAAAATCGGAGGTGAACGGGGCGGGCCAGTGCGGCGATGCCCATTGACAAGACCGCTCCATCACCAGATGCCCATCCTGCACGCAAAGCTCTGCCAGCAGGTAGGGCGAGAAGCGCACCCCCTTGATTGAAATCAGCAGCGAGGGATCGTCGAACAGAGCCGCGATATACTGGCCATGCTCAAGCGCCACGGTGGCTGTGCCGTACAGCGGCAGGGCATAGCAATCATCGGCAGGCGGCGGTGCCTTTGCATCAAGGCAGATGCGCACGAAGCCCGCGCTTTCATGCACGCCAAAGGGTTTGGCCTTGTAGACCGGGGGATATTTCCGCTCGCTCTTCAGATTCGGAATGTCGACCAGCTGGCCGCTCTCGCCGTCGAACGTCCAGCCGTGGTAGCCGCATTGGATTGCGCCGCTTCCCAGAATGCAGCCTAGCGAAAGCGGCGCGCGGCGATGCGGGCAACGATCTTCCAGCGCCCGTACAATGCCATCGGTGTCGCGCCAGAGTACGATCGGCTGATCGCCAATATCGACGTTGAAGGGTTTCTCTGCGCTGATTTCTTCAGAGCGGGCCACGGCCCACCAAATTTCATCGCTCATAACCGACTCGCATCTCCCAAGGCGCATCTTGTGACAATTAAATTGACGAATGACAATTTAATTGTCAATGTCTGTCCATGGCAACGATGGCTCGAAATTCTGCGGGTGCTGCGAAGAAAGGCGCAAATCCGCCTGCCCGGCGAGAACGCGGCAGGGGCCGCCCACGTGCGGATGCAGAGGAATCGGTGGATGAGGCCGCGCTGTTGCGCACCGCCTTCATTACCTTTGCTACTCACGGGTATGAAGCTGCGACAATGCGCGCGATGGCGCGTGACCTTGGCGTAAGCCACAATCTGCTGAATGTTCGCTTCGGCAGGAAGTCGCAGCTTTGGAAGGCTGCAGTCGACTGGCGCCTGGAAGAGGCCGCGCGGGACGTGGAGATTGCCTTTGATCCAACCCGCTCCCCCGAAGAGCAGCTGCGCGACCTTGTGTTTCGCTTTTGTCGCTGGGCCATCATCAATTCGGACATCGTGGCGATCAGCCAGCAAGAGGGAAGGGAGCCCAGCTGGCGTCTCGACTACCTGACCGACCGATTCACCCTGCCGTTCCAGCGCCGCCTGCAAAAGCTGCTGGAACAGGTTGCCTCCGGCACAAGTCTGCACCCGCTGGGCTCGTCTGCGCTGCTGGCGCTGCTGGTTCACGGCGTGGGCTCGTTCTTTGCGCTTGGCCCAATGCACGAACGCCTGCTGCCTGATGCGCCGCAGGAAGGCGCTAGCAGGCAGACTGACGAAGATCGCGCGGATACCATGGCTGAATTCCTACTGGCTGGGCTGTTCTCTGCCTGATCAGGCGCGGGGCGACGGTCGCCCGGTAGCCAATTAGAAGAACAAATCTGCGATCCGCTGGCGGTATATGGCCTCAGTGTCCTCCGCCATGCCGAATTGCGGCACGACGGGCGTGATGGAATCGGCAAAGGCGGCTCGTTCTATTACTTGCGTCTTCACGTCTTCAGCCGAGCCAAGCACGGTGATCGCGCTCACCATTTCATCGGGGCAGGCCTGCGCCATTGCGGCGAAATCCTGCTTTGCGAAAGCTTCCTGGATGGCCTTGGCTTCCTTGCCGAAGCCTATCCCCTCGAAATATCGCAGGTACTGGGGAGACTGGGTATAAAACGCCACATTGGCACGCGCATCAGCAATGGCCGCGTCGCGGTCGTCATTGATAACCGTAAAAATCATGAGGTTCAGATCGAACCCGGATCTTTCGCGGTTAGCCTTTTTCAACCCTGCGCCGAGGTGAGGGCCAACCTTTTCCTGGATCCATTGAGTGGTCCACAAGGGGTGACCCAGCAGCCCGTCTGCGATTTCGCCGGCCTGCTCGCACGCCTTTTCGAAGATCGCCGGAAGGTAGATGGGAACACTCGATCGACGCGCCGGACCGGTCAGCCGAAAGTGTGAGAGATCAAGCGTTGCATATTCGCCTTCCAGCGTCTGCAGTTCGCCGGTGTGCCCCTTGGCGATCACGGCGCGCACCTGTTCCACCACTTCGCGCATATGCGCCAGCGGCTTGCCATAGGGCATGCCAAAGCTGCCTTCGATCTGGCTCTGCGCGCTGGAGCCAAGGCCCAGCACCGCGCGGCCATCGCTAATGTGATCCAGATCGATCACGCTGCAGGCTGTTTCCAGCGGGCTACGGGTAAAGGCGAGAGTGATCCCGCTTCCCAACTTGATCCGACTGGTGACAGCCGCAGCGGCCGCAAGCGTGACTTGGGGAAGGCCGAATATCTGCGGCACCCAGACGCCTTCGATCCCGGCGGCTTCCCATTCCTGCACTAACGGCACAAGTTGCCGGGCTGGCAGGATTGGCAGCTGGGCCCAGACCTTCTTCCCGGCAAACATCAGCCAAAGCCTTTTGCGGTATCGAAATAGTCACGCCACGATACGATCTTGTCGCCGCCCATCTCGAACACGCCCATCAGCTTGAGAGAAATGATGAGCTTGCCATCTTCGTCGTGGAAATTGTCGGTCCGCTCGGTCAGCACGACGTTGCCGTTCGAAGCGACGTGGTGAACGATCACCTCGCCGCTTTCGATCGGGTACATATGCGCGAAACCGTCCATGAAAGCCTTGGCCTCAGCAAAGCCGGTGGTCTTGGAAATGCCGACATTTTCCCAAACCGTCTGGTCGGTAAAACGCTTCTCCATCGATGCCATCATGTTCGCCAGGGTGGGCTTCCACTCCTCGAAGAAGGCGAGGACTTCGGCTTGCGCGTCTGCCATGCTCAGTCCTCCTGGGCAATCGTGACGGTCACTCCGTCAAGCGCATCGGTCATTTTGATCTGGCAGGAAAGGCGGGAGGTCTCGTTGCGATGGTCCGAACTGTCCAGTAGGTCGCTTTCATCCTCGGTCATTTCGGGCAGCTTGTCAGCAAATGACGGGTCCACATGCACATGGCAGGTGGCGCATGAGCAGCACCCGCCGCACAGGGCCAGCAGTTCGTCGAAACCGTTGTCGCGAATGATCTCCATCAGCGTCAGACCGGCTTCGGCCTCCACTTCCTTGCTGTTGCCAGAACGGTCGATCACATTGATTTTAGCCATGTCTTGCTCCGAAGAAATTATCTGACTTCAACTTCGACCGGGAAACGATCGAAGTAAAACTGGAAATGCTGGCGGATGTCCTCGGCGGTAATGCCGAAGTCGCCCTCCAGGTTGAAACGCACCTTGCCTTTCACTGCCGGATCATGATCTTTGTGGTACTGGTGCAGGGTCTTGAGAGTGGCCTCGTCCAGCGGGATCTCCGCCATGTCGTAGATCCGTTGCAGGATCGGGTCAGGGTCCTTGATCCACTGGTGGAAATAAACGTCGATCGTCTGGTCTTCGGGCAGGCAGTCGCGATCCTTCACGCAGCGTGAAAGCAAGGTCTTGTAGCGATCGATCCAGTAGCCCTTCGGCTCTTCAGGATCGCTCTTCGTGCGCAGCACGCGCGAGGCATAGAGCCACATCGACAAGGTCGAACGGATCGAGCCAACCGGGTCGCGGTGCGTGATCACGAATGTCGCATCGGGAAAGGTCTTGTTGAGAACCGGCAGTTGTTCCATGTGCTGCGGGCACTTGATCACCCAGCGGTTCGGTCCTTTGAGGAAGGTCAGGACCTGCAGGCCCTTCTTCAGGTAGGCATAGGTGCCGCTCTGGTCGTGCGAGAGGTAGTAATCGCGCCACCTTGGCACCAAGGCCAGCCATTCGAGCAGGTAGGATGAAAAATCGAGCGCCTGCAGCTCGATATCCTCGCTGATATGGTCGGGCGAGAATTCGTGCATGTAATTCATCATCGGCAGCACCGCTTCCTGCTGCTGCCACCCTGCCTCCGCCTTGGTCCAGCGCGGGTTGGGATCGTCCGGCGAAGGCTCGTCCTCTGCCGTGGGGACCGGGGCGATGGCTTCCCACCAAGGCAGCGAGCGCAGCCGCTTGTCGGCCGAAAGCAGGCCCAGCAAATGGGTTGTCCCCGAACGCGGCGGACCAGCCACGATGATCGGACGATCGATTTCGATGTCGAGTATTTCCGGGTGGCGCTTGCAGATGTCTTCCACGCGCAGGCGGTCGGCGGCATAGCGCACGAACATGGTCCACAGCCCTGCGCGGCCAACGGGTGAGAGGAATTCATCCTCGTCAACACATTCGCACCACAGGTCCAGCCGCTCGACAAAATCCAGCGCGCCGAAATCATCGAGGCTGGTCTGGGCCTTGGCTGCACCCATGATGGCGGCAGAGGAGAAATCGAGACTGGCTTGCGAAGCGGCGGCAAGGGCGGCCTTTTGCGCTTCGTCCAGCACGGGCGCGCGCATGTCCTTGATCTCGAACACCTGGCCCTTGGCGGCTTGCGTCATTCGCTTCTACTCCCTCGCCACATCCTGTCTCCGATATCTCGTAGATGCGGAGGCGGGTAATCTTTGCCCTACCGAAAGATATGCTGCGCGACTGGCAAATGCCGTTAGGTCGAATGGGGAGAGGATATTGTCGCGATGACAGACAAGCTGTTCGATCTGACGGGTAAGGTGGCGCTGGTAACCGGCGCCAACTCCGGTCTGGGCTTCGGCTTTGCCGAAGGGCTGGCGCGGGCTGGAAGCGACCTGGTTATTTGGGGTCGGCGCAAGGAAGCGAATGACCAGGCAGCCGAAAAGCTGCGCGCGTTGGGCGTCAAGGTTCATTCCGCCGAAGTGGATGTGACCGACGAGGCGCAGATCGTTGCCGGCGTGGCCGATGCACTGGCCGCAATGGGGCGCATAGATACCGTGGTCGCCAATGCCGGGATCGCCAGCGCCAAGCCATTCATCCAAATGGATGCCGCCACCTACAACTCGCTGATGGCCGTGAACCAGCACGGGGTGGTGTTTACTTTGCGTGAAGTGGCGAAACACATGGTTGCCCGCGCCGAGGCAGGCGATCCGGGCGGTTCGATGATCCTGTGCGGCAGCGGTTCCATATTCCAGGGCGTGCCCACGCTGACGCATTATGGCGCGGCCAAGGGGGCGCTGGCGGCCTTGTCAAAAGGGCTCGCCGCCGAACTCGGGCCGCAAGGTATTCGCTGCAACGTCATCGCGCCTGGCTTTATCATTACCGAAATGACCATGGCCGATCCGGAGTACGGCCAGATGCTGGCCGATGCCGTTGCCGCCAAGGCGCCCATAGGGCGCGCCGGCACGCCCGACGATCTGTGGGGCGCGGTGGTTTATCTCGCCAGCGATCTTTCGCGCTATCATACCGGCGACACGCTGGTGATCGATGGCGGGAAAATGTTCAACAACTAGGAGCGTCCATCGTGTTTTCCCGCCCGAAGGCAAGGCATAGCCAGAACGCCTATGTGACTAACGATCTCGATCGCGCGCTGTCCATTTGGCGGGATGATTACGGAGTTCCCGAATTCTACGTGTTCGAGAATGATACGCCGGGTCTGGTCTCGTCACCAGAATACCGGATGAAGATCGCACTGGCCAATGTCGGCGGAATGGAAATCGAACTGATCGAGCCCCTGCCCGGACTTGCCCCCATGCACGCCGAAGTTCTGCCGCAGGACGGCAGCTTTGCAATGTGCTTCCATCACGCTGCCCTGCGGGTCGACGGCGAGCTTGGAGATTTCGAGGAATACATGGCCTCGCTCGATCCCGCTGTACATCCGGTTGTGTGGAGCGGTGGGCTGGGAGACCTGATGCGTTACACCTACACTGATGAGCGCGCGACCCTGGGCCATTACCTGGAGCACGTCTGGTTCGATGCCAGAATGTACGAACAGATGGCCTCCGCCATTCCAGTTTATCCCACGCGTTGAGCATGGCTCTTGCACTCCTCAATTTTCGCGACCTCGGCGGCATGCAGGCTCAGGGTGGCCTGGTGCGCAGCGGCGCGCTGTTCCGTGCGGAAGGCCCGGCCAATTTCTCACCGGAACATGAGGCAGAGCTGAAATCGCTGGGGATTGGTTACATCTTCGATCTGCGTTCCGCGAAAGAGCGCGAAGCCCATCCGCACGATTGGCAGGATGCGGATTGCCGCTGGCTGGGCCTCGATGTGAACGCAGACCTGCGGGTGTTCGGCCATGACGGCCGCGAACGCCTGAGCCTTGGCGAAGATGTGCAACTGGCGATCGATATCATGTGCGAAACCTATCGCGAGATTCCCGATGCGCTTGCGCCGCACTGGGAAACGGTTGGCACCTGCCTGCTCGAAGGCAGGCCTGCGATGGTCAACTGCACTGCCGGCAAGGATCGAACCGGTGTTGCCGTTGCCGTGCTGCTGGAGATGCTGGGAGCCCCACGCGAGGCGATCCTGAACGACTATGCCCAATCAGACATCTTTGGCGAGAACCTTCGCCGCAGCGGTTCGCTGGAGCAAGGCTTTCGTTCCAGTTTCGGATTCATGCCCAGCCCGGAACAGGTCGATGCGCTGATCGGGGTTCGCCGCGAATACTTGGCCTGCGCCTGGGAACAGATCGAAAGCAAACACAAGACCGTAGGGCGCTATCTCGTCGATGCCGGTCTTGGCGAGGACATGCAAATTGAGCTGCGACGCTTGCTGGTAACGCAAGGCGTCTCACCTTCATATCAAGGAGAATTATCATGAAAACTGGCGGTGTAATCGGCCTTGGCGGCATTGGCGGAGGCGTGGCCCAATGCCTGCAGCGGTCTGGCCAACTCTCGGCAATTTTCGATGTGCGCGAAGAAGCCGCAGAGCGGGTGCCCTGTGCGCCGCCAATGTCGGCAACACCAAAAGATCTCGCGGCGGCGTCCGATTGCGTTCTGATCGCGGTGCTCAATGGCGAGCAAACCATCGATGTGCTTTCCGGCCCCGATGGCGTTCTGGCAGCGGGCAAGCCCGGGCAGACTGTGATCCTGCTGTCGACAATCTCCATGTCTGATCTGGAAACATCGCAAAAGCTCTGCGCGGATGCCGGAGTGACGCTGATCGATTGCGGCGTAACCAACGGTCCCAAGTCGGGCGAGAACGGCCTGATCTGTCTTGCAGGCGGTAGCGAAGTGGACATGGCCAAGGCCAAGCCCATTTTCGATGGCTTTGCCGGACAGGTCATCCACATGGGTGGGCCGGGCACCGGCATGGCGGCCAAGATCGCGCGCAACACCACGTTTTTCGGCTGTATCCGGGCAGGGTACGAAGGTGCGGTAATCGCCCGCAACTACGGTGTAGACCTGAATCAGCTGCGCATGGCGCTGGCTGGTGATCCGAACGCTGGTGGCGGCCTTGAAGGCGCGCTGTCCATGGAAATCCGCCCCGATCCTGAAGGCGATGCGCAGGAAACCGGCGTCCGCAACTATTTCAAGGGGCTGATGATCAAGGATCTGGAAGTCGCCATCGAAGAGGCCGCCAAGTTCGGTGTTAGACTGCCGATGATCGAGCTGATCCGCGAAAACGCCGATTCCACCTCTGGCCTGGAATATCGCAAGGGCCAGCCGCTCGATTGAGCGTGGGTACATACAAGTCGAGGAAATACACATGAGTGAAAATGCTTGGGACAAGGGACTAGAGGTTTTCGATGCTGTTTATGGAGACGGCTTTTCCGCGATGATGAAGGGGCAGGAAAACAACCGCTTTTCACGCGAGATTATAGAGAACCAGTTCGGCAACCTGTGGGCGGACGAAGCGCTGACCATCCGTGAAAAGCGGCTGTTGGTACTGGGTGCCACGACCATGCTGGGGCGGCAGGATCTGATCGAGATCCAGATGATGGGCGCGCTTGGCAACAACGAGTTCACCGAAGAGGAACTGGCGCTGATTCCGCACTTCATGCTGTTCTATGCCGGGGCCGGTAACTGCACTTCGCTGGTGCGAGGGATCGAAGCGGCCAAGGCGCGCCTTGCGGAAATGAAGAAGGACTGAGCCGAAATGCGCGATCTGCCCCGCATGCCGCTGGATTCCGATGCCTTCCGCGAGCGTTATGGCCCCTGGGCCGTGATCGCTGGCGCTTCGGAAGGCACCGGCGAGTGTTATGCCCGCCAACTGGCGGAAATGGGCATCAACCTGATGCTGGTTTCGCGCCGTGAGGAGGCGCTGGAGGCTTTGGGCAAGGAACTGGCGAAAGAACACGGAATTGAATTCCGGGCCTATGCGCAGGACCTGACAGAGCCCGATGCAGGTTTGAAAATTGTCGCCGCCGCTGCTGGCCTCGATGTGGGGCTTTACATCTCCAACGCCGGTGCAGACGGATTTGCCGCTTTCTTTGAAGACAGTACCGAGAATGCGCACCGGCTGGTGAGGATGAATATCACCACCCTGATCGATGCCGCCAACGGCTTTGGCAAGCGCTTGCTCGCGCGTGGTAAGGATGGAAAGGGGCGCGGTGGCATCATCGTGATGGCGTCAGGCGCAGGGCTGGGCGGGCAGCCCAACCTGGCGATGTATTCGGCGACCAAGGCATTCGAGATAAACTTCGCGGAGTCTCTCTGGGCCGAATATCACGAGCGGGGCATCGACGTGCTGGGCGTGGCCGCCCCGATCATGCGCACCCCGACATTGCTGCGGATGGTTCCCGAAGGCTTCGACACGTCCGATACCTTCGATCCGGCTGACGTTACGCACAACGCGCTAGCCGGGTTGCTGGCGGGGGAGCCGATCCAGATCATTCCCGATGGACCGGGCGCGGAAAAGCAGCCGCAGGTAGAGGCAGATCGAAAGGCTCGCCTGATCGGCTTCGTAGAATTCAACAAGACATTTACCGGAGGATAAGCGCATGCGCAGGCTGGAAGGAAAGATTGCCATCGTCACCGGCGGGGGCGGAGGGATCGGATCAGCCGTAGCGCGCCGCATCGTCTCAGAAGGCGGCAAGGTCGCCATTGCCGATGTGTTCGACGACAGCGCGAAGGCCGCTGCCGATCCGCTGGGCGATGCTGCGCTGGCGGTTCAGTTCGATGCTGCCGACCCTGCTTCGATAGAGGCGATGGTGCAGGCCACGGTCGACCATTTTGGCGGTCTGGACATCCTGCACAACAATGCTGCGATGACCGATCCGGCCAAGCATCCGCTCGACACAACGCCGGTCGATATCCCGATCGAGATCTGGGACGAGGTCATCGATATCAACCTGCGCGGTTACCTGCTGGGCTGCAAGTATGCGATCCCGCAGATGATCGCGCGCGGTGGCGGCTCCATCATCAACACCGCATCGAACAGTGGTGTTGCAGGAGACCTTGCCAGGGTCGCCTATGGCGCATCCAAGGGTGGCATCATCACCTTGTCGAAATATGTCGCCACCCAATACGGCAAGCAGAATATTCGCTGCAATTCCGTATCTCCCGGCGTTGTATTGACCGCCGCACTCGAAGCGACGGTGCCGGGCCTCAAGGAAGTGATCCAGCGGCATATCCTGACGCCTGAATTCGGCACGCCAGACGATATCGCGGCGCTGGTCGCCTTCCTCGCTTCGGAGGAGAGCCGCTATATCACAGGTGAGAACATATCGATCTCAGGCGGGGGCCTGTCGCACCAGCCGCACTATGCTGATCTGCTGGCGATGATGGAGCAGCATCAATTATGAGCGAACCGTTGACCGTTGCAGGGATGGAGGCAGCAGCGCGCGCTACCACGGGCCTTTCGGATTTCGGCCCGCATACTGGTTGGCGAGAGGGATTTGAAAGACTGGTTGCGGCGGTCGAGGCGATGGGACCGAACGACCAGCTGCGGCACCTGGCGACACAGAATATCGTCGGTCAGCTCGCCACGCGCCTGCGCTTTGTCGAAGATGATCGCAATCATCCCGAGATAGCGCAGCAAGACGTGGGTGATCCGCTGATCGTGATCGGCCTGCCGCGCACCGGCACCACCATTACTTACGATCTGCTGTGCCTCGATCCCGAGGCGCGCGCTCCGCGCGAATGGGAATGGTACATTCCCTGGCCACCAACCGATGCTGCCACTTTCAACAGCGATCCGCGCATTGCGCAGGTCACCGCCATGTATGACAACTGGCTCAAGCATGCGCCGCAACTGCTTGATATCCAGCGGTTCGACTGCACCCAGCCGGGTGAGTGCAACCACGGCATGCAATATCACTTCGCCAGCACCAATTTCCCCGCCGAACTTGGCGTGCCGGATTATGCGGACTGGCTGCGCGTCAGTGATGCGCCGGGGCAGTATATCTCGCACAAGCGGCTGCTGCAGAACTTCCAATGGAAGGGGCCGCGCGGGCGATGGACGCTGAAATCGCCGCAGCACCTGTTTGATCTTCCGGCTCTGCTGAAGGCCTATCCCGGCGCCATGTTGGTGTGGACGCACCGCGATCCGACGCTGACTTTCTCTTCCCTATCCAGCTTCATAGCCGGGTTCCTAGCGGCTTTTGGCGGCGACAAGGACAAGGCGGCAATCGGGCGGGACGTGGTGGAGACATGGATTGTCGCGATGAACCGCGCGCTGGCCGCGCGCGCCGATCCGGCGATTGACGAACGGATCATCGACCTCGCGCACAAGGACGTGGTGGCCGACCCCAAGGGCGCCATAACGCGTATCTACGACAAGTTCGGCCTGACCTTTTCCGAAGAACACGCGCGCCTGATCGACCACTTTCTGACCGACAATCCGGCTGCCAAACGGATAGGCAAGCACAAGCATTCGCCGGAGCAATACGGGATCGACGTGGCCGAGGTGCGCGAGCGGATGGCCGATTATTACGACCGCTTCGGCAATCTTCTGGGGAGACCACGATGAGCGTTCTGGATCGATTCCGCCTCGACGGGCGCACTGCCATTCTCACTGGCGTTGGCCCTGGCGTGGGAGAGCACGTGGCCAAGGCCTTTGCCGAACTGGGCGCGAACGTCGTCATCTCGGCCCGTTCGCAGGACCGTCTGGACCGAATCGCGAAAGAGATCAACGCGCTGGATGGCGGACGCGCGCTGGCCGTCGCCGCCGATGCGGGAGAGCGCGCCGATCTCGAAAACCTTGTAACCAAGGCGCGCGAGACATTCGGGCCGGTACATATCGTTTTCAACAATGCCGCCGCCGGTGTGGTCTACGCGCATGATGGCGGGCTCTGGGCCAACACGGACGAGGTTTGGAAGACGGCGATGGATGTGAATGTCCTTGCCACGTGGCGTCTGGCCGAGATGACCGCACAGGAGATGGAAGCACACGGCAACGGCGTGATCATTTCCGTGCAAAGCTGCGGTGGCTTCACCCCGATCCCGCCTGCTGTCGCCTACGGAGTCAGCAAGGCAGCGCTGGCTTTCCTCGTCCGCTCGCTTGCCAAGGCGCTGGCGCCGCACACGCGGGTAAATGCGCTTTGCGTCGGCTCGATGAGTCCCGATGGGCAGGAGGCCGAAATTCACAAGGGACTGGGCCTGGCAGAGCGCAACGCAATCAAGCGGTTCGGCGCTGCGGATGAAGCCGTGGGCGCGGCCATCCTGCTGGCCAGCGATGCTTCCAGTTATACCACAGGCAGCACCGTGTTCGTGGAAGGCGGAAGGGTGGGAACAGTGGCATGACCAACCCGCTCTGTACGCCAGATCAGGAAGCGGCAGAGAAGCTGGCGCTGCGCCTGATCGAGCGGGCAGATGTGCGGGCTGCGCGCGAACAGGCGCGCCACGGAATGCTGCGCGATCCTGCTGCCGCGACGGTGGATGGTAACCTGGCGCTTGATCGCGCACTCGATCAATGGGTGCTGGCGCTGGCCATGCGCGAGGTGAATGGTGATACCGCCGATCCGCGCGTGGTCTGGAACGTATCAAACCCGCCACGCCGGTGGTTTGGCCACGTCTATCACGGTGCCGCCGTGGCGGTGGACAATCCCGACAATTTCAACCGCGAAATCCCGATTGATGGGAAAGGCCACTATCGCATCGATCTGCGCTTTTCCGCCGATCCGCCGCAGTTCAGCGTGGTGATCGAGATGGAGCCGGAACACCACGCCGGTCTGGGCCACAACATCGGTGCGCTGACATTGCAGGACTTGCGCCCGCATTGCGATAGCCAAGGCCGCGTTTCGGTTACGGTGGGTCCGGAAGAGGGCGGGCCGCTGCACCTGCAATCCCAGCCCGGCCGCATCCAGATCTACACCCGTGACAGCCAGTGCGACTGGAACCAGTTGCCCGCCGAAGTTAGCGTCGAGCGCCTTGATCCACCGGCGGACTGGAAAGCACGCAGCGAAGACGAGATCGCCGCAACAATTATCGCCGACATGCCCGCTTGGGTCCGTTTCTGGCGTGGCTTCAAGGACGATTTCCTTGGTTTTCCCGAACCCAATCGGCTTGTCGGGCCAAACGGGCGCGACGGGAACTGGGGTTATCTGGCCGGGGGCCGCTTCGCGCTTGGCGATAATGAGGCGCTGCTGGTCACGCTTGATCCGGCAGACAGCTATTACACCGGTTTCCAGATCACCGATCCTTGGACCATCGCGCCCGATCCCATGCTGCGCCTGGCCAGCCTCAACAAGGGGCAGGTGGTGCCCAACGCCGATGGCACGGTGACATATGTGCTGGCGCTGGCCGATCCGGGTGTTGCCAACTGGATCGATACCTGCGGCCTGCACGAAGGCTGGATGTTGACCCGGTGGCAAGGTGTGCCCGCCGATGCGGACCTTGCCAGCATGATCCGCGAAGTGCGCCTGACGACGATCAATGAATTGCCGGAAGGCATTCCGGCCACCGACCTGACCAGCCGTCGCCGCCAGATTGCCACACGCGCGCAGGCCTTTGCGCAGCGCACCAGCGAGGAAGGATGGGCCGATGCAACCTGAAGGTTCGATCGTCGAGCTCTGTCATGTGGTTGAAGACCTAGACAAGGCGTTGGCACACTGGACACGTGATCTGGGGGCAGGTCCATTCTTCGTGTTCGACGTTCCTGTGATGCCCGGTCAGTTATATTACGGAGAGCCGACCGCAGTTTCGATGCGGGTAGGTTTAGGCTTTTCTGGCGGCGTTCTGATCGAACTTTTGCAGCAGACCAACGAAGGTGCATCGCCATTTGCGGATTTCTTACAGGCAAGGGGCGAAGGACTGCACCACATCATGCCTCGCGCCGATTTCGATGCGGCACATGCACGCCTATCAGCCGCAGGATTCAAGATCGCCTATAGCGGCATGATGCCTTCGGGCGAGCGGTTCTGCCTGTTCGATACCTTCGCCGCGCACGGCTATTACACAGAACTGATGGAGCTTTCCGAAGCCATGCAGCGCAGCCTGTTACTCATGGAAAAGGCTCATGCTACATGGGACGGCAAGACCGATCCCGTGCGCGGCATGGATCGGCTGGCCGACCTCGCCTGACAGGCAATTGGCCTACAGCTTGCCGCTTCCCATCTCCGCGAACATTTTCTGGAAATCGGCATAGCTAGGCTGGTGCGCAGTCACACCGCCATCGATCGGGATTGCCGCACCGGTAATAAATTCGCTCTCGTCGCTGGCGAGGAAAGCGACGAGATTGGCAATATCTTCCGGCTCGCCAAGCCGCGGAGTCAAATGGTGCGACAGGAGAATGTCTTTCACCACAGGAGGGGTTGACTGGGTCGCCAGCGGGGTCAGCACGAAACCGATCACCATGCAGTTCGAACGCACGCCTAGCTTGCCATACTGGGTGGCGATCATGCGATTGAGCTGGATCAGCGCAGCCTTGGAAGAGCCATAGGCAGTCAGCGTGGATTCGCCCTGCACGCCGAAGCCGGATGCGCTGTGGATGATCGATCCACGCCCGCCTTCGATCATGTGGGACAGGACATATTTGCTCATCAGCATGGCCCCGCGCACGTTGACAGCCATCGCCCTGTCCCACGCGGCCACATCAAGATTCATTACATCAAGGTCTGCCTGACGCTGCGCGTCGTTCTGGATCGCGGCGTTGTTGTGCAGGATGTCGATCCGGCCAAGATCAGTGACCACCTGCTGGGCGAGTTCGCGCACGGAATTCTCGTCCGTCAGGTCAAGCGGTAGCGCCAGCGCGCCTTCGATGTCCTGTGCAGCGGCAGCAGCTGCATCGGCATCGATATCGCCCAGCACCACACGGGAGCCTTCCGCAGCCAGCCGCCGCGCGGATGCCGCGCCGATACCGCCTGCAGCACCTGTGACAATTGCAACCCTGCCTTCCAGCCGTCCGGTCATTGGAATCTCCTCATTTTGAAGCAATAGATTGCAAGGGGCCCGGCTCACAACCTGTCGCGGGGCAGGTTGCGTGTATTTCACAGGCCTCCATCTGACTTTGAGAAATGTTGGGGAGGGTGTGTTGGCATCAACGATCGTGCCGATGCCGGTAATGCCGGCACCTCAGCCTGCGGGGACGATCTTTCTGGTCGGCACCTGCATTATCATGGTCGGCATCCTGGCGTGGTTGGCGCTGGGGCATGAAAGGCGACTGGGCGGCTGGGTCTTGCTGCTGGCTTTAGCTGGCACTGCGCATTCCGCGATTATGATAGAGCCGGTCTACGACAACACGCTGCTCTATTGGTATCAGGCAGAAGACCCGCTGGCCTTCATCCGCGGATATGAGCGGACCATACCTTGGTATGTGCCGCTAGGCTATGCTTGGTTCTTCGGCGGCTCAGCCTATCTGGTCTGGCGTGTGATAGAACGCGGCGCATCGGCTGCGCGAATCTGGCAGCTGTTCTCTGCCACTGCAGCGGTTGACTGGTTGGCTGTATCGATTTGTGAATGGCTGGACCTCAGCGCCATCTCCGGCAACCAGCCTTTCCATCTGTTTGGCTCTCCCGGGTGGTTTTCCTTCTGCGATGCCACCGGCGGCTTTGTGTTGGGCGCGGCGCTTGCCAAGCTCATGCCCTACCTCTCGGGTAGTAAGCGGCTGTGGTTGCTGATCCTGCCGAGCTTCACCTACGCGGCAACGCAGGGATCGACCACCGCACCTGTCTCGCTGGCACTGAATTCGGCTTGGTCGCCGTTCATGACGTGGCTGGCTGGCACTGCCACGATGGCAATGTGCCTGATTGCCATCCATGTGATCGCCAAGATGGCGCAGCTGCGGCAGGAAAGCTCATTGTGAGCCAATTTCCAGGCCGCGACTGGTGGTTCATCAGCCTGTTCGGCACGATTTACGCGTTCAACTTTATCGACCGGATGATCATTGCCGTGGTCGGGGAGTCGATAAGGCAGGAATTCGGCCTGAGCGATTTCCAGCTTGGCATCATGGGCGGAGCGGCCTTTGCGCTGTTTTACGGCGGCGTCGGCATACCGCTTGCGCGGCTGGCAGAGCGGGTCAACCGAATCGGCATCGTGGCAACCGCCACCGCCCTATGGTCCTTGATGACCATTCTTTCCGGTGCGGCGACCGGCTATATCCAGTTGCTGCTGGCGCGCATGGGCGTGGGTGTGGGTGAGGCGGGATTTACGCCACCAGTCGTCTCCCTGATTGCAGATCGTTTCCCTCCCGAACGGCGTGCCACGGTTTTCTCGATGATCGCTGTTGGCGTTTCCGTGGGCGGTGCCATCGGTGTGCTGGCCGGGGGCTGGATCGCGCAAACCTATGGTTGGCGTTGGGCTTTCGTGGCGGCAGGGGCACCCGGCATCGGCCTGGCGCTGTTGCTGTGGCTGACCATCAGCGAACCTGTGCGCCTCAACGCTGGACAATCGGCACCGCCATTCGGTGCGGTGCTTCGACGGGTTAGAAAGTCTCGCGCATTCGTGGCGTTTACACTTGGCAGCGGCATCGTGGCGCTGGTCGGCTTTGGCCTGAACCTTTTCCTGATCCCGTTGTTGGT
Source organism: Erythrobacteraceae bacterium CCH12-C2 (assembly GCA_001556995.1). Lineage (GTDB taxonomy): Bacteria > Pseudomonadota > Alphaproteobacteria > Sphingomonadales > Sphingomonadaceae > Erythrobacter. The sequence continues at coordinate 75,886 of LSKF01000001.1, forward strand.
GCGGCGGTTCGGTTTCGACCTTGCCGAAGCGGCTTTGACGTTTGCCTTCACCTTCAGCGCGGCCACCGCGCTGGGCGGCGTTATGGGCGGGCTGGCTGCCGATCGGTTCGCTGCCAGCCAATACCGGCGTTATGGCATCCTGCCGATGGTTTCGACCACGTTGGCGCTGCCGCTTTTCCTGGCGGCGATTTACCAAGACGAATGGCAGATCATGGCGGTGCTACTGTTTGCCTCTACCTTCTGCCTCTATGCCTTTCTCCCCACTATCATGACCGTGACGCAGCGGCTGGTGGAACCGCGGATGCGCGCCACGGCAGCGGCCATTCACGCCTTCGGCCAGACCGCATTTGGCCTTGGCCTGGGATCGGCCTTCCTCGGCTATATGAGCGATTTGCTGGCGACGGCGCGCTATGGCCAGCAATATGCAAGCCAATGTCTTGGCGGCGGCGCAAGTGCATCGGCCAGCTGTGCGGAGGCCGCAGGCACCGGCTTGCAGCAGGCGCTGCTGATGCTGGGCCTTTTCCTGCTTCTCGCGATCGTCTGCTACTGGCTGGCGGCTCGCTCGATTTCCGCAGAAATAACCTTGATCGAAGGCGAAGCGAAATGAGCGAAATTCATGATGCTGTCATTATCGGTGCCGGCCACAACGGGATGGCGGCTGCCGGGTATCTGAGCCGTGCCGGCAAGAAGGTCGTGGTCGTCGAGCGGATGGCAAAGGTCGGCGGGATGACGAGTGCGGGATACATGATCCCCGAAGCGCCAGACTACCTGGTGACACCCTGCGCGGTCGAGCTGCTGTTCGCGCGCGGATCGGGCATAATCGAAGATCTGGAACTTGCTCGCCATGGCCTACGGACTGTCGATCCCGATCCCAGCTATGCCTATCTCCATCCCGATGGCAGCTCGATTGCGCTGTTTCGCGATTACCGGCGCACGGCGGATGATATCGCCCGCATCCATCCCGGGGATGGCAACCAATACCTGAAGTTCATGGAAGTCATGGACGCAATGATGGATATCGGTTTCCCGATCATGATGGCGGAACCTGGTCGGCCTGATCTGCGCAACCTTGGCAAGATGATCAAGAGCGCGGTGCGCAATGTGCGGTTGAAGGATCAGCTGCTGGCGATCTCCAAGGCAACGGCAGACCAGGTGGCCTGCGAGTGGTTCGAACACCCTGCCACCATTGCGCTGCTGAACGGCATTGCCGCGGGTGCGGGGCCGGTCGACGATGATGGCAACGCCGCTGCCTACATGATCTTTGCCGTCACCCACCGCCTTGGGACAGGCAAACCCATCGGCAGCCTGCAGGCCTTTGCCGATGCCATGGCCAGCAGCATTACCGAATCCGGCGCTGAGATCATGCTCAATGCGCCTGTCGCGGAAATCCTGATTGATGATGGCGCGGCGCGGGGCGTGCGTCTGGCCGATGGCCGGGTGCTGCGATCGAAGGTGGTGATCGCGACCAGCGATCCCCGCACGACCTTTGCAATGACGACGCCGGGCAAGGTTGACCGGCAGCTGATGAAACGGATTGGGCATGTCCCCTCCAACCGTTCCAACGCGGCGCCTTTCCTTGCCAACGTTGCGATGAAGGTACCCTTGCGACTCAAGCGGCACCAGGATTTGCGGCACGACGATGCCGATCTGAACAAGGCGGTAGGCCTGATCGGGCTGGCCGATGACGTGCGCAACAGCTTTGCCTCCGCTCGGCGCGGCGATATTCCAGATCGTCATGCAGTCTCGCTAACCCCGCTGTCTAACAGCGATCCTTCGCAGGCACCGGAGGGGTGCTCGCTTGCATACATTTACCTCCCCGCAATAGCGGTGGATGCGCGCGAGGGGTGGTCGCAGGAGTTGAAAGACCGGACCATGGCATCGATCATCGCCCAAATTTCCGAATACTATGACGGCTTCCAGCACGAGGTTGGCCGCTTTGTGGAAACCCCGCGGGAACGCGAGACACGGCTGAACGTGACCAACGGCTGCGTAACCCATGTGGATTTCGGTGCCTTGCGGTCAGGGCAGCATCGCCCGGCTACAGGGTTTGGCGGACCCAAGCCAGCGGTGCCCGGGTTGTACCTGGGCGGGGCGGGCAGCCATCCGGGCGGCGGCGTATCCGGCATTGCGGGCCGGATCGCGGCAGACCGGGTCCTGCGGCACCTGAGATAGCGCCGATGGCCGGGCCGCAGATCTTCTCAGGTTCGATCTATCCAGCTGTCGAGCGCCTGCCAGTGGCTGATCCGCGTGCCGGCAAAGTTCTGACAGTGTGCCGCCTCGTTTACGATCTGCAACTCGGTGGAAGCCGCCGCCTTGAAATAGCCCGGCTCAAGATCGGGTTTGGGGCTCGTGTCCACCGTGCTTTGCACCACCAGCACCGGCACCGCGATGGATGCAGAATCCTCGTGAACAATGCCGGGAGTAAGCGCTGCTATGCCAAGGGTGGCAGGCGTTGTAGAGGCGTGGGCTTCGTCGGCCTCGATCAGCGAGAGCGGCACATCGGGCCAGTAGAACAGCTTGCGCATCGGTTCTCGCGGCGTGGCAAGATAGCCGCTGGGTATGAGGCCTGCCTGCAGCGTTTCAACATCGGTATCGCCAAGCACCATGGGTTGGTTCGCCCAGCCAAGAACTGCTACCCGATCGAACACTGGATGGGTGGCGGCCTGCGAGATTATCATCATGCCGCCCATCGAATGTCCAATGCCGGTCACGCTGATCTTGCGGCCAAGCCCTTCCAGAACTTGCGACAGCGCCGCTGCGTGCGCGCGGGCGATTATCGCGCGGCTCAGCTTGCTTTCCGGTTCGGGCCGGGTGCTTTCCCCCATGCCAAGCATGTCGATGGACAGAACGGCCTTGCCATGATCGCAGAACCATCGGGCAAAGCTATAGCTTTCATCGGCAAAGGTAGGATGCCAGTAGAGCCGCGAGTAGCCGCCTCCATGAATGGCGAAGACAAGATGTTCGCCAACCTCTTCCCAATTGTCCGGGGTGTGCAGGGTGGCGGCGATCTCCACCGTCTCGCCAATCCCCGCCGCAGCGGTAACGTCCACCATCACGTCGGCTGATTTCATCGCCCGTCGCTCCTTGTTGAAGCTCATGGCTTGGGCCAGCACATGGGGCATTCACCTGCCGGGAGAAAGGTTGATGCGTCAGGCGCCTGATGAAAACAGGCTTGGACTGGAAGAGGAGCTATTGGGAATGAGCGAGGATGGCTTGGCCTGGGAAAAGCTGATCGAAGGTTTGCGCCCGCTTGGCGCCGCCATGCGCGAACGCATGCCGGAAAGGCTGCGGGGCGATCCGCAGGTCATGGCGGAATCGATGCGCTTGCTGCTGGCAGGACTGGCTCGCGCAATTTCGGACGCGATGGTTGGCAATCGCCAGCATCCCATATTCGTGCCCGAACTGAATATCGCCCAGAACATTTTCCAGCCCAATGCCGACACGATCTACAAGTCCGCCATCATCGAGAAGGGTGGCAGCTACCTGTTGCGCGGCAATCGGGGCACGGTGCGCATGATCATCCTGGCCCAGATGGGGCCGGATACCTTGCGCACGGGGCAGCATAGCCCGCTGCTTGGTCAGATCGACTTCGATGATCTCACGCTTGGTGACGACGGAGCTTTCGAACTGGTTATCTCTCCGCTGCGGCCTGTGGGCTATGAAGGCGACTGGTTTGCGCTGGATCCGCAGTGCGAGAAGCTGATGGTCCGCATCGTTTCCTGTGACTGGGGGGTGGAGCGAGAGCCGCGCTTTGGCATCACCCGACTGGACGTTGATGAGGCGAAAGGGCGGCCTTCTGTCGCGGAACTGCACGCCGCCTTCGATGAAATGCCCTTTATTTCCGGCGTATGCGCCTTGGCCTTCCCCACCCATGTGGAGGAGCTGCGCAACGAAGGGTATCTCAATCAACTGAAGATATTCGACGTTTCGCAAATGTCCGGCCTGCAAGGGCAGTTCTACTATGAAGGGGCATACGAACTGGATGATGACGAAGCCCTGATCAGCGAAGTGCGCGTGCCCGCAAGCTATCGCTACTGGTCGATCATCCTCACCAACGACATCTATGAAACAACCGACTGGTACAACAACCAGGCAAGCCTGAACGACAAGCAAGGGGCCGTCGATCCCGACGGGGTATTCCGCACGGTCATCTCTGCGCGCGACCCGGGTGTGCACAACTGGCTCGACACATCGGGCTATCGCAGTGGCGCGATCCAGGGGCGCTGGTTTGAGGCCAGCGAAAAGCCGATGCCTACCTTAAGAAAGGTCAAGACCGCCGATATTCTGTCGCATTTGCCGGAATCGACACGGCGTGTAAGCCCCGAACAGCGCAGTGAGGCGTTGCGCGACCGTCGGCTTGCCGCGCAGATGCGTATCATCTGGTAAGCGCCAGAATTTATAACGGAGAGTGAAAATGGCTTCCGCCCCGGTAAAAGACATTCCGGCCCATGTTCCCGCCGACAAGGTCGTGACGCTTGACTTCTTCAAGCGCGAGAACACCGATGTGTGCCCGCAGGAAGTGATGCTGCCCGAAATACACCGCACGCTTCCGCCACTGACCTGGTGCACCAACATCTTCCCTGGCGACCAGGGTGGCTGGCTGCTGACCAAGGTTGAGGATATGCACACGGTGCTGCGCGATCCGGACAACTACACCAAGAACGGGATGGGCAAGTTCGCCCAGTCAATCGGTGAAGACTGGCTGGTGATCCCCACTGAAACCGATCCGCCCGAGCATGGCGAATATCGCAAGGCGCTGAACCCCTTTTTCGCGCCGCAGAAGATCGCCCGTATGCGCGATGAACTGCATGAACGTGCGGTCCGCCTGATCGATGGCTTCAAGGACGATGGCCACTGCGAATTCGTGGACGCATTCTCCGCGAAATTCCCGATCTTCATCGTGCTGGACTTGCTTGGCTTGCCGCAGGAACGGATGCCGGAATTCCTAGAATGGGAGAAGAACATCTTCCACACCAACGATTTCGAACTTCGCACGCGTTCGGTTCGCAAGGTGGTGGACTACCTGAACGAGGTGATCGCGGAGCGCCGCGCCAATCCCGGCGACGATTACATCAGCGGGATTTTCGAATACGAGATCGACGGTCGCAAGTGGAACGACAAGGAAGTCTTCGGCCACTGCTTCAATTTGTTCATCGGCGGGCTTGATACGGTGACATCGCTGCTAGGCAACATTTTTACCTATTTGGCGAAGAATCCGGACAAGCAACAGGAACTGCGCGACGATCCCAAGAAGATCGTGCTGGCGGTGGAAGAATTCCTGCGCGCCTTTGCGCCGGTCAGCGTGTTCCGCATCGCTGCCAAGGAAATCGAAATCCACGGTCAGAAGATCCTGCCCGGCGACTATGTGGGCATTTCCACGCCAGTCGCTGGCTATGATCCCGACTATTACGAGAACCCGCAGGAAGTGCGCTTCGATCGCAAGGCGCCGCATATCTCGCTGGGCTTCGGTATCCACAAGTGCCTGGGCATGCACCTGGCGCGCATGGAACTGCAGACTGCGCTGGAACATTGGTTGAAACTGGTGCCGCCCTTCCGCGTCGCCGATGGCTTCGAGATTCAGTATCACGTGGGCAACATTACCCATGTGCCCAAGCTTGAACTGGCCTGGGACGTCTAGTGAGCTGAGTCGGCCGGTTCTTCGTTACCTGCCTTGCCGCCTCTTCGGCAGCCGGTCAGGCTTGATGCATATCGACGTGGAAACGTGACAGGCGAAGCGAAGCGATCTTCCATTCGCCATCCACGCGACGATAAGTCTCGTGATACTGCCCATATCCGGTGATCGAGCCGACGCCTTCTAAAGGTGATCTGCCCGGCTGCCATACAACCCGATCCTGCATGGCCCATACCGCCCGGGCAGTGTCCGGGCCGGTGAGTTCGACTTCGGGCGTGTGGACCTGGTGACTGCTGGAAGCGTGATCCACGGCGAAGCGAACCTGTGCGACGATTGCCTCCACGCCCGTAACGGGATCCATGCCGGTATCTTCGCGCACGTCCATCGTGGCATCAGCGGTGAAAAGATTGCCAAATCCAGCCCAGTCCTTTGTATCCAGGAAACGACAATAGCGTGCCTTTACGTCCTTGATCGCTTCCTTTGTCTGCAGATCGGCAAGACCATGTGTAGTGGAATTCATGATTACCTCCAAGAATGGCGAAGCTGGCAGTGCAGAAGAAGAGGCTTGCCTGCCTTTGGGAAGGTTGCGAACCGCCTTCCTGGGTTGACTTAGGGCCACTAGAACAATGGAGAGTTCAAAATGACGGAACCCGGTGCACAAGCGCTGTTCGACAAGTTCGGCACCTATATTCTGCCCGGTCGGGTCGATGATCCGCGTCGCGGCATTGAAGAGGCGCAGGAGGCGGAGAGGATTGGTCTTGGCGCGGTGTGGATTTCCGAGCGCTTCGCCCTGAAAGAGCCTGCGGTGCTGGCAGGCGCGGTTGCCGAAGCGACCAGCAAGATTCGTATCAACGGCACGTTCTATCCCACAATGCGTCATCCGCTGGTTACAGCCAGCATCGCCAACATGATGCAGGCGATGAGCGGTAATCGCTTTGGTATCATGTTCGCGCGGGCTGTGCCGGCCTACATGAAGATGATGGGCGCGCCGGCTATCACGATGGAACGACTGGCCGATTACATTTCGATTTACCGTCGCCTGTGGGAAGGCGAGACGGTTTCCTACGAAGGCGTGCTGGGCAATTTTCCCACACTCAAGCTGACCGATTTCCACGATGGGCCACGCCCTCCGGTGATCTTCACCGCGATCGGTCCGAAGAGCCTGGCCTTTGCGGGCGAGCATTGTGATGGTGTGCTGTTGCATCCATTCGTATCGCCCAAAGGCGTGGCAAACAGCGCTAGGATCGTGCGAGAGGCTGCCAAGAAGGCAGGTCGCGATCCGATGTCGGTGCGGATCTACCATAATATCATCGTGGCGCCTGACTTGCCGAAGGACGAGGAAGATGCCGTGGTGCGCGGGCGCGCCATCACCTATTTCGAGCTCCCCGGCTTCGGCGACCTGATCGTGGAGATCAACGAGTGGGACAAGGCCGTGCTGGACAAGGTTCGTGCTCATCCCAAAATCGCTTCCCTTGACGGGAAGCCCGCAGACCAGGCCTATACGCGCCAGGAACTGGTCGACGTGGGGCAGCTGTTGCCGCAGCAATGGATCGATGAAGGGGCAGCCGTGGGCTCTTCTGCGCGCTGCGCAGATCAGCTTATGGATTATCTGGATGCAGGGGCGGATGAAATCCTCCTGCATGGTGCCGCGCCCAAGGACATGGGGCCGCTGACCCAGGAACTGAAGCGCGCGCTGGCGCAGAGGGCCGGCTGATGACTCCGTCGCAAGTTCAGCAGCGCCTGCGCGACTGGCTTGAAGCCAATGTTGAAGGGTGGCGCGATGTGCAGATCCAGCCGCTGAAAGTCACTACCGGATCGGGCTTTTCGGCGGAGATCTTTTTCGTCGACGTGCAGTACAACGATGCCAAAGGCGCGCAGAGCAAGACGTTGGTGGTGCGCCGCCAGCCGCAGGATCACGAGGTCGTGTTTGGCTCCAGCCTGGAGCTCCAGGGGCAGATGATCGCGGCGCTTGATGCGTTGGGGGCGATCCCGGTGCCCGACTGGATCGGGATGGAGCTCGATCCCGCGGTGCTGGAAATGCCTTTCATCGTGATGGGACGGGTGGATGGCCATGCGGCAACGCAGAACCCCAATTACAACAAGGCCGGCTGGCTGGCAGACATGACGCCTGCCCAGCGCGCATCCACCTGGCGCAATGCTGTAGAAGCCTATGCCGGGATGGCCAGCATAGACTGGCAGGGCGACGGTTTCGCCTTCATGGCGCGTCCTGACTGGGGGGAACCGGGGCTAGACCAGTACCTAGGCTATATCGAGGCGTGGTATCACGGGTGCCGCAAGGACCGCGAGATGCCCTATGTCGACACCGCCATCGACTATATCCGTAAGCATCAGCCGCAGGATACTTCGGTCAATGTGCTGTGGGGCGACAGCACGCCTTCCAACGTGATGTTTGCCCCCGATGGCAGGGTGAACGCGCTGATTGACTGGGAACTGGCGGCCCTTGGACCGGCAGAGCTTGATCTTGCATGGTGGCTCTATTTCGATGATCTCTTTAGCCGCCGGTTCGGTGTCGAGCGGCTCGAAGGCTTGCCCACGCGAGACGAGACAGTGGCAATCTGGGAAGCGGCCACGGGCCGCAAGGCCCAGCATCTCGATTACTACGATATCGTGGTAGCCTTGCGCATGGCGCTGGTGGCTGTTGGCGCCTTTGACCGGCAAGTGGCGATCGGCAATATCCCGCCCGAAAACCTCTCCATCAACGCCAATTTCATGACGCTTTACCTTGCGGAACGGCTGGGCATGGACTTGCCCGAACTGGGGCCGGATTTCTATGCGTTCATGAGCAAATTGACGCCCGTTGACGAGAAAAAGCAAAGTTAGAGGCGGCGATGCTGGCCCACGAGGCCAATCCGGGAGAGTTTGATGATCAAGCAAGCCGATGCCACCTTGCCTCGCGATCCTGCGACTGAAGAGGCCGCCATTGCCGCCTGGCTGGAGAGGGAGCTTGGCTGTAGCGAAGTCACCATCCGGCGGATGCATCGCTGGCGCCCCATCTATGAGGCCGAAGCTGTCCGCGACGGCAAGCGTGAACGCTATTTCCTGAAGGGCGAACGGACCTGGCCGACGCATCCCTATCCACTGAAATACGAATGTGATGTGCAGCGCGTGCTATCGCAAAGCGGTATTCGTGTGCCTGAAATCGTTGCCTGGATACCTGACCCTGCAACTATCGTAATGGAGTGGGTTGAGGGCGGGCGTGATGCTGGCCTGATCCAGCAGGCCATTGAAAGCGGTTCGCAGATGACCCCGGATCGCTGGCATGCCAGCCTGACTTACATGGATCGACTGGCCGAGGTGCACGCCATCCCGGTGGAACGCTTCGTGGCCGCCGGTGCAGAGGCTCCAAGCGACAATGCAGACCTGATGCTGGCCAATTTCGAACGGTTCGATGCAATGGGCCGCGATGCCGGTATTTCCGACCCCTTCCTAGTCTTCATGGGTGACTGGCTGCGGCGCAAATGTCCGCAAAATCTGGCTGGTTCAGCGTTCCTGACCGGCGATTGCGGGCAGTTCCTTTCCGATGGCCCGGAAGTGACCTGTCTGATGGATTTCGAGATCGGTCACATCGGAGATCCGATGCGTGACCTTTCCTGTTATCGCGGGCGCCACCCGATCGAGAACATGGGTGACCTGCCCGCCTTGTTCGAACGCTACGCCAAGTCATCAGGCACCCCGATCGACTGGCACGGCATGGCCTTCCACACTGTCGCCTTCCTGACTGAGGCCTATTACGGTCCGCTGATCGGCTTGCACGATGAAGGGCCGGGCGGGGACTGGGTCGAGAGCTTTGTGCAAGTGGCCATCATCGGTCGCCGCGCGCTGGAGGCTCTGGCAGAGATGGAGGGCATCGCGCTGGACGAGATCGCACTTCCCGAACCGGAGCAGACACCGCTGGAAGACCTGGCGTTGGCGCGGCTATCCGCTGAAATCTCCCGCTTACCGGACCATGATCAGATGCAGGGATGGCAGCGCAAGGTGCTTGGTTCCCTGCCGCAGATGCTTGCAAATATCGGCCATTACAGTCGCTGGCGCGACGACAGCTATCTGGCCGATATTGCCGAACTGACCGGGAAAGCATGCGGCGGCGTGGCCGATGCCGACCAGTCGTTGCAGGGCTTCATCGCCAATGCTGGCCCGCAAGACGATGCAGCGCTGGTACGTATCCTGCATCGCAAGCTCTTACGCGACTGCCTGATTATCGCCGGACCGAACGCTTCGGCCGATCATATCGCGTTGGCTAAGATCGAGCCTGTGCTTCACCTGGCAAAAGAGGCCCGGGCCGGCTGAGAATCCCTCGGCGGGAGCCGAGATTCTGATACCGCCATTCTGCCAGGAAAATAATACTTAAGCCTCGCGCATCAGCGAGGTGGCGGAGCCATCTTTGCGCCATGAAAAAATTTGCGAGTGACTACGCAAATTTGACCTGCGTCAAACCTCCCCCTCTCGAATCACATTATACAAAAGACACATAAAGTGTTCAACTAATTCGCTCGTCAAAGACGGGGTGGAGAGGGATCGGAGCGATGGCAACCCAATTGAAAACTGCGCCAGCACGAGATTTCGCAGGCTATAACATTGCGGCGGAAAAAGAGATGGTTGGCCGCGCGCGTGAATTGCAACCCTTGCTGTTGCAACGCGCCTCCCATGGCGATGAGCACGGTGTTCTGCACCCCGACGTGTTCGATGCACTGACCGATGCCGGTTTCTGGGCCATGGCCGCGCCACGGCGCTGGGGCGGGCTGGGCACGAGCGCACGTGCCATGTCTCTGGTGGGATACGAACTGGCCAAGGCAGATCCCTCGGTCGGCTGGGTCTACACCGTTCTTCACGGAACCACCTGGGTAGCCAGCCTCGGCCCCGATGCTTTGCAGGAAGCCATCTTCGGTTCCGGCACCGGGCACCCGGTGATCTGCGGCATCGCCAACCCTCCTGGAACCATGGAAGAGGTTGACGGCGGTTATGTGATCAATGGCCGCTGGCCCTATTCCTCTGGTTCGGCGCATGCCGGCTGGGCGCAGCTAGGCGTTGGCTATACCAAGCCCGATGGCAGCCCCGGCGGTGGCTTCGCCTATCTGCGGCGCGAGCAATATACTATCGAGAACACTTGGCACATGCTGGGCATGAAAGGCACCGGGTCCAACACTATCGTGGCCAAGGATGCCTTCATCCCGCGCGAACAGTTCTACAACGTGGCAGAGCTGGGCATCGGCGGACACGAGGAGGGTAAGTGCCATGTGGGTGAGCCATCCGACTACTGGCCGTTCATGCCATTCCTGCGTGCCACGGCCCATGCGGTGGTGGCAGGAGCTGCCGCCGGCATCATGGACCGGGTGATTGAGGCATCGCACAAGCGACCCATCGTCTACACGTCCTACAAACGCCAATCAGACAGCGTGATGATGCAGGGCGAGCTGGGCAAGGCTGCGGCCAAGATCTCCGCTGCCGAGGCGCTGACCTTCAAGAACTGCGATCTTGTCGATGCGGCCGGGCTGGCACATGAACACCTGACACCGCAGCAACGGGCGCTAAGCAAGGGTGAAGGCTCGCTCGCGGTCTCGCTTCTCAACGAAGCGATCGAGGAGCTGATGTTCCTAGCCGGTTCCAGCGCATTTGCGGACTCCAACCCGATCCAGCGCAACTATCGCGATGCATCCTTCGCCATGCGCCACGTCGCGAACCTGCCTTACGTTGGATACGAAATTCTCGGCAAGTCGCTACTCGGCATCGAGCCGAACATTTCGCTTCCCGATTTTATCTGACCCCCGATTATCTGACCCCCGATCAAGAACCACTGATCACCAGAGAGGACTTGAACCATGAAGATGGAAGCCCGCGATGCCTATCTGAAGCAGGCCATGTCGCAGTTCATCGATGTCGAGAACCGCGAGGTTTCGGTTGCCGCCCTGCATGACCAACAGCTTTACGAGCTGGAGCTGGAGAATATCTTCGCCAAGGCTTGGCTGATGATCGGCCACGACAGCGAAATTCCCAATACCGGCGATTATGTCGTGCGCCTGATGGGCGAAGATCAGGTGATTGTGGCGCGCGCAGCCGACGGCCAAGTGCACGTCTCGCTCAATGTCTGCCCGCACCGCGCCATGCACGTCTGCCTGGCCGATTCCGGCAACGCGCGGGTGCACAAGTGCATCTATCACGGCTGGGCCTTCCGCCCCGATGGCAGCTTCATCGGTGCGCCGGTGGAACGGGAACAGATGCACGGCAATATCAAAACCAAGGAGCAACTTGGGCTGAAGAAGGCGCGGGTGCAGGTCTACGGCGGACTGATCTTCGCAACCTGGAACCATGACGGCCCCGACCTTGAGGAATGGCTGGGCGACATGAAGTTCTATTTCGACATGCTGTTTGACCGGACCGACAAGGGTCTTGAAGTCCTTGGTCCGCCGCAACGGCTGACGATCGACGCCAACTGGAAGACGGCAGGCGAACAGTCGGCGTGCGACGGCTTCCACACGCTGACCCTGCATGGATCGGTGATCGATATCGGCGCAATGGGCGGCGAAAGCGATACGGAGCACGAAAGCGCCCCCGCCATGTACGGCATCAACCTGTCGGGCAATGGGCACTCCCTGCGTTGTATCCCTGCCGATACCAGCTGGTCGCTGGCACACGGCAAGGGTGATCTGACCCCGGAACAGCGGCTGGAGGCGTTCCCGCCGCCGGGCATCACGACGGAATTGTTGCCCGAGCTGAAAAAGAACATGTCGGCAGAGCAATTGCATGTGCTGGCTAAGGCGCCGCCCGTGGTTGGCGGGATGTTCCCCAACATGAACATCCTCTTCATCTACAGCCCGCTGCGGGACGGCACGCTGGGCGCGGCACTGGTGTTGCACACGATCATGCCCAAGGGACCGCACCATTTCGAATGGACGACCTATTACTTTGCCGAGCGTGGGACGCCCGACCACGTGAAAGAAATGATGCGCGCCGCCGCCACGCACGGAACGGGCACCTCTGGCATCATCGAACAGGATGACAGTGACACCTGGCCACATATGACTGAAGCCGCACGCGGCGTGATCGGTCGCACCGAAACGCTCAAATACCAGGCCATCCTGGGCGAGAATCGTCCGGCAGACTGGCCGGACAAGGCCAAGGTCTACGAAGGGTTCGGCAAGGACGATGCGCAATGGGAATGGTGGCTGGCCTACCACAAGCTGATGACCGCATCGGCCTGACGCGCAACGTACCACCAATCACCGAGAGGAAAGATCCAATGTCCCTGACTGTTGCCATACAGACCCTTACTCGCGAGGACGAGCGCCGCGAAGAGGTGCCTTACGGCTCGCCTGTCTACAACAGCGTCGTCGGCTTTCTCATCAAGGAAGCCCGGTTTCTCGATCATCGCCAATTCAAGCAATGGGGCGATATCCTGGCCGAGGATCTTGAATACAAGGCTCCCGTCCGCATCACGCGCCGGGTGCAGGGCTTTGATGACGAGTTCGGCACGATCGGGCACTTCGATGATGACTACAACTCGATGATGGTGCGCCTTACCCGCCTGACCACGACTAGCAATGCCTGGTCCGAAGACCCAGCCTCGCGCACACGCCGTTTCGTCACCAACGTTTCCGTTTGGGAAACAGAGAATCCCGACGAGTACGAAGTACTGAACTACCTCTTCTTGACCCGCAATCGGGCAGAGTCAAAGGATTACAAGCAGTTGAGCGCGGAGCGCTATGACCGCTTGCGGATGACGGCGAATGGCTTCCAGCTGGCACGCCGGTCCATCCTGGTCGATCAGGTCGTGCTGGGCATGCCCAACTTCGCGATCTTCCTTTAACTGAAACTACGGTTTCGCGGAGAAGCCCTAAGTCGCTTGTGATGGATATCGACCGGACCATACCGACCCACGTGCCCGAAGACCTTATCAGGGACTGGCCCTTCCAGTTTGGCACAATCTACAAGGGCAATCCCTATGTCGATCTGGTCGATCCGCTGCTGCGGGAAGCGCCGGAGGTCCTTTTATACCCGCGATGCCTATCCTGGCGGGCAGCCAGCATGGATCGTGCGACGCTTCGATGACCTTTCGGCGATCTACAAGGACAATGTGAACTTCCTGAACAAGGGATTTGCGCCTTTTGCCATGCTCAGCGGAGGCAACTGGAACCTAGTGCCCGCAGAACTCGATCCGCCACAGCATGGTCGCTATCGGGCTATGATCTTCCCGCTCTTTACTCCCAAGGCAGTGCGCGCGCCGGAAGAGAAAGTCGCCAAATATGCCAACCACTATATCGATCGTTTCAAGGATCGCGGCCATTGCGAACTTATGAGCGAGTTTGCGTTTGAATTCCCAATCAAGGTTATCCTAGACCTTATCGGCCTGCCGCAGGACATGACCGATCAGTTCATGGCTTGGGAGACAGACTTGCTGCACGGCCACGACCTGGAAACGATTGCGGCTGCCACACGGGAGGTGGTCAATTATCTGCGCGCCGCGATCGAAAACCGGAAGCGCAATCCGCGCGAGGATCTTTTGACCTTCGGCGTCAATGCCAAGATGGATGGCTGCAAGATGTCGGATGACGAGGTTCTGGGCTTTGCCTTCAACCTGTTCATTGGCGGGCTTGATACTGTTTCGACCAATCTTGGCTTGCAGTTCTGGCACCTTGCGACGCATCCGGATGACCAGGCCAGGTTGCGCGCCGACCCTTCGCTGATCACCGATGCCATCGAGGAAATGCTGCGCGCCTATGCAGCGGCAAGCACTTCCAGGACGGTGGCAAACCCGGTTGAGGTGAACGGCGTTACTATGATGAAGGGCGACAAGGTGATCATGTCCACCACCTTTGCCGGGCGTGATCCAGTCGCATGGGAACACCCGGAAGAAGTGCGGCTGGACCGCAAGCTGCAGCACGTCAGCTTTGCCACCGGCCCGCACCTGTGCCTTGGCCTGCATCTGGCGCGGCGAGAGATGAATTTCGCAATCCAGCGTTTCCTGGCGGAGCTGCCGCAGTTCCGACTGGCTCCGGGGGGCGGAAATGGAATTCCACCTCGGGATGATCCAGCCGCTCAGCCTGTCGCTGGTGTGGGATGCCTGAAAGTGCCTGAGGATGCTCCGGGCCTGACCAAAGACAGGCTTTTCCCGCCGTGATCCTGCCAGAACGGTCTGGCCCTGAATCCAGCATTGCGATAACCGCAATGCATGGGCTCCGGGTTGGGTGGCCGCAGCCGCCCTTGTCGCGTTCAAGGGCATGGCTGTCGGAATAGGCGGAGAGACAGAACAATGGCGAGCACGCCGCGCGAAATCATCGATGAAGGCAAGCTGGGCGGATGGCAGATCGCTACGCTCGGCATGACGATTCTGCTCAATGCGCTGGATGGTTTCGACGTCATGTCGATCAGTTTTGCGGCACCGGGCATTGCCGAGGAATGGCAGGTGCCGCAGGATGTGCTTGGCTGGGTGCTTTCGATGGAACTGATCGGCATGGCCGTCGGCTCGATCCTGTTGGGCGGCATGGCCGACAGGTATGGCCGGCGCCCCACCATCCTTGGTTGCCTGTCGGTGATGGGCATCGGCATGCTGATGGTGCCAAGTGCCACGGGCGTTGAACAGCTTTCCGCATGGCGACTGCTGACCGGGCTGGGCATCGGCGGCATGCTGGCCGCGCTCAATGCCACCGTCGCGGAATTCTCGAACGCGCGCTATCGCAGCCTTGTCCTGCCGCTGATGGTGACAGGCTATCCGCTGGGTGCATTCTTCGGCGGAATGATGGCTGCAAGCGTGCTGGATGCAGGCGAGTGGCGCGGGGTGTTCCATCTGGGAGCGGGTTTGACCATTGCGGCCATCCCGCTGTCTTACTGGCTGATCCCGGAAACGCCAGACTGGCTGGCCCACCGGCGCCTACCCGCCGCCTTGCAACGGATCAACAAGACTCTGCACAGGTTCGGTTTGCCGCAGGCCGAGGCCCTGCCTGAAGCGGTCAGCCAACAGCAGCGAGGATCGCTGTCCGATATCTTCAAGCCGCCGCTGCTTTCACGCACGGTGCTTCTGACGATCGCCTACCTCACACATGTGACGGCTTACTATTACTTCGTGAAATGGATACCCAAGCTTGTGGTCGACATGGGTTTTGACCCTGCCTCAGGCGGGGATGTGCTGACCAAAGCGATGCTGGGCGGTGCTATAGGCGGCGGATTGCTGGGCGTGGTTGCGCTGAAGATCGGGATCAAGAAGGCCACGGTCATCGCCCTTGCCGGTGCCTTCGTAATGCTCAACGTGTTTGGGCGCGCTCCGCAGGATGTGGCCATGCTCGGCTGGATCGCCGGGGTTACGGCCTTCTTCTCCAATGCGGCGGCAGTCGGGTTCTATGCCTTGTTGGCCATGGCATTCCCGCCGCATGTGCGCGCGACTGGCACGGGGTTCGGCATCGGCTTTGGTCGAGCAGGGGCAGCCATGGGGCCTGCGTTGGCCGGAATCTTGTTCGCGCGGGGCCTCGATGTGGCCACGGTCTCGCTGATCATTTCGATCGGCTCCGCGATCTCGATCGTTGCCATCCTGCTGGTGCGGATAACGGGCAGCGAGCGGGCCACCTGATGGGCATCTTCACTCACAATTGTGTGGGCACCAATGATGTTGAGAGATCGGGCCGGTTCTACGATGCCTGTCTAGCGCCGCTGGGCATCAGGCGGCTGGGAGAATTCCTCGACCAGGGGCTGGCCTATGGCGATCGCGCGGCAGAATTCCTGGTCCTCCGGCCGATAGACGGCGAAGGTGCCATACCCGGAAATGGCGTGACGATCGGCTTCAAGGCACCTGACAGGCAAGCTGTCTCGGCCTTCCATGCTGCCGGACTGGCCGCTGGCGGCACCGATGCGGGTGCTCCGGGACCGCGCGGCGCAGTGCCGCACGCCTTCGGCACATACTTGCTGGACCCCGATGGCAACAAGATCTGCGCCTATTGCTTCAAGCCCCCGGCAGGCTGATCTTAGCAAACCCGTTATCGATTACGCATTGCTCAAGACCGTTGCGATAAGCACGGAAATGCAGCGTGTCGCCGTCCTGCCAGATATGCGTATTGATCGTGTCGCCGGGATACACGGGCGCGGTGAAACGCACGTTCATTTCGTGCAAGGCTGATGCAACGCCGCCGCATGCGGCGTGCATGAGCGCCCGCCCAACAATACCCATAGTGCCCAGCCCATGCAGGATCGGGCGCTCGAACCCGACCGAAGCCGCAGTCTCAGGATCGATATGCAATGGGTTCCTGTCGCCTGACAGGCGATAAATCGCCGCCTGCGCCAGGCTCGTGGGCAGGGAAATAGCGAAATCGGGATCGCGACCGGGGATATGCGAGTGTGGTTCCACCGGCAGGCTACGTTCACCGCCAAAGCCGCCAGCCCCCTTGACGAACCAGATTTCAGATGTTTCCGCCACCAGTACGCCGCTCAGCGTGCGCACTTCCTTCCTGGCTCGGATCAGGGCAGGTTTTCCCGGCCCCTTGTCAGCCAGGCCAGTCACCCTAGTGGTGCCGATCAGGGTTCCAGCAGATTCGAGCGGGGTGTGGATCTTCAGCCGCTGTTCGCCGTGCAGGATCAATAGCCAGTCCAGCCCGCTGCCCGGGTCCATCGCCCAGAAACCCGGCGTACCCAACACAAGTGCCATGGTCGGCAAGACCTGCAGGTTACGTTCGAACACCAGGCTGGTTTCGTCGATCTCGCTGGCAAGCCCGGCGCCGACGCCTAACGCATAGATGATCACATCGCGCGGGTCGTAATCGTCCTGCGTCTGCGGAATCCGATAGGAAAGCAGCTTTTCGGTATCGAGCGGTGCAGTCAACGAACTAGGGCCTTCTTCAGTGCATTCAAGCTGTCGCGGCGCGAGCGCATCGTAACTTGTGCTTCGGCTGCCATTTGAAATCCGTGGAAGCAGCCGGGATAGACGATCAACTCCGTTGGTACGCCCGCGCGGAGCAGTCTTCGACAATAATCCACGCACTCGTCGACAAACAGATCGAGCGCGCCGACAGCGATAAAAGTTGGCGGTAGGCCTGCAGGGTCGGTTGCCCTCAGCGCAGAGGCGTAGGGGGTTGAATTATCGCTGCCCAGATAGGCCTTTCGGCAATAGGCGCTGGACTGCCGGGTCCAGACGAATTCTCCGGTGAACGGATTGGCTTCCGCGCCTTCATGAATTCGATCATCAAGGCGCGGCGCCTCCAGCAGTTGAAAAGCGAGCTGAATTCCCCCTTCATCGCGTGTCATCAGGGCAAGGCATGCCGCCATAGCTCCGCCTGCGCTTTGTCCGGCCACTGCAATGCGTCTCTTGTCGATCCCCAGTTGCTGCGCCTCGCCATGAAGCCAGCGCAGCGCATCCTCCGCATCCTCCATCGGGCCGGGGAAGGGGGTTTCGGGTGCCAGCCGATAGTCGACAGACAGCACGAGGCAATCCAGCTCAGCTGCCCATTGCATCAGCTCCGCCTGGTTCATCTCCGGGCTGCCCATCACATGGCCGCCACCGTGAAAATGCAGGATTGCCGGTGCGGAAGGTGCCATGCTGGACGGGCGTATCATCAGGCACCGGATCGTGCGGCCCGGTTCGCGCGACTGAACGGCCACTTCGCATGTTTCTACCGGCAAGTCCGGTAAGGCCCGATCGGCCAGCATGCTAGTGACCATTCCGCGCATTACTGGCAGGCTTTCGTCGGAAAGCGTCAGAGGCGGAAAGTTGTCGGCAAGTGCGAGCAATTCCTGGTCGACAAGATGGCGGGTGGACATGGGCAATTCCTCTAACTTGCAATGTAGCGCCGATCTCTTAGGCGGGAGCGCTCAGCGCTTGCCCTTTCGGGGGATAGGGACAAACGAGTTAGCCCGGTTTACCCTCTTACCTTGCAGCAATGCCTGCGTTTCTGGCACAAAAGCTGGTGAGAGAGGAAGGAAAGCCGTGCCGAACCAGTGCAGCGGATTAGCCCGAACCAATTTACCCGCCCGATTGATCGGAGTCGCGAGATGACGCGCCGACGCCCTATGCATTCCTCTGCGGTTACGATTGATCGGATACTCAATGCGGCGCGCGATGCATTTTCCCGTTTCGGTTTTGACGGTGCGCGGCTGGATGAAATCGGCAAGGCAGCGGGCGTTTCGAAGCAACTTGTATATCACTATTTCAAGACCAAGGATGAGCTGTACGGCGTGGTGCTGGATCGCATCGCGGTGGAAGTGCTGGAGATGCTGGATGGCCCGGACTACGAGCGGATGACCCCGGCCGAGGCGATAGAAGCGCTGGTGGACCGCATCATGCAGAACTTCGTGGAGCGGCCATATCTCGTGGGCATCACCGTGGACCAGTCGCTGCACAAGGGAGAGCATGTTTCGCGCAGGTCGCAATACCTGCCCTCGGTCCGCACCTTCGTTGGAAATCGCATTGTTCCCATCCTGCAGCGTGGAGAGGCTGCGGGAGAGTTCCGTGCGGGCGTAGACCCCTACCTGTTTTATTGGTCGGTCTTTTCGCTGGCGACCGGAGTGTTCTTCGAAAATTGGTCGATGGCAGAAACCAGCGGCATTGATTTCACCACTGAAGCCGGGCTTGCCGCCTGGCGAGAGCACGTGACATTGCTTGTGCTTGGCGGTCTCTCCGCGAGCGCTTTACCCGGATAAAAAGTCCTCTCTTTCCCGGCGCGGCCTTCTGCTTACTCTCAGGCCAAGAGAAAAAAGCGATACGGGAGATTGCAGACATGGCTTCGTACCTGGTGGGGGTCGTCAAAAAGCACGACTTCGAGAAATATGGCGAATACGCCGCCGCCGGTTTCCGGCTGATCGATGGTGTGGAGGTCGAAGTGGCCTTCGCCGAGGACCCCGAAGTGCTGGAAGGGGAATTCCCCGGAACCACCATCATCATCATGAAATTCGCCGACGATGACGGCGCACGCAACTGGTACTTCTCGGAAGGGTATCAGGAAGTAATCCCGCTTCGCCACGCCGCAGCCGATACGGTGTTTGACGTGCTCCCCTGATTGTTACCAGTCAGAGGTAGAGTCTGGCTCCTTCATGAT
>LSKF01000010.1 GCA_001556995.1 Erythrobacteraceae bacterium CCH12-C2
TTGCTTCGATCACCCGGGGGCCATAGGCGTCCTCTTCGAGGTATTCAGGCGCGCCGATAACCAGCCCGCCCACGATGAACTGGTGCAAGTGGCTGTCGGTCCACCCAAAGGCCGCCTGCAGCACCTCGTGCAATTGCGCGAAGTTGAGGTCGCGCGGCAATTCCAGCGTCCGGCTGATAACCGGATCGATCCCGAGGATCTGAGCTTCGAGCCTGATGATAAAGTCGTAGGGATCGAAGTGCTTCGTCATACCGCAATGATGCCGCCGCAACACGCCGACCGCAAGTTCGAGGACGCCAGCACCCCCACCTCCGGGTTGGCGGCAATGTAGCAGATCAGACTCATGCGTTCGTCACCGCTCATGAAAGCGGGTGTCTGAAAATGCCCTTTGCAAGGCCAGTTCCCGCTCGTGGCGAAATGACATCCTAAGCAGGAGTGTGCTAATCACGCTGCGACGGCAAGTCGCACACCCAAAGCTTTCATTACCCGCAGCAGCGTGTCGAGTGTCGGATTTCCATTATCGCTGAACGCCTTGTAAAGCGCCTCACGGCTGATGCCGGTGTCGCGCGCCAGTGCCGACATGCCGCGCGACCGGGCGATCGTGTTCAGCGCTCGAAGCAGTTCCTCAGGGCTGCCATCCTCAAGATAGGCATCGAGATAGGCCGCGATGTCCGCAGGGGTATTCAGCACCTCGGCCGCGTCCCAGAGCTTGGTGTCGACTCCCATTGTCAAATCTCCTTCGCCAAGGCTTTCGCCCGCTCAATGTCTCGTTCCTGGGAAGCCCGACCCAGTTCCTGTCTCTCCGACCATTATATCGGTGACTTGCAAGTCACTGATATAATTGACAAAAATAGACCATTTTTGACCTGTGCAGGAACTGTGTAGATTTTTTTTGCGGGTTCCACCGAGCATCGGCTCATTGAGAACCGCCGTGTTGTCATTATTTTGTTCGGTGGCGGAAAGAGATTCGGACAGCGACAGCAGCCGCCAACGGTTCCGGCATCCTCGGACTGTCCTAATTATCTGCTAGCCAGCGCAGCACGACAGCTTTGCTACATCCATGTCGAATGTCTGCGCCGCCAATTTCAGGCCTTCAACCGTCGTGAGATATGGAAAGATTGTCGCGCCAAGATCGGCTGCCGTCATTCCGCATTTGATTGCCATAACCAACGTCTGAATGGAGTCCGCGCCTTCGGGTGCCATGATCTGGCCGCCAAGCAGACGGTCGGTTGCTTTATCCGCAACCAGCTTGATTAGCCCGCGCGTGTCACGCGCTGCCAATGCCCGTGGAACAGCGTCGAGCGGGAGTAGCGACACCTTGACGTCCAGTCCCTTCGCTCGGGCTGCCGTTTCGGTGAGGCCGACACTGGCAACCTGCGGGTCGGTGAACACAACAGATGGCATCGCACTATTATCATAACGATGCAGGTTTCCTTGAACTGCATTGCGTGCGGCCAGCTTCGCTCCGTAGGCGGCCATGTAGACGAACTGGTCACGGCCCGTGACATCGCCGACAGCGTAAACGCTTGGGACGGTCGTTTCGAGATAATCATCGACGATGACCCCTCCGCCTTCGGCGACGCCGATGCCATGCGCTTCCAAGCCCAGACCATCGCTGTTCGCACGGCGTCCGGTGGCGATCAGCACTTGTTCCGCCGCGATGGTCGTAATCGCAGCGACAGTTTCACAATGGCCTCCGCTGTCACAGGATAGGGTCTCACAGGTCAACGCGATACCCTCGCCCGTGCTGTCAATGCGCTGATAAGCGACACCGGCGCACACCCGCACACCCTCGGCTTCGAGATAGGATTGCAGTGCTGCGCTCACTTCGGGGTCCATTTCGGGTAGCAAGCGGCTGCGGCAACAGATGGTGACAGCTACACCAAGGCGCGCGAACATCTGCCCCAGCTCAACACCAATGACTCCTCCACCGATCACGAGCAGCGATTTTGGTAGACGATCAAGTGCCAATGCCGAAGTGCTGGTGAGAAAGGGTATGCTGTCCAGCCCCGGTATGGGCGGCACTGCGGCGCGCGCGCCCATGGCCAATATGACTTTGCCGACCTTTATCGGCGCGTCGCCGACCAGCAAATTGCCATCGGCAAAGCGCGCCCTATCTTCGATGTAGCGCACGTTCTCATAGAGCGGCAGAAGGTCAATGTACTTCTTTTGGCGCAGCTCCGCGACCAGATCATCTTTTGACGCAGCGAGCTGTGTCCAGTCGCTTAATTCGACACTTCCACCAAGACCGGGAAAGCGCGCGGCGGCGCGTCCACCATGCACCGCCTCGGTAGCACGGATCAGCGTTTTGGACGGAACGCAACCAACATTGACGCACGTCCCGCCAATTGTGCCATGACCGATCAGCGCGACTTTGGCCCCAAGTTCAGCGGCGGTGATCGCGGCGGAGAATCCTGCCGAGCCTGCACCGATGACGGCCACGTCGAATTCATCCCGCCCAGAGCGGTTGCAACAATCGTTCATTTAATTTTGCTTTCCTGGAGCGCGAACGCTGCCTTCAATTAGCTTTGGACGGCACGCGCCGGATAGCCCGCATTGGTCGATGCAGCGGCTATCGTGGCCGCATTGGTGCGGCGCGGATCATAAGTGGCACGCGCGGTTTTCGACGCGAAATCGACACTAACCGCAGTCACGCCAGGTACGCCTTCCATCGCCTTCTTAACGGTGATCGGGCAAGTGGCGCAGGTCATGTTTTCAATGGCAAAGGTGGTTTGCCGTTGCGCCGTTGCCGTAGCAGGGCGATCTTGCGCCTTACCGCCAACCGCGTAGGCGATCCCGCCGCCAGCCGTAACGAGAACAGCCAGCCCAATGAGCAGTATTTTCTTCATGGGTGTTTCCTTTCAATAGAACCAGGGTGCCCACCAGTCGATGGTGAGCGCGAGGGTGACGACGGCAAGGCCTAGCCATAGCACCGCTTTGGTGATGCGAGCCGATTGCGGACGGGCGCAGTATGACCCATCTTCGCAAGAGGGCTGCGGTTTGAAATAGACATGCAAAAAGCCAAACCCAAGGAGCGTGAGCGTCACCGCCGCAACATAAGGTTTGTAGGGTTCGAGTGCGGTCAGATTGGCAATCCAAGCACCGGAAATGCCTAGCGTGACGAACAGCAAAGGCACGACACAGCAAGCCGAGGCCAGCCCCGCGCCGATCAAAGCACCAGTGGCAATCCAGCTCGCCGATTTGGGTTTCGGCGTTTCAGTTATGGCAGGTTGCTCCTGTTTAGGCGCTGAGGCCAAGACTAAAATCCTTTCTTCCGATTGACTGATTCGCAGTGTAAGCCCTGTAGTGGCTACAGACTCAAGAGGTATTTTGATGGAACTGCAAAACGGTATTTTGCGTGCGCAACTCGCCCGGAAGACCGGCTGCAACCTCGAAACCATCCGTTATTACGAGAAGGTTGGATTGCTGCCGGAGCCGCCGCGCAGTTCCAACGGTTACCGGGTGTATTCGCCGGAACTGGTGCAAAGATTACAGTTTGTACTGCGCGCGCGCGAACTGGGTTTTTTGCTCGAAGAAATCAAAGCACTGCTTGGTCTCGATGCAGTTAAACCGAATGCCTGCAACGACGCTCATGGTATTGCCAAGGCCAATCTGGCTGCGGTGCGCTCCAAACTTTCCGATTTGAAAAAAATGGAAGCAATACTTGCGAGTGCGGTTGCCGGTTGCGAGTCGCGCGATTTCGGCGGCTGCCCGATTTTGAACGCTTTGTCAGGTTCGTCGCCAACTTCGCAAGCGGCAAGGCGGTGAAAATCGGCCTGTTTCCATGTCATACACCTAGTTCTGCACGAATGCCGGAACAGTGAGCAACGTTGCCAGAGCATCCAGCATTAACTTGTTTCGCATGTCTCGTCTCTGATGGATTCGGAATGTATTACAAGGCGTCAGATAGATGAACGTTCCGATGATTTCAGCTTTGTCATACAGAATATAGAGATTGTGCCAGTAGGTGTGTTGATCGCATAAGCCGGAAGGATGCTACTGCCGGTGATGGCACCCAACTCGTTCTCAATAAACCCATCGGCATTGAGCTGGGTGTTGGTTCGCCCGTCAATCAAATGCTTGCCGCATATGCCATGGGCTTTGCTTGGCATAATCGGCGATGCAAACCACGCCTCCGGCCGGGTCGCGGCGAACATGGCGGCAATTCCTGATTGCTTTCCGTCAAGCGACACCTGATGAAAGACCAAGCTTGAAACCACTTTGTCAAAGACACCTAAATTGGCTGCGTCGTGCGCAAAACCTTGCCGCCACGAAATGGACACGCCTGCGGCATCAGCCTTGCGCTCGGCGATAATCAAGGCTTCGGAGTCCGGGTCTAATCCAGTAATATGTGCTTCGGGTTGAGCCTCTTTCAATAAAATCGCGAGTGAGCCTGTACCACAACCGACATCGAGAATTGTTTCGCCGGGCAGAGGCGACAACATGCGGAGAAGCTCGTTCCGCCAGACCTCCTCGCGCGTTAGCAGAGCTACGCCGCTGTCATATAGAGCGGTCGGAGCAAAACGCCCCGCTGCGCGTGTAAAGTCGTTCGAATTGCTCATATCCGCCGAATGGGCATACCATTTTTTGAAATGCGCTTGCACCGAAAAGGTCCATGAATGCACAATAGCGTCGTTTTACCAGCTTTAGGTTGGGCTGCCGAAGGGTATCCATCCGGCGGGGGCCGCCTTGTCTGGGTAGGTATTGAGCGCTCTTTAG
>LSKF01000093.1 GCA_001556995.1 Erythrobacteraceae bacterium CCH12-C2
AAGGCCTTCAACGGCGAGGGCATCCAGCACATTGCGCTGATCTGCGATGATCTGGTGGCCTGCTGGGACTGCCTCCAGAAACTCGGCGTGCCCTTCATGACCGCGCCGCCTGCGACCTATTACGCGATGCTGGGCGAACGCCTGCCCGGCCACGGCGAGGATGTCGACGCGCTCAAGATGCGCGGCATCCTGCTCGATGGCACCACCGAAGGCGGCGCACCCCGCCTGCTGCTGCAAATCTTCGCGCAGGCGCAGGTCGGCCCGGTGTTCTTCGAGTTCATCCAGCGCAAGGGCGACGAAGGCTTCGGCGAAGGCAACTTCAAGGCCCTGTTCGAAAGCATGGAACGCGACCAGATCC
>LSKF01000094.1 GCA_001556995.1 Erythrobacteraceae bacterium CCH12-C2
GTGGCGGGTCGACCGCCGCACCCGTTCCGACATCGGGGTCGCCGAAGTGCGCCGCACCTGGGAGGACACGCCGTTCTACGCCCGCTCTGAACTCGCCTCGCGGTTTTTGGGCGAGGAGGTGGTGACGGTGCAGGAAAGCCTCGACATGCAGCGCTTCTCCTCGCCGCTGGTGCAGTTCATGTTGCCGTATCGGATGCCGCGCCGGAAGGGCTAGGCTGCTCGACATTATCCGCCGCGGTCCGATGAAGGGTCGGCTGCGGCTGTCAAAGCCGCGACCGCTGCGGCGGCGCTGGCCTGCGCCTCACGCTCGCATTGGCGCTCGCTGCGCATGACGCGGGGTAGGTTCTGCACAGCCTTGGCCTCGCATATTGCCCGCGCCGCCCGCGTGATGCGTAGGGCAAGAATGCGTTGCCCTTTGTCTGTGGCAAGGTCGAGATTGCTGGTTTGCACAGCCACACTGCGCTGAGCAGGGGAGGCAGCTATGGTGGTGGGAACCAGCAAGGCCGAAGAAAGGATTAGGGTACGCAAGACTGTCATGAGCAATTCCTTCAACATGGCACCGCACACAAATTTGCGCGGCGATGCTTAGGGATTGGTCGCTGAGCCCGCCTGACGCTTACCGGTTTACAAATCGGGCTGGTCGTTTTCGGATCGGGGCAGGCTGGTTGTATCTGTAACCACTGGGCGATTTCGAAATCGGCTTGTCGCTGTTGCCGGGCTCTGGCAGCCAAGCGCCGATGACGGCCTTCGAACAGATCAATCTGATGGCGCGCGGCGGATCGATCGCCGTGCTGATGCTATGGGGCTGGATCCTGATCCGCGATCACCGTGATCAGCTTGCCGCCAAGCTGGCGATCACCATGGCGCTGGCGATAGCCTGCTACCTGCTTCAGTCTGAAAGGATTCTCCCGATCCGAACGGTAGGGGGACTTGTGCTGTCCATGTCCGGCGCTTCTACGGCTGGGATATTTTGGCTGTTTGCCAAGGCCTGGTTCAACGATGAAACGCATATCCGGGGCCGCGATCTGGCCTTGGTGGGATTGGCCGCGCTCAACAGCCTTGTGATGTTGCTCAGCTTTCGTGATGGCAGCATCGTCAACCAGATCGCGGGCACGTTGTTTCGGGTCAGCATGCTTCTGTTCGCGACCGCCGCTCTATGGGAGGCTTGGCGCGGGCGTGAGGGCGATTTGATCGAGAGCAGGCGCCGCCTGCGGCCCCGATTGGTCGCAGCGGTCGCGTTCTACGTGGTCGTCATCGCGCTCACGCAGATCGCCGTGCAAAATCTGGGAATGCCCGATTGGCTGCTCGGCATCGTCAACGGCAGCATTGTCGCGATCTCTCTTGTGTTCGGTGCCGCGATGTTCGGGATGCGGCAGGCCGACCTGTTCGGTCCCGTAGCGGTTCCGCGCACTGGTGCGGCGCGACCGGCGATGGATGGCCCGCTCGCGGAAAAGCTGCGCAGCCACATGGATGGGCACAAGGCGTGGCGGGACGAAGGGCTGACCATTGCTAAGCTGGCAGCCCAGCTGGACGAGCAGGAATATCGCCTGCGCCGCACCATCAATGGCCAGCTTGGCCATCGCAACTTCTCAGCCTTCCTCAACGGCTACCGTCTTGCAGAAGTGAAGGCGGCGCTCGCCGATCCAGCGCAGCGCGACGTGCCGATCATCACCATCGCGCTTGATGCAGGCTTCGGCTCGCTCGGCCCCTTCAACCGCGCCTTCCGCGAGGCCGAAGGCATGACCCCGAGCGAATTTCGCGTCCGCGCGCTGGCCGATTCCGGAATCGGCTAGCCGTCGTTGGACTTGGCCGTGCAACCACAGGCAAGCATCGGCAACACCCAGCCCGACCTCGCCGATAGGACCTGCCCATGACCACTGGAATTCCGCCGCTCGATATCCTGCTGGAACGGGGGCTTTACATCTTCGCCTTTGATCTCAACCGATATCTTATGGCAGCCGCGTTCACCTTTACGCTGGTGTGGGTGCTGCGGCGCACGGTGTTGAAGGCCCGCAAGATCCAGAAACGCGAGGCGAGCCTCGCCGATATGCGGCGCGAATTTGCGCAGTCCCTGCAATCGGTGTTCGTCTACACCATCGGCATTTGCCTTCTGCTCTGGGGGCGCGAGGTCGGGGTGTTCCATGACGTTTTCGGTGTCAGCTTTGGCCTTGGCGGCGACCTGCTGATCCTCGCTGCGATTATCATCGCGCATGACGCCTATTTTTACTGGACGCACCGGATGATGCACCATCCGCGCCTGTTCAAGCACTTCCACCGCGCGCACCACCGCTCGATCACGCCGACGCCATGGGCCGCTTACAGCTTCGCCATGCCCGAGGCGGCGGTGGCATTTGCTTTCGTGCCGCTATGGCAGTTCTTCGTGCCGACGCCGGGCTGGGTGATGTTCACTTGGCTCAACTTCCAGATTGTCCGCAACGCCTTGGGCCATGCCGGGTTCGAGTTCTTCCCCCGCTGGTGGCTGGATTCGCCCCTGACCCGCTGGATCAACACGACGGTGCACCACGACCTGCACCACAATGGCGGCTTCAACACCAATTACGGGCTCTATTTCACGTGGTGGGACAAGTGGATGGGCACCGAGCACCCGAAATATCGTGAGAAGTTTCTTGAGGTGACAGGGCGTGGGTCACCCACTCCGGTGCAGGCTGCCGGTAAAGTGACGGCGTGATCGCGTCAAAGCTTAGGCAGCAGGCCCGCCGCCCTCGCGCTCGGCTGCTTCCCTGGCCTCTCGCTCGGCACGGGTCTTTTTGAGCATCCGGTCCATCTTCAGATACTGCCACACGCCGATGCCGATCGCGATGCCATAGAAGAACACCAGTTCAATCCAGCCATAGTTTGCAGCTTGCATGTCAGGCTCCTTGGGCGTGGGCGGCGAGAAAGGCGGTGATCAGGGCGGCCGCCTTCTCGGGTGCTTCCTCGTGAGCAAGATGGCCTAAGCCGGGCAGCACGTCCAGCCGCGCATTGGCGAGCCAGCCCTGCGCCTCGCGCGCCCAGTCGAGCGGGATGGCCGGGTCATTGCTGCCATGGATCAGCAGCACCGGGTTCGCCGCTTGGCCCATCCGCTCGCGAAGCCCGGGCAAGTCCCAATTCGCCATCATCGCCAGCGCACCCCCGGCATGGCCGGAGTGCTTCAGCAGTGTGCGGTAACAGGCAAGCCCTTCCGCATCGATCCGCGAATGGGTGGAGCGCCACATGAACCGCCCTGCGCCGCCCGTCAGGTCCACCGTGCTGGCGAAGATGCGCGGCACCAGCGGGTTGATGAACAGCGCCTTGGCCACTGCCGGGAAAATCTGCGCAAAAGGCCCGGGGAAAGGGCGTAGCGCGGCGCTCAGCCCCACGATGGGCCCTGTGAACCCATGACCCAGCGCCAGTTGCAGTGCCAGCGCCGCGCCTGCGGAATGGCCGATGATGGCGGCTGGCTCCACTTTGAGCGCCTGCATGAGCTTGGCGACCTCGCCTGCCATCGCGGGCAGGCTCATGGCATAGGCATTGTGTCCGGTGGTGAAGGCATGGCGGGGCAGGTCAAGCGCGATGACTTCGTTGTCGCGAGCGAGCAAAGGCATCAGCCCGCGCCATGAATGGACCGAGGCGCCTGTGCCGTGGAGGAGCAAGAGCGGCGTCCCTGAACCCATCCGCTGCACATGCCAGCGCGCCCCGCCTGCTGCGATGAAATGGCTCGTCTCACGGTGCGGCCAGATCAGGCCTTCGCGCTGCCAGTCGAGTGTGCTCATGCCGCCTTGCCCATCGGTTGGGCAGCAGTGATCGCGGCTTGCAGCATCCGTGCATCTGCACGGGGGAGGGCGAGAAAACGGCCTTCGAGCGCGCTCGCCAGCGCCGCGCCCTCAGGGCCGGGGCGGGCGGAGATATCGACCACCAGCGCCTCGATCCCGCGCGCGGCGATGGCGCGGGCGGCGGCTTCGGCGTCGATCTTCGCCTGCGCGCGGCCGGGGGCGCCGTCAGCGGCGATGTTGGCGCGCCCGTCGGTCAGGATCACCAGCGCCGCGCTGCGGCCGCGCGCGATGACGCTCTCTGCCACCTCGCGGGCGGCGTTGAGGCCCATCGCGAGCGGGGTGCCGCCGCCACCGGGCAATTCCGCCAGCGCGCGCCGGGCGCGGGTGAGCGAGCGGGTGGGGGGGAGCAGCAATTCGGCGCTGTCCCCGCGAAAGGCGACCAGCGCGACCTCGGAGCGGGTGACATAGGCCTGCCCCAGCATCAGCTCGACCGCGCCCTTGGCCTCGGCCAGCCGCGCCGCCGCCGCCGAGCCTGAGGCATCGACCGCGAAGATCGTCACCCGCGCGGCGCGTTCCTCGAAGCGGCGGATACGCAGGTCTTCCTTGCGCATGATGATCGGTGCGTCGGCATCAGCGCGGGCCTCGCGGCGGCGCACTTGCTGCCATGGAACGGCAGCGCGCAGGCTATCGATGAGCGCCAGCTTGTGCCCCCCGCGCGGCATCCCCGGACGCGCGCCCAATGGCTTGCCGCGCGTGGCGGCCTTGCGCTTCTGCCCCGTGCCGCTGGTTGCAGACCGGCGCGGGGCCTTGCCTTGCGCGAGTTGGGCGAGGAGATCAGCGGGGATCGCTGCCTTGGCCGCTTCGACAAGGAGGTCGGAGAAGTCTTGGTCCTGCTGCTGTTGTGGTTCACTTTCGGTCTGGTCGTCCCGATCACCATCGGGCGGCGGGGGTTGGTCGTCAGGCGGCGCGTCCTGTTCCTGCGGGGGCAGGCGGGTCGCACGCGGTGCAAGCACCAGCCGCACTGCGCCTGCAAGATCGGCCTGCTCGGCCGCCTCGCGCCCTTCAAGCGCCGCCAGCGCACGCGCAGCCTCGCCCGCGAAGATCAGAGCGCGGATGCTCTCAACCCCCAGCGTCGCTGCCGTGGCGGCGAGTGCCTTAAGGGCCGCGTCGTCGAGCGGAGCGACATCAGCCAGCGTGCCCACCGCCGGGGCCAGCTCTACCCCGCGCCATTCGCGCGAGGTTGAAAGATCGCAGGCAAAGGCGAGGCGTTCGGTCAGGCTGGCGGGCGGGGCCTCCTCCGGATCGGTGGAATCGTCGAGCAGCACCATCGCCGCCGCGCCCTCATCCAAGGCCTGTGCCAAGCGCCCCGCGATGCTGGCGTCCATTCGCTCCGCCATGCCCGCGATCAGCGCGCCGCCGCGCGCTTCCTCGATCAGACCAGTCTGGCGGATAGGGCGTCCGGCCGAGAGGCTGGCGGCAAGATCGATCCCGCCAAGCAGCCGCTCGTCATCGACGTGCCCCGGCAGGCGGCGCAGGTTCAGCGCCTCTCCCAAAGCCGCTACCAGCGCCTCGCGCGCGGGGCTGCTGCCGCGCAGCACCATGCCTTTGAACAGCTGCGGGGAGAGCGCGAACAGCCGCGCCGCCAGGACCGCATCGGCCAGCGGGTCGGCTGCTGCCTCGGGGCTCATCCGAAGAGCTCGGCCATCGCCCGGGTGATGCGCGCGGTCGAGCCGGTCTCATCAAGCACGTCGCGCCGCAGCCGGTGGCGGAGCGCCGAGGGGGCGATGGCGATCATGTGCTTGCGGGTGACTTTCTTCGCGCCCTCCAGCGCGGCCAGCGCGCGGGCGGCGCGCATCAGGGTGAGCTCGCCGCGGATCCCGTCTGCCCCCACCGCAAGGCACAGTTCGGCGGCATCGCGCAGCACATCCTCGCCGGTCTCCAGCTTGGCGAGCCGAGCCTTGCCCTTGGCGACGCGGTTCAAAATCTTGGAGTCCTCCTCCGCCCAGCGCGCAGCAAAGCCTTCCGGGTCGCGCTCGTTCTCGGCGACGAGGCGCATGATCGCGATCCGCACCTCGATGTCTTTGGGGCTGCGCACCTCCACCGACAGGCCAAAGCGGTCGAGCAGCTGGGGCCGCAATTCGCCTTCTTCCGGGTTGCCGCTGCCAATCAGCACGAATTTGGCCGGGTGACGCACCGACAGCCCCTCGCGCTCAACCACGTTCTCGCCCGAGGCCGCGACATCGAGCAGCAGGTCGACGAGGTGATCTTCGAGCAGGTTGATCTCGTCGATATAGAGAAAGCCCCGGTGAGCCTTGGCCAAAAGGCCCGGCTCAAACGCCTTCTCGCCTGATCGCAGCGCGCGTTCCAAGTCGAGGCTGCCGATCACCCGGTCCTCGGTAGCGCCTAGCGGCATGTCGACGAAGGGCACCGGGCGCTTCACCATTTTGCCCGTGCCGCACACCTGCGGATAGCGCGTCTGATCCTCCTTGGAGCAGCCATAGGCGCAGCCGTCTGCCGCCATGATCGGTGGCAACAGGCTGGCGAGCGCGCGCGCGGCGGTGGATTTGCCGGTGCCGCGATCGCCGAACACCATCACCCCGCCAATGCTGGGATCGACGGCGGCGATCAGCAGCGCCTGTTTCATCTCGTCCTGACCGACGATCGCGGAAAATGGGAAGCGTGCCATAGGGCTTGCCTTGTGGACGTTTGGTGCGCGTCGGACAAGTCCAACTGACAAGCGGGCGTTACACTTTAGTGCCTAGCGCTTGCCCAACCGGTTGAGCAGCAGCACCGGCAGCAGCCCTGCGCCCAGCAGGATTAGCGCCGGGATCGCGGCTTCAACCAGCCGTTCGTCGCTGGCGAGGCGGTAGGTTCGGGTGGCGAGGGTTTCGAGGTTGAAGGGCCGCAGGATCAGCGTGGCCGGCAATTCGCGCAACGTGTCGATGAACACCAGCGCCGCCGCGCCCGCGAGGCTGGGGGCGAGGAGCGGGGCATAAATGCGGACGAGCACGCGGGATGGGCGCGCGCCGAGGCTGCGCGCGGCAGCGTCGAGCCCGGGAGGAATGCGCGCGAGGCCGCCGCTGACGGTGTTATACGCGACCGTCAAAAACCGCACCGACAAGGCATAGACGAGGATCAGGCTGGTGCCGGTGAGCAGCAACCCGCCGCTCCAACCGAGGCTATCGCGGGCGAAGCGAGTGAGGAATTGGTCGAAGGCTCCCAAGGGCGCGAGGAGGCCCACCGCCAGTAACGCGCCCGGGAGGGCATAGCCGAGCGTCGCCACCCGGATCGCGCTGGCGGTGATGCGCGACCCAGACCGCGCACGGGCGAAAGCCAGCAGCAGTGCGGCAAGCAGGCAGGTGCCCGCCGCCGCCAGCCCGAGCCACAGGCTGCCCTTGGCATAGCTCGCCAGATCGCCCGCCGCGGCCTGTGCGGTCTCGGTCAGCGCCAGCGTGGCAAGGTAGCCTGCGGGCAGGACAAAGCCGAGCAGCACCGGGGTCAGGCAGGCAAGGACAGCGAGGGCCTTGCCCAGCGGCGAAAGCGTCACCAGCGGTTCGGCTTCTTCGCGCGCGGCCAGCCCATCGCGGCTGTCGCTGCGCCCGCGCCGGGTCGCAGCCTCCAGCGCCACCAACGCGATCACGAACAGCAGCATGATGGCCGCCAGTTTCAGCGCCCCCGGCTTGTCCCCGCTGGCGAGCCAA
This sequence comes from Erythrobacteraceae bacterium CCH12-C2, assembly GCA_001556995.1. GTDB lineage: Bacteria > Pseudomonadota > Alphaproteobacteria > Sphingomonadales > Sphingomonadaceae > Erythrobacter. The sequence goes on from LSKF01000094.1 coordinate 7,454, forward strand.
GTGCGGAAAATGCCGGTCGAGAAGGTCGGGATGGCGAAATATTCGGCGACGCCAAAGTCGGCGAGCACCTCCATCAGCACCAGTGCAAGGCCCCCGGCGATGGCCGGGCGCGCGGCGGGGAGGGCGACGTGCCAGAAGGCCCGCGAAGGCCGTGCGCCCAAGCTGCGGGCGGCGCGGAACTGGGTGAGGCTCTGCGTGGCAAAGGCGGTGCGGGCGAGGAGATAGACGTAAGGATAGAGCACGATGCCGAGCACCAAGGCCCCGCCGACCAGCGAACGGATCGGCGGGAAGGCGTAGTCATCCGGCCCCCACCCGGTCGCGCTGCGAAGCGCGCTCTGCACCGGCCCCGCAAATTCGAGCAGGTCGGCATAGATATAGGCTGCGATATAGGCGGGCACGGCCAGAGGCAGCACCAGCGCCCAGCCCAGTACCCGGCGGCCCGGAAAGCGCGTCGCGGCGATCAGCCAAGCGCAGCCCGTGCCGGTGACCGCGGCAAACCCGCCCGCCAGCAGCATCAGCAGCGCGGTGTTGGCGACATAGGTCGGCAGCACCGTGGCCGCGAGATCGTTGAGCGTCTCCCCGCCGCCCGCCAGCGCGGCCCAGCCGATCGCCGCCAGCGGCAGTGCAGCGAGCGCGGCGAGGGCGAGCGCGGCGGCGCTCCATCCGGCCCCGCTTGCGTCGCCCCCTGCAAATTGCCTAAGGCGGCTCATCGGGAAACCCCCGCGACACCTTCACGCCGCAAGGGCAGGATCAGCCATTGAGCCTCGAATTTCGCCATATTGCCCATGCTTACGGTCAGGTGCGGGCGCTGGAGGATATCAGCTTTACCGCGCCGACAGGAGAGATCACCTGCCTGCTTGGCGCGTCGGGTTGCGGGAAGTCAACGCTTTTGGGGCTCGCGGCGGGCTTGCTCCGGGTGCAGCAGGGCGCGATTGCGATTGATGGCGCGGTGCTGGCCGATGCATCGAGCAGCCCTCCGCCCGAGGCGCGGCCCGTGGGGCTGGTGTTTCAGGACGGGGCGCTGTTTCCGCATATGACGCTCGCCGCCAATGTCGCCTTTGGCCTCCCCCGCGCGCGGCGCAGCGAGGCAGAAGGCTGGCTGGCGCAAGTCGGGCTGGCGGGGCTGGGCGCGCGCTATCAGCATGAGTTGTCGGGTGGGCAGCAACAGCGCGCCGCGCTCGCCCGGGCGATGGCCCCGGGCCCGGCGGTACTGCTGATGGACGAACCCTTCGCCAGCGTCGACATCGTCCTGCGCCGCTCCCTGCGCCGCGACTGCCGAATCCTGCTGCGCGAGGCCGGGACCACGGTGGTGCTGGTCACGCATGATCCGGCTGAGGCGCTCGACATCGGGGATCGCATCGCGGTGATGGAACAGGGCCGGATCGTGCAGTTCGGCACGCCGCAAGACCTGCACCTCGCCCCTGCGACCGCGGCGGTGGGAGCAATCTTCAGCGGGGCGCAGGTGATCGGCGGTGCGCCTGCCGAAGCGGGGCTGGATACGGCCTTCGGGCTGTGGCCGATGGCAAGCCTGATCGGAGAACTACCCAAGGCCTCGGTGCTCGATCTTCTGGTGCAGGCGGACCGTATGGTGCCGGTAGCCGATGTCCGTGGATGCCAGGTGCGCGATGTCCATCCCATCGGCGCGCGCAACCGGGTGCTTCTGCAGGGCGCGGACGGGGCAACGATCACGGTCGAGACCGCCGTGCCGGTCGATCCGGCCAAGACCTATAGCGTCATTCCTGATCCCGAAAGCGTGCGGGCTTTCGCACGCGATTAGAGCTTGCGCGGACTGAGTTTATATTGCAAGTCATTCGCAATTAATCACAGGAACCCACTCCCGATGAAAAAGCTTCTCCTCGCCGCCCTGGCCTGCGTCAGCCTAGCCGCTTGTTCCGAGACTCAGGATGCCGAGGGCGAAGCTGTGCCAATCACCGGCGAGGTCAATATTTACTCCTCGCGTCACTACGACACCGACTTGGCGCTCTATGAGGATTTCACCAAGCAGACCGGGATCAAGGTCAATCGCATCGAGGCTGATGCCGATGCCTTGATCGAGCGCATCCAGTCCGAAGGCGAGTTCAGCCCGGCTGACCTCCTGATCACGGTCGACGCCGGGCGGCTCTGGCGCGCTGAGGAGGCGGGGGTTTTCGCGCCCGTCGATTCGGCGGTGCTGAAGGAACGTCTCCCCGCCAACCTCCGCCACCCGGAGGGCCTGTGGTTTGGCCTGTCGACCCGCGCGCGGATCATCATCTACAACAAGGCGGCAGGCGTGCCCGACGGCCTCGCCAACTATGCCGATCTGGCGAACCCGGCGTTCAAGGGCGACATCTGCGTGCGCTCCTCCTCGAACATCTACAACATCTCGCTGCTTTCCAGCATCATCGCCCATCAGGGCGCGGCAGGGGCGGAGAAGTGGGCCAAGGGCGTGGTCGCCAATTTCAAGCAGCCCCCGCAAGGCAATGACACCGCGATGATCGAGGCGGTCGCGGCAGGCCAGTGCCGCATCTCCGTGGTCAACACCTATTACCTCGCGCGCTTTGCCGGAGGGGAAGCCAAGGAAAAGGCCATCTTCGACAAGGTCGGCGTGATCTTCCCTGACCAGGGCGGGAACGGCACCCACGTCAATGTGAGTGGTGCCGGGCTGGTCAAGACCGCGCCGAACCGGGAAAATGCCATCAAGTTCCTCGAATACCTGACCTCGGAAAGCGCCCAGCGTTACTTCGCCGATGGCAATAATGAGTACCCCGCAGCCATCGGCATCAAGCCCAACTCCGCTGCGGAAGCCCTCGGCGCGTTCAAGGCGGACACGCTCAGTGTCGCCGATATCGGCAAGGGCCAGGCCGAGGCGGTCAAAATCTTCGACCGTGCAGGCTGGAACTGATCGGCATTAGCGCCGCATCAAGGCGCGCTTTCACCCCTTATCACTAAACTGTCTTGATGGGGGCGCGCCCTTAGTCCATTTGCGCCCCCATTCCGGCTGCCTATGCGGGCAGCGCTGACAGACCTCCGAGGCCCCTTTGAACCAGCCCATTATCGACCGCGACCAGTTCACCGAAAGCGCGGCGCTTTCCGTTGAGACCATCACCGATGTGCACCACTGGTGCGATGGGCTGTTCAGCCTCAAGATGACGCGCCCCGCGAGCTTCCGCTTCCGCTCGGGCGAGTTCGTGATGATCGGGCTTCCCGGCGACAACGGCAAGCCGCTGCTGCGCGCCTATTCGGTCGCCTCGCCCTCTTATGAAGAGGAATTGGAGTTTCTGTCGATCAAGGTGCAGGACGGCCCGCTGACCTCGCGGCTCCAGCACATTCAGGTCGGCGATCCGATCTATCTCGGCAAGAAGCCGACCGGCACCCTTGTCACCGACGCGCTGCTGCCGGGCAAGCGCTTGTTCATGCTGTCAACCGGCACTGGCCTCGCGCCTTTCATGAGCCTCGTGCGCGATCCCGAGGTCTACGGGATGTTCGAGGAAGTGATCGTCGTGCATTCGGTGCGCAACGTGAATGAGCTGGCTTACCGCGAGCTGCTGGAAAGCAAGCTCGAAGGCGACCCGCTGCTCGAAGATGAAGACCGCGCGCGGATGATCTACGTCCCCACCGTGACCCGCGAACCCTTCCGCACGCAGGGCCGCATCCAGGCGCTGATCGACGATGGCCGCCTGTTTGAACAGTCGAAGGGCCCCCAGCGTTTCGTGCCGGAAGAAGACCGCGTGATGCTGTGCGGATCAATGGCGATGATCAAGGACCATGCGGCGGATCTGCAGCGGCGCGGGTTTGAGGAAGGCGCGAACAACAAACCGGGGCAGTTCGTGATCGAGCGGGCGTTCGTGGGGTGAGCTTGCCTCCCAGTCGCGCAGCCCGCGGCCCTGCTCTTCCCAATATTCATTGACCATTCAGCAATTTGGTATCACCTTCAACCGCTGAAGGAGATCGCCATGCTGAGTCGCTTCGTTCCCGCCGCCGCCTTGGTTGCCACCTTGCTCGCCCCTGCTACTGCGGTCGCCCAAGCCGAAGGCACATGGACCTCGGCCGTTCAGGTTTTCGAGCTGGCGCAGATCTCGATCAACGCCGCCGCCGTCGCGCCAGCCGAATTTGCAGAAAAGACGCAGGCGATCCGCTCCTGCGGCGATGCTCGCCAACTCGCCCGGGATCTTGGCGCACGCGTCACGCGCGACAACTTCGTGCGCGCGAGCACCCTTCCGTCCGAGTTGCAGCCGATCCTCGCCGAGACGCCGACCGGCCATGCTACGCCGGTCTTGTTCGAACAGGGCGGTGCGCTGCATGTGTTCGTGGTGTGCGGGCGCAGCTGATCGTCACCCCCCACTTTCGCGCTTGACCCCCGCCCGCAGGCGCTGTTCACTCATGGCAAATCAAAACCCATTTGCCGGAGAGAACCCCCATGCTCGCGACCTCTTATCGCACCGCCTATAACGCAGACCACGAGGCCTTCCGCGACACTGTCCGCCGCGTTTTTGCCGAGCATCTCACCCCGCACATGGACGAGCACGAGGCCAACGGCATCGTCCCGCGCTCCGTCTGGAAGGCGGTGGGTGACGCCGGGTTGCTGTGCCCCACGGTGAAGCCGGCAAACGGCGGCCTCGGCCTCGATTTCGGGTTCAATTGCATCGTTGCGGAGGAACTGAGCTACCTCGGCTCCTCGGCAGGCTTCACCCTTCAGAGCGACATCACCGTCAATTATTTCGAGCGTCTCGGCACCCCCGAACAGCGCGAGAAATATCTCCCCGGCATGATCAGCGGCGATGTGATCACGGCCATCGCCATGACCGAACCCGGCACCGGCTCCGACCTTCAGGGCATCCGCACCACCGCGAAGAAGGACGGCAACCACCTCGTCATCAACGGCTCGAAAACCTATATCACCAACGGCCAGAACGCCGACGTGGTGATCGTGGTCGCCAAGACCGATCCCGAGAAGGGCGCCAAGGGCATCAGCCTCGTGCTGGTCGACGCCGACACCCCCGGCTTTGCGCGCGGGCGCAATCTCGACAAGATCGGGCAGCATTCGGCCGACACCTCCGAGCTGTTCTTCAACGATTGCCGCGTGCCGATGACCAATATCCTTGGCGCAGAAGGCATGGGCTTTGTGCACCTAATGGAGGAGCTGCCGCAGGAACGGCTCAGCATCGCGGTCGGCGCGCAGGCGGCGGCGCAGCGGGCGTTTGACGAGGCGGTGAAGTTCACCAAGGAGCGGCAGGCGTTTGGCAAGACCGTGTTCGAATTCCAGAACACCAAGTTCACCCTCGCGGACCTGAAGGCCAAACTGCAAGTGGGCTGGGCGCACCTCGACTGGGCGATCCGCAAGCACCTCGCCGGCGAGCTCACCACCGACGAGGCGTCCGCCGCCAAGCTGTGGCACACCGAGCTGCAATGGGAAGCGTGCGACACTGCGCTGCAACTCCACGGCGGGGCGGGCTACATGAACGAATATGCCATCGCCCGGCTATGGCGCGACGCGCGCGTGACGCGGATATTCGGCGGGACCAACGAGATCATGAAGGAAGTGATCTCGCGGTCGATTTGAGCCCTTCGTCTCCCCTCCCCGGCGGGGATGGGTCGGGGGTGGGGGCTCCGCCCCATCGACGGCAGAGCACCCATTCCCAACCCCCTGCCTCAAGGGAAGGGGCATTATGCGGAACACACCCCATGACCGATCCCCTCGACTTCACCGGCCAGCGCATCCTCGTCATCGGCGGGTCGAGCGGGATCGGGAACGGCATCGCGCACGGCTTCCGCCAGCGCGGGGCGGCCGTGACGGTCACCGGGACGCGGCCCGATATCGGGGACTATCTCGAAGCCGAGGACTCCGACTTCACCGGCCTCGATTATCGCCAGCTTGACCTCACCGACCGCGATGCAGCGGGGCGGCTGGCGGCGGATTTCGGCGCGCTCGATGTGCTGGTGCTCTGCCAAGGCACTGTCCGCTACGGTCGGCTGGAGTTCACCCGCGAAGGCTGGGATGCAGTGGTCGACATCAACCTCAATTCGGTGATGGATGCCGCGCGCGCCTTCCACCCCGCGCTGGCGGCGAGCAAGGGCACCATCATCATCGTCTCCAGCGTCGCCGCGTTCAAATCAACCATCGGCACCCCCGCATATGCGGCATCGAAGGCAGGCGCAGCGAGCCTCACCAAGACGCTGGGAGAGGCGTGGGCGCGCGACGGCATCCGCGTCAATGGCATCGCCCCCGGGCTGGTGCCGACCAAGCTGACCGCCGTCACCACCGATCACCCCGAACGCCGCGAAGCCAGCATCCGCCGCATCCCCCTGCGCCGCATGGGCACGCCTGAGGATATGGCGGGCGCGGCGCTGTTCCTCGCCTCACCGCTAAGCGCTTACATCACCGGGCAGACGCTGGTGGTCGACGGCGGCCTGACCCTCTCTTGAAGGACGTACCCACGATGCAATACACCCGCCTCGGCGCCTCTGGCCTCACCGTCTCGCGTCTGTGCCTCGGCTGCATGAGTTATGGCGATACCTCCAAGGGCTGGCACGGCGACTGGCTGCTGGGTGAGGACGCTGCCCGTCCGTTTTTTCGCGAGGCGCTGGAAGCGGGGATCAATTTCTTCGACACCGCCAACATCTATTCGGGCGGCACCTCGGAGGAAATCACTGGAAAGCTGCTGCGCGAAATGGCGCGGCGTGACGAGATCGTAGTCGCCACCAAGGCTTTTGGCGTGTGGCGCAATGCGCCCAATTGCGGCGGACTGTCGCGCAAGGCGCTGTTCGCTGCGATCGATGACAGCCTCACCCGGCTCGGGCTGGATCACGTCGACCTGTTCCAGATCCACCGCTGGGACGACCACACCCCAATCGCAGAAACAGTGGAGGCGCTCCACGACATCGTGAAGGCGGGAAAGGCGCGCTATATTGGCGCATCATCGATGTATGCGTGGCAATTCGCCAAGGCACAGGAAGTGGCGCGCGCCAACGGCTGGACGCGGTTCATAACGATGCAGAACCAGCTCAATCTCCTCTACCGCGAAGAGGAACGCGAGATGCTCCCGCTGTGCGCGGCGGAAGGCGTGGGTGTAATCCCATGGAGCCCGCTCGCACGAGGGCGGCTGACCCGGCCTTGGGGCGAGAGCACGGTGCGCAGCAATACCGATGTGGTCGGCAAGGCGCTCTACAAAGCCGAGGACGCAGCCGATCAAGCGGTGATCGAGGCGCTCACCGAGCTGGCGGCGGCGCGCGGGGAACCGATGGCGAGCCTCGCGCTTGCGTGGCATTTTACCAAGCCTGCTGTGGCCGCTCCGATCATCGGAGCGACTCGGCCCGGGCACATTGCGGATGCGGTCCGGGCACTCGACATCGCGCTTTCCTCTGAAGAAGTCGCGAGCCTCGAGGCACCCTATCGACCCAAATGGCCCACCGGGATGGGAATGCCAATGCCGACGATGGACAAGGTTTCGGTGTTGGTGCCCTGAGCGTTCGCCCCGGCTTTCGCATAGCTGCAATCCCGTCACAAACGCGTCACACCGCTACGCCATTCCCGCCTAAACCGGGGCTGGCTAAACATGGATGTCGTCAATATTTTCCTGACGAGCGAACTGGGTGAGAGCCTGGAAGATTTCGTCCATGATCACCGCCGCTTCACCTTCGATAGGCTCGGCCCGGAAGGCCCGCGCCGCCTGCTCGAAGGGCCGATGTGGGCCTTTGTCGACTGGGTGATGCCCGACCTTGCCGGGCTCGAAATGTGCCGCCGCCTGCGAGCCGATCCGCGCACCGCCGAAGCGCATATCACCATGGTGCTGGAAGAGGACGATGCCGAAGATCGTCGCCGCGCGCTGCGGGCTGGGGCGGATGATTACCTTATCGGCCCGCTGGATCGCACCGCCGTGCTCGACCGGGTGCTGGCACTGCAATCGCGTCAGGCGGAACGCCACGCCACCCGCCGCATGGAATTGGGCGCGCTAACGATCGACATGGCGGCATTGCAGGCGCGCTGGGCGGGGGAGCCGATCGTCTTGCGCCCCAACGAATTTCGTCTGCTGCGCTTCTTTGCCGAGAACCCCAACCGGGTGCTGACTCGCGAGGACCTGATCAACGGTCTTGGCAAGCGCGAACCGGCGATTGACGAGCGCACCGTGGATGTGTGGATCGGCCGCTTGCGCCGCGCGATCAAGGCCGCGGGCGGGGGCAATCCGCTGCGCACAGTGCGTTCGCTGGGCTACGTCCTCGACCTGAGCTGACCGGTGCTAACTTCGCTTCCATAAGTCTACGAAAAAGGCCGCCCGGTGAAGGGCGGCCTTTATGTTTCCATCGTGGTAGCAGTGGCTTAGAATTCAGCCTTGAGGCCGATCGCAAAGGACGTGCCGACCTGGTAGGTGTTCAGTTCAGCGCGGTTGCCGTTCACTTCCTGGAATTCGAAATTGTCGCGGCCGAAGATGTTGCGCGCTTCGAGCGACAATTCGAGCGGGAGACCGCCGATCTGGAGCGCCGAGCGGGCGACGACATCGACCGTCAGGCCCGGGTTCTCGACCACATCGGGCAGCGCACCGCCGCGCAGCGTCACGCGTTCGCTGGCATAGTTGAACAGCACGGTGAACTGCTGGACCTTGTCGAGATCCTCGATGCCGAGCGAGAGGTTGGCGACGTGATCGGATTGCCCGACCAGCGGCGCCCCATCGTCGAACACCTGGGTAGCAATCAGGTTAGGGGCACCCGGGATCGGCGCAAGATCACCTGCGCCCACCGAGATGCTCGATTGGGTGTAGGTGTAGTTGGCAAGGATCAGGAACTGCTTGGTTTCGAAGAAGCCGCCCCAGTCAGCCAGATCGATCCCATAGGCAATGTCGAATTCAGCCCCGTAAAGCTCGGCCGACGGCGCATTGGCGTAGCTGGTTTCGATAATCCCCGGTGCGGTGATCAGGAAGTTTTCGATCGGGTTGTCGATTTCCTTGTAGAAGCCCGCGAGGCTGACCCGGTTGGGGCCGCCCATGTAATATTCGGCGCGCGCTTCGACGTTGATCAGCTCGCTGTCCTGCAGGAACGGGTTCCCGCGGAAACGGCGGTTGGATTCCGGATCGAAATAGGTCTGTTCCACCAGTTCGCGGAATTGCGGGCGCGCGATGGTCTGCGAGGCGGCAAGGCGCAGCTGCAGATCGTCGATGGCTTCCCAGGTGATCGTGGCGGAAGGCAGGAAGTACTGCTCGGCGATCCGGGTGGGGTTGGCGAGGTTTGTACCCCCAAAGGTCGGATCAGGCGCTGCAACCTGAAGCCCGTCTTCAAAGCGCAGACCACCTTCGATGGTCACAAGGTCAGTCGGGCGATAACGAAACAGGCCGTAGCCTGCGTGAACGGTGAGCGCTGCGTCGAACACCGGGAAGGGTGTCGGATCGGACACGGTCACGCCAAAGATCGGTGATGGGGTTGTGGCCGGCGGGATGATGCCGATGGCCAGCGTCGCCCCGTTGATGATGTCCCCCGGCCGACGCAGACCAAGCGCACGCAGAGCGGTGTTGAATTCCGCGCTTGAGCTGATCAGCGGGCGGATGATGAAGGACAGCGAGCGGCGCGAGGTGTCCGAATAGGCGTAGCCTGCGGTGAGCGACAGCGTGTCGGTCAGTTCGTAAGTCACGTCAGCCCCGCCGAACCACAGCTCTTCCTGCAGATCTTCAAATCCGACCTGGATACGTTCCGTCCCGCCGATCTGCGCGCCGACATCAACCACGAATTCGTTGCCGAAGGGATCACCCGCGACGTTGGTGCGGAAATAGGGCACGATCGCGTTGTAGGGCGCTTCGCGGTCGGTGCGGGCGTAGCCCCCGCGCAGATCGAGCTCGAACGCGTCGAAGTTGAACTCGGCCACGATCTGCGAATCGATCAGCTGGCGTTCAAACCAGCCGGTTTGCTGGGTCTGGAAATCGAACCCCGTCTCACGGTCTGTGAAGAAGTCGGTCCCCCGCGCCAGCCGGGCGGTCTTGAGCGTGTCGCGGATGTAGAGATTGGTCCAGCGGATGGTGTGCTCGCCAATGTCGAGACCCAGGCCGATCAACCCGTTCACCAGCACCTTGTTGTCGGTGATGAAGGTGTTCGAATCAAAGATGATGTCGCCCGCCTCAGCATCGCCGAACTGTTGGCTGGTCACCGAACGGTTGCGCCAGGTGTTCGTGATCCCGGCGGTAGCAATGATCCCGAAGTAATTGCCATCGCCGACCTCGAACGAGGCACCGCCGGTGATGTTGGCCGAGAAATTGACCGGCAGCTCGTCATTCTTTTGCAGCGTAACGAGGTTGAGCGGCATGATCTGCCCCGCCAGCTGACGCTGCACATCAGCGGGCGCATCGTTGATGCGCGTGCCGCTATCGATCAGCCCCTGGAGGGCGGTCGGGAAATCGCGATTGCCGTTGTCGAAACCGAACGTATCCCATCGCGACCCGAAATAGGTCAGACCATTCTCAAAAGTGGTCTCGGTATCGCCGCTAAACGAGCCGCCGATGGTGAGGAAGTCTTCGGTGGGGATCGCCTTGGTGGTGAGGTTGATCACACCGCCGCCGAATTCACCCGGGAAGTTGGCCGAATAGGTTTTCTGCACCAGCGACGATGCGATCACGCTGGTCGGGAAGATGTCGAGCGGCACCACGCGGCTGAGCGGTTCGGGGCTCGGCAGGGGGAGGCCGTTGAGCAGTGCGAGTGAATAGCGATCGCCCAACCCGCGCACGAACACGCGTCCATTGCCAACCAGCGACAGGCCGCTGACGCGTGCCAGCGATCCGGCAATGTCACCTTCGCCGGTGCGGGCGATGTCGGCTTCAGAGAGTACGGTGAGGACCTGCCCGGAATTGCGCGCCGGATCGCGGTTGCGGCGTCCGGTGACGATGATCCCGCCGCCGGGCAGCGAGATGTCGGTATCCTGCATCTCTTCTTCGGGCGGGGTCTGCTCAACCTCCTGCGCCAGCGTGTCCTCGGGCTCCGCGTCCTGCGCATGCAGCATCGACGGAAGCGTGAGCGACGTGGTGAGAAGCAGCAACCCTGCCAGGCGCGTGCCGGTCGACATAATCCTAGACCCCCTCATGAATAGGCCCTTTGAACTTCAATGGCTGGCAAACAGCCCGATAAGTGGAAAGGGGGGGCGCGGCATTGAGATGCAGCGCCGCCCCCCACATTTTCCGGTTCGGCGATTAGGCCGGGTAGATCGGCAGCGAAGTGCAGGCGCCGGTCGAGCTGTTGAAGTTCTGGATCGACGAGTTGCAGGTCCAGTTACCGAAGGTCGTGGTCAGCGCGGCAGCGTTCTGGATCGCCCCGACGAAGGTGCGGGTCGGGAAGAACGTCGAACGCGTGTTGGCGTTGAACACCGGCGTGTAGGCCGCCTCACCCGTCCCGTTCACCACGTTATTGGTGAGCGTGATGGTGAAGGCGAGGTTGTTGCCAGCCGCGGCCGGGTTCACGCCAGCCGCTGCATCGGCGTTGGTCACGCCAGCACCGCCGCGGATCGGATCGGTCGCCGGGCAGTTGCCGATCACCGAGTTCACGCCGATCAGCGCTGCCAGCGTGGCGGGCTCGTCGATCTGGAAGCAGTGGTTGGTGCCCGCACGGATCACGCCGTTGGTCAGACCCAGCGCTGCGCCGCCACGGGCCTGCACGACTTGCGGAGCTCCCGCACGCGCCACGAAGGTGAAGTTGTTCACCTGGAAGCGGGTCTGCGGGATCGCATTGGTGGGGGTACGGTCAGCCACGTTAGGCGAATCGAGTTCGATCAGGCGGTCACCCGTGGTCGAACGCTGCACCGCAATCATGGTGTCGACATTGACGATCGCGCCGGTGTCGACGTCGATCGAGTCGTCCGACGCACCGATGATGGCGAGGTTGCGGGCGTTGAACCCGCCGCCGAAGAATTCGACGCCGTCATCCGAGCTGTTGAACGAAAGCAGGTTCTCAATCACCGTGCCCGAACCGGCGCCGCCGGTGGTCAGCGACTGGAGTTCGTTGTTCGGGGCAAGTTCAAAGCCCGAGAAGCGGATCTGGTTGAAGCGGAACGAACCCGAGCTGTCGGTGCTGCTCGCGCCGCCAAACGGAGTGGCGATGGCCGCACCTTCAAGCCGGCCTTCGCAGGTCGGGTTGGCGGTCGGGGCTGCTGCGGTGTTGAACACGCCGGTCGAGCAATCCGAGTGCGGTGCACGGCCGAGCAGCACGACGCCGCCCCACTGCTGCTGGCTGTTATCACCGGCAACGCCAATGATGTTGTCGCGGCTGGTCCAGATGATCGGGCGGTCGGCCGTGCCATTCGACTGGATGGCGTTGCCGCGGTTCACGACGAGGTAGGAGTCCTGCTGCGCGAACAGGATCACGCCGGGCTCGATCGTCAGGGTCACGGTGGTGCCGGTGCTCGCAAAGCCGCGATCAGCGCCAACTTCGACGCGGCCCGGGATCTCATACACGAGACCGCGAATATAGGGCAGGTTGTCGGTGGTGGTGAAGCGCGCGGGCAAGCGGCAAACGCGGAAGGTGCCGAGCGTGTTGTTCGGCAGCGTACCAGCATCGACCAGGCCGCCGGGCGTGGCGATGGTCGGGCAGCCCGCAGCCGGTGTCACCAGCGACTGGGTCGGGGTCGGCGTGGGGGTCGGCGTCGGGGTCGGCGTCGGCGGCGGGTTGTTGATGATGATGTCACCGCCAGTGCCCGGCGAGACGATTTCATCCGCGCCGCAACCGGCCAGAGCGACCAGGCTGCAACCCAGGATCAGAGTGCGTTGAATGTTTTTCACAGCGAGCGGTCCCCTCAAAAACCGAGAATCGAAGAAGGCGCGGTTAGTCAGCGCTGGGGACGCGCTAGGGATGTCGCGTGACAGAATTCTTGCAGCATGACAGGCATGTGGCAATTCGTGTAATATGACTGAAGAAAGACAAATATGACGCAAATTTCCTGCGGCAGGGGCTGTCGGCGATCAGCGAAAAATGCGATTAAAGACATGAAAAACAATTGCTTGAGGATATAAATTACATAAAAATTACAATGTTTCAGTTTTGTTGCATTCCGATGTAACCTGAGTCACTATGCTCCCAGTTGAACCAAGGGAGCTTTGCCCATGTCCGTTACCGCCTTTGCGATCGCCATGATCCTTGCCGCCCCGCTGGCCGGTCCTGCCGCAGCGCCCATGCCTGCCTTGCTTGAGGCCAATGATCAGATCGTCCAGCCGTTGACGGCGGGACGCGTGGATGAGGCGCTGACACGGCTCGAACGGGCAAGTGCCGCCAACCCGCATGATGCGGCCCTGCTCATCAATCTCGGGATCGCTTATGCCCAGCGCGGCGAGGAGGCGAAGGCCCGCGCCACCTTTGAACAGGCGGCTGCCTGTCATGAGGTGATCGAGCTCACCACCGCCGATGGCAATGTGACCGACTCGTTCCGTCTGGCCCGCAAGGCGCTCAAGATGCTGGCACGCGGCGAGTTCACGGTGCAGCCCGCGCGGGCGGGTCAGCTGACCTATAAGGATTGACTGCCAACGCAATCCAGCACCTTCAAGCTGGTCCATCAGGGCGGGTCGCGTGACGACGCGGCCCGCCCTTTTTGCGGCCAGCCGACCGCAGCGTTTGCCTGATCTTGCGCAAGTTCGCGGTTGGTTACTTTTTGGTAAGCCGCCTTCTGCTTTCCCGGCACTGTCACCCGCCTGTCATTTAGGATAGACAAAGGGGATCATTCTGGAGGGCCGAGACATGATTCTCGCCGCGGCTTGCCGCGTCACGATTGCTGCCATGATGCTGAACCTCGCGGTTGAGGCGCGCGCTGATGTGCTTGAGCTGGGTTCGGACGGTGCGCGCTGGGTGGCAGGGCCGCTGGCTGAGCGTGCCGCTGCAGCGCCGGTCGGCGCCGCGCCTGAGGCTCTGCCCGATGGTCTTGGTCTGCCCGCTCATGCGATTGCTGACCCGGCGCGTCACGCCGCAGGCATCCCGCCGCGCTATGCCGCCAAGATCGCCGAGCTTGCCGCGCGCTTCGATCTTAGCCCGAGCCTGCTGGAGGCGCTGGTGTGGCAGGAAAGCCGCTGGCAGGAACAGGCTGTCTCGCCCGTCGGGGCGCAGGGGCTGGCGCAATTGATGCCGGGCACCGCGCGCTATCTTGGCGTCAATCCGCATGATCCCTTCCAGAACCTTGAGGGCGGGGCGCGCTATCTGCGCGAGCAGCTCGACCGCTTCGGCGGTGATCTTGAGAAGGCGCTGGCGGCCTACAATGCCGGTCCCGGACGGGTTGAGCGCGCGAGGGGCATCCCCAATATCCGCGAGACCAAGCAATATGTCGCCGCCATCATGGGGCGGCTTTCCAACCATTCGCGCGTTGCGGGGCAATGAGCCTTGCGCGCTGCTGACCATTTGAGGATTTGGACACAATAATGACGTCGCTGTTTCGCTTTCCTGCCCGCATCATGGCACTGATCACGCTGGCGCTCACGCCTAGCGCCGCCTTAGCCCAAACGGCCGACCCGGCGGGCTCTGGTCCGATCAATTCCGCGCTGCTGTGGCTGCAGGGCACGCTGCTCGGCACGGTTGCCACCACGGTGGCGGTCATGGCGGTCGCCGCGATTGGCTTCATGATGCTCACTGGCCGGATGAACTGGCGCTTTGGCGCGACCGTGATCATCGGCGTGTTCATCCTGTTTGGTGCGACCACCATTGTCGCAGGCATCCAGTCAGCGGCTGGATAAGCACCGTGAGCGACCTCATCCGCAACCCCGTGCACCGCGCGCTCACCCGCCCGCAGATGTTTGCGGGCGTGACGATGAATTTCTTCATTATCAACCTGATGGTCACCACCATCGCGTTCTTGATGCTGAAGAGTTTCTGGATCATCCCGGTGCCGGTTGTCATGCACGTGATCGGGTATTTCGCTTCGCTGCGCGAGCCGCGCATTTTTGACCTGTGGATCACCAAGGTTAGCAAATGCCCGCGCGTGCCCAATTTCAAGCGCTGGGGCTGCAACAGCTACGCCCCATGACGCAGTTTAGTCGTGGCCTCAACAAGGAGGGCCGAGCATGGTGAAATGGATTGGACCTGCTGCCTGGAGCGCCAAGGAAGCGCGCGTCGGCGACCGGCTGCCCTATGCCCGTCTCGTGGACGAAAACACCGTGCTGCTGCGCGATGGCTCAGTGATGAGCGCAATCCAGGTGCCAGGCCTGTTGTTCGAGACCGAGGACAGCGACGCGCTCAACGCCCACGCCGCCACGCGTGAGGTGATGCTGCGCTCGACGCTCGATGCGCGGTTCGTGATGTATCACCACGTCATCCGCCGCCGGGTCGAGGTGGAGCTCGACGCCGAATTCCCCGACCCGCTGTCGCGCCATATCGATGCGCGCTGGAAGCAGCGGCTGGCGGGGGGATCGCTGTTCATCAACGACCAGTTCGTCACCCTGATCCGCCGCCCCGCGCGCGGAAAGACGGGGTTGCCGGAGCGGGTAGCCAAGCTGTTCAGCCGCGCCGGGCAGGAGGAGCTGGAAGCCGATCCCAAGGACATCCGCAGCCTCAAGGCTGCGATTACCGGGCTCGTCGCCAGCTTGCAGAATTACGGCGCGGCGGTGCTGGGGGACTATAGCGGCGCGAACGGCACCAATTCGGAAATGTTGGAGCTGCTCTCGGCGCTCTACAATGGCGAAATGCGCCCGGTGCGCCGCCCTTCGCCCGAGACCGACATTGGCCACATGCTTCCCTATCGCCGCGCCTCTTTCGGGCTCGATGCGATGGAGCTGCGCGGGTCGGCTGCGCCAGATTTTGCCGCGATCCTCGGGCTGAAAGATTACCCCGAGGCAACCTCGCCCGGCCTGCTCGACAATCTGCTGCGCCTGCCGTTCGAGATGGTCGTTTCCGAAAGCTACGCCCCCAACGAACGCACCACCGCCAAGGAGCGGATCGACCTCGCCCTGCGCCGCTCGCGCTCGGTGGACGAGGAGGCCGCGGCCGAACGCAATGAAATGCTCGCCGCGCGCGATGCGCTGGGCAATGGGGCGGTGGGCTTTGGCGATCACCACCTGACCGTGCTGGTGCGCGAAACCACGCTGCCCCGGCTTGACGACGCGATGGCTGCCTGCGCCGCTGCGCTCGCCGACACAGGCGCGATCGCGGTGCGCGAGGACACCAATCTCGAACCGGCCTTCTGGGCGCAGTTCCCTGGGAACGAGGAATATATCGTCCGCCGCGCACTGATTTCCTCGGCCAATATGGCGGGCTTCGGGAGCTTCCACGGCTTTGCGCTGGGGCAGGCGAGCGGCAATCACTGGGGCGATGCGGTGACCCTGCTGGAGACGACCAGCGCCACGCCCTTCTTCTTCAACTTCCACCACGGCGACCTTGGCAATTTCTCGGTCATCGGGCCGAGCGGCTCGGGCAAGACCGTGGTGATGAACTTCCTCGCCGCGCAGGCGCAGAAGTTCAAGCCGCGCACCATCCTGTTCGACAAGGATCGCGGGGCAGAGCTGTTCATTCGCGGGATTGGCGGGCGCTATGATCGGATCGCGCCGGGGATGCCGACCGGGTTCAACCCGCTGAGCCTTCCCGACACCCCCGCCAACCGCGCCTTCCTGCGCGACTGGCTGAGCGTGCTGCTCAAGGCCGAAGGGCCGGAGGAATTCGCCACGATTTCGGCGGCGGTCGATGCGACCTACGCCAATGATCCTTCGCTGCGCCGTCTTCGCCATTTCAAGGAACTGCTCGCCGGGGCCCGCCGCCCCGAACCGGGCGACTTGGCGGATCGGCTCGCGGCGTGGATCGGCTCGCCCAGCGGTGATGGCGGTGAGCATGCCTGGCTGTTCGACAATGAACGCGACCGGCTTGATCTGGCGGAACGCGTGCTCGGCTTCGACATGACCGCGCTGCTCGAAAACCCGCGCCTGCGCACGCCGACGATGATGTATCTGTTCCACCGCATCGACGAACGGCTCGATGGTCAGCCGACCATGATCCTGATCGATGAAGGCTGGAAGGCGCTGGATGACGAGGTGTTCGCCGCGCGCATCCGCGATTGGCTCAAGACCCTGCGTAAAAGGAACGCGCTGGTCGGGTTCGCCACCCAGTCCGCCCGCGATGCGCTCGACAGCCGCATTTCCACCGCATTGGTCGAGCAGACCGCCACCATGGTGTTCATGCCCAACAGCCGCGCGCGGCCCGAGGATTATTGCGACGGGTTCGGGCTCACCAGCCACGAATTCGCGCTGATCCGCTCGCTGCCTGCCCATTCGCGCTGCTTCCTCGTGCGCCAGCCCGATGCGAGCGTGGTGGTGCGGCTCGATCTGTCGGGCGCGCCGGAAGTGCTGACGATCCTTTCGGGCCGCGAAAGCGCGGTGCGCAGGCTCGATCTGCTGCGCGAAGCGGTCGGCGATGCACCCTCGGCGTGGTATCCGGCGCTCACCGGACGGCCCTGGCCCGATGGCGCGGGTGACGCTGAGGACGACAATATGTGGCAAGCGGCGGAATGACCACCGCGTGCGATCTTGCCGCCCAGTCGATGGGCACCGGGGTCTCCGCTGCGCTGTCGGCGGTGGACTGCATCGCCAGCGGGGTATCGGAACAGGCCTTCAACCGCCTGTTCGGCAACGAAGGCCAACTCGCCTTTGCGCTGACGATCCTGCTGGGGCTCTATGTGGGCTTCTTCGGCATCTCGCTGATGCTGGGCCGCGCCAACCTGTCGGTGCGCGCGCTGCTGCCCAAGATGCTCACGCTGGGGTTGGTGCTGAGCTTTGCTACCAGTTTCGTCGCCTTCTCGACGGTGTTCTACAACATCTTCATCGGCGGGCCGGACCAGATCGCCGGGATTCTCACCGGCACGCAGGGCGAGAGCGCTACGCAAGTGTTCGCACAAAAGCTCGATGTGGTGTTCCTTGCGATCCAGAAAGCGAGCGGGGATACCAAGGATATCAACGCCTTCTCCCCGCCCGGCATGATGTGGCTGGGCGCGATGCTGCTGTTGCTGGGCACGGTGGGTCTGCTCGTGACAGCGCGGATTGCGCTGGCGCTGCTGCTCGCGCTCGGGCCGATTTTCGTGGTGATGGCGTTGTTTGACGGCACGCGCGGGCTGTTCACCGGCTGGCTCAAGGGGCTGACGATGATGGCGCTCGCGCCGCTGTTTGCGGTGCTGGGCGGGTCGATCATGCTGGAAATGGCCGTGCCGGTGCTCTCGGCGCTGGTGGCCGTGCCGGGGCAGATCGATCAGCAGGCGGCGATGGCATTCTTCCTGATTGGCGCAGTGCATGTGGCCTTGATGCTGATGGCGCTGGTGGTGTCGGGGATCATGGTTTCGGGCTGGCAGGTATTCGGTCTGGTGCCGAGCAAGGAGCGCAGCAGCGGCACCAGCGATGGCCCGCGCGTTGTCGCCGGAGCCGCCGCCGCCCAGACTGTGGCGCGCAGCACCAATGTTGCTCCGCCGAGCCCCGGTCTTGCCCAGCGCAGGGTCGATCTTGCCCCCGGCCAAGTCGTGGTTGCGGCCAATGATACCGGGCCAGCAGGCACTGTGTCCCGCGAAACCCGCGTCTATGCCACCAGTGGTGGGGGCGGGCAGGTGAGCCCGCTGAACCCCGCTACCGGCCGCACCCGGGGCATCGGCAACCGCTTTCGTTCGGCTGGCAATGCCCCTGCGGCCAAGCCCGCCGTCACCCCGTCTACGGAGACCTACCAATGATCCGCGCCGACCATCTTCGGCTCCCCCTCGCCATGCTGGCGCTCGCCTTCACGGTGCCCGCCGCGGCGCAGGATGAACGCCTCCAGACGCTGGTCTATGACGAGACCGCCGTGGTGCGGATCGAGGGCAAGGTGAAGGTCCAGACCACCATCAAGTTCGCGCCTGATGAAGCCATCGAGAACGTCGCGATCGGCGACAGCACGGCGTGGCAGGTCCAGCCCAACAAGGCGCAGACGATCCTGTTCGTGAAGCCGTTGGAGCCCGCCGCACGCACCAACATGACAGTGGTGACCGACAAGCGCACCTACCTGTTCGATCTGATCGCCAACCCCAAAGCCGCGCCCCTGTATGTGCTGCAATTCCGCTATCCTGAGCTGGAAAAGGCCGCCGAGGAAGCGCGCCTCGCCGCTGCTGCCGAGGCTGAGCTTCAGGCCGCGCGCGAAGCCGCCAATCCTACCGAACTCGCCGCCGCAGGTGACCCTTACGCGGTCGCTGATCCCGCGAGCCTCAATTTCGCCTGGGCCAGTGCCGGGGCAACCGAACTCCTGCCCACCCGCGCCTATGACAATGGCGATGCGGTGTTCCTCACCTGGCCGCGCGGCATTGCCATTCCGGCGATCCTCGTCACCAACGAGGATGGCGATGAAGGCCCGATCAATTTCACCGTGCGCGGCGAAACGATTGTGGTCGATGGGGTGCCGCCGCAGATCATCCTGCGCTCGGGCCGCGACACCGCGACGCTGACCAATACCGGCCCGATGCCGCCCTCGACCCGCAGCGCCGGGCTGACCGCGCCGCGCGGCAAGAAGGGCAACTGATCATGTCTAAGTTCACCACCGCCAAGGAGACCCAGTGATGCGCCTAGCCATGCGTTTGCCGCCCAAGAAGGGCGATGGGGGAAACAGCGAAGCGGTTGATCCGCGCGAGCGGGAATCGGCTGAGATCATCGATCTTGCCAGCCGTGCGGCCTTCCCGGCGGTCACGGACCGGAAGGCGAGGGGCGATGGGCTGGGGCTGGCGGCTGGCGTTGCGCTGGTCGCCGGGATCGGCGCGGTTACCTTCTGGGCGATGAATTCGGCTCGGATGCCTGACCCGCAGGGGATCGGCAACCCCAATGTGGCGCCTCCGCAGGCCGCCGCCGTGCCGGTGCCCGTGCAGCCAGCGGTGGCTCCCGCCCCGGTGCCGGCCCCCGTGCCGCAAGTTGATCCGGCCCCCGCGCCGGTGCTGGCCAACAACCCGGCGATGATGCCCGAAGCCGTAACCAATCCCTATGCCAGCCCCAGCCTGATCTTCGATGGCAGCCGGGTGGCGAACAGCCCGCGTCTCGCCGAAGCGCCGGTGGGCGCGCCCGCAGGCACCGGCCCGGCGGCAACCGGCACGGGCGGCGCGGCAGAGTTTGCCAGCCGCGTCGGCGGCGTGGGCGGCGCGCCGGCGCAGGCGCGGGCGATGGTCAACCCCTCGACCACCGTGACCGAAGGCACGCTGATCCCCGCGATCCTCGAAACCGCGATCAACACCGATGTTCCGGGCTATGTCCGCGCGGTGGTGAGCCAGGATGTGAAGAGCTTCGATGGCAAGCGCGTGCTGGTCCCGCGTTCGTCGCGCCTGATCGGCCAGTATCAGGCGGGCGTGCAGCAGGGCCAGAAGCGCGCCTATGTGATCTGGACGCGGCTGATCCGCCCCGATGGGGTGTCGATCAGCCTCGCGTCCCCGGCGATCGGTTTTGATGGCACCACAGGGCTTGAAGGCGACGTCAACACCCACTTCTTCAAGCGCTTCGGCTCGGGGCTGCTCCTGTCGGTGGTCGGCGGGCTCGGCGCGCTGGCGACCGGCGGCGTGGGCGGCGTGATCGTTGCCGGCGGCGCGCAGTCGGCGGCCAATTCGGCGGTGCAGCAGCAAGGCCAGATCAGCCCCACCATCCGCGTGCGCATGGGCGAACCGATCCGGGTGTTCACTGCCCGCGATCTCGATTTCAGCACGGTCGGCAGCTGATCGCATGAGCGCTGACATCCACCGGCTCGCAGGCGGCGGCGAGGATGATGCCGGGGCGGCTGCGGCGCTGGCTGAGCGCAGCGTCTATCTCGACGCCTATCTTGCTCCGTTCCGTCGCTGGCTGGAACGGGATACGGTGACCGAAATCATGGTCAACCGTCCGGGTGAGGTGTGGATCGAAGACGCCTCGAACCCCGGGATGCAGCGGATCGAGACCCCGGAGATCGACGACCGGCTGGTGCAGCGCCTCGCCGAACAGGTCGCCCGCGTTTCGCACCAGGGGATCAACCGCGAACACCCCTTGCTGGGCGCAACCCTGCCCGATGGCGCCCGCGTGCAGTTCTGCGGCCCGCCCGCCAGCCGCAAGCACTGGGTGATGGCGATCCGCCGCCACCGCCGGCTCGACCTGCCGCTTGATACCTATGACACTGGCCCGCTGGCGGGCGAGATGCAGTTCGATCTGCCTGATCCGCAGGCCCAACCGATCGCCTATCTGCGTGAGGCGATCCGGGCGCGGCGCACGATCCTGATCTCTGGCGGCACCAGCACCGGCAAGACCACCTTTTTGAACGCCATGCTTGGCGAGATCCCGCGTCAGGAGCGCGTGGTGCTGGTCGAGGATACCCCTGAATTGAAGCTCCCCGGCGAGAACGGCGTCGGGCTGGTGGCGGTCAAGGGCGAGCTGGGCGAGGCCAAGGTCACCGCCAATGAACTGCTGCAAGCCGCGCTGCGCCTGCGGCCTGATCGGATCGTGCTGGGCGAATTGCGAGGGAGCGAAAGCGTCAGCTTCCTGCGGGCGATCAACACCGGGCACCCCGGCAGCTTCTCGACCATCCACGCCAATTCGCTGCGCGGCGCGCTCGAGCAATTGTCGTTGATGGTGATGCAGACCGGGATCGGCCTCACCCGGTCGGACACCATCGCCTATGCCGCATCCGTGATCGACGTAATCGTGCAACTGGGGCGCGATGCCCATGGCAAGCGCGGCATCACCCAGATCGCCGATAGTCGCAGCCTGCTCTGACCGCGGCGCGCGCGGCACGGAGCGCCGCCGAAATTGACATTTGTATGACAGGCACTTCAAGGTGATTTACACCGCGCAGGCAAGCGAACATGGCGCATCGCGGAGCGCCGTGGCGAAGCCGCGCGTGCAAGGTGGAACAGGATTGCGATGAGCACGTCTCCGATCGGTAACGACGACATGCCCGAACCCGCTGGCACCGCCCAGATGGCCGCGCTGGCGCCCGACGAATCGCCCTATTTCAACCGCGAGCTCAGCTGGCTGCAGTTCAACCAGCGGGTGCTCTCCGAGGCCTGCAATGATCGCTATCCGCTGCTGGAGCGGCTGCGGTTCCTGTCGATTTCGGGCAGCAATCTCGATGAATTCATGATGATCCGCGTGGCGGGTCTGGTGGGGCAGGTGCAGCGGGGCCTCGCCACGCCTTCGCTCGACGGACGTAGCCCCTCGCAGCAACTGGCTGCGATCCGCGAGAAGCTGGCCGAGCTTTCACAGCGTCAGCAGGCGATCTGGCGTTCGGTGCAAACCGGGCTGGCCGCGGCCGACATCCATATCGCCGATGAACAGCGCGTCAGCCCAGCCGCGCACAAGTGGCTCAAGAGCTTCTTCCTCAACGAGATTCTCCCGATTATCACCCCCCAGGCGCTTGACCCTGCGCACCCGTTCCCCTTCGTTCAGAACGAAGGCATGGGGCTGCTCTTCACGCTCACCCGCGACGCTGATCGCGAACCGCTGATCGAGATGGTGCTGATCCCCAGCGCGTTGCCCCGGTTTGTGCGGGTGCCGGACGAGGTGACCGGCGCGAACGGCGTCCTATACATCTCGATCGCGCGCCTGATCCAGCGCTATGCCGAGGCGCTGTTCCCCGGCTTCACGATTGAAGGCGACGGATTGTTTCGGGTGCTCCGCGACAGCGACATCGAGATCGAGGAAGAGGCCGAGGATCTGGTCCGCACCTTCCGCAGCGCGATCCAGCGGCGGCGGCGTGGGCAGGTGATCCAGCTCGAAATCGAAGAGGATTTCGATCCCAAGGCGGAAAAGCTGCTGCTCGACCAGCTTGGCATCAACGAGGCGGCGGTGATCAAGACCGACGGCATGATCGGGATCGACGGCCTCGCCGAGATCGTCCGCGAAGACCGGCCCGACCTCAAGTTCGACGCCTATTCCCCCCGCTTTCCCGAGCGGATCCGCGAGCATGACGGCGATGCCTTTTCCGCGATCCGCGAGAAGGACATCATCATCCACCACCCCTATGAAAGCTTCGAGGTGGTGGTCGATTTCATCCGTCAGGCCGCCGCTGACCCGGATGTGGTAGCGATCAAGCAGACGCTTTACCGCGCAGGCTCGCAGTCGGCGGTCATCAACGCGCTGATCGAGGCGGCGGAAGCGGGCAAGTCCGTCACGGCGGTGGTGGAATTGAAGGCCCGGTTCGATGAGGAGCAGAACCTCAAATGGGCGAGCAAGCTGGAACGCGCTGGGGTTCAGGTGATCTATGGCTTCACCGACTGGAAGACCCACGCCAAGGTCGCGATGGTGGTGCGGCGCGAGGGCGATAGTTTCCGCACCTACTGCCACTTCGGGACCGGCAATTACCATCCGGTCACCGCGCGCATTTACACTGATCTCAGCTTCTTCACCGCCGATCCCAAGCTCGGGCGCGATGCGGCCAAGATGTTCAATTTCGTCACCGGCTATGTCCAGCCGCACGCGCTCGAACGCATCCACATCGCCCCGATCGATCTGCGCCAGGAAATCTACAGCCGGATCGACACCGAAATCGCCAATGCCCAATGCGGCAAACCGGCTGCAATCTGGTTCAAGTGCAATCAGCTGACCGATGAAGGCGTGATCGACCGTCTCTATGCCGCGAGCAACGCCGGGGTTCAGGTTGAACTGGTGGTGCGCGGTATCTGTTGCTTGAGGCCGGGCATTGTCGGCCTGTCCGAGAATATCCGCGTGAAATCGATCATCGGCCGCTTCCTCGAACACAGCCGCATCTATGCCTTCGCCAATGGCCACGCCATGCCGAGCGCCAACGCGGCCGTGTTCATCGCGTCTGCCGACATGATGAGCCGCAATCTGGATCGACGGGTGGAATCGCTCATCCCGATCCTCAACCGCACGGTGCATGATCAGGTGTTGCAACAGGTGCTGCTCGCCAACATGCTCGACAGCGAACAGAGCTGGTGGCTGCATCCCGATGGCCACTATTCGCGTGTCGAGGCAGATGGCAAGCCGTTCAACTGTCATCGCTACTTCATGACCAACCCGTCGCTGTCCGGTCGAGGCGGGGCGCTGGAGGCAGGGGCGGTGCCCAAATTGTCGCTGCGACGAGGGGCGACCGCATGAGCTATGGTAAGCGGCGGGCAGACCGCGACGGCGCGTTCGGCGGCAGCAGGCCGGAACGCGCGATCATCGACATCGGTTCGAACACGGTCCGGCTGGTGGTCTATGGCGGCACCATGCGCGCGCCGATCGTGCTGCTCAACGAGAAGGTCACCGCGCGGCTGGGGCGCGAGATTGCTGCGACGGGCAGACTGGCGGACGAGGCCATGGCGCTGGCGCTGCGCGGTTTGCGGCGCTTTGCCCTGCTGATCGCGGACCTCGGCATTACTGATGTCGAAGTGGTCGCCACCGCAGCCGTGCGCGATGCGGCCAACGGCGCGGAGTTCGTGGCCCAGTTGCATGACATCGGCCTCGCCCCGCGGGTGATCTCGGGCGAGGAAGAGGCGCTTTTGAGCGCGCACGGCGTGATCGGGGCCTTTCCCGATGGGCGCGGGATTGTCGCAGACCTTGGGGGCGGGAGCCTTGAGCTGGTGCGGGTTGCCCACGGCGATGCGGCGGGCGCGACCACGCTCCCGCTCGGCACGCTGCGCCTGCCCGATCACCGTAAGGGCGGCCCCGGCGAGATGCGCAAATCGCTCGACAAGGCGATCCGCAAGGCCGGGTGGGACCTGTCGGGCAACCCTACGGCTGAAAACGGCGCGCTCTATCTGGTCGGTGGAACGTGGCGGGCCATGGCGGTGTTTGCGATGGCAGCGCGGGCCTATCCGCTGAGCGATCCGCACGGGTTTGAACTTACCGCCGCCGAGGCGCAGGACCTGGCCACGGGCCTCGCCGCGATCGAGACCGATGCCATTAAGGGGCGTGAGCGGATTTCGTCGATGCGCGCCGAAAAGCTCCCCGATGCGGCGGTGCTGTTGCAAGCCCTGCTGACGCGGCTGGCGCCCGAGCGGGTGGTATTTTCCTCATGGGGCCTGCGCGAAGGGCTGCTGTTTGATCGCTTGCCAGCACATAGCCGCGCGGCCGATCCGCTGCTCGCGGGGATTGCCGTGTTTGCGAGCCAGCGCGGCAGCGCGCCGACGCTGGCGACGCGGATGGCGGCTTGGACGCTCGATGCTGCGCCTGCGCGCGAGCATGGTAGCGAGCGGCTGCGAATGGCGGCGACCATGCTGGCGCTCGCGGCCATGCAGATCGAGCCCAACATTCGCTTGCCGCAAGCGATCAACTGGGCGCTGCACAAGCGCTGGATCGGGATCGACGGGCCCGGCCGGGCGATGCTGGCGGCAGCGATTGCGGCCAATGGCAATCAGCTCAACCTGCCCGCCCCGGTACGCGTCTTGGCGAGCGAGGCCGCGCTGGAGGAAGCGCGCTGCTGGGGTCTGGCGCTGCGGCTGGCGCGGCGGCTGGGCGCGCAATCGCGCCGCTCGCTCGAGGTCAGCCGCTTGACGGTGGAGGAGGGCACGCTGCTGCTGCGGCTGGGGCAAAGCCACGAGGCGCTGTTCGGGCAGCCGACCGAGAAGGACATGAAGCTGCTCGCGGGCCGCCTCGGTCTCGGCTGGCGGGTAGACATAGTGCCCGATGCCGAGCTGATCTAGCCCGCCTTCGCGTCGCTGCTGGCAAAGGGCGAGAAATCGGTGTCGAGATCGAACAGGTCGACCCCTTCGGCCGCCTTGAGCTTGCCCACCACGACATAAGTCACTGGGGTCAGCACCGCTTCCCAAACCACCTTGAGCGCCCAGTTGGTGACCATCACGGTGATCACCGCCTCGGTGGTCCAGATGCCGTAGAAGGCAATGGGATAGAAGATCAGGCTGTCCACGCCCTGCCCAACAAAGGTCGAGCCGATGGTGCGGGTCCACAGGGCGCGGCCCTTGGTGAGCACCTTCATTTTGGCCATGACAAAGGAATTGACGAATTCGCCCGCCCAGAAGGCGACAATCGAGGCAACCACAATGCGCCATGTGCTGCCGAACACGCTGACATAGGTTTCCTGGCAGATCGCGCCGCCGGTAATCGCCGGGTCGGCCGCCGAGGTGAGCGGGCGCGGGCCCCCAAAGCCGCTGGCGCTGCATTCCCACCCGTCGAAGGCAGGAAGGCTGACGACGACATAGGACATAAAGGCGAGGAACAGCATCGCCGCCGTCCCCACCCAGATCACCCGCCGGGCCTTGGCAAAGCCATAGATCTCGGTCAGCACATCACCGATCACATAGCCCAGCGGGAAGAACAGGATCCCCGCACCATAGATGAACACCCCGTCGGGCGCGGGCCACCAGCCTTTGGGCCAGAACGGTACATCGACAAAAGTAAGCTTCGCCGCGCCGATGATGTTCGACAGCAGCAGGATTGCGACAAAGGCCGCCATGACGAGGTCATAATAGCGAAACGTGACCGGCGGGCGCGAGGTCGCGACGATCCCATCGGTAGGATCGCGGTCGAAGGCGGCGGCTGGATCAGCGGGAGAAGTGTTTTCCATCGCAGGCCGGGTTAGCGCGATTCCCTTGCGCGGAAAAGCACGCTATTGGGCATCCCGGCGCGCGCCCGTAGCTCATCTGGATAGAGCGCGAGACTTCTAATCTTGAGGCAGCAGGTTCGAGTCCTGCCGGGCGCGCCATTCCGGCCCAAAAGGCAAAAAGGAAGGTCTTTGGCCACGCCCGGGCTGGTTGCTGATGAGCGGCGTTCGGGCGCGAAGAGGCGGAAGGCGGCCCTCCGATCATCCAGGTGGCAACGGTTGGGGGGGCGCAATTGTGGGCGCTTCACCCGATGCACTCACCCTCAATAGCGGGACAATGCGACATTCAGGCTGCGGTACCCGTGGACGAAGCTCGCCGGTACTCGCTCAGGCTCGCCTATCGCCTCGACCCGGAGGCGGCGGCGGGCCATTTCCTCGAGCAGCGTCACCAATTGCAGCTCCGCCACACGCGCGCCGACGCAGCGGTGGATGCCGTAGCCAAACGACAGATGCCGCCGAGCGTTGGGCCGGTCGACGATGATCCGGTCGCCATCGGGAAACACGCTCTCGTCGCGGTTGGCGGAGAGATACCACAAGGCCACCATATCGTCCTTTCGCATGGCGACGCCGTGGACCTCGGTGTCCTCAGTCACGGTCCGGCGCATATAGGCGAGCGGGGTCTGCCAGCGGATCAGCTCCTGCACGGCGTTCAGGATCAGCGCGGGATCGGCTTCGAGCTTGCGGCGCTCCTCGGGGAATTGCGAGAGGCCATAGGCATAGGCGGTCATCGAATTGCGGGTGGTGTCGTTGCCGCCGACGATCAGCAGGATCATGTTGCCGATGAATTCGACCGGATCCATCTGCGCCATGGCGTCGGATCGCAGCATCGTCGAGATGAGATCGTTGCCGGGTTCCTGCGCCCGCTGTTGCCAAAGTGCAGCGAAGGCGGCGCCCATCTCGTCCATCTTGCCATTGTACCAGTCCCAGCCGCCCGGGGCGATGATCTCGTCGATCGCACCGCCGATGTCGGACCATTCGGTAAGGCGGTGCCGCTCCTCCCAGGGAAAGCCGAAAAGCTTGGCGAGCATGCCCGTGGTGAGTTCGATCGAAACGGCTTTGACCCAGTCGAACGGCGCGCCAAGCGGCAGGCTGTCGAGCAGCGCGCCGGTGCGCTCGGCCACTTCGGCCTTCATACGCGCGATTTCGGAAGGACCGAAAGCGGGAGCAACGGTGCGGCGCTGGCCGGTGTGCTGCGGCGGGTCCATCGAGATGAACTGCGGCATGCGCCGTTCCGAAGGCCGCGCGCTGTTGGGCTGAACCCCAAGCGTGATCCCGCCCCGCTCCCAGCTCGACGAGAATATCTTCGGCAGCGCCTCGATATGCACGATCGGCTTGTAGGTCGTGACCGACCAGTAGGGACCGAACTTGGAATCGGGGACATAGTGGATGGGGTCACGCGCGCGCAGGGTGGCGAAGGGTTCCTGCCAGCGGTCCTCGGCGAACAGCTCCGGACGGGCGACGTCGATCGGAGCGAGTGGCGCAGGGGTGCTGGCCGGTTGGATAAAGCCGCTCATTGTTGATGCTCCTTCAGGTAAGCGCGAGAGACGCCGTAGCGGGCATGGTCGGCCAAGGCGCGGCGATCTCGATCTGGCGGGCGAGACCCAGCAGCAGCGCCTCTGCGCCGTGGCGGGCGACCAGCTGCACCCCGATCGGAAGCCCGTTGGTATGCGAGCTCGCCGGGATGGCAATCGCAGGGTGACCGGTCGTGTTAAAGGTGGCGGTGAAGGGCGCGGGATCGAACATGTGGCGCGTCCATTCCAGCGCTCCGCCGAAGCTTTGTGCGGGGGTCTGTTCGCCCAATGGCGGCGCGGTGCGCGCGGTCGCGGGGGTGACGAGGATGTCGTAGCGTTCGAACAGCGGGCCGATGGCGCGGCACACGCCGTTCATTGCCAGCAGCGCCATATTGAGCGCCACGGCGTCGAGATCGCGGCCATAGCGGTAGCAGTCGAAAATCGCCGGTTCGCAATGCGTCGCCGGATCGCGGCCGGTGGCGGCGGCGATAAGGCCAACCCAGGCGGCGAGCTGGCTGCACCAGATCTGCGTCGTCGCTGCAAGGAATCCTTCGGCGTCGATGGCGAT
The DNA here is from genome assembly GCA_001556995.1 of Erythrobacteraceae bacterium CCH12-C2. Classification (GTDB taxonomy): domain Bacteria; phylum Pseudomonadota; class Alphaproteobacteria; order Sphingomonadales; family Sphingomonadaceae; genus Erythrobacter. The sequence continues at coordinate 35,948 of LSKF01000094.1, forward strand.
GGTGCAGGGTTCGACCACATGCCCCGCCGCCTCGAGCAGCCGGGCGATGGCGGGCGCGGCATCGAGGCATTGCGCATCGGGCGCGCTGCAATCGGTCCACGGCTCGCGCACCACTCCGATGCGCAGCGGTTCCGGCGGGCGGTCGAGGTCAGCCACAAGATCCGCGCCGAGCGGGGGGATGGTGAAGGGATCGCCGGGCATCGCACCATGCGTCGCAGCGAGCACGCAAGCCGTATCGCGCACGCTGCGGGTGAGGACATGCTCGGTCGCGAGGCCGAACAGCGTCTCGCCCATTCCGGGGCCAGAAGACACGCGGCCGCGCGAGGGCTTCAAACCCACCAACCCGCACCATGCCGCCGGAATGCGGATCGATCCGCCGCCATCGGTCGCATGGGCGATGGGAACCGCCCCCGCAGTGACCGCCGCTGCCGAACCGCCGCTCGATCCGCCGGCGGTATGGCCCCGGTCCCACGGATTGCGGGTTGCCCCATGCGCGACGGTTTCAGCGCTGCATCCATAGGTGAATTCGGCGGTGGTGGTGCGCCCGAGGTTCACCAGCCCCGCCTCGCGGAAACGCCTTGCAAGGAAGGTCTCGCCCTGCGCCGGAAGACCGGCAGCAAGGCGGCTGCCGAGCTCCTGATGCCCACCGTCCTCGTGCGCGCCGGCGTCCTTGTAGACAAACGGCACCCCGGCCAGCGGCCCAGAGGACAATGCTGCGGGCGCACGCGGCTCTGGGTAGAGTTCGACGAGGCAATTGAACGCTGCATCCGCTTCGGCCAGCGCGGCAAGCGCGGCTCCGCGTACCTCTTCGGCGCTTACGTCCCCCGCAGCGATGAGGGCGGCAAGGCCGACCCCGTCATGGCGGCGATATTCCTCGATCAGCATGGGTGCGACCCTGCGATGGACGGTCTCATTCCGCCGCGTCCTGCTGAGCGGGGAAAGGCTGTGTCGCATAGTTTTCGAACCATGCCGAGGGGTCTAGCAGGCTGTCCTTGCGCAGGATCAGCCCGTCGCGGAAGTGCAGCACATCAACCCCGCGCACGGCCAGATTGCGCTCCGCCCCTTGCGGCACGGCGAGCCGCGAGCCGAGCGGCAGCGGACCCGACAGCGTGCCGGTCAGCACCCAGTGGGCCACCGCGATGTCACCACGCACGATCACCTCGACCAGTTCCTCGTTCACATCAGGGAAGGTCGCTACCATCCCTTGCCAAGCCTCCGCCACCGCCGCCTTCCCGCGGGCTTCGGGGAAGGCACCGAGGATGAAGCGATAGTGCACCTCGGAATGAAAATGCGCCACCACCGCATCGCCATCATGGCGATTGATGGCATCGAAAAAGCTCAGCGTCTTCGCCAGCGTCGCCTCGCTATCGCTATCGATTTTCAAGCCAATCGTGTCGTGCATATCGCTCCATCCATCTTCTGTGTTGATCCCCGCCCGCTGCTCAATAGCGGTAGCGCAGCTGCACCCCGACGATGCGCCGTTCCTCGATGCTGGCCATGAATGCACCTGCGCCGAGCGGCGCATCGACCGAGAAGGTGTAGGTCGCCCGGTTGGTCAGGTTGCGGCCGAACACGGCGGCCTCCCACCGGCCATCCGTGTCGCCGATCGCGATCCGCGCATTGATCTTTCCGTAGGCGCTCTGGCGCACCAGCGGATCAAGGTCGACGTCGAGAAAGCTTGCGCTTCGGAAGTTGACATCGACCCGCCCCTTGGCCGTCAGATTGTCGGTCAAGGGCGCGGTGACGTCGGCAAAGGCGTTGCCGCTCCATTCGGGAGCGAAGGGCGTGCGCCGTCCGCTCAGGTCCTGGGTGCATCTCGGGCCACCGCCCGTAACCGATTGCGCCAGCGTGCACGATGCTCCCGGGAAATTGCGATAGGTGCTATCGAGATAGGACAATGCGCCGCCCAGCGTCAGCCAATCGGCGACGAAGACCTCGGTCTCGAACTCGATCCCTTGGCTTCGCACCTGCGCCGCATTGCCGACAACAAATTGCGTCCCCTGAAAGGAAGTAACCTGCAGGTCGTTGAAATCCTCCCGGAAGGCGGCAAGGCTGGCGCGCAAGCGGTTGTCAAGGAAGCGGCCCTTCACGCCGATTTCAAACGCGTTGACGCGTTCGTCCTCGAATTCAGTGCCCGGGCCGGGATCACCGTTGGGCAGCGAGGTGTCGGCCGAGATGTTGAACCCGCCCGATTTGAACCCTTCCGAATAGGAGAAGTAGGCGATCGCGCCATCGGTGAGGTCGTATTGGACGTTGACCGAGGGCGTGACGTGGTTTTCCTGGCGATTGAGGAACTGGTTCGAAGGGAAGGTCGCAAAGGACGCGCCCATGACGGCCCGCAGCAGCGCTGTTTGCGGCGCGCCGAGCACGCCGGTGCTGGCGCCCGTCGGCAGCACGGCGAGTTGATCGGGATCGGAGCCGAACAGTGCGACCTGCTTGTGAACGTCCTTCGTGTCGTCTGACCACCGCAGGCCTGCGTCCACGCGAAGGCGGTCGGTAATCCGCCAGGTCACCTCGCCGAACAGCGCAAAGGTCTGGGTGTCCTGATCGAAGAAGGTAACCCGCCCGATCTGCGGCAGCGTCACCACGCCGACGCCGGGAAGGTTGGCGGCAAAGACGGTGGGGACGCCGGCCAGCCGGGAGGCCAGTCCGCCCAGCGTCCCGTCGACGAGCGTCGAGTGCCCGATCTCGAGCCGCTGGTCCTCGAAATAGCCGCCGACAATCACGTCGAAAGGTCCGAGATCGTTCACTGCGACACGGATTTCCTGGCTATATTGGCGGAAATCCTCGGTCTCGCGGTTCTGCAGCAGGTTGGTAGGCAGAAAATCGATGTCCTGCCGCAGGTCATACTGCATATCAGTGTAGCCGGTGACCGAGGTGATGGTCACATTGCCAAGTTCCCAATCGACATTGAGCGAGGCGTTGATGAACTGCTGGTCGTCGAAATCATTGGGCGCAAAGGCGAGGTTGCCGGTGAAGCTCTCATAGCGACCGACCGTCCCACCAGTGGACGGTCCGAAGGCCGGATTCGCAAGCGGCGCGGCGAGCGCTGCGATGCGCGACGTCAGCGGCAGCCCAGTGCCGAGCGCGGGGTCGAAGGCGCGGATGACGAAGTTCGATCCCTCGACATCGCGTTCGGTGTAACTGGCGCTCGCGACCGCCCGCAGATTTTCGGCCGCTTCCCACGTCAGCGAGCCGCGCACGAAAGTGACATCGGTTGCCGGTTCGTCCGTGCCACGCTGGAGGTTGCGCAGATAGCCGTCGGTGGTCTCGAGCCGCCCTGCGACGCGCAGCGCCAGCGTGTCGGCGATCGGAGCGGAGACAATCGCGGTGCCGCGCCAGGTATCGAAGGCGGGCTCCCAGTCGCCCGTCACCTCAAACATGAAGGGATCGCCCGGATCGGCGGTGGCGGTGGTGATGTTGAGCGCGCCGGCGACAGTGTTCTTGCCGAACAGCGTGCCTTGCGGCCCGCGCAGCACCTCGATCCGCTCGATATCGACCAGCGGCTGCAGGAATTGCCGCGCGCGCGCCTGGTAGACGCCGTCAACATAAAGGCCGACCGATTGTTCGAAGGCGCGGTTGACCCCCGAGCCCACCCCGCGGATGTTGATGGTCGCGGTCTGCGGCCCGCGTCCAATTTCGACATTGGGCAAGCCGGCGGACAATTGTTCGAGCGTCGAGACGCCGTTCTGGACAAGCGTTTCGCCCGAGACTGCAGTGATCGAGACCGGCGCGGTGTCGATCGTCTCCTCGCGTTTGCGCGCCGTCACCACGATCACGCTCAGCCCCTCTGGAGCGGTCTCGGTCGTGGTTTCAGCCGGTGCATCCTGCGCCAGCGCCCCCTGCACCGGCAACAACCCTGCCAATGCTGCACCAGCCAGCAATGCCATCCGAAACTTGGTCGATCCTTTCGTTTTCATGTCTCTCTCCCCATCTTTGTTTATATTTGTCAGCCGATTGCTCGTTCGCAATCAGTCCAGTAACGGGCCCGCACCGCGCGCCGCAGCACCTTGCCAACCGGCGACAACGGCAGCTCCGGGACGACTGTCAGCGATTTGGGCGCCTTGATCGGGCCGATGTCCTCCCTCACCGCCGCGATCAGGGTTTCGGGTGCGAGGGCAGCGCCCGGGCGCAGGACGATCTCGGCATGCACCGCTTCGCCCCAGTTCGGGTCGGGAACGCCGACGACGGCAGCCATCACCACATCGGGATGACGCATCAGCGCGGCTTCGACCTCGACCGCGTAGACGTTGAACCCGCCGCTGATCACCAAGTCCTTCTTGCGGTCGATGAGATGCACAAAGCCCTCTTCATCGACCCGGCAAAGGTCACCCGACTTCCACCAGCCGTCGGCGATCTCGGCGGCGCTGGCGCGGGGGTTGCGGAAATAGCCGGCGATCACGCCCGGGTGGCGGATCCACAGCTCGCCGACCGTGCCGGGGGCCACGTCGGATTCGTCTTCGCCGACGATGCGGATTTCGACGCCGGGGCACACCAGCCCGGCTGAGCCCAGCCTCTCGCGGTCGCGCGGCGTTTCAAGCCGATGCCAGCGGCGCGGCATCCACAGACCCGGGCCGATCGCCTCGGTCGCGGCGTAGAACTGCACGAAGACATCGCCGAACGCCGCCGTCAGCTCGCCGAGCTTGGCCGCCGCCATCGGTGCGGCGCCGTAGATCAGTGTGCGCAAGGATCCCAGATCGCGCGGCGCCGCGCGCTGCATCTCCGCGAGGCGGTACAGCAGAGTCGGCACGAGAAAGCTTAGCGTCGCGCCGTGGCGTTCGACATTGGTCAGCCAGAGCCCGAGATCGGCCTTGTTCTGCGTGATGTTGCAGCCCCCTTCCATGAATGTCGGCAGCAGCACCATCATCGTCCCGTGACTGAGCGGCGCGATGTGCAGTGCGCGCGTCTCGGCATCGAACGGCGGCTCGTCGAGTGCGGCCATCCCTTCCCAGGTGAAGGCGAGATTGGCCCAGTCGTACATCGCGCATTTGGGCTCGCCCGTGGTGCCGCCGGTGAAGCGGCAAAACACGGTTTCGCCGCGCGGCGCGATGCGGCGGCGGGTGGGCACGTCGGCGGCGGCATCGACCGCGCCCCAGAACCCGATCACGTCCGCGCCATCGTCTTCACCGTCGAGCACCACCGTCACGACCCCGCGCGCACGCAGCGCCGGAGCATAACGGGCGGCCAGTTCGGCCTCGATGAACACCGCGCGCGGCTCCACGAAGTCGACGATCCGCATGTGCTCGTCGAAGGAATCACGATAGTTGCAGAACACCGGCACCGCCGCCGCCTTGAGGAAGGTCCAGACGTGCATCAGCGCGAGATTGTCGTTTTCGAGGATCAACAGGTAGCGGTCGTCGCGGCCCAACCCCAGACGCCGGTCGAGCATGTCGGCGATCCGATTGGACAACCGGTCCAGCGCGGCGAAGGTGTAGCTGCGGCCGCGTTCGGTGTTGACCAGTGCCTCGGCCTCGGGCGCACGGTCGAAGACCCTCCCCAGCAGCGCAGCAACGTCGATGGCGGGATCAGAAAGCGCTGACACCGGTCAATCCCCTGCCGATAATGAGCCGCTGCATTTCGCTGGTGCCTTCGGGCATGGTCGCCATGCGCGCGTTGCGGAACAGCCGTTCGATGCCGGTGTCGACCGCGATGCCGTTGCTGCCGTGGATCTGGATCGCCTCGCTGGTGACGCGCACTGCGGCCTCGGTGGCGAAGACCTTGGCCATCGCCGCCTCGGCTTCGGCGCGCTGACCTGCGTCGACCATCGCCAGCGCCCGCCAGCACAGCAGCCGGGCGGAATCGACATCGCACGCCATGCGCGCCAGCTTGTCCTGGATCAGCTGATGCCCGGCGAGCGGCTTCCCATGCTGGAGGCGGGTGCGAGCATAATCGATCGACCGCTCGAGCGCCGTCCGCGCCGCCCCGACTGCGCACAGGCCGACCAGCGGACGCGCGGCGGCGAACAGCGTGGCGAAGGTCTTGAGCCCCTGTCCTCCTTGGGTCAGGCGATGCGCAGCGGGAACCGCCAAGCTGTCGATATGGAGCTGCGCGGTCGAGGTCGCCTTCCACCCCAGCGTCTCGATCTCGCGCGAGGCGAGCCCCGGTCCGCGCGCGGCGAGATAGATGTCCCCGCCTGTCGGCGGCTCTGCCCCGCGGGCGAGGCACAGGAAGATGTCGGCATGCCCACCATTGGTGATCCACAGCTTCTCGCCCGACAGCAGGTAGCCTTCGGCCGTGGGCGTAGCGCGGCAGGCGATCCCGGCAATGTCCGATCCCGCGCCCGGTTCGCTGATGGCGATGGCAGCGATCCGGCGGGCGGTGAGCAGATCCGGCAACACGGAATCGCGCACCGCTGCGGGCGCGAGGCGGTCGATCAGCCGCGCCGCCATCGACTGGATGAAGGCCGCTCCGGCAAAGTCCATCGAGACCGCTGCCAACTCCTCGAACAGCAGGCCGAAGGTGACGAGATCGAGCCCGTCGCCCCCATGTTCCGCGCGGACCAGCCCGCCGCCCATGCCGAAGGGCGCAAAGGCGGCAAGCCAATGGGCGAGAACGTCGCGCGCCACCAACCTGTCGCCATTGCTGGCGATAAAGGGGGCAAACTGCTCCTGCAGGAAGCGGCGGAAGCTGGTGACCAGCATGTCTTGCTCGCTGGTGGGGGCAAAGCCGATCCCGGTCGGAGGAGCGGCGAGGGGAAGGGCGGCGGGTTCGGGCATCATTTGGGCGCCAGCCGCGAAGCTGCGTCGATCCGCAGCGTCGTCCCGTTGATGTAGGGGTTCTCGATGATGTGGCAGGCTAGCCGGGCGAATTCCTCCGGCACGCCGAGGCGCTTGGGGAACACCACCATCCGCTCGACCATCGCGTCGCGCACCGGATCGGGCAGGCCGGCGACCATCGGGGTATCGAACAGGCCCGGCGCAATGGTCACGCAGCGGATCCCGACATCGGCCAGATCGCGCGCGACCGGCAGCGTCAGGCCAACCACGCCTGCCTTGCTCGCGGCATAGGCGGCTTGTCCGATCTGCCCTTCGAACGCCGCGCCCGAAGCACAGCAGACGATCACTCCGCGCTCGCCATGTTCGTTGGGCGGGTTCGTTTCCATCTGCACCGCGGCGAGGCGCAGGACGTTGAAGGTGCCGGTCAAATTGACGTCGATTACGCGCTTCCAGCGGTCGAGCGGGTGGGGCTTGCCCTTGCTGAGGGTGCGGGCCGAGTCCGGCACCCCGGCGCAGGTCACCACCGCCGCGCAGGGCCCGAGCCGGTCGAGCGCGCCCGCCAGCGCCGCTTCGACCGAGCTTTCGTCGGTGACGTCGCAGGCAAAGCTGATCGCTTGCGGGCCGATCGCGTCGGCGACCGCCCGCGCTTGCTCACCGTCGCGGTCGACCAGCGCGAGCCGCGCCCCGGCGGCGGCGAGCGCCTGCGCCGTCGCCCGGCCCAGCCCGGACGCCGCGCCCGTGATCATCACCACCTTGCCCGCAATATCCATGTCACCCCCTCCCCGATGGCGCGGATAGGATGGTGACCGCGCACACGGCCTCTTCCGCCCCGAGGACGCCGCCGCCATTCTCGGCCAGCGCCAGCCTTGCGCCTTCGACCTGCCGCGGCCCCGCCTCGCCGCGCAGCTGCATCACCAACTCGTGGATCTGGCCGAGGCCGGTCGCGCCGATCGGGTGGCCTTTGGCTTCGAGCCCGCCCGAAGTGTTGACCGGCACGGCGCCTCCGATCCGGGTCGCCCCGCTTTCGGTGAAGGCCCCGCCTTCGCCCAGCGGGCACAGGCCGATGTGCTCGATCTGCATGATCTCCCCGACAGCGGTCGCATCGTGCACTTCGGCCAGCGCAATGTCCGCCGGGCCGACACCGGCCGCCTCGTAGGCGGCGTTGGCTGTCAGGCGCGCGATGTGGCGACCGAGATCGCGGTCGGCGCGGGTAATGCCCGAGCGCAGCGCGGTCGCCTCAATCCGCACCGCGCGGGCCAGCATGCCGTGCCGCCGTGCCGCTGCGGGTGAGCACACGATCGCCGCCGCCGCCCCGTCGCTGATCGGCGCACACATCGCCACGGTCAGCGGGAAGGTGACCGCTTTGGCGGCGAGCACGTCCGCCAAGCTCAGCGCCTTGCGATACTGGGCCAGCGGATTGGCCGCGCCGTGGGTGTGGTTCTTGGCCGCTGCGGCGGCGAACTGGGCGATGGTGGTGCCGTATTCGCGCATGTGCATGCGGCCAAGACCGGCATAGACATCCATGAACGGGCTGTAGCGCGCCATCCCGGCGAAATCGGACGGAACCGCGACCCCTTCGCCAAGCTGGCGCATGGTCGCGAGTGTCTCCGCGATCCGGCTGACGTCCATCCCGCCCTCAAATACGCCCTCCAGCTGCTTGGGATCGGGAAAGACCATCTTTTCCGCACCCACCGCCAGCGCGATGTCGCAGGCACCGGCCCGCACGGCCTTTGCCGCCTCGGCCAGCGCGGTTGCCCCGGTGGCGCAGGCGTTCTCGACGTTGACGATGGGGATGCCCTCGAACCCGAGTTGTCGCAGCGCGACCTGCCCACGGATGCTTCCCTGCCCCTCGGTCATTCCTTGTGTCGAATTGCCGAAATAGGCCATCTGCACGTCGCCGCGCGACAGGCCCGCATCAGCAAGCGCAGCGGCGATGGCGACCCCTGCCAGCTCAGCCACGGTCCGATCAGGGAGGCGACCGAATTCGGTCATTCCGACACCTGCGATCAGAGGTATGGCGGCGTTCATGCGGGCATCGCGCCGAACTGGGGCGCGCGCTTCTCGGCGAAGGCCGCGAGGCCCTCGGCAAAGTCGGGGGTCTGGCAATAGGCAGCAAAAGCGGCGCGCTCGGCAGCGAGCAATCCCGCATCGCCCGCACAAGCGGCGCCGCGCGCCACCTGCTTGACCGCCGCGAGCTGCGCCGGGCTCTTGGTCGCGATCTCCCGCTCGGTCCGCGCGATCAGCTCCGCAAACTGCGCGGCAGGGGCAATCTCCTGCACCAGGCCGAGCGTCAGGAACCGGCTCGCGGGCAGGGTGCGGCCCGTGCACAGCAGGTGCATCGCCGCATGATAGCCGATCCGCCCCGGCAATAGCGCCGCGCCGCCAGCTCCCGGGAACATACCGTAGGTGGCGTGACCGTCCCCGATCAGCGCTTCCTCGGCAGCGATAATGATGTCACAGGCAAGCGCCAGTTCGAGCCCACCCGCCAGCGTCAAGCCATTAATGGCGGCAATAACAGGCTTGGGACAGGCGCGGATGGCGTCGAAGACCTGCGCCGCGCGGTCGATGAACCCGAGAATGTCGACGCTTTCGGTGGCCCCGGCAGCGATAAGGTCAGCCCCGGCGCAGAAAGCGCTTCCGCTGCCTGTAATGGTGATGACCCGCACCGCGCTGTCCGCGACCGCGTCGGCCAAGGCTGCTTCCAGCGCTTGGATCAGGGCCGAATTGATTGCGTTGCGGCGTGCTGGACGGTTCAGGGTCAGCCTTACAGCATGACCTTCCAGCGCGACCCGCAGCGGCGTGTCTCGGGACGCAGCTTCCATGTGCTCTCTCTCTCCTCAAAGAGAGTTAGATCACAAGAAAGCGATGCTCAACATAATTTTTTAGCCAGCTATATTTTTATACCGAACCCTACGTTTTTGCGCGGTTGCCGAAAAGCAGCTCCGCCAGCAGCGAAATGTGCGACAGCAAGGTTTCCACGGCCTGATCCTTGTCATGATGCGAGATGCCGATGTAGGCATAAAACCCCGCCTTCCCGAGCGCATAGAACACTCTACCGAGTTCATCGGGTGACATTCGCCGACCCGGTGAAGCGATATCCTGGGCGTCGCACCGCCGCGCTATCGCCTTACCGATCTGCGCTGTTAAATGGTCCTCGACCACCAGCCATCGCTTCACATAGGCTTCCGGCGCGAGCAGCATTTCCGCCACAACGTGACGCCACAATTCCGGCTCGATATGTCCGATCGCAGCGAATGCCTTGCGAAAGATATCGACGATTTCGTCCTGAATGCTCGGATACTCGACCGATTCGTCGATCACCGCGGCAAGGTCGAGCGCTTCTGACTCGAAAATGCAGAACAGCAATTCCGACTTCGACGGGAAATAGTTGTAGACCGTCCCGACCGATACGTCCGCTAACCGGGCGATATCGTCAAACATGACGCTGGCATAGCCATGCTCTGTGAAGAGCTGCTTGCCACGGAGCATGATCTCTCGACGGCGCTGCTCCTTCTTGCGCTGGCGCAACCCGGGAGGCTTCACTGGCTTATTCATGATGCATCTACGAGGGTAACTTCCGGTCTTTACGGCAGTAGCAAAACGTGCGGTGTGCTCTAGCGACATCCGGGTTCTGCGCCAAGATTGCTGCTGGCAAGGGCCGTCGTCGCAATCATGGGGTTCCGCATTCGGAACGGCGCACCGGGCGGTCCGCTGACCGAGGGCGACACCATGCCAAGGGGAAGATACCCTTGCGGGATAAAGCCCATGAAATTCCGCAAGAAGGCGAAGGATGACTTGGGCCAAAATCCCTCTGGACCCATTTGACATGATAATTATCATGTGAGATTGGAGTTTCGCGTAGGAGGCCAAGCTATGAAGCGTGCTGAACAAAAGGCGGCGACGAGGGCGATGATTCTCGGACTCGCCGCGCAGCGCCTTCGCGAGGAGGGTTTGGCGGGGAACGCGGTCCACCGTCTGATGCGTGACTGCGGGCTGACCCATGGAGGCTTCTATGTCCACTTCCCGAGCAAGGAGGCGCTCGACGTGGCAGCCCTCGAAGCAGCGATGGCAGAACATGAGGCCCGGGACGCCGTCATCCCTGCAGACCTGCCTCGCGCCGAGCGGCGCAAACAACGGGCGCGTCGGTATCTGTCGCGGCAGCATCGTGATCAAACCGCTCAGGGTTGCCCACTCGCAGCCCTGCTGAGCGAGGCGGCGCATGGGTCCGAGGCGCTTCGCGAGGCGTATCAGCGCCTGCTCGCGGGCGCGGTCACTGATGCGGGCGATGCGGACGGCGCCGCACCGCCCTCCGAGGAACTGGCGCTTATCGCGCTCGCCATGGGCGGGCTGGCGCTGGCACGGGCGGTACCCGATGCAGCGCTCTCCGATGCGATCCTCGCGTCCTGTCGCGATGCCAGCGCGCGGCTCGCTGACGCCTATGAACAAACTGCAGGAGACCTGACATGAGCGACATCTGGAAGCCCACCGCCTGCCTGATCTGTTCACTGAATTGCGGGATCGAGGTTCAGACCGAGGGTGGCCACATCACCCGCGTGCGCGCAGACAAGAACCACCCCGTCAGCCAAGGCTACTTGTGCGAGAAGGCACAACGGATGGACGCCTACCAGCAGGGCCGCGACCGACTGTCCTCGCCGATGCGCCGCCGCGGGGACGGCACCTACGAGGCGATCGACTGGGACACCGCGATCAGCGAGATTGCCGCCAAGCTCGCTGCAGTACGCGATGCGCACGGCGGCGAAAGCATCTTCTATTACGGCGGCGGCGCTCAGGGGAACCATCTGCCCGGCGTCTATTCGCAAAGCACGCTGGCAACCCTCGGCGTGCGTTACCGCTCGAACGCGCTGGCGCAGGAGAAGACCGGCGAGGCCTGGGTGCAGGCGCGCATGTTCGGCTGCGGCATCCACCACGATTTCGAGCACGCCGAGGTCGGCTTGCTGATCGGCAAGAACCCGTGGCAATCGCACGGCTTCCCGCGCGCGCGGCTGGTGCTGCGTGAGATCGCTGCGGACCCAAACCGCGCGCTGATCGTGATCGACCCGCGCAAGAGCGAGACCGCGGCGATGGCCGACTTCCACCTCGCAATCCGCCCGGGCACCGACGCGTGGTGCCTCGGCGCGCTCGCCGCGATCCTGGTGCAGGATGGCCTCGCCAACCGCGACTGGATGGCCGAGCACGTCACCAATGCCGAACCGGTGCTGGAGGCGCTCGGACGCATCCCAGTGAGCCAGTTCGCCGATGTCTGCGGGGTTGAGGAGGCGCTGCTGCGCGGTGCCGCGCGGCGCATGGCGGCGGCCGAGACGATGGCCTCGATGGAGGATCTCGGCATGCAGATGGGGGTGCACTCCACGCTCGGCTCCTATCTCCACCGCCTCATCATCGGGCTGACCGGTGCCTTCGGGCGGAAGGGGACGAGCTATGCCTTCATCCCCTTCCGCCCGCTGGGCGCTGGTGGGGGCGGGGCGTCTCCGGCGAACAAGCCCTCCGGGGAGCGCAATTTCCGCCGTTCTCCCGTCACTGGCTTCCCGGTCGTGATGGGCCTCATTCCCTGCAACGCGATCACCGAGGAAATCCTCACCGATCACCCGCACCGCTTCCGCGCGATGATCATTGAGAGCGCGAACCCGGTCCATTCGCTCGCAGATTCAGCTCGGATGCGCGAAGCCCTGCGTGCGCTCGATGTCAGCGTGGTGATCGACGTCGCCATGACCGAAACCGCGCGCGCGGCCGATTATGTGCTCCCCGCCAGCAGCCAGTTCGAGAAGGCCGAGGCGAGCTTCTTCAACTTCGAGCCTGAAGCCAACGCCTTCCAGCTCCGCCATCCGCTGCTCCCGCCGCGTGACGCCACATGGGAGGAAGGTGCGATCCATGCGGCCCTCTGCGAGGCACTCGGCGCGTTCGGCGAGACTGAGGTCGCCCCCCTGCGCGCGGCGGCGGAGCAGGGGTTCGATGCTTTGGCGATGGCCTTCATGCAGACCATCGGCGTCAATCCGGCGTTGATGCCGGTCGCATCGGTGCTGCTCTACCGCGCGCTGGGCCCGGTGCTGCCCGAGGGTATGAGCAATGCCGCAGGCGTGTGGGGCGTTGCGCAGCTGTTCGTGCAGTCCTTCCCGGAAGAAGCTGCACGTGCCGGATATGCCGGGCCGTTGGCGGGCAACCGCCTGTTTGAAGCGATCCTCGGTTCACCCTCGGGCACGGTCTTTGCGCGACAGGACAGCGAAGACAGTTGGAAACGCCTGCGCAGCCCCGGCCAGCAGATAAACCTCCACATCCCCGAGATGATCGAAGCGCTGCTAGCGCTCGATCCGGCAGGCCCGCCACGCGATACCGATTACCCCTTCATCCTCTCGGCCGGCGAGCGCCGGACCGAGACCAGCAACACCTCGATCCGCAACCCCGACTGGCTGAGGAAGGGCGAGCTCGAGAGCACCTTGCGCATCCATCCGGAGGATGCCGCCGCGTTGGGTCTGGCTGACGGGGCGGCGGTCGAAGTCGTCTCCCGCCGTAGCCGCGCACGCACCGTCGTCGAGGTGCACGACGGCAACCGCCGCGGCCATGTTTCGCTACCCAACGGGCTGGGGCTCGATGTCGCAGGGCCGGATGGCGCAGTGCGCCGTCACGGCGTCGCGCTCAATGAACTCACCGATTACCGCTGGCGCGATCCGGTGGTCGGCACACCGTGGCACAAATATGTGCCGGTGCGGCTCGAGCCGGTCAGCTGAGAAAAGGAGGAAGCATGTCAGAGCCGCAGGTTACCCACGAACGCGTGGGCCATATCCTCAAGATCATCATCGACAACCCGGCGAAGAAGAACGCCTTCATCCCCGAGATGATGGAACAGCTAAGCGATGCACTGACCCTGCTCGACCGTGAGGACGACCTGTGGGTGGGGGTGCTGTGTGCGGCGGGCGATCATTTCACCGCCGGTCTCGACATGCCCAAGTTCTTCGGCCCCGGCGCGACCGCGAAGCCGCTGAAGGAGGGCAACGTCGACCCCTTCGGTCTCGTTCGCCAGGGCCGCAAGCCGCTGGTCACCGCGGTGCAGGGGATCTGTTTCACCATCGGCATCGAGATCGCGCTCGCGGGCGACATCATTGTCGCCGCCGAGGATAGCCGCTTCTGCCAGATGGAAGCCAAGCGAGGGATCGCGCCGCTGGGGGGCGCGCATTTCCGCTACATCACTCGCGCCGGGTGGGGGAACGCGATGTATCACCTCCTCACCTGCGACGAGTTCGGCGCGGCCGAGGCCTTTCGGATAGGTCTTGTGCAGGAGGTCGTGCCGGTCGGTACCCAGATTGACCGCGCCATGGCTATCGCCGAAATGATCGCCGCCAACGCGCCGCTCGGCATCCTTGCTACCAAGGACGCAGGACGCCAATTCATCACCGAGGGTGAGCAGGCGGCCATCGCAGCGATCCCGGGAATCCGTGCAAAAGTCATGGCCAGCGCGGATGCGGCTGAGGGTATCCGCTCGTTCATCGAACGCCGCCCTGCCGTGTTTCGGGGAGCATAAGGCACAATGCCCGGTAGCGGTCGGCAGGCGCTGACCGATGATAAGCCCCCCTTGGTCCCCGAGGGGGACAAGGCCGCTATATTGCCAGACATTGCCGTGTGCATTCTGGCGGGGGGAACATCGCGCCGGTTCGGCAGCGAAAAGGCCTTCGCCGACCTGTGCGGCAAACAGCTTTTGGCACATGTCATCGACAATATCCTGCCGCAGACGAGAGGCCCGGTGCTGCTCAACGCCAACAACCCGGCAGCCTATGAGAGCTTCGGCCTCCCGATCCTTCCCGACGGCGAGTGGGTCGGAGCAGGACCGCTATCCGGCATTCATGCCGCCTTGCAATGGGCTTCCGGTGCGGCGCGCGAACAGGTTGCCACCCTCGCGGTTGACCAACCCTTTCTGCCGCAGTCCTACATTGCAACCCTGTTGCAGAAGCGAGCCCCTGTCATCGCAAAATGTGGCGAGCGCCTGCACCCGATCAACGCCATTTGGTCCGTCACTGATTTGTCGGCACTTTGCGCTTATCTCGAAACGGGCAAACGGGATGTGCATGGCTGGGCCGAAATTCTTTCAGCAGACATCGTCGAGTTTCCCGTCGGAGATGGCGACTTCGACCCTTTCCTGAACGTCAACACGCAGGCTGATATGGCGAGGGCAGGTCAGATCATGGGTCAGCCTTGAGTCTTGGCCCTGCCAGTATTGGCGAAGCGAACAAGAGCAACGACCGGGCGGACCAAGGTCACGTCGTCTTTGTGTATTGAAAGGCGCGTGGACGGCGGCGACGCGCAAACGTTGCGCATGCCTCGGCTCATTGCCGGAAATTCTCGGTCCTGTCACGGGACGCAGCACCCGATCGATGGCAAGGGCACCGCCAACTGCAAACAGAGCGTTGACTCTTACATCTACATATGTTGAACGTACATCATGCCACGTGATCGACGTCCTTCGAAACAAATGCGGGCGCTGCTCAGCGCTCTTGCCGCCAGACCGCTGGAATGGCGCCACGGCTATGACCTCATGAAAGAGGCGGGCTTGCTATCCGGCACACTCTATCCGCTACTTATCCGAATGACTGATAAAGGACTGGTGGAAGCCGAATGGCATGATCCCGTCCAGCCAGGCCGCCCCGCGAGGCACGCCTATCGATTGACGACCACCGGGCTTGCGCTTGCACAGTCGATCGAGGTTGATTCATCGTCGCCCGATGCTCCTGGTCTGCCGGCATGAAGACCGCGATTGCCAGATGCATCATCGCAATAGCTGTGCGATGCCTGGGTGATCGGCGGCATCAATGGGCGTCGGCCATGGCGGCCGAGTTCGAGACAGCTCTCGACGAAGGGGAGCCGCTGAGCTTTGCCGTCGGCTGCCTTGCTACCGCGCTTGGCGAGATGCCGAAGCACGAAGAGGGACGGTTCTCTCTGGCCAGTCACATCTTGGCCCTTGGCGTGATGTTGCCTATCGCTGCGTTGCTCGTATCAAGCGTGCCGCGCGGCTTTGCATTTCTGGCACCCAGCGCTGAGAGCGCTGCCGTGCTGCTGGGGAGCGGCTACCCTTCTTTCGGCATCAACGAAGCCAATCTGGTGGGGCTCCCACTGATGGCGTTGTTTACGCTGGCACTCGGTTTCGGACATCTGGCATTGGCTTGGGCCATTCTCGAGCGCGACTGGAGGCGCGTCACAGCCATAGGCTCCATGGGTGCGGCGATCGTCGTGACCTTGCTGGTGTTCAGCAGCATTCTGTTCTTCGGTGATGGTAGCGCCATACCGCAGGCGGTCATCATAGCGCTCGAACTTGTTGCAGTCTGGGCATTGGTCGGTTGGCACGCAGGTTTGCCCAACCCGATCAATCTGCAAGGCCGTTACTGCGCACACCGCGGTTGCTGAACCATCATGCGGGGCGGTGCAGATGGTGCCAATAGTAGCCCGGGAATGATCAACAATCTGCAGGCTCTGCGCGCACTCGCCGCCATCGGAGTGGTTGTTTTTCATGTCGGTCTGCTGCCAGCTACATCTCTGCCCTTCACCATCGGTGCTGCGGGGGTCGATCTGTTCTTTGTCCTGAGCGGCTTCATCATCGCCTACAGCTCGTCACGCGACGCCCGGCAGTTCCTTCCGCGCCGCCTGATCCGCGTCCTTCCGGCGTATTGGATTGCCACCGCGATTGCAGCGCTGTTCGTTCTGCAGGCCATGAGCCCGGCCGATACCTTCGACTGGCTGGTTCAGTCGCTCTTCTATCTGCCGGGGCCGGGGGGAAGGCCGGTCCTCATCTTCGTCGCCTGGACGCTGGTTTACGAGCTGGCCTTCTACCTGCTCTATTGGCTGGCGCTGCGTGCCGGCACCCGGCGCGCTCCGGTGGTGGCGGTAGCCATGCTCCTCGTACTTGGTCTGGTTCCGGTGCCCGGCCTGTCTGGGCCCTGGCCTCTCTTGCTGGAATTCGTCCTTGGCGTTTGCATCTATCTGGCAATGGACAACCTGAGCCGTCCCATGGGCAAGGGCGCTGGGTTATGGCTTGCGGGGGCAGGGCTTTTGGCATTGCCGCTGCTGGCCCGGCTCACCGGCTATAACCCGGACGATTATCAAAGTCTCGAACGCGTGCTGGTCTGGGGCTTGCCCTCTACATGCATTGTCCTTGGCGCAGTTGTGGCCGAGCGCGAAGGGCTTGCGATCAGAAGCCGGGCAATTCTCATGCTTGGCGCAGCCTCATGCGCCATCTACCTGCTGCATCCCGTAGCGGTCGGTCAATTGCTTCAGCTGCCGCCCCAATCACCGCCAATAAGCTGGCTGGCGTGCGTAGGCGCGACCGCCGCGATCGTGGGCGCATCGGTTCTCTTCCATCGCTTCGTCGAAGTGCGGATGTTGAGATGGATGCGACAGATGATCAGCCGCGCCGATTGATGACCAGCGACGGCATATCCCAGCGGCCGGCGTGGTTTCCCCGCCCTGCTTGTTGACGAGCGCTTTTCGAGCATCGGTGAGTCTCGATGTCTTCAAGGCAAATTTCCGCTTGCATCATAAAATCGACATATGTAGATTAAGGATATGCAGATGCCCACGAACGCCTCCCGTCAGATCCGAACAGCCTTGCTTGCGCTGCGCGAACAGGCATCGAATTGGCTCCATCGCTATGAGTTGAGGGAGCAGACGAGGATCGGCTCAGCAACCTCAGCCAAACTGGCCAAGCTCAAGATATCGGCCCTTGCGATCACCGGCCTTCTGCTTCTCGGCGGGTGTTCGGGGATCAGGCCGGAAGCCAAAGAAGCATGGTTTTTAAGGGCGCAGCCGCGTCCTGTGGAGCAGTATTGCGAGTCAGCAAGCACCGCCAGCTTGAGTGCATCCGATTGCAATGTGCTGCAGAGCTTCGCTGGGGCGCAGGCACAGACACTAGAGAGCGGGAAAGTCTTCTGCCTCTCTGTCTCCGATCTCCGGCGGAACAGGCAGATCTGGAGCGAGCTGTCGGGCAGGGGCAAGAAGGCACTCAAAGAGCATTCGTGGCTTTCGTTCGGTCGCCGCTCCAGCGGCGGAAGTAGCGCTTTCGGTAGGACTGAAGCCTGGAGCCCGGGCGACTGCAGTTTCGGCCGATAGTAAATCATAAGAAGGATCAGAGAATGGATCCGAAATCTTCATGACGAGGGTGGGACATTCCCGAACTACGGCTTCATGCGACCCGACGTGCCGTTGAACTCCAATTTTATCGGCATGGACTGACAGGGCCGTGCGGCCGACGACCTTATCAATGGGGAACGTTTCACTCATACCCCCTGTCAAGCGGGTCACGCCGGGCAAACTTAAGTTCCGATCGCTGGGTTCGATCGCGGTCAGAGTTGACCGACCGCTGTCAACGTGAACCGGTGCCTTACTTTTGGTCGAGTCGGATGGATTTCGAAACGAGTGCATCGCGGCCAAATCTTCTTCGAACATTCCGATGTGCGATTGACAGTGGACCGCAAGCAGAGCGGGGCTACAATTGAGCGATGGCATGGAAGAAATTTCTCAAGCTCAAGATCCAGATCATGTGTGGCGACGAGATCGCCATGGGCCCGGGCAAGGCCGACCTTCTTGCTGCGATCGCGCAGCACCGCTCGATCTCGGCCGCTGGGCGGGCGATGGGGATGAGCTATCGTCGCACTTGGCTTCTGGTCGATGCGATGAACAGATGCTGGCAGGAGCCGTTGGTAGCAACCACACCGGGCAACCAAAAGGCAGGCGCTCACCTGACGGCGCTGGGGGAACAGGTTCTGACCGGTTACCGCCAACTCCAGCGCGACGCCGAGGAGGTCAGCAGCGCCGGGCTTGCCGATATCGCCGGACATCTGCGCGATGCGCCGCGTCTCCCGAAGCGCAGCGACGAGCGCGCGGCGGACGATCCTATCTTCGAAGCCTGAAGGTCACCCCCACCGTTCGCGGATCGCTGGGCGTGCCGAGGATCAGTCCGGAATTGCCCGCCTGGATTGTCAGGTTCTGGATGTAATCCGCATCCAGCAGGTTGCGCGCGAAGATCGCGATCTCCCATCCCTTGCCTTGCGGGTTCTCCCGCCGATAGCCGATGCTGGCATTGGTGAGGTTGTAACCGTCGATGAAGGTGAAGCGCGAGAGGCTCGGATCGCCGAAATAGCCGCTGCGCCAATTGCTATCGGCATGGAAGAACAGCGCGCCAGCCGCCACCGGCACTGCATAATCGGCGCTCAGCGTCTGGGACCAACGCGGAAGGCCCGCGAGGCGCTGGCCGGTAAGGTCACAGGCCGCAGTCGCTGCGGTCTGGCGTTCAAGCGGACAGGGGCCCGCCGGGTAGTCGGTGTAAGCGCCATCGCTATAGGCCAGCGCGCCGATCAGCGTGAAGTTGCCAAGGCGAAAGCTTGAGTCGACCTCGATCCCCTGAACGCGCACCTCGGGGATGTTCGAAAGATAACCGCGCAGCGACACGGTCTGGCTCGAATCCACCACGGTCGCCTGAAAATCTCTGACCGTGGTGTAATAGGCGGCAAGGTTGAGCGTGAAGGCTCCGTCCCACATGGTCGACTTGAGCCCGGCCTCCCAGGTCGTGTTGCGTTCCGGGTCGATCACGGCGGTGGCCAACGCGGGCTGGTTGCTCGCATCAAGCGGCAGACCCGACATGTTGATCCCGCCCGATTTGAACCCCCGCGCAAAGCTGGCGTAAAGCAGGACGTCGTCGACGGGCTCCCACGCGATATTGGCGCGGCCCGAAAGGTTGCCCTCGCGGTTGCGCGCGGAATAGGTCTGGGGGCGCAGCACACCCAATCTGGCATTGATCAGCGCGGTGTTCGACGTGGCCGGCCCACCCGACACCTGCGTGCTGTAGTCGCCTTCCTTGGCCTCGTAAGTGTAGCGCAAGCCCCCCGTCACGGTCAGGCGTGGCAGGATCCGCCAGTTCGCCTCGCCAAAGGCAGCGTAGCTGTTGACCGCAAAGCGTGTGTCCCCGGTCTGGCCGTAACCGTCGAGCAGGTTGGCGGGCACCGGAGTGGCATTCGCGCCCGTTGTCGCACCGATAAGCCACGGCGCGCCATAGGGGCCGAAGACAGAATTGGGCGATCCGGTCAGCACCTGCCGGAAGAAATAAAGGCCTGCGACATAGCTGAAAGCGGCCTCCCCGTCGGAGGCGATCCGCACTTCCTGACTGAGCTGGTCCTGCCGCGAGGGGATGCGCTGGATCAGTTGGATCGGGAGGCCCGTGTAGTCGCGGTCGTTCGCCGCATCCCAGTTCCAGAAGCGCCACGCGCTGATCGACGTCACGGTCGCCGTGCCGATGTCCCAGTCTGCCGTTCCCGCAACGCCGCCTTCGCTGGTCTTTACCGCCAGCGACGCATCAATGTCGGTCAGGCGGTCGTAGGGATCGGTGCTCGGCGGCGCATAGCCCGCTGTTTCCGCCAGCGCCGGATATTGCCGCGCCACCGGACGCAAGCTGGTGCCGACGCGGAGGAACACCTGCGTGCAGCACTCGCTGTCGAAATTGGCGAAGTCGGCGATCAGCCGGAACCGGAAATCGGTCGAGGGCTGCCACAGCACCTGCCCGCGCACCGCCTGCGTGCCGAGCGTGTTCTGGTCGCGGCCAGTGGTGACGTTGCGCAGCACCCCGTCGCGCCGGGTAAACGTGCCGGACAGGCGATAGGCGAGCGTGTCGCCCATCAGCGGCCCGGTGGCCGAGAACCGCCCTTGCGCGAAGCGGCGTTCGCCCCCGCTGAGTTCGGCATTGAAGCTGCGCGTGAAGCGGGGCGCAGCGGAGACGATGTTGATCGCTCCTGCGGTGGTGTTCTTGCCGAACAATGTCCCCTGTGGCCCGCGCAGCACCTCGATCCGCTCGATGTCGGAAAAGTCGAAGGCGGCCGTTGCGGGCCGCGCGTGATAGACCCCGTCCACATAATAGCCGACGCCCGGTTCGAGCCCATCATTGGCCTGGCTGACCGCGACGACGCTCGATCCTAATCCCCGGATCGTAAAGGCGGTGTTGCGCGGATTGGCCGAGGAATAGTTGAGCGCGGGCACCAGCGTGGTCAGGTCGCGGGTGTTGAGCGTGTAGGATTGCTCCAGCCAGCGGGCGTCGACCACCGAAAGCGCAGCAGGCACGTCCTGTGCATCCTCCGGACGCTGGCGCGCGGTGACGATGATGGGATCGCTTGTGCCCTCGGTCACAGGTGCTTCCTCCGCCATCGCGGGTACGGCAAGCGAAAGGGTAGCGCAGGCCTGCAGGCTGGCGACGAAAGTTGTATACAAGAATGCCTCCCTGACGACCAATCGAATCTATATCTCATGGTATATAGATTGAGGCACCGGGCAAGTGCGCTTTGCAACATGCCGTGCGCAAGTCGTAGATGTTTGCTTGCGGCTGACCACTGCGCTTCAATGCGTCCAAAGCGAATGATCGATAAGTCCCAAGTGCTGCCCGTAGATGTCGACCCAGAGCAGGTCGTTCGCAGTGCGGAGGCCGAACGTTTGCTTCAGCCGACAGCCGCCTCGCGGCTTTTGGGATTGCGTATCGATTTTGTTCGTAACCGAACTGGTTGGCTTTGACACATTCGGGGGCTTGCTTGATCTCGCCGGATTGACCCGTTAAACGACGGGCCAGCGGGGCAAAGCAACCTCCCGCTCAGGCTGAGAAAGGCCCAAGCGTTGCCTCGTAGCCTTGCCGTTTTCGGCAAGGTGCATCGTGCGAGGTTATCTTGGCGTCCTTGGCTCTTACCCCTTCGGTCACCTTCACCAATCTGCTCCGGGTTTTTGCCCGAATTGGTCTGCTCAGCTTTGGCGGGCCTGCCGGGCAGATTGCGCTAATGCACCGCGAACTGGTGGAAGAACGCCAGTGGATTGCGGAGGAAGATTTTCTCCACGCGCTCAATTTCTGTCACTTGCTGCCCGGCCCCGAAGCGCAGCAGCTTGCCACGTGGATCGGCTGGCGGCTGCATGGCTGGCGCGGCGGGCTCGCGGCGGGGCTGCTGTTTGTGATCCCGGGCGCAGTGATCATTCTGACGCTGTCGGTGCTTTATGCCATCGCGGCCAATCTTGCATGGGTCGAGGCGTTGTTCCTGGGCGTGAAAGCGGCGGTGCTGGCGATTGTCGTGCAGGCGCTGCTGCGGATTGCAGGGCGCGCGCTCGATACACGAGTGAAACGCGTGCTGGCGGGGGCGGCGTTTGTTGGGCTGTTCCTGTTCGATCTGCCGTTCCCGCTGATCGTGCTGGGGGCAGGCGTGATCGGCATGGTGGTTGCGGCGAAGCGGCCTGACCTGCTGGCGCTCAAGCTGGGCAAGGCTAGCGAAGTGCTGCCCGATCGCCCATGGCGCACCACGGTTTTGTCGATTGCCCTGTGGGGTACGGTCTGGGCTGCACCGATGCTGCTGATCGCAGTGACGCTGGGGCAGGATCACGTGCTGTGGGAGATCGGCGCGTTCTTCTCGCAACTGGCGATCGTGACCTTTGGCGGGGCCTATGCGGTTCTCGCCTATATGGCGCAGGAGGCTGTGCAGGGTTTCGGCTGGCTGCAACCCGGCGAGATGGCCGATGGGCTCGGCCTTGCCGAGACAACGCCCGGTCCGCTGATCCTGGTGACGCAATTCGTCGGCTACCTCGCTGCCTTTCGTGCGCCGGAACCGTTCTCGCCTCTGGTTGCCGGATTGCTGGGCGCAGGGCTGACGACATGGGTGACGTTCGCCCCGTGCTTCATGTGGATCTTTGCCTTTGCGCCGTGGATCGACCGGCTTAGCAATGCCGTGCGGATCAAGGGCGGGCTGGCGGCAGTGACGGCGGCGGTGGTGGGGGTGATCGCCAACCTCACCGCATGGTTCGCGCTGCACGTGCTGTTTGCTGAGGTGGGCCAGCGCCAATTCGGCCCGCTGCGGCTTTATTGGCCCGACTTGTCGAGCTTCGATTGGCGGGCTGGCATCTTGGCAGTGCTCGCCTGTGGGCTGGCGTTCGGACTGAAGTGGTCAGTGCTGCGCATTCTTGCCGTTTGTGCGGCGGGTGGCATGGCATTGAGTCTCTTACTTTAGAGCCACCCGGCTGCCCAAGCTATCACCACTGCAGCAGGCACCAGCAACACCTGCGCAAGCAGTGTGCCGACGAGGCGGCTCATTGATACCCAGATCATGGCCCTGCGGAAGGTCGCCTCGCTTACGCTGCCATCAACCACGTCGTCGGTCAGCGCCGAGATCTGCGGGTCGATCAGCGCGAACAGCAGGATCGTGGCAAAGCCGTTGACGATGGCGGTCATCTGCGAGGCGGTGACGCGGAATTCGGGGACGAGGTATCCGGCATACAGCGAGGCCAGTACGCCCACCGCCAGCAAGCCTTGCGCGGCAGCATTGGCGGCGAGAACGGACCAACTGACGCCGCGCGGTTTTCCGAGCGATCGCAGCGTCTCGGGTGATGGCAGTGCGACCGAATCCCGGATCGTGCTGAGGCCCGCCGGAGTCACGCTGCGCAGCAACAACTTGGTGGTCGAGCGGTTGACTTGGAAGAAGGTGATCGCCGCTGCGAACAAGCGCTGGCCGGTCGGCACCAGCACGATGCCGAGTGCTACGGCGGCAGCGGCGGAAAGCAGCACCAGCCTCAGATCGAACAGCAGGGCGTCGCCCGCACCGCTTGCAAGCCCCGTCTCGATCCGCTTGGCGAGGAACGGGCCGAGAAATCCATTCGAGGTCCGCGACACCAGCAGCAAGACGTTGAACAGCGCGAAGCTCAGCGCAATCCGGCCTGTCCGCACCCCTGCAATGCGCGCGGCATAGGCCAGCGCGCCGATCAGGTTGATCACGCCGGTCAGCGCGCAAATGAGGATCAGTTCGGTGTCCATACGGGTTCCCAAGGCCCTAGATGATCGGCCAGGCCTTGTAGATGCTGTAGCTGCTGGTCACGATCAGCACCACCGCCACCGCCAGCAGCAGCGTGCGTGGCTGGACCCGGCTGGCAAGGATCGCTCCGAACGGTGCGGCGATCACTCCGCCGATGATCAGGCCGACGGTGATCAGCGTGAAGGCGGCAAAGCCGAGCGTCGCAATAAAAGCGATCGAGATCGACAGGGTCAGCAGGAATTCGGCGGAATTGACCGTCCCGATGATCTTCCTCGGATCGCCGCCCTGGATCAGCAGGTTGGAGGTGACGACCGGTCCCCAGCCGCCCCCGCCCGCTGCATCAAGGAACCCGCCCGCTGCCGCCAACGGCCTTGTATAGCGGGGATCCTCGAAACGCGGGGCGGTGAGGCGGATCGCGCGCCACAGGAGGTAAATGCCGATGCCGGTCAGATAGAGCATCACGAAAGGCCGCGCCGCCGAGGCGTCGATACTGGATAGCAGATAGGCACCCGTTACCCCGCCAAGCACCCCGAAAGGCACCAGCCGCTTGAACAGCCCCCAGTCGACATTGCGGTGCCAGATATGGCTCGCCCCCGATGCGCCGGTGGTGAACAGCTCGACGAGGTGCACGCTGGCCGAGGCCGTGGCCGGCGGGACGCCGAGGGCGCTCACCAGCAGGGTCTGCGTGATGACCCCGAAGGCCATGCCCAGCGCCCCGTCGATCATTTGCGCGGCCATGCCGATGGCAATGAACGGCGCGATGTCCATCAGGAGTGAGAGTAAGTCAGGCATGAGGCGGTCCTCTCTGCGCGGTCGCAGGTCTAGAAGGTGATCGAGGCTGTGGCGCCCCATGTTCGCGGGTCACCGGGAAGCCCCGCAATCAGCCCGGTATTGCCGGGGCCGACAAAGAGCTGTTCGAAATAATTCTCGTCAAAGGCGTTCCTGACCCATGCGAACAGGTTCAGCCCGTCATCAGAGCGGAAGCCAATACGGAAGTTGGACAGGTGGTAGCCTTCGACATTGGTGAAGGCCGATGGCGAAGGGTTGGATGAGAAGCTCGACCGATAGCTGCCGTCATAACCGAGATAGACCTCGCCCCGCTTTCCCAGAAACGCCGTGGGAACATTGCCCTCTGCGCCGAACGAGAACGCCCACTTCGACACGCCGGGGAGGCGCTGGCCGGAGATATCGCAATTGGCCGGGCTGATCCCGCCGGGGGTGCCGGGCGCGGACGGGGTCTGGCCCGGGCCTGCGATGGTGCCGCCTGCCAATTCCGGCGGGCAGGGCGCATCGACGAAGCGCACATACTTCGCGTCAGTATAGGCTGCGTTTGTATAGGCGTTGAAGCGCTGGCTCGGACGGATTGCAAAGTCCGCCTCGATCCCCTGCGAGCGCACCTTGCCCGCATTGGCGAGGAACCCGCGCAGCACGCCGAACTGTCCGTTGTTGACGGTCGCCTGATAGTCGCGGATCTCGGTGCGGAATGCGGCGAGATTCAATGTCGCGCGGCGATCCCAGAACTGGCTCTTGAGGCCGATCTCGAAGTGATCAACCTTCTCGGGCCGGATTGTCCCTGCCGCCGCAATCGGCTGGCCATTGGCGTCAGTTGGCAGCCCGTTCTGATTGATCCCGATGGTTTTGAAGCTCTTGGCATAGGTGCCGTAGGCCAGCACATCAGGTGCAACCTCGTAGCTCAGCGTCAGGTCATAGGTGAGGTTCCAGTCGGTATCCTCGGGTGCGCTTACTTGCGGCTGGAAGATGGCAAGCTGTGCGCGGCTGCGCGCGTCGGTTTCGGTCCCGAGCAATTCCGTGCCCGCGCCGGTAATCACCCGGCGCTGATAGAACCCGGCTTTCTTGTCGTAATTGATCCGCGCGCCGGGCTGGATCGTGAAGGCATCGGTGACCTTCCAGCTCAGCTGCCCGAACAGCGCCAGACTGGTGCTTTCAAGTACCTGAGTGTTGCGCGCGGTCAGGCCGTTGAGGACAGTTGGATCGAGCGAGAGGGGATTGTTCGGCGCGATGTTCCAGCGGCTGGCGGCACTTCCTTGGGCCTCCGTCCCTTGCGTGTCGATCCGCTGATCGAAGGCGAAGGCGCCGACCACGAAGTCAAACTTGTTGCCTGAGTAAGCGTAGCGGAACTCCTGCGTGTACTGGTTCTGCTGCGAGGGGTTTTGCGACAGCGAGACGATCGGCAGGCCGGTAAAGTCGCGGTCATTCTCGGGCTTCCAGTCCCAGTAACGCCATGCCGTGACCGAGGTAAAGGTGCCGGGGCCGATGTCCCACACGGCCCGCAAGGCGGCGCCAGCGATGACGTTGCCCGCGTTCAGCTGCGAATCGAGATCGGTCAGCCTGTCGAACGGGTTGGTCGAGGGCGGCGCATAGTTCTGTGCTGCGGCGAGCGCGGCGAATTGGCGGTTGAGCGGGCGCTGGGTCGTGCCGGTGCGCACGAACACCGACCCGCAGCAATTGGCGTCCTGCTTGTTGTAATCGCCGACCAGCGTGATCTTGAGGTTGTCGGTGGCCTCCCACAGCACCTGCGCCCGCACGCCGAGGTTATCGAGACTTTGGATGTCCTGCCCGGTCGTTACATTGCGGATCGTGCCCCGCCGCGAGGTGCCCGAAAAGGCGACCCGCGCAGCTACCCGCTCCGACAGCGGACCAGAGAGCGCGAGGCGCGCCTGACGGAATTCGTAATTGCCAAGGCTCAGCTCGGCCCGGCCTTCGAAGTCGAAGCTCGGCTGATTGGTGGTGATGTTGATCGCGCCTGCGGTTGTGTTCTTCCCGTAGAGCGTCCCCTGCGGTCCGCGCAGCACTTCGATTTGCGCGACATCGAGGAAATCAAAAGTCGCCGAGGCGACGCGCGAGTAATAGACGTCGTCAACATAAATGCCGACGCCCTGTTCGAACCCGTCGCTCGTCAGGCCAAACGGAACGCCCAGCCCGCGGATGTTGACCGCCGTATTGCGCGGGTTTGAGGAATAGAATTGCAGCGTGGGCGCAAGCTGCTGGAGCCGGTTCACGTTGAACGCCCCGGTCTCGTCAAGCTGCTTGGCGTCAAGAACCGACACAGCAATCGGAATGTCCTGCGCGCTTTCGGAGCGACGGCGGGCGGTGACGATGATGTCATTGCTGGCGGGCTCCTGTTCGGCGGTGGTGTCGGTGGTTGGCGCGGCAGCTTCGTCCTGCGCGGCCAAGGGGGCGGAAAGCAGCGCGGTCAGGCCGACGCCAAGCAGCAGCGTGCTGCGGGTGGAAAACGGATACATGGTCTCGCCTTTGCAAGCGGGTATGCATCCGGTGGTCCGGTCTGCTGGTCCCTGCTGAAGTGTGGTGGGCTTGGATAACGGTGCCGATCAATCGGTCAGCCGCTTCCTTTCGGTTACGTCGATCTGCATGACCTTCCCGTCATGCACAGTCAGCTGGATTGCGCCGTAGCGCAGACGCTCAAGCGCATCGCTGACCATCGCCAGCGCATCGGGCAAAATACCGCCTGCGCCAGATTGTTTCTCGTCACGGTCCATATTTGGGCCTTTCGTTACACGGATTCGATCCGCAACGAAGAAACTAAACTCAAGTGTTTTGCTTGACAATAGGGCAGCGCGACAGAATTTCTGTCGGGCGGTGAAAGGTGGGGTTTGCGCGCCGAGGTGAATTGTCGGCGCGATCAGGCCTTGCCGTCGGCAAACGGGGGCACGGGCGTGATCGGATCGGACAGGCGGATATCGTCGAGGATCTGCGCCGTCCTGTCGCGCACGTCGAGCATCAAGGCGCGGGTGCGGCATTCGCTTTCCTCAAGGCAGTTCTTGCACTTCTCATGCGCATAGCGGCTGGCGCAGGGCACCAGCGCAAGACTGCCGCGCATGTGCCGGATCAAGTCGCCATAGGTGATGTCGATCGGCGGGATCGCCAGCCAGTAACCGCCATCACGCCCGCGCTGCGACTCCACAAGTCCCGCGCGGGCCAATTCGGACAAAATGACAGTGAGAAATTTTGCAGGGATATTCTGCTTGTCCGCAATCGCAGCCAGCTGCACCGGTCCTTCGCCGAAGTGATCAGCCAAATGCTGCATGGCGCGGATCGCATAGCGGGTCTTTTGGGAGAGCATCGCCCATTGTCTATCTGCCAAGTAGGCAATGCGGTCAAGTCATCCGGCAATCGGGCGCTGTAGGGGATCGTGGATGCGGAGTCGCTTCCTACAGGTTCCAGTAAGCTAGCCCCTGATGGCCTTCGCCTGCGCTCGCACGCATGCCCGCCTCTGTTTCTAGCAATACCAGTCATGCTGGCCGCCGGTCAGGAATGACCATCTTCGGGCCCCTTCTTGGCGCGCGGCTTCCGGTTGCAATCGGCGGAAAGCAGTCCTCCGATCTCCCGTTCATCAACGGCAGCGGTCGAGCCAATTCGCGCCATTCCAATGCCCCATATCAAGCCGACATTGATGAACGTTACGAACTCTGTCCGTTTCTGGGCCAGGCAGCCTGCTTCGGTAGCAAGACCATTCGTCGTGAGATAGCTTGCCGCCATGGAACATATCGACGTGCTCCGCGGGGGAAACATGCCATGATGTCTCGCCGGTTGATGATGGCCAGCGGTGCGGTCGCTGTGATTGCGCCCGGTCTTCTTTCGGGAGGCCCCGCGTCTGCGCCCTTGCGAGCGGAAGTCCGCACCCGGGGTGGTGCGATCGCGCATGATCCTGCCATTGCCGCCGCCGCGCCGCCGATACTCCTGGGTGGCGTAACGTTTACGGCTGATGATCCCGACGCCCTGTGGCAACAGGCGGGACTGCACACAGTGCGGGTGTTCCTGCGCAAAGGGCCGTGGGCGCTGATCTGGTATCTGCAAGCGGCATCCCCGGTGGACGGCAAACCGTTCGATGTGGTGGTGGTAGAGCGGCAACGCTGGACCAATCTGGCGGTAGAGGCCCCTGCCGTCAGCTATCAGGCGAGCGTGTTTGGCCGCAGCTTCCCGGTTTACGGCCATGGCGACTTCCAGCGCTGGGTCGCCGCATCGCGCGCCTGGCCGGTCTCGGATCGTGAATTGAACCGCTGGCAAGCCAACGGCCTGTTGTTGCCGTGGGGCATCGGACCAAGGCTGCGGGCGCCATCGCAATGGTCCTATATGGATCCGGTCCCGGACTACACGCCCCTGGACAAAGGCGGGCTTACGCCGGCCATGGGAACCACAGGTTTGCGCGATGAAGTGGGGCCGATTGTCCACCGGCAGGCGCGCTACATCATCGAACGCAGCGCCGATATGCGGCGCGTCAGCATGAATTATGGGCTGACCGCGGCATCAATCCCCTGGCATGTGCGGGGCGCCGATGGCTTGCCGCTGTTGCTCGATACACCCAATACACCCCTGAAAGTGCAGCAATATTATCAGAATTACCCCGTAGAACGGGTCATCGGCGTCAGTCCGGGGATGCAGTTCGAATGGGACATCGATAATGCGCACCGCCCGTGCCCGGCGTTCATTCCTGCCTTGCTATCCGAATTGCATCCGTTCTTTATCGAGGAGCAGGTGTTCTCCGCGTGCACGGCGCTGAATACCGTTACCCCCGATTATCGCGGCAGTAGCGGCAAGCTGATCGATCAGGGGCAGGGCCGCGATTGGGCGTGGTCGATGCGCGATCTGCTGTTGGCCTATGCCTTGCTCCGCGCCATGCCATCGCTTGACTGGTTGCCACAGGCAGAGCGTTTCGATGCGATCCTCGTCGCCAATCTCGACCGCGCGGTCAGGGCACTGGCGGTTCCGGGGATGGGGCAATTGGGGATGTTCTGGGAAGGCAATGCCTATGACAGCCAGCCCAATCCGACATTCTGGCCATCGATCCGGACAGGCCAGCGACCCGGCGTCTATACGGGATCGATCGTCAATTACATCGCCTATACGCTCGATTGGGGGCGGCGATTGCATCCCGATCCGCGCTGGCCCCTGTTGCAAGTCGCCTTTGCAGAAAGGTTTCAGGCGCGGCGCTTTTTGGCAAGCGGGCCGTTCTGTTTCCTCAATCTGCCGGCGCGACTGGAAGGGCGCTGGTTCAGCGATTGGCGGCAAATGGCGCAGGCAGTCGGCCTGCCCGCCGATATTGCGCGGCAGCCATGGTATAGCTTTGACAAGCCCGTGAATGATCCGCGTGTCTATGAATACACAACCGAGTATCCCGCGACATTCTATCATGGCCTGAAACTGGCGCAGGCAGCGGGGGGCACCAATTCTGATGTGGATACGGCGATTGCGCTGCTGGAAGCCCAGATCCGCAGGGGCGATGAGGAAAGCTATCCCGCCTTTGCCATGCGCCATGCGCAGTAAGGTCGCTTTTGCGGATCAGTTCATATCGGCGAGGGGTGGCAAGCAACACGCCATCAAGCAAGCGGCATGGCCGGCACTCGGGCCACACTTGGTTGTTCAGGACCGCCAGTTGAACGCTGCCATCAACGCCCTGAGTGCAAGGCCAACGATTGCTGATTATCGGATCCAGTAGACCCTTCGCAGAAAATCGGCGAGATCGCCCCTAGTATCCACCGCTGGCCAACTGGCACCGCAGCACCAAGGCTGGCACACCCCCGGACTGGCAACAGCGCCAAACGGGACGACAGGAAAAGCGAGCATGAGACGATTTGGGGCGTTGTTTGCGGGCGTGTGCGCTTTGGCCGTGGTGCCTGCGGCAGCCGAAGAAGGCTTCTATCAATTCCCGGCCGCGCGGGGGGACGTGTTGGTCTTCGCCAGTGAGGGCGACCTGTGGCGCACCGGACGCGGCGGTGGCAGCGCCGTCCGCCTCACCAATCATCCGGCCGAAGAAAGCGAAGTCCACATCTCGCCAGATGGCACGATGGTCGCCTTCAGCGCGAGCTATGACAGCGAGCGTGATGTCTATGTGATGCCGGTTGCGGGTGGCACGCCGCGACGCCTGACGTTCGAAGGCGGCTTCGTCCAGACCATCGGCTGGACCCCGGATGGCCGGGTGATCTTCGCCTCGCGCCTTGCCGGCGCCGGGCAGGGCGAGGTGCTTTACACCGTATCCTCTCAGGGCGGGGAGGCGACGCCGATCCCGCTGTGGCGTGCCACGGACGCGACCTTCGGCAGCGACGGACGCACGATGTTCTTCTCCCGCCGCGGTCTCTACGCCCGCGCCCGCGACAATGCCGTGCTTTATCGCGGCGGTGGGATGGACCAATTGTGGCGCTGGACGATGGGATCGGACACCGAGGCCGAGCGCTTGCTGGCCGATTTCGGCGCGCCGATCCGCCATCCGATGGCTGCGGGCGGCCGCATCTGGTTCCTGTCTGACAAGAGTGGCAAGGACGCCTTGTGGTCGGTCGCGGAGGACGGGAGCGATGTGCGGCAGGTTTCGCCCGACTTGCCATTTCCAGTGCTCCAGGCGAGCGTCGATGGCGGTGCGGCGTTCCTTCAGAACGGGGCCGATCTCCATGTCGTTGATCTGGCGACCGGCATCGTGCGAAAGCTGTCCATCGACCTCGTCACCGACCGCGAGCAAACCCGCGCCCGCGCGCTGAGTGAACCGCTCAAGCAGCTCGAGGCGGCGCGCATCTCGCCGACCGGCGGAACGGCTGCGATCACCGCGCGCGGACGGGTTGCGCTCGCTGCGCCCAAGCAGCTGCGCCGCGTTGAGTTTGCCGTGCCAATGGCTGCGCGCGCGCGGCAGGCGGTGCTGGGTCCGAAGGACGGCAAGGCCTTCATGATCCTCGACCAGGGAGATCGCGGCGACATTTTTTCCATGGCGGCCGACGGGACAGGCGCGCCGACCGCCGTCACCAAAGGCTATGACGCCCACATCTGGTCCTTCGCGGTGGCGCCCGACGGAAAAGCGCTGGTGGTGTGGGACAAGCAAGCGCGGCTCCAGAAGGTCGACATCGCCACCGGTCGCATCACCCTTCTTGCGAAAAACACGACCGGCGAAGATGCCCCATTCGGCGACCTCGCCTTCTCACCCGACGGCACAATGATCGCCTATGCCGAAGTCTCTCCGGCCAATGGTGGGAACACCTCGGACATTTACGTCCAGAATTTGGCGACTGGCGAGCGGGTGAAGGCGACCTCAAGCAAGTACAATAGCTATGCCCCCGCCTTTGCCCATGACGGGGCATGGCTCTATTTCATCTCCGACCGCAACTTCGTTCCCAAGCCGGGCAGCCCCTGGGGTGACCGCAACATGGGGGTCGGCTTCCTCGACCGCGGCGAAATCTACGCCCTCCAGCTCGATCCCAAGGCTAAGTTCCGGTTCCGCGAAGACAACGAGCTTACAAGAAGCGGTGATGAACGCGAGTCAGAGGCTGGCGAGGCAGAAGACGAGAAAGGCGAGGATAAGGCGAAGGACGAAGACGAGAAGGCAAAAACGGACGCTAAGTCTGCGAACATGGTTTTGGCTGGACTCGCCGAGCGCCTTTACAAGGTTCCCGCCAAGCCCGGTGTCGGTGGTCAGCTCTTCGCCAACGAGAAGTTCCTCTACACGCGCCGCGACGAGGACGTGGTCGCGATCGCCATCGACAAGAGCGATGCGAAGGAGGAGGTCTTCGCCAAAGGCGCGCTTGACTTTGCGCTCGCTGCTGACGGCAAGTCCGCGCTGGTCGTCACCGGTCCGCCGGCCAAGCCGGTGCTGGCGCTGGTTCCCGCCGAAGCCAAGATGCCCGACAAGCTCGCCCCGCACCTGCTCCGGCTCGACGATTGGCGGCTGATCGTCGATCCCAAGGCCGAATGGCGACAGATGTTTGTCGATGCGTGGCGGCTTCACCGCGATTTCGCCTATGATCCGGCCTTGCGCGGGGTCGACTGGAACGCGGTCCGGCAGACACACGAACCGATGCTCGACCGGATCGGCCACCGCGCCGAGCTTAACGCGATCCTCGGTCTGATGGCCGCGCAGCTCGGCATTCTCCACAGTCAGGTGCGTCCCGGAGATCTGCCGGGCGACAGCGAGAACCCCGACATGGCGTTTCTGGGGGCGAGCTATACCCCGGTTGCGCAGGGCCTGCGCATCGATCGCATCCTGCGTTCCGAGGATGATCTTGTGTCGCTGCGACCGCCGTTGCGTCGTCCCGGCGTCGACGTGCGCGAAGGCGACGTGATCCGCATGGTCGATGGCCGCGGCGTCGCCTCGCTTGCCGATCTGCAGCTCGCGTTGGCGGGCAAGGCGGGGCAGCAGGTCCGGCTCGATCTCACGCGGGGCACGGGCAAGGTGAGCACCATCGTCGAGCCGATGACCCTTCAGGGTCTCCAGACGGCCAGTTACCTCGATCATGTCGAGGCCAAGCGCGCCGCCACCGCACAGCTTTCGGGCGGACAGATCGGCTATATCAGCCTGCGCTCAATGGGTCCGGAGGATGCCGCCAGCTTCGCACGCGACTGGTTCCCGCAGCTGGGCAAGCCGGGACTGATCATCGACGTTCGCAACAACAACGGTGGCAACATCGACAGCATCATTGTCGCCATGCTGATGCGCCGTGCCTGGGCCTTCTGGGCGAAGCCCGACGGCACCGGCATCGCCACCACCAATATGCAGAATGCCTATCGCGGCCACGTCGCAGTGCTGATCGACGAACGCACCTATTCCGACGGTGAGACCTTTGCAGGCGCGGTCAAGGCGCTGGGGCTTGCACCCTTGGTGGGGCAACGCACGGCCGGGGCAGGCATCTGGCTATCGGATCGCAACCGCCTTGCTGACAATGGCGGGGTGCGGATTGCTGAAAACCCGCAATACAGCATCGACGGACGCTGGATCGTCGAGGGCTACGGCGTCTCGCCTGATTACGAGGTCGACAATCCGCCGCTTGCCAGCTTCAAGGGTGACGATGCGCAATTGCGCGCGGCCGTGACCTTGCTGGAGGACAAGATCGCGCGCAATCCGGTGCCCGCGCTGGTGCCCCAGCCCTTGCCGGGGCTTGGCACACCGGGGGGCGACGTCTTCCCGCTTCCACAGAGGTGACTGTTCGCTTGCAAAGGTGGACAGTCCCGAAACCCCGAGTCTGGACAGGGATGCCGACACCTGCCTAGTCCGCAGGCCATGCTGGCGAGAGAGTAGCGGAATGACAGCTTGGCGCTTTGCGGTCGATCGTGGCGGGACATTTACCGATGTCGTCGCCACGACCCCTGACGGGGCCCTCGTGACCGAAAAGCTGCTGTCACAGAACCCCGAGCATTATGCTGACGCCGCCAGCGAAGCCGTGCGGCGATTGATGGCGCGGTATGGCGAGGGGCCGATTGCCGAACTCAGGATCGGCACGACCGTGGCGACCAATGCCTTGCTCGAACGCAAGGGGGAAAGGCTGGCCCTCGCGATCACGCGCGGCTTTGGCGATGCGCTGCGGATCGCGACACAGGCGCGGCCCGAAATCTTTGCGCGTCACATTGTGCTGCCCGAGCAACTGCCAGCCCGGGTGGTCGAGATCGACGAGCGGGTCGGGGTGGATGGCACGATACTTAGGCAGCTTGACGAAGCGCAGGTCCGGAAGGCGTTTACAGCGCTCCGGGCTGAAGGCTTCGATGCCATCGCCATTATCCTCATGCACGGGTGGCAGCACCGTGATCATGAAGCGCGGGTTGCCGCCATCGCCCGCGAAATCGGCTTTGCGCAGGTCAGCGTCAGCCATGAGGTGGCACCGCTGATCCGGCTGGTCCCGCGCGGCGATACGACGGTGGTGGATGCCTACCTGTCGCCGGTGCTGCGGCGCTACACCGATGCGCTGGAGGCGAGCCTCCCTGCAACCGGGAGCCTGCGCTTCATGCAGTCGAACGGCGGCCTTGCCGAAGTCGGCGCATTCCGTGGTAAGGATGCAATCCTCTCCGGCCCGGCGGGCGGCGTGGTCGGGATGGTCGCGGCGAGCGCACCGCTGGGGCATACCCGGCTGATTGGCTTTGATATGGGCGGGACTAGCACCGATGTTACCCATTATGCCGGCGAATATGAACTGACCGGCGACAGCGTGATAGCAGGCGTGCGGGTCGCTGCCCCGATGATGCAGATCCACACGGTCGCGGCGGGTGGTGGGTCAATCTGCCGGTTCGATGGCGCGCGTTTCAGGGTCGGGCCGGAAAGCGCAGGCGCCGATCCCGGCCCCGCCTGCTATCGCAAGGGCGGGCCGCTGACCGTGACTGATTGCAACCTGTTTCTGGGCCGGATCGATCCGGCGTTCTTTCCCGCCGTGTTCGGGGCGGACGGCAGCGATCCACTTGATCCCGAAGCGGCGCGGGCGCGGCTGGAAGAGGTCGCAGCGATGCTGCCAGAGCCAAAGCCGCTGGAGGACATCGCCGAAGGTTTCCTTGCGATCGCAGTCGACAACATGGCCAATGCCATCCGCAAGATCTCCGTCGCGCGCGGGCACGATGTGACGACCTATGCGCTTGCCTGCTTCGGCGGGGCGGGCGGGCAGCACGCCTGCAAGGTCGCCGATGCCCTGGGGATGGAAACGGTGCTGGTCCACCCGCTCGCGGGGATGCTCTCGGCCTATGGCATTGGTCTTGCCCCGGTAAAGGCAATCCGCGAAGTCAGCATTGTGCGCCCGCTGGGTGAGACTTTCGCCGCTGAACTGGCCGCGCTTGAGGCGCAGGCACGGCAGGATCTGCACGATCAGGGCATCGCTGCGGACGCGATCCGGATTGAGAGCCGCGCCAAGCTGCGCTTTGCGGGCAGTGACAGCCTGCTCGCCATTCCTTGCGCCGATCCGGCCGCCATGGATGCCGCCTTCCGCACACTGCACCGCCAGCGGTTCGGCTATTCCGACGCTGAAGCGGCCATCATCGTCGAGGCCCTGAGCGTCGAGGCCAGCGGGCAGGCGGGCGGCCTCGCAGCATCGGCGGCGCTGCCCGAAACTGTGGCTGAGGCCAACGGCCTCCTTCCCGGACCATGGAGGGTCCTGTCGCGCCGCGCCTTCCATGTCGGGGAGTGCGATGCCGGGCCGCTGCTCATTATCGATCCGGGTTCGACCACCGTGGTCGAGGATGGTTGGCAGGCGCGCCTTGCCGAGGAAGGAAGCCTGATCCTCACCCGCACCATGCCGCTGGCGCGCGCACAGGCGGCAGGAACGGCGGTCGATCCGGTGCGGCTGGAGATCTTCAACAACCTGTTCATGGCCATCGCCGAGGAAATGGGCGTGGTGCTGCAATCCACCGCGACCTCGGTCAACATCAAGGAACGGCTGGATTTTTCCTGCGCCATCTTCGATGCCAGCGGGGCGCTGATTGCCAATGCGCCGCACATTCCGGTGCATCTGGGCAGCATGGGCGACAGTATCGCGCGGGTGATCGAAGCCCGCGGGGCTGCGCGCGATGGCAGGGGGTTCCGCCGAGGCGATGCCTATGTGCTCAATGATCCCTATCGCGGCGGCACCCACTTGCCCGATATCACGGTGATCGTGCCCGTGTTCTATGGTGAGGCGAACGGCGAGCCGGACGCCTTTGTCGCAGCGCGCGGGCACCATGCCGATATCGGCGGGATCGCGCCGGGCTCAATGCCGCCCGAAAGCCGCACCATCGCCGAAGAGGGTGTGTTGATCGACAACGCGCTGCTGGTGGACGAAGGGCTCTTCCTTGCAGCGGCGATGCACGAACGGCTCGGCTCGGGACCGTTCCCGGCGCGCAATCCGGCGCGCAACCTGTCCGATCTGCGCGCCCAGCTTGCCGCCTGCACACGCGGAGCCGAACTGCTGTGCAGCGCCGCTGCGGAACACGGGGCACAGGTATTGGCGGCCTATATGGATCACGTCATCGCCAATGCCGAGGAAAGCGTGCGGCGGTTGCTCGGACGCCTCGAAGACGGCAGCTTCGCCTATGACATGGACAATGGCGCCTGCGTCAAGGTGGTCATCCGGATCGACCGGGCCGCGCGTTCTGCCGTGTTCGATTTCACTGGCACCAGCGATCAGCTTCCCGACAATTTCAACGCCCCGCGCTCGATCACCCGGGCAGCCGCGCTTTATGTGCTGCGCACGCTGATCGATGATGCCATCCCGATGAATGATGGCTGCCTGCGCCCCGTGACGCTGATCGTGCCTGAAGGCTCGATGCTCAATCCGCGCCCCGGCGCGGCGGTTGTGGCGGGCAATGTCGAGACCAGCCAGGTCGTCACCGACGCGCTCTTCGCCGCAACCGGCATGCTGGCACCCTCGCAAGGGACCATGAACAACTTCACCTTCGGCAATGACCGCCATCAATATTACGAAACAATCTGTGGCGGATCAGGCGCTGGCCTTGACCACGACGGCACCAGCACGGTGCAAACCCACATGACCAACAGCCGCCTGACCGATCCCGAGATCCTCGAAACCCGATTGCCGGTGCGGCTTGAACGCTTTGCGATCCGGCGCGGGTCGGGCGGGGCGGGCAAGCACCATGGCGGCGACGGGGTGGAACGCTGCGTTACGTTTCTTGAGCCGATGCGCGCCAACATCCTTGCCAATCGCCGCCGGATTGCGCCGCGCGGCATTTGCGGCGGCGGCGATGCGCTGGCAGGTCGCAACTGGGTCGAACGGGCGGACGGCTTGATCGAGGAACTGAGCGCAACCGGATCGGCGCAGATGCAGCCCGGAGACCGTTTTGTGATCCTGACGCCCGGCGGCGGCGGTTTCGGAGAGGTATCGCAATGAACTATTGGCCGCTTTTGGGCATCGGCATTGTCGTTGTCGGCTTTGCCCTGCGCTTCAATCCACTGCTGGTGGTGGTCGGGGCGGCGCTCACCACTGGTGTGCTGGCCGGGCTCGATCTGGTCGCGGTGATCGAAGCGCTGGGCAAGGCGTTCAACGACAATCGTTACATCTCGGTCACGTGGATCATCCTGCCGGTGATCGGCCTCCTCGAACGCTATGGATTGCAACAGCGGGCGCGGACCGTGATCGAGGGGTTGCGCGGGGCCACCATGGGCAAGCTGCTGGTCGCTTATCTCGCGTTCCGCCAAGTGACCTCGGCGCTGGGCATGAAAGATATCGGCGGCCATCCCCAAGCGGTCCGTCCGCTCATTGCGCCGATGGCGGAGGCGGCGGCGGTCAAGACCCATGGCGACTTGCCCGAGGAAGCGCGCGACGAGGTCAAGGCGATGGCCGCCGCGACCGACAATGTCGGGTTGTTCTTTGGCGAGGACATCTTCTTTGCCATCGCTTCGATCCTGCTGATCCAGGGCGTGTTCGAAAGTGCCGGCTACCCGCTTACCCCATTGCAGCTTTCGGTCTGGGCGATCCCGACCGCGATTTGCGCTTTCCTGATCCATGGCGGCCGCATCCTCGCCTTCGACCGCCGCTTGGGGAGATCGCGCCAATGATCACCTATGAATGGCTCTATGCGCTAGCGGGCGCGGCCTTTGCCCTTTGGGCATTGCTCAGTTTGCGCGACCGGCGTTGGGGCAATGCCGGGTTCTGGGCCCTGCTGTCGGCGAGCTTTCTGCTGGGCAGTCACGTCTCCGATCTCGTCAACGGGCTGATGGTGCTGGCGATGGTGGCGATTGCCGGGGTCGGTGGGCTCAAGCGCAGCGAGCCGCCGACCACCACGCCCGAGGAACGCCAAGTGCTTTCAGCGCGGCTCGGCAACCGCTTGTTCCTGCCCGCTCTGGTGGTGCCGCTGACAGCGGTCGCAGGCACGCTGCTCTACAATTACACACCGTTCGGCGAGACAGGCCTGTTCGAAGCGCGGCGCGAAACGCTGATCCTGTTCGGCATTGGCGTCGTGGCGGCACTCGCGGCGGCGATGGTGTGGCTGCGCCCGCCGCTGCTCGCCCCGGCCGAGGAAGGGCGGCGCTTGCTCGATTCCATCGGATGGGCGGCGATCCTGCCCCAGATGCTGGCTGCACTGGGGGCAGTGTTCGCGCTGGCGGGTGTGGGCGAGATCATCGGCGGGCTGGCGGGCGGCATCATCCCGGAGGGCAGCGTTGTCCTGACGGTCGTCGTCTTCGCGCTGGGCATGGCCCTGTTCACGGTGATCATGGGTAACGCCTTTGCCGCCTTTCCGGTGATGGCCGCCGCCATCGGCATTCCGCTGCTGGTCGAGCAATATGGCGGCGATCCGGCGGTGATCGGGGCTGTCGGGATGCTCGCGGGGTTTTGCGGAACCCTGCTCACCCCGATGGCGGCCAACTTCAACATCGTTCCCGCCGCGCTGCTCGAACTCAAGGATCAGAACGGGGTGATCCGCCAACAGATCGGGACCGCACTTCCGCTGCTCATCTGCAATATCCTGATCATCTATGCAGGGGCGTTCCTCCTGTGGAACTGACCGAGGAGATCGCCCGCAATTTCGTAAGGATTGCGCTGGGTCACGTGGCGCGGCCCTATCCCTACAAGGATGACCATGTCTTCGAGAGCGACGAGGATGTCCGCCCCCCGCGCGTGGCTCATCCCGTCTTCTTTGGCAGCTACGACTGGCACAGCTGCGTTCACGGATGGTGGACCCTGCTGACCCTGCGGCGACTGCACCCGAACATGCCCGAAGCAGCGGCAATCGAAGTGCTGGCCGAGGAGACCCTAACGCCGTCCAAGCTCGCGATCGAACTGGCTTACCTCGACCGACCGACATCGCGCGGGTTTGAGCGGCCCTATGGATGGGGATGGCTGCTGTATCTCCATCTTGAAGCTGAGCGGCACGATGATCGCGCTTGGGCAGCGCGGCTCGAACCGCTGGCGCAGGCTTTCGCTGTGCGCCTTCGCGATTATCTCGCGATCCTGACCTACCCCATCACTGTCGGCACGCATTTCAACACGGCCTTTGCGCTGATCCTCGCACGGCGCTGGGCGCTGGGCCGGGATGAAACGCTGGTCGGACTGATCGACGCGTGGGCAGAGCGCGCCTTTGGCGAACGCACGGATTATCGCGGCTGGGAGCCGGGGGGCGATGAATTTCTCTCCCCCGTTCTGACCGCCGCCCTGTTGCTGGCCGAGATCCGCCCCCAATCGTCCTTCGCACCGTGGTTCGACGCGCTGGTGATGGTCAATGGCTGGCTCGCCAATGAGTGCCGCCCGGTGACCGTGTCCGACCGAACCGACGGCAAGATCGCCCATCTCGATGGTCTCAATCTCAGCCGCGCCTGGTGTCTGCGCGAGATTGCGGCGCGGCTGGATGATCAGGGCGCACGAACGGCACTGATGCAACGGGCAGACGCGCATCTTGAGGCCGCCCTGCCGCATGTTGCGGGCGATTACATGGGTGAGCACTGGCTTGCCAGCTTCGCCATGCTGGCTCTGCTTGCGCCGAAACGGGCCTAACCCGCCGGCGCTAGCCAGTCAGCGGTTCAGATCGAAGCGATCCTCAAGGAAGGCGGCAATCCGGCGATACCCATGGACGCGGTTGGCAAGGCGGGCGATGCCATGGCCTTCGTCGGGGAAGCGCAGATAGGTGACCGTCCCCCCATTGGCCCGAATGCCCTCGACCAGCCGGTCGCTCTCGGTAACCGGATCGCGCGGATCGTTGGCGCCGTGCATGACCAGCATCGGCGTCTTGATCTTCGCCACGTTGTTGATCGGCGACAGCTTGGCAAAGAAGGCGCGGACCTTGGGATCGGCTATATCACCGAATTCGAGCTTGTCGGCGGCCTTCAGCCCCGGGCTGGCTTGTTCGAGCGCCGTGACCCAGTCCGATACGGCGACGATCGAGACGCCCGCCACGAACATGTCAGGGTAGGTGCCGAGCGCCTGATTGGTGAGATAGCCGCCATAGGAGCCTCCGCCCACGGCGATACGGGTGCCGTCGACCCGGCCCGATGTGCGCAACCATTCTGCCGCGTCAGCCAGATCACCGACCTCATCGACCTTCTTCTCGCGGTCATTGAGCTGCTCGAACGCCTTACCTTGGCCGGTCGAACCGCGATAATTGAAGTCGAGCACGGCAATGCCGCGCGCGACATAATACTGGATGTCCGCCGCAAAGCCTGGCGAGGCATAGGCGCTCGGGCCGCCATGGATGCGCATGAACACCGGCGGCTTGCGGCCATCAGGAGCAGGTGCAGGCATATACAGGAGCCCGGTGAGCGGTGCACCGTCGCGCGCGGCGAAGCGCACAGGTTCGGGCACCACCATCTGCGAAAGGTCGAGCCCGGGCGCATCGGTCGGGACCAGAACACGCGCGCTCGCGCTCTGCGCCGACATATCCCAAACGAGCACTTGGCCCGCCGTGGTCGGACTGTTGGCGCTGATCAGGAGCACGGGCCGCTCGCCCGCGAACTGGATCGACATGGTGCCCGAAGGGAGGTTCGGCACTGCGATGTCGCGTCCGGTGGTCAGATCACGCGCGTGAAGACGGCTGAAACCGGTCTCGATCGTGGTCCAGACGAGCGTGCGGCCATTGGGGCTGAGCGCGACCTGGCCGATGTCGAAGCCCGGCTTCACAATCGTCTGGAGCCGACCCGTCCCGACGTCGTAAAATGCGATCTCGTGATGGTCCGAGGATTGGTTGGTGGCGAGATAAAAGCCGCGCCCGTCGGGAGTCCATGCGATCGAACTGTATTCCGAAATCGTCTTCGGCTGGAAAACGGTCGTCAGCTCGCCGGTCGCGGCGTTGAGCAGATGTAGGTCATTGCCTCCGCCCCGGGTCTCGCTGATCGCGATAAGATCACCACCGGGCTGCCATGCGGTTGCGTAAAAGCCGCCTTTGCCTTCGTACACCATTCGGCTTTGGCCGGTCTCGACGTCGGTGACATAGATGTCGAAGTCGGCGCCATTACGCTCGGTTGAGGAATAGGCGAAGCGGCGCCGGTCGCGGCTCCACACACCGAAGTTGCGGAAGGCGGGCGATTTTTCGACGATGGTGCGCTCGTTCGTGCCGTCGATCGCAAGGAGGTGCATGCCGACGCGCTCATCCCCGTCGGTGTCAGCGCCGTAGAGCCATTGACCCGCAGGCCCGGACTCCAGCCAGTCAACGCCCGAGCCATAGGTGAGCTGATCGGGGAAGCCGCCGCCCACCGGCATGGTCCAGACCTGGGGCGTGCCGGTGATGTCACTGATCCAGGCAACCTGCGTCCCATCTGCAGATAGAACTGCGCCGCGCGGGCTGCGCACCAGCAGGAAACGGGTAATGTCCGGCTTGCCATCGTGCGCAGGGGCGAGCGAGACGGGCTCTGCCTTCACAATATCCTCGGGCAGCGGGGTTTGCGCTGCGGCTGTGCACGCTGCACCGCTCGTCAGCAGCAAGGAAAGGAAAAGGGTCCGCATCATGGGCTCCGTAATCTTATGGGCGCAGCGGGGAGGCGTAAGGCCGCTGCCTGATGGGGGCAAGGCCTAGCCCAACGCGGACGCGAAGGCGAGGCGGGATGGTGATCCGGTGCGTTAAACTGCTTGATCGGTGGCAGACCTTGCGTGTTTAGCTGAGGAACGGGGCCGGCATCATTTCCGCCGTGCGATGGAGACACGTTTGATGGGCCGCACTTTGCGTCTGATACACTATTGGCTGACGGCGTTCACACTCGTCACGGTCGCTGTAGTCGCGATCACCGGCGTGCTGCTGGCGCTTAAGAAAGATTTCGACGTCCTTCAGCCTCCTACCGCTTCTGCCAGCGCGCCCGGCCTGCCTGCGACGCCGCTCGATCGGCTGCTTGAGGCCGTTGCGAAACACTCGGGCGACGCTGAGCTGAGCTGGCAGAGCGTCGACCGCATCGACGTCCGCCCGGATGATGGCCTTGCCAAGGTCATTCTCAACGACCGCACCGAGTATCAGGTTGATCTGCACACGCTCGAAGTGCTCCAGACCGGCTATCGCACCTCCGATTTCCTCGAAACGCTCCACGATTTCAGCGCGCTGGGCAGTTGGGGGAAATATTTGCTGTCGCTGCCCACCGGGATCGCGCTGCTCGTGCTGTGGGGCACAGGGGCTTACATGTTCATCAAGCCGCTGCTGGTGAAGCGGCGCAAACGCCTTGCCAAGGCGTCCGCCCGTTCAATCTGATTGAAGCGCCGCTCGCAAAGCGATCCCAGAGCCTTACGTCCTGCACCCTTGCGCTTAGTCAGCAGGCGGCGGGACCGCGAGCGGACGACGGACTATCTTCGCCAGTCCCGCCGCTTCAAGCTGAGCGTTGAGCTTTGGCAGGCTCGTCGCAATCGCTGCGTCAAGCGCCGTCAGCCGCGCATCGAGTTCGCCCGACAAGGTGGCAAAGACCGCCAAGGTCTGGTCGGTCGGCCGCGCCTCGGCGCTTTCGGCCACTCCAATCAGTCCAGCGAGCTTGTCGTTCAGCATGATCGGATAGTTGAGCGGGTCCTGACGCGAGCGGTTGCGCACCTGATAGAGCTGGCCCTCGATGGCGCTGAGCTCAGCGTCGAACGCCGCGAGCACGGCGCGCAGTGCCGCATTGGCGGAGGGGCTAGCGGCGGCAGTCTGCTCCTTGATCCCGCGGATCAACAGCACAGCCTGGTTCGCCTCGCTCACCCGCTTGCTGACCTTGGTCGCAAAATCGAACCGGGCGACGAGGTCGTCCTGTGTGATCCCGACAAGGCGCGGATCGGAGCGGATCTCGAACGGCTGAGTGAAGACCTCGCCATCGACCGTCAGACGCACCTGATACTGGCCGGGCAGCGCAGCGATGCCGCCGTTGCGGCTGGTCCACAGGATCAGCCCGGGAAAATCGGTAAAGCCGGGGTGATGCATCTTCCAAACGAAGCGGTTGAGACCGGGCTTCATCGTCGTGGTTGGCGCCGGGCGCGGCTTGAAGGGATCATCGGCGTCCTGCTCGTCCTTGTCGTCTTTCTTCTTCGGATCGACAGGTTTACCGGCAAAGCTCTGGATCAGCGCGCCATCGGGCCCGATGATGTCAAGCGCCAGCTGATTGGGCTGCGCGGGCAGGAAATAGTCGATGGCCACGCCCTCATCGACATCGCGCACCGCAGGCGAAGGCGCGAACAGGCGCTTGCTGCGGTCTTTGCCATCGCCAAGCTGGCGCAGCACGCCGATATTGTCGAGCACCCAGAATGATCGGCCGTGGGTGGCGATCACCAGATCATTGTCGGTCACTGCAAGATCGGAGACCTGCACCGCGGGCAGGTTGCGTTGCAGCTTGCTCCAGCTTTTGCCTGCATCGAACGACACCCAGACGCCGCGTTCGGTGCCGAGATAGAGCAGGCCCGGGCGCTTGGTATCTTCCCTGATGCTGCGCGCCATTTCATCGGCAGGAATGCCGGCAATGATCGGTGTCCAGCTGCGGCCGTAATCACTCGTCTTCATCACATAGGGCGCAAAGTCGCCGAGCAGGTGCCGGTGGCCGGTGAGATAGGCGGTGCCATCAGCGTGCGGCGAATCCTCGATCGTGGTGATCTTGAGGTTCGCGGGCAGGGCCTTGGGGGTGACATTCGACCAACTCGCCCCGCCATCGCGGGTGAGATGCACCAGGCCATCATCCGAGCCAGCCCAGATCACCCCACGCTCGCGCCGCGACGGTGCCAGCGCGAAGACCGTGGCATAGGTTTCAACCCCTGTCTGGTCGAGCGTGATCGGCCCGCCCGATGCACCGAGCGTCTTGGGGTCGGCGCGGGTCAGGTCGGGGCTGATCCGCTCCCAGCTCTGCCCCTGATCGCGGGTGCGCCAGACATGCTGCGAGGTGACATAGAGGCTCGTGGGATCGTGCGGATCGAACACGATGGGAAAGGTCCACTGGAACCGCTCGCGAATCTCGCTCGCCGAATAGCCCATCGGGTTGTCGGGATAGACATTGATCGCGCGGCTCTGGCCGGTCGCACGGTCGTAGCGGTCGAGCGTGCCGCCATAACTCCCCGAATAGAAGATTTCGGGATTGGCGGGATCATTGGTGACATAGCCGCTTTCGCCGCCGCCCGCGGCAAAGCCATATTGGCCGCCGAGCGCGTTGACATGCCGCCAATCGCGCGAGGGCACGCAGATGGTCGAGTTATCCTGCTGCCCGCCGCAGACGAAATAGGGGAAATGGTTGCTAATCGACACGCGGTACATTTGCGCGGT
The DNA here is from genome assembly GCA_001556995.1 of Erythrobacteraceae bacterium CCH12-C2. Taxonomy (GTDB): domain Bacteria; phylum Pseudomonadota; class Alphaproteobacteria; order Sphingomonadales; family Sphingomonadaceae; genus Erythrobacter. The sequence continues at coordinate 80,355 of LSKF01000094.1, forward strand.
CGCATAATTCTGCCGCGTCCAGCTCTCGCCGCCGTTGACACTCACATTGGCACCGCCGTCGTTGGCCTCGATCATCCGCTGGTTATCATTGGGGTCGATCCACAGATCGTGATTGTCCGAATGCGGTGTCTTGATTTTGGTCAGGGTCTTGCCCGCATCGTCCGAGCGGAAGAACTCGACATTGAGGGCATAGACCCGGTCCTTCACCTTGGGATCGGCGACCACCCGCGAATAATAGAACGAGCGTTGGCGCAGATCGCCGCTGTCATTGGTGCGCCGCCAGCTCGCTCCGGCATCATCGGAAACATAAAGCCCGCCCTCGCTGGCGTGCTCAATCATCGCGTACACGCGGGTGGCATCGACGGGCGAGACGCTGACCCCGATCTTTCCGATGAGGCCGGTCTGCGGCATGCCCGGCATGCGCGTCAGCTCCGTCCAGCTTTCACCGCCATCATTGCTGCGAAACAACCCGCTGCCGGGGCCGCCCGAGCTCATCCCCCAGGGCTTGCGCCAGGCCTCCCACAGGGCCGCGTAAAGCGTGGCCGGGTTGTTCGGATCAATCGAGATGTCGACCGCGCCGGTCTTGGCATCCCGGAACAGAACCTTGCGCCACGCCTTGCCGCCATCGGTGGTCTTGAAGACGCCGCGTTCGGGATTGGGCTCGCCGTAATGCCCAAAGCCCGCAACATAGGCGGTATCGCAATCCTTCGGATCGATCCGCACTCGCGCAAAATTCTGCACATCAGCAAGACCAATCTTGGTCCAGGTCTTGCCAGCATCAACCGACTTCCACACGCCGTTGCCGGGCAGGATGTTGCCGCGCAGCTGCGTCTCGCCGGTGGTGAGATAGACGATATCGGGGTTGGCCTCGCACACCGCAACGCCGCCCACAGCGGCCGTATCAAGCTTGCCGTCGGTCACCGGTTTCCAGGTTAAGCCGCTATCGGTCGTCTTCCACAGGCCGCCGCCCACTGCCGTGAAATAATATTCATGCGGGCGCGCTGCCGAGCCTGTTGCCGAAATCGATCGGCCGCCGCGATCGGGACCGATATTGCGCCAGTTGAGCGAGGTAAAAAACGCTTGCTCATCGTCCGGGAGCCGGGTTTCCTCGCTCGCTTCGGCGGGTTGCTGATCCTTAGCATCCTGCGCCAGCGCGGCAGTGCCCGCCAACAAAACCCAAGCAAGGCCAATGACCCCTGGCAAATTCTTCATGTGTTTCCCCGTTTTTCCCGATTGCGTGAGATCTCGCTCGCGTAACGGATGTATCCGTCTGGTTATCTTCCAACGACCATCGTGCTCGATTTCTAAAAAGGATGGAAAATCAAAAATTTGAAGCGAAAAATCTTCTGCCCTTGTGCGATGGCCCAGCGGGGAATTGAGCTAGGCCTTCGAAGTCCGAGCCGGGGCGCATTGAATGCGTAATCCATCGCTTTCGGGCGAACAATAGCCGTCGTTCGGGAACCGTCCCGATTGCGCTGCTCTGCGAGACTGCTCAGATGGGCGGCAAGTGGGAGACAACTGGCAAAACCAGCCCTTCATCCGCCCACAGCGCGTTTCTTTCGACGAAAGGCGTTGGTCGAATGGTTTCGCCAAACGGTTTGACCATCTTACCGGCAGTGGGCATGTAACCCGTCTTTCGGAATGCAAATGCCGGATGACTCCCATATCTCCGGATAGGGGTGATCGGGCGCCCAGGGGAGTATTCACGTGGATAGACGCGATTTTCTGGCGTTAAGCACCTTTTTTACAGGTGTGGCGCTGACGCCTTCGGTGTTTGGCAAAGCGATCGCGGCTGACCAGCTGCAAGACGCGATTGATATCGCGGTCAAGAAGCGGCTCGCCGATGCGGCGCTCGCGGCGGCGACGGCGGCGGGGGCCAGCTATTGTGACGTGCGCGTGGGCCGGTATCTGCGCCAGTTCGTGATTACCCGCGAACGCAATGTCGAAAACATCGTCAACACCGAGTCGTCCGGCACTGGCGTGCGCGTGATCGCCGATGGGTCGTGGGGCTTTGCTGCGACCAATGAATTGACCGAGGATGCCGTCGCCAAGGCTGCGCGCGAGGCGACCGCGATTGCCAAGGCCAATGCCCGGGTGACGATCAATCCGGTCAAGCTTGCCCCGACACCCGGTGTGGGTGAGGTGGCTTGGCGCACCCCGATCAAGAAAAACGCCATGGACGTGCCGATCGCCGACAAGGTCGATCTGCTGATGTCGGTCAATGATGCGGCGCTGAATGCCGGAGCGAGCTTCGTCAATTCGCTGCTGTTCCTCGTCAATGAGCAGAAATACTTCGCGTCGACCGATGGCTCCTACATTGATCAGGACGTGCACCGGATCTGGGCGCCGCTGACGGTAACGGCGGTCGACAAGTCGACCGGCAAGTTCCGCTCGCGCGAAGGCCTGTCGGCACCGATGGGCTTGGGCTGGGAATACATGGATGGCCGGCCCGAGGACAAGTTCGTGCTGTCCAACGGTCTGACGACCTACGGCAAGTCCTACGACATGAAGGAAGATGCCATCGCGGCAGCGCAGAACGCGCAGGAAAAGCTCAAGGCGCCTTCAGTGAAGCCGGGCAAGTATGATCTGGTGCTCGATCCCAACCACTTGGGCCTGACCATCCACGAAAGCGTCGGCCACCCGCTCGAACTCGATCGCGTGCTCGGTTACGAGGCCAATTACGCGGGCACCAGCTTTGCCACCATGGACAAGCGCGATGCCGCGTTCAAGTACGGCAGCGAAATCGTGAACCTGTTCGCTGACAAGACCCAGCCCGGCTCGCTCGGCGCGGTCGGATATGACGACGAGGGCGTCAAGACCAAGCGCTGGGATCTGGTGAAGGACGGCATTCTGGTCGACTACCAGACGATCCGCGATCAGGCCCACATCGTCGGGAAGGACGAGTCCGATGGCTGCTGCTACGCCGACAGCTGGTCGAGCGTGCAGTTCCAGCGCATGGCCAACGTCAGCCTCGCGCCGGGCAAGGTCAAGATGACCCCCGAGGACATGATCGCAGGCGTCGAAAACGGGATCTACATCTCCGGCCGCGGTTCCTTCTCGATCGATCAGCAGCGTTATAATGCGCAGTTCGGCGGGACGGTGTTCTACGAGATCAAGAACGGCAAGCTTGGCCCGATGATCGAGGATGTCGCCTACCAGATGCGCACGCCCGAGTTCTGGGGGGCGTGCTCGGCGATCTGCGATGAAAGTGATTATCGCATGTTCGGCTCGTTCTTCGATGGGAAAGGGCAGCCGAGTCAGGTTTCGGCGGTCAGCCATGGTTCGTCGACCACGCGGTTCGACGGCATCAACGTTATCAACACCGCCCGGTCGCTGGGCTGAGCCCTCGCGCAGGAGAAGCATTCATGAGCATTCTTTCAGAAGCGGAAGCCAAGGCGATCCTCGATAAGGTGATTGCCTTTTCGACCGGCGACCAAACCATCGCGCAATTGGGCGGCGGCATTAGCGGCAATGTCCGCTTTGCGCGCAACGACATCTCCACCTCGGGCATTGTTGATCAGACCGAGCTTGCGGTGCAGGTCGCCTTTGGGAAACGGGTTGGCACGGCCACCATCAACCAGTTCGATGACGCCTCGCTTGAGCGGGTCGTGCGCCGGGCCGAAAGCCTCGCGAAGCTGGCCCCGGAAAACCCCGAATTCATGCCGGCCGTGGGCAAGCAGACGTACCGCGCGACCGATACCTTCAGCGAAGCGACCGCGGCCCTGACGGCTGAGGCCCGCGCCAAGATCGCCGAAACCTCGATCCTCCCCTGCCGCGAACGCAATCTGATTGCGGCAGGCTTCCTTGAGGATGGGCAGTCGTTCTTTGCCCATGCCAACTCGAACGGCAATTTCGGCTATCAGCGCTCGACCGTGGCGGACTACACCTGCACCGTCCGGACCGAAGATGGTCGCGGGTCGGGCTGGGTCGCCAGCAATGTTCAGGACATCGCGCAATTCGACGCGGCGCAAGACATCCAGATCGCGATGCGCAAGGCGGCTGCTTCGGTCGATGCCAAGGCGCTGGAGCCCGGCAAGTATACCGTTATTCTCGAACCGGCGGCTGCATCGGGCCTCATCAGTTTCATGATGAACTTCTTCGACGCGCGTTCGGCCGATGAAGGGCGCAGCTTCCTCAGCAAGCAGGGCGGCGGCAACAAGATCGGCGAGCAGATCATGGATCCGCGCGTCAATATCTACACCGATCCCTGGAACTCCGATGTGCCCGTTCTGCCGTGGGATGGCGATGGCCTGCCGCGCGAGCGCACCAAGATCATCGATGCGGGCAAGGTCGCCAATCTCGAATATTCGCGGTACTGGGCGTCCAAGCAGGGCAAGCCCGAGACCGCAGGCTGGGGCAACACGATCATGGAGGGCGGCACCAAGTCGACCGCAGACATGATCGCCAGCACCGAGCGGGGCGTGCTGGTGACGCGCACGTGGTATATCCGCATGGTCGATCCGCAGACCGTGCTGCTCACCGGCCTGACCCGCGATGGCACCTTCTACATCGAAAACGGGCAGCTGAAGTATCCGATCAAGAACTTCCGCTTCAACGAAAGCCCGGTGATCATGCTCAACAACATTGAAGAGCTGGGCCGGTCGGTTCGTGTCGAGGGCGGGAACCTGATGATCCCGGCAATGAAGATCCGCGATTTCACCTTCACTTCGCTGTCGGACGCTGTCTGAGGCAACACCAATGCAGGCGCGGGTAACGTGAGCAAGAGAGCCATTACCCGCGCCAGTTTTCTGCGTTTGGCAGGAGCCGGGCTTGCCACTGCGTTGCTCGGCAGTCCTCTGCGCGCCGTTCAGCAGCCCACCGGTGGTGCTGCGGGCGGGTATGATTTCTGGTTCACCCGGCTGAGGTACAATTCGGGTGACTGGGATGTCGATCAGCGCATGCCCGCGAACCTGATCACGTCCTTGATCGATTACACCAACCTTCGGGTCGATCCCAAGGAGCATGTGGTTGACCTCAGTGATCCGAGGGTGCTCTCAGCGCCCTTTTGCTACCTTGCCGGGCACAAGGCGGTCGAGTTTTCGCAGGCCGAGCGCCGCAATTTCGAGCGCTATGTGAGGAACGGCGGGTTCGTGTTCGTCGATGATTGCAACCACGACATCGACGGCCTGTTCGCCAAATCGTTCGAAGCCCAGATGGCGAGCATTTTCGGAGGCGATGCGCTGAAGAAGCTGCCCAAAGACCATCCGGTCTATACCAGCTTTTTCAAATTCACCGGACCGCCCGCGACCTCTTTCGAGCTTAACGGATGGGGCGATGACCTCATTCACGATTACCTCAAGGGCATTACCATCAATGGCCGCTTGGGTCTGCTTTACAGCAACAAGGATTATGGCTGTGAGTGGGATTACGACTGGCGCAACAAGCGCTTCCTTGCGGACGACAATACGCGCTTCGGCGTGAATATCGTCATGTATGCGCTCACCAATTAAGGGTTTGAAACCGTGACACAGCAAGCCCCGATCAGCGCGGCAGACATTGAACAGCGGGTCGCCGAGCTCGGCGATCTGAAACGCGCCATCGCCACCGCCATTGTCGGCCAGACCGAGATTGTCGATCAATTGCTGATCGGGCTGCTGGCGGGTGGGCATTGCCTGCTCGAAGGCGTGCCGGGGCTGGGCAAGACGCTGCTGGTGCGCACGCTCGGCGATGCCCTTGCGCTCGATTTCCACCGCGTGCAGTTCACGCCCGATCTGATGCCGAGCGACATCCTCGGCACCGAATTGCTGGAGGAAGATCACGGCACCGGTCACCGGTCTTTCCGGTTCCAGCAAGGCCCGGTGTTCACCAACCTGCTGCTCGCCGACGAGCTCAACCGCACGCCCCCCAAAACGCAGGCGGCGCTGCTGGAAGCGATGCAGGAAAAGACGGTCAGCTATGGTGGCCAGACCTATCAGCTGCCCAAACCCTTTTTCGTGCTCGCCACGCAGAACCCGTTGGAGCAGGCGGGCACCTATCCCTTGCCCGAGGCGCAGCTCGACCGGTTCCTGCTGCTGATCCGGGTCGGCTATCCCACTGCCGAGGAAGAGCGGGCCATTCTGGCGCTGACCACGGGGGCACAGTCGGGCGCAGTGCCCCGCGTGATGCAGGGCGAGGATGTGCTGGCGCTGCAACGGCTGGTGCGCGAGGTTTACCTGAGCGAGGATCTGCTCGGCTGGATCACCACGCTGGTGCGCGCGACCCGGCCCGGTGATGCCGCTGCGCCCGCCGAGGTGGAGACCTATGTCCGCTGGGGCGCAGGCCCGCGCGCTGGCCAGGCGCTGGTGCTCTGTGCCAAGGCGCGTGCCTTGCTGAGCGGGCGCTTCGCCGCCACGCGCGAGGACATCGCCGCGCTCGCCGCGCCGGTCTTGCGCCACCGGCTGCTGCTTTCCTTTGCTGCCGAAGCCGAAGGCAAGAGCGCCGATGACGTGGTGGCAGCCCTGCTGGCGCGTATCCCCCCACCCGCGGCCTGATCCATGGGCCGTGCGCCGCTGACGATCCCGCCCGAAATCCGCAGTCGGCTGCGGCGGCTGTCGCTCACAACGCGGCGCATGTCCGGCAGCCATGGCTTTGGGATGCATGCCAGCCGCAGCAAGGGTGCGGGTCTCGAATTCGCGCAGTACCGCGCCTATGAACCCGGTGACGAGCCGCGCCGGATCGACTGGAAGCTGTTCGCCCGCTCGGACAAGTTCTTCGTCCGCGAAGCCGAGGAGGAGAGCCCCTTTGCGGTGTGGATCCTGATCGATGGCAGCGCCTCGATGGCGCAGGCGGACCGGGCCACGCCGGATTGGTCGCGGCTTGATGCCGCCAAGCTGCTCGCCATGTGCATCGCCGAGCTGGCGATGGCGCAGGGCGACCGGTTCGGCTGGATGGTGCTGCAGGGGCACGGCCTCGGCGTGGCGGACCCGCGCGGCGGGCGGGATCAGCGCGACCGGATGCGGGTTGGCTTGTCGCGGTTGGAGGCGGCGGGCACCTTTCCTTCAGGGGCAACGCTCGCCCCCTTGTGGGAACGGATCGGCGCGCGCGACCTTGTGCTGTTTCTGAGCGACTGTTTCGACGACAGCGGCATTGCGCTCATCGAGCGGTTGGCCAAGGCGGGGCGCGAGGTGCTGGCGGTCCAGCTGCTGACGGTGGAGGAGCGCGATTTTCCCTTCGATGGCGGTTACCGGTTCCGCGATCAGGAGAGCGACGCGGCGCTGATCGGGGACGGCGCGGCGCTGCGGGACAGCTTCCTTGCGCGCTTCGCTGCGGCCCGCGCCGCGCTGGATGAGCGGCTCGACAAGGCGGGCATCCGCCACGCCGCCTTCGTGCTCGACGAGCCGATCGACCAGCCGTTGCAGGCCCTGTTCGGGAACAAGGCGGACCGGCGATGACGCCGCTGCTGCTGGCTCCGCTCGGCCTTGCCGCGCTCGCCGCGCTAGTGGTGCCGCTGCTGATCCACCTCAGGCGGCGGACCGAGGAAGTGCCGGTGGATTTCGCCGCGCTGCGCTGGCTCGACCCGCGCCCAAAGCCGCGCCGCAAGCTGCGCTTTGACGAGTTGCTGCTGCTCGCCCTGCGGTTGCTGTTGGTGGCGCTGCTCGCGCTTCTGCTGGCGCAGCCTGCGGTCATCGGTTGGGAGGACAAGACCCCGCGCACGCTGGTTGCTCCGGGGGTCGATCCTTCCGCTGCGCGCGCCATGGCCGGGCCAGACGCCGATGTCCGGTGGATCGCGCCGGGCTTTCCGGCGCTGGAGGCGGCAGGCCCACCAGAGTCAGCGCAAACCTCCAGCCTGATCCGCCAGTTCGATGCGGAGCTACCATCCGGTGTGCCGCTGACGATTATCGTGCCGCAGGTGATGGGCAGCGCCGATGCCGCGCCGCTGCGCTTGTCCCGCGAGGTCAAGTGGCGGATCGTCGAGAGTGCTGATCGTGCTGAAAAGCCTACGCCGCTCGTAAGTCCGGCCCTTGCTGTGCGCTATGCCGCCGGGTCTGAGGCGGCGGTGCGGTATTTTCGTGCGGCGGCTGAGGCCTGGGGCGACAAGCCGCAATTTGCCGCAACCACCGCAACCGACCTCCCTGAGCGCGATCAGGTACTAATCTGGCTGACCCCGGGCCGCGTCCCGCCGCAGGTCACCGATTGGGTGAGTGCGGGCGGGACCGCTGTGCTGGGCGAGGGCGCGCAGGTGGCCATGCCCGATACCACCATGGCCCTGTGGCGCGACGCGCTGGGCAATACGCTGGTGGAGGGCGCGCCGCTGGGGGCGGGGCGGCTGTTGCGCTTCACCCGGCCTTTGGAGCCCTCGGCCATGCCGGAATTGCTCGAAGCCGATTTCGCCGCGCGCTTTCGTGACCTGATTACACCGCCCGCGCCGCCGCCCGCGCGCGTGGCTTCGGCTTCCTTCGCGCCGACGGCGGGCGTGCGGCCCTTTCCCCTTCCCCCGCGCGAGTTATCGTCGTGGCTGGGCGTGCTGATCGCGCTCACCTTCCTCGCCGAACGCGCACTGGCGACGCGGCCACGGAGGTCCGCGGCGTGAGCAGCGAAGTGAACGCGCAAGACTGGGTCCGCCCCGCCAAGCAGCGTGCGACGGCTGATGTCGTGCTGGTGTGGGCCCCGCTGGTGCTGGTGCTCGCCGCGCTGGGCTGGTGGTTCGGCCATATCGGCTATGCTTTGGCTGCCTTGGTGATTGGCGCGGTGGTACTGGCCGCGCTCGCGCGCCGGGCCGCAAACCGCTTTGACCAAGGCTGGTTAGTCCGCCGCCTCAATGCGCGCGATGCGCGGCTGGAGGACAGCGCGGGCTTGGTCTTCGCAGGTGCCGACCTCGCCCCGCTCGAACGCTTGCAGGCCGAGCGGATCGCCGCCCGTGTCGCCGCCAACGACCCGGCTGCGCTTGCCGAGGACTGGTCACGGCGCAGCATCGCCTTTGCGTGGCTCGCAGGTGCCATGGCACTCGCTGCGATCCTGTTGTGGCCCGCCCATCAGTCCCCTCCGCCCCTTGCGCCGCCATCGGAGAGCCAAGGTGCTGCACCGGGCGAGCCCAAGCTCACGGGCCTGCGCATCAGGGTTACGCCGCCTGCCTATACCGGCCTGCCCGAGCGCACCACGCGCAACCTCGACATCCGCGCCCCCGCTGGATCACGGATCGAATGGGCGCTAGGCTTCACCCCCGACGTGAAATCCGCCGCGCTGCAACTGGTTGGCGGGCAGCGTCTGCCGCTCACCCTTGGCGATGAAGGGTGGACGGGCGCACTCAGGCTCGATGTGCCATCGCTCTACCGCATCACGGCAGAAGGCCTGCGCGCCGCGCCCACCGCTCACCGGCTTGAGCCCATCGGCGATGAACCCCCGCAGGTCCAGGTTATCGAGCCTGCCTCGGGGCTGGTCATGATCCGTCCCGGACAACGCACTTGGCGCGTGGTGTTTGAAGCTAGCGATGATTATGCGGTCGATCCGCTCGCCCGTTTGACGGTGACCACCGCGATCGGGGAGGGCGAGAATGTCACCTTCACCGAGCGCACGCGGACCGTGACCGGGACCGGCGATCCCAAGCGCAGGCGCTTCGTCATCGATCTCGATCTGGCGTCCTACGGCCTCCAGCAGGGCAGCGATCTGGTCGCGCAGCTGACCGTCGCCGACACGCGCACGCCCGGCCCGCAGGCGGTGCGCGGGCCGGGTGTGATCTTGCGCTGGCCGATCCCTGAACCCCCGCAGGCCGATGGGCTCGATCTGATGGCGAAACAGGCCATGCCCGCCTATTTCCGCAGCCAGCGGCAGGTGATCATCGACACCGAGGCTCTGATCCGCGAGCGCCGCAAGCTCAGTGAGGACGAGTTTCTGGTTCGCTCCGACACGATCGGCGTCGATCAGCGGCTCTTGCGCCTGCGCTACGGCCAGTTTGTCGGCATGGAGGCCGAGGAGGGTCCGCGGCGCCCGCCCATGCCCACGGCGGAGAAGGAAGACGGCGCAAAAGCCGAGCCCGCCGAACCCGAACACTATGATGGCGATGGCCATGATCACGGTGCCGCGCCGGAAGCGCCGGTGTTCGGCGATCTGGGCAATATCACCGCCGAATTCGGCCACACGCATGACGAAAGCGAAGCGGCGACCCTGCTCGATCCTGATACCCGCGCGCTGCTCAAGCGGGCGCTCGACGCGATGTGGGAGGCCGAGCTCAACCTGCGTTCGGGACGCCCGGAAGCGGCGCTGCCGTTCGAGAACAAGGCGCTCGATTACATCAAGCGGATTCAGCAGGCCTCGCGCATCTACCTGCCCCGGATCGGATCGACCCAGCCCCCGATTGACATGGCGCGGCGGATGACGGGCAAGCGTGAGGGGATCGTGGGCGGCGGGGCGAAGCTGACGCCGTTCGCCATCGAGGACGCGGTGCCCGCCACGGCCTGGCGAGCGCTGGCGGCGCCGGGCGCGATTGACCTTGGCGGGCTGGAGCAATGGGTGCGCACCAACAGCGCCCGGATCCGCGATCCGCTGAGCGTGCTTGCGGCGATCGACGCGCTGCGCAGCGATCCGCGGTCGCGCACCTTGCGCACGCGGCTGCGCGATCAGCTCTGGACCGTCTTGACCCGTCCCCCTGCGCAGGTCCGCCGTCGCCACGATGGCGGCGCGGTGGGACGCCGCTATCTTGAGGGCCTGCGCTAGATGATCGCGCTGCCGACCATCGTGGCGATTGTGATTGCCCTGGGCGCGCTCGGGGGCGCCGCCCGTCTGCTGCTGCGGCGGCGCGATGGGCGGGCGGGTCTGCTGGCGGCGATGATGCTGGGGAGCGCGCTGCTGCTCTATTTTACCCTCTACCCGCCGCGCCTGCCGGTAGGGGGCGAGACGCTGGTGGTGGCTACGGCTGAGGCCCCGGCGGACGTTAAGGCCCAGCAGGGGGAAAGACTGGTCGCGCTGCCGGAAGCGCCCGCCATCGCAGGAGCAGAGCGCGTGCCCGATCTTGCCACAGCGCTGCGCCGCCATGCGCAGGCCCAACGCATCCGGATCGTCGGCCGGGGGCTTGCGCCGCGCGACCGGGATGTTGCCGCAGCCATGCCGGTTACCTTCACGCCGCTGGCACTCCCGCGCGGTCTGGTGCGGCTCGATCTGCCCGCCGATACGCCCGCAGGATCGATCTTCACCCTTGCCGGTGAGGCAAAAGGGCTCTCAGGCGGCACGGTGGAGCTGCTCGATCCCGCCGGTCGCCGGGTGGATCGCCGGGCCATCCGGCCTGATGGCGGTTTTGCCTTGAGCGGGACAGCCCGCACCCCGGGCCTTGCCCTTTTCACGCTAAGGCTGCGTGGGCGCGACACAAAGATCGTCTCCGACACCCCTGTGCCGCTGCGCACGCTGGAGCAGCGCCCCTTGCGGGTACTGCTGATCGGCGCGCCTTCGCCCGAAGTGAAGTATCTGCGGCGCTGGGCCGAGGATTCGGGGATTGACCTTGCAAGCCGGATCGAAGCAGGCGGCGGGGTTAATCTCGGCGGCGATCCTGTCCGGCTCGATGCGAGGGCCTTGCGCGAGGTCGATGTGGTGATCATCGATGATCACCTCTTGGCATCGCTCGGCGGCGCATCCCGCGCGGCGATCTCTGGCGCCGTGTCCGGGGGCCTTGGGGTCGTGATCCGAATGACCGCCCCGGCCACGGCGGCGGCGCGCGAGAACTGGCGCAAGCTGGGGCTGTCGGTCGAGGATGGCAGTGAAGTGGTCCCCGTGGCGATGCCTCCCGTGGCGCTGGATGACGAGACGCTTGTCGCCCTTCGCGGGCCGGGATCGCCCGATGCGCCGCCTGGCATCAACGCGGTTGATGATCCCGCTCCCGAATTGGGGCGCTGGATGGTGGAAACGGGGCCGGGCTTTGTCCCCACCGTGACGGATGCGGACGGCGGCGTGCTGTCCGGCTGGCATCAACGCCAGCAGGGCCGCGTTGCCTTGTGGACCATCGCCAACAGCTTCGCTCTTGTCCTCAACGGGCAGGCTGATCGCTATTATCAATGGTGGAGCGACACGGTGAGCGCGGTCGCGCGGCCCGATAGCGCGTTTCGCCCCGAAGTGCCCGCATTGGCACAGGCGGGGGAGCGGATGGCGATTTGCGGCATCGCCGGATCGGCGCGGGTCACCGCGCCCAATGCCAAAGCGGTCCCGCTCGTCATCGATCCCGCGTCAGGGCCGAAGAGCTGCGCGGCTTTCTGGCCGTCCGACGCAGGCGTTCACACGATCATGCAGCCGGGCCGCGACGGGATGCAGGAATTTGCGTTCTATGTCTTTCCCAAGACCGCGCTGCAGGCGCTGAAGGCAAGGGAGACCGGCGAGGCGACCAGCGTCTGGGCGGCTGCACAGGAGACGCCCGCAGCCCGAAGCGCCGTGGAGCAACGCGGACCTGCTTGGCCTTACTTCCTCGGCTGGTTGCTGTTGAGCGGTTTGCTGTGGTTTGGCGAGCGGCGGTGGCTGGCGCGTTCGGTTTGAACGGCGCGCAGCTTACCCGCGCGCCACGGTTTCGAGCAATTCCGCGGTGATCGGATAGCCTGCGTCGGCCATGATCCGCAGCATTGGCTGCTCGCCGCTGGTGTCGATCTGCGGGATGATGGTGCGCACCGGGATCGCCTCGGCCTGCGCCTTGGCTTCGGCGAATGAGGCAAACAGCGCGAGCCGCTCCAGATTGCGGCGGGTGGGGAAGATCAGCTTGATGTCACCGCGCTCCGCCGCTTCCAGCGCGCCTGCAGCGGTGGTCCAGAACAGGTGGGTGTTTTCCGACGCGTCAATCGACACCTCCACTGCCCCTGTGCCGAGATTGGCGAGGTAGAAGCGCGTGTCATAGACGCGCGGGATCCTCTCGTTCTTGGGATACCACCGCGCGAAGGGGGTGATCTGCGCCAGGTCAAGCCGCCAGCCGAAGGCCTCCAGCACCGGAGCCAAGGCACCGACATCGGCCAGCATGGCGCGTGCTTCGGCGGCGCGGGCGGCGTCAATATCGCCCGCGAGACCCAGCGCGAGGCCGGTCTCCTCCAGCGTCTCGCGCACCGCTGCAATCTGATGCGCTGCCTCATCAGCGCTCATCGCGCCCTGCGATGCGGCCGCGACCACTTCGCCCAAGGCAAAATCCGCAGGGTCTACGCGGCCTCCCGGGAACACAGCCATGCCTCCGGCAAAGGCCATGCCTTTCGACCGGACCGTCATCAACACCTCCGGCGCGCCGCCTGCGGGGGCGTTGCGGAAGATGATGATGGTGGCGGCAGGAATGGCCGCAGGGCTGGATTCGGTGGTCATCGTCGGCGAGGATGGCCCGGCGGCAAGCGCTTGCCAAGGGGCAAGGCATGATCGTGCCGGATTAGGCGCGGGTGTCGGGCTGCTTTACACGTTGCGGTCTGACGATCCGAGCGTGTAGCCTAGGAATGGCGGAATTCCGGGATTTTTCGAGTTTGGCACGCGCTGTGCATAACACGATGCGGTCTCATTGGTCTTTGAGGCGCGATCGTCTTGGTTGTCTGGTCGCGCTTCCCCGAAACAGAAAACCGCCCCGCGATCATCTCGCGGGGCGGTTTTTTGTTGTATACGCGGTGATCTGCGGGATCAGCTGACCTTGGCAACGCCGTGTTGATCGAGCATCTGCTGCAATTCGCCCGCCTCGAACATCTCCATCATGATGTCGCTCCCGCCCACGAATTCGCCCTTGATGTAGAGCTGCGGGATTGTCGGCCAATCGGAGAAGCTCTTGATCGCCTGACGCACTTCCATGTCCTGCAGCACATCGACGCTTTCATAGGCGACGCCGCAATGATCGAGGATCGCCACCGCGCGGCTGGAAAAGCCGCATTGCGGAAACAGCGGGGTGCCCTTCATGAACAGCACGACATCGTTGCGGGTGACAAGATCGGAAATGCGGGTGGTGGCGTCGGACATGGTGCTGTGCAGCCCTTGATGGTGGATGTTGCGTTTTACGTGGGGACCACAGTGGTGACTTGCAAGGCGTGCAGTTCGCCGCCCATGCGTCCGCCGAACGCGGCATAGACGAGCTTGTGCTGCGCGACCCGGCTCAGGCCGGCAAATTGCGGGGCGGTAACGGTTGCGGCCCAGTGATCATTATCGCCTGCCAGATCCCTGAGTTCGACCGTTGCGCCGGGCAGGGCGGTCAGGATCGCTTCCTCGATCGCGGCGGCGGTCATCGGCATCGCTTACACCTCGCCAAACAGCTGGCGGCGGGATTCGATGGTCATTTCTTCGAGCTTGGCGCGAATGTCGGCTTCGCTGACATCGGTGCCAGCGGCGGTCAGATCGCCGAGCAGCTTGCGCACCACATCCTCATCGCCCGATTCCTCGAAATCGGCCTGCACCACTGCCTTGCGATAGGCATCGGCTTCTTCGGGGGTGAGCTTCATCAGCGCTGCAGCCCATTCGCCCAGCAGGCGGTTGCGACGTGCAGCGATGCGGAAGGCGGTTTCTTCTTCGAGCGCGAAATGAGCTTCTTCAGCGCGTTCGCGGTCCTTGAAATCGGTCATGTAAAAGTCCCTTCCGATACGATCCGCGCTCAGCGATAAAGGCCTGCGCGCGCGGCTTCAAGCAGGAAGCCGCGCGCGCAGAGCACTATTCCATCGTCACGACGAGCTTGCCCACCGCCTCGCGCGCTTCGAGCTTGGCGATGGCCTCGCCAGCGCGGGCGAGGGGGAAGGTTTCGCTCACCAGCGGGTCGATCTTGCCCGCCTGCATGAGGTCGAACAGCTCCTGCACCTGCGCACGGAATGCCTCGGGCTCGCGCGCGGTGAAGGCGCCCCAGAACACGCCGCAGATATCGCAGCTTTTCAGCAACGTAAGGTTGAGCGGCATCTTGGCGATCCCGGCCGGGAAGCCGACCACGAGGAAGCGCCCCTCCCAAGCGATGGCGCGCAGCGCGGGCTCGGAATATTGCCCACCGACAATGTCGTAAACGATGTTGGCGCCCTGCGGCCCGCAGGCGGCCTTGAAGGCTTCGGCGAGCGCCTTGGAGGCATCCTTGTCCATTGCCTCGCGGGGATAGATGACGACCTCGTCGGCCCCGGCCTTGCGCGCGACTTCGCCCTTGGCTTCCGAAGACACGGCGGCGACCACGCGCGCGCCAAAGGCTTTGGCGAGTTCCACCGCCGACAGGCCCACGCCGCCTGCTGCGCCCAGCACCAGGACGGTATCACCAGCCTTGATATGACCGCGATCCTTGAGGCCGTGGATGGTGGTGCCATAGGTCATGAGTAGGCTGGCAGCCTTCTCGAACGGCACCCCTTCGGGCACCTTGAACATGCGTCCGGCCGGCACCACAACCTTTTCGGCTAGGCCCCCATTGCCGATCCCGGCGAGCACCTTGTCACCGACCGCAAAGCCCTCGACCCCATCGCCGACCGCTTCGATCACGCCGGAAATCTCGCCGCCGGGGGAGAAGGGGCGGGCGGGCTTGAACTGGTACATGTCGCGGATGATCAACCCGTCGGGATAGTTGATCGCACAGGCCTTGACCGCGACCAGCACTTCGCCTGCGCCGGGGGTGGGGGCGTCGATCTCGTCGAGCGTCAGGGTTTCCGGCCCACCGGTGGCGTGGGTGCGAATGGCTTTCATGGGTAATCCTCTCCCTTCATGCGATGTATTGGGGCCATGGGCCCGCATTGAAACTCCCCTCTCCTTGGGGAGGGGCCGGGGGTGGGGGCTCTGCCCGCGCGGCCGTAGAGCCCCCATCCCAACCCTTCCCCCAAGGGAAGGGCAATTGAAGTTCAGGCGCTAGGCGGCGGCGGTGCCGCGCATCAGCCACGGCTGAGCGGCGGTGCGGCTGGCTTCGAAGCCGCCGATGGCCTCGCCCCGCGCCATGGTCAGCCCGATCTCGTCGAGCCCGTTGAGCAGGCAATGGCGGCGGAACGGGTCCAGCGCAAAGGTGAAGCGGTCCTGATAGGGGGTGGTCACGGTCTCGCTCTCAAGGTCGACCGTGATCGGCTGGCCTTCGCGCGCGACTGCCATCAGCCGGTCGATCGCCGCCTGCGGCAGCACCACGGGCAGGATCCCGTTCTTGACCGCATTGCCCGAAAAAATGTCGGAGAAACTCGGCGCGATCACCACCCGGATGCCGAGATCGCCCAGCGCCCATGCGGCATGCTCGCGGCTGGACCCGCAGCCGAAATTGTCGCCCGCGATCAGCACGCTTGCGCCCGCATAGGCGGGATCATCGAAGACATTGCCGGGTTCCGCCCGGATCGTCTCGAACGCCCCGCGCCCCAGCCCTTCGCGGCTGATGGTCTTGAGCCACTTGGCCGGGATGATGATGTCGGTGTCGACATTTTTGAGCCCGAACGGGATCGCGCGGCCTTCGACGCGGGTGAGCGGTTGCATCGCGGGGCGCTCCTTAATCGGTCTGCGGCGGCTCGCCCGAGGGGATCGTGCCGGGCTTGTCCGGTTCCTCAGGCTTCTTCTTGCGCCGTCCGGCATAGAGCAGCGCAGCGGCGATGGCGGCTGAGCCGATCGCTCCGGCAGCGGCAATCGCAGCATTGCGGGCGGTGTTGTTCTTGGGCTTGTCGGTCATGCCTGTTTCATGCGCCTCACGGGCTGGGGTTTCAAGGGGCTGGCGTCACACCAGCGCGCGAACGTCGGCAAGCCGCCCGGTGACAGCGGCGGCGGCGGCCATCGCAGGCGAGACAAGGTGCGTGCGCGCGCCGGGGCCTTGGCGGCCGACAAAGTTGCGGTTGCTGGTCGATGCGCAGCGTTCACCCGGCGGGACCTTGTCGGGGTTCATGCCGAGGCACGCCGAACACCCCGGTTCGCGCCATTCGAACCCCGCTTCGGTGAAGATGCGGTCGAGGCCCTCTTCCTCGGCCTGCGCCTTCACGAGGCCCGAGCCAGGAACGACGATGGCCCAGCGCACATTGTCAGCCTTGCGCCGCCCTTTGAGCACAGCGGCGGCGGCGCGCAGGTCTTCAATGCGGCTGTTGGTGCAGCTGCCGATGAAGACGTTCTCAATCGGCACTTCGGTCATCGGGGTGCCGGGGGTGAGGCCCATGTAATCAAGCGACTTCTGTGCCGCGACCCGCTTGCTTTCGTCGGCGAAATCCTCCGGGTGCGGCACGCGGCCCCCGATGGGGACCACGTCTTCGGGGCTGGTGCCCCAGGTGACGCTGGGTTCGACCTCAGCGGCGTCGATCACCACCGATTTGGTAAACTCCGCGCCGTCGTCCGAATAGAGCGTGCGCCAGTATGCCACCGCCGCATCCCACTCCGCGCCCTTGGGAGCGAGCGGGCGGCCTTTGAGGTAAGCGAAGGTGACGTCATCAGGCGCGATCAGCCCGGCGCGCGCGCCCGCCTCGATGCTCATGTTGCAGACGGTGAGGCGTTCCTCGACGGTCATCGCTTCGAACACTTTGCCCCGGTATTCGATCACAAAGCCCGATCCGCCCGCAGCCCCGATCCGGCCGATGATGTGCAGGATCAGATCCTTGGCGCTCACCCCCGGGCCGAGCGAGCCTTCAACACGGACCTCCATCGGCTTCGCCTGCTGGAGCAGCAGGGTCTGGGTCGCCAGCACATGCTCGACCTCGCTTGTCCCGATGCCGAAGGCGAGGGCACCCAGCCCGCCATGACAGGCAGTGTGCGAATCGCCGCAGACGATGGTGGTGCCGGGGAGCGAGAAGCCCTGTTCGGGGCCGACCACATGCACGATCCCCTGCTCTCGCGCGGTTGCCGGAATATAGCGGATGCCGAATTCGGGCGCGTTGCGTTCGAGCGCTGCGAGTTGCGCCGCGCTTTCGGGGTCTGCGATGGGCATCGGCATGCCGTTAGCATCGCGTCGCGCGGTCGTTGGCAGGTTGTGGTCGGGTACTGCGAGGGTCAATTCGGGCCGCCGCACCCTGCGCCCCGCCACGCGCAGCGCCTCAAATGCCTGCGGGCTGGTGACTTCGTGCACCAGATGCCGGTCGATATAAATGAGCGCGGTGCCATCATCGCGCGTCTCAACCACATGCGCATCCCAGATCTTTTCGTAGAGCGTGCGGGGGCGGCTGGCCATGATTGCGTTGTCCATTGGCGGGGGTCTGGAGGCAGTCCCTTAGTCACGATTTTCGACGTGTGGCAAGATTACGGCGTTTCCGGGCATTCGTTGGTGGAAATTGTCATAATATTGCGATAGCGCCTTCGCATGCCATTAGAACTGCCAGCAGCCGCCGCGTTTTTCCACCCAATTAAGGTCGAGCCCGCTGACATCGATTTCATGGGCCACGTCAACAACGCGCGCTATCTGAACTGGGTGCAGGATGCGGTGCTCGCCCATTGGCGCGGAATTGCTCCGGCTGAGGACGTGGCGAGCAAGGCGTGGGTCGCCTTGAAGCACGAGATCACCTATCGCAAGCCCGCCTTCCTTGAAGACGACGTTATCGCGCAGACCGTGCTCGAACGCTTCAACGGCGCGCGCGCATTTTATTCCACGCTCATCAAGCGCGGTGAAGAAGTACTGGCCGAGGTGCAATCCTCGTGGTGCTGCATCGACGCCGAAACCCTGCGCCCGGCGCGCATCGGCGAGCACCTGCGGGCGTTCTTTTTTCCCACCACGCCTGAGTGAGCCCGGCGGGTAACCCGCAACCACCTTTACGCGAAACGCAATTGCGGCCCCGCGTCAGGGTCCTATAGTCGTGCGCCTGCGAAGCGAGCGGGATCACGAAAGGCGAGGAACGCATGGTCAAAGCGGTTTGGAACGGCGCAGTTATCGCCGAAAGCGACGATACCGTGGTGGTCGAGGGCAACCACTATTTCCCGCGCGCTGCCGTGCGCAGCGAATATCTGACCGCCAGCAGCACTCATACGACCTGCCCCTGGAAGGGCGTCGCCTCCTACTATTCACTCAGCGTTGATGGCGCGACCAATCCCGATGCTGCGTGGTACTATCCCGAGCCCAAATCTGCTGCCGCCGAGATCAAGGATCGCATCGCGTTCTGGAAAGGGGTCGAGGTGCGTTGAGGCCGCTAGCTGCGAAACGAATTGCGCCCGCACGGCAGACTTCTATACGCAACCCTATGCTGGCCGAGCGCGTATCCTTGTAAAATGAATCGCAATCTCACCCTTCCTACCCGCAGCGCCCAAGGCGCTATCGGACTGGCGCTAGCGCTGGCTATCGCCGGGAGTTGGCTGGGGATCCACGCTTACGGCATGTTCGTGTTCGAACTCACCTGGAACAACTGGCCCTTCGCGCTGATGCTGGCGACCGTGCAGTGCTGGCTTTCGGTTGGCGTGTTCATTGTCTGCCATGATGCGATGCATGGCACCCTCGCACCCGGGCGTCCGAAGCTGAACGGCGCGATTGGGACGGTGCTGCTGGCGCTCTACGCCGGGTTCGCTTGGAAGCCAATGCGGGACGCACACTTCACCCATCACAAGCTGTCGGGCCAGGCAGGCGACCCGGATTTCGACGAGCATCACCCGGACAATTTCTGGCGCTGGTACGGCACGTTCTTCCGCCGCTATTTCGGGTGGCGCTCGATCCTGTTTGTGCACACTGTCGTCGGTATCTATTGGCTAGTCCTCGGCATCCCCATGGCGCAAATCGTGATGCTCTATGGCCTGCCCGCGCTCGCATCCTCGCTGCAACTCTTCTACTTCGGCACCTACCGCCCGCATTGCCACCGCGAAAGCCAGCCCTTCGCCGATCGCCACAATGCCCGCAGCAATGATTTTGGCACGCTCGCCAGCCTCGCCACCTGTTTCCATTTCGGCTATCATCTGGAGCATCACCACCGGCCCGATGTGCCGTGGTGGGGCCTTCCTGCCGCGAAACGGGCCGGAGTGGGCAAAAGCGAATTGATTGAAAAGGTGGCCGCATGAGCTGGCTCGAAGTGTTCCTGACCGTCATGTCCTCTCTCATCGGGATGGAGCTGTTCGCGTGGTACGCGCACAAGTACATCATGCACGGCTGGGGCTGGGGCTGGCATCGTGACCACCACGAGCCGCATGACAATGTGCTGGAGAAGAACGACCTCTTCGCGGTGGTGTTCGGCACGATCAACGCCGCGATGTATATTTACGGTTCGCTGTACTGGGACTGGCTGTGGTGGTTTGCGGTGGGGATCACGCTTTACGGGATCATCTACACGCTGGTGCATGACGGGCTGGTGCACCAGCGCTACTTCAAGTGGGTGCCGCGCAAGGGCTACGCCAAGCGGCTGGTGCAGGCGCACAAGCTCCACCACGCGACCATCGGCAAGGAAGGCGGGGTGAGCTTCGGCTTCGTCTTCGCGCGCGATCCGGCGGTGCTGAAGGCGGAATTGAAGGCGCAGAAGGAAGCCGGGCTTGCGGTGGTGCGCGATAGCGCTGGCGCAGGCGATTTCGAGACGGTCGGGCGCAATCTTTAGCTTCGGCGCTATGCCTCAGCCAAACTGAGTCAGGCTGAGGTTGTTGCCTTCCGGATCATGGAACCACGCAATCTTGGTTCCTGATCCGGGGTGGGTCCAAACGCCCTGTGCATCCTGACCGAAGCCTTCATAGATCGCGAAAGTCACACCCTTGGCGGTCAGCGCATCCATGGCCGCGGCAATGTCATCGACCTGCCAGCCCAGCACAGTGTGCGGATTGGGCTGGTGGCCTTCAACCTTGGTCAGGCGCAGGGTCGTACCCGCCAGATCATAGCTGATCGCGAAGGGATCCTCGCCCGTCTCAGTCAACCCGAGCGTCTCGGTGTAAAAACCGCGGACTTTGGCCAGATCGGCGGCGAGTACGAAGCAGACGGGTTTGGCTGTGGTGAGCATGATGATTTCCCCCCTTCAGGCGCGACTCACATGAGAGCGCCGCTCCGCCCAATACTCTACGCCCCGCGCCGCCCGCCGCCAACGGCTCAGGAAGCCGCGAGCCGCGCGGCGTGTTCCTTTACCAGTGCGATCATGTTGGGCACGCCTTGGGTGCGGTTGCTCGACAGCTGGTTCTTGAGATCGAACGGCGCAAGCGCGCCCATCACGTCCATCTGAGCCACTTCCTCGGCGGGCTTGTCCTGCACGGCGGCGATCACCAGCGCGACGATGCCCTTGGTGATCGCGGCATTGCTGTCGGCGAGGAAGTGCAGCCTGTCCCCCTCAGCACCCGCCGGATAGACCCACACCGCCGCTGAACAGCCGCGCACCAGCGTCGCATCGGTCTTGAGCGCGTCGGGCATGGGTTCCAGCTCACGGCCGAGCTCGATCAGCAGGCCGTAGCGATCATCGCCTTCGAGGAATTCATATTCTTCGAGAATGTCAGCAAGGGTTCGCAAGCCAGACTCCGTTCGCCCTGAGCTTGTCGAAGGGCTGTCCTGTTCTTCTGGGCCTTGCTCTAGAAGAAAGTGCAGGGCTTCGACAAGCTCAGCCCGAACGGTTCCGATAACTATCCGCTCAACCCACCGGGCCGGGTAAAGGCGTAATAGATGACATAGAACCAGCTGAAAAAGCCGTGGACGATCGCACAGATGATCGACTTGTTGACGCTCCAGCTGATCGCCACCGCGATCGCGGTGCCAAGGCCAATCCCGGCCTGCGCGGCCTGTGTACGCGGGCCGCTCACAGCTCGACCCCGCTGGCGATGGCTTCAAGCTTGCGGATGCGCTCTTTGAGGTCCGCAAGTTCGATGCGGGCCGTGCCGATGGTGGAGCCTTCCTCGGCCGCCGCCTGGGGCGCGGTGCGGCCGAGCTCCTCGCGCTTCAGTTCGAGCCAGCCGTTCCACGCGCGCAGCAAGGCGGCGGCGATGACGATGAGACCGATAAGGCCGGAAGTGGCCACGATCAGGGTGGGATCGAGAAGGGGCGTGATCATTCGGCCTTGTCCTCTTTCATTGCGGGAAGAGCCCGCAGCGCTTCGATCTCGGCAGCGATCCGCGCCTGTTCGCGCGCATCGCCGGTGTTGGCGTCAGTAGCGATGCGTTCGAGCACCTTGACCCGCTCCTTGAGCTCGGCCAGCTCGCGCTTGGCCGCCTCAATCTCGGCCAGGCTGCGGCCATCTTCGCGCCCGGCGATGGTTTCATTGCCGTGCTGGTCGGTGGTGATCCCATTGCTCGCCTTAACGAACTGGATCACGCCCCAGACCAAGATGGCGACAATTGCAACGATGGCCCAGCTGCTGATCATGCTTCACCTTTGTCCTTAAGGCCCGCCAAAGCGCGGTCGCGCAGCGCATCAATCTCCGCACCGAGGTGGTAACCGCCGTCGGTGACGATCCGTTCGACATTGGCGAGCCGGTCCTTCATCGACCCCAGCTCAGCCCGCAGCTGAGCGTTTTCCTGGGTCAGCAGCGTCACGCGCTCGGCGGTATGCTTGTCCGAACCGGGTTTCAACGACTGGCCCCACATGCCTTCGAGCGGGTAGCCGTTCTTGATCTTCATCCGGGTGATCTGGAACGAGGTCAGGATCCCGCCCGCACCGAGCGTGAAGGCCCCGGCGATGATCCAGCCAAGATAGGGAAGAAAGTCAGCCGGTTCCATCACACCCGCTCCTTGCCAACCGCGGGCTTCTCGCGGAGCGCCTCGATCTCGGCGGAGAGCGAATAGCCGCGGTCGGTGACGATCTTCTCGAGCACCACCAGGCGGTCCTGCATCGCGTCGACCTTGTCGTGCAATGCCTTGTTCTCAGCGGCAAGGCGCTGGGTTTCGGCGCTGTTGGTGGGCAGTACGGGGGTCGTGCCCTGCGCCTTGATTCCGAGCAGCCCGCCCCACTCGTCTTCGAGCGGGTAGCCGTGCTTGGCGCGGA
Source organism: Erythrobacteraceae bacterium CCH12-C2 (assembly GCA_001556995.1). Taxonomy (GTDB): domain Bacteria; phylum Pseudomonadota; class Alphaproteobacteria; order Sphingomonadales; family Sphingomonadaceae; genus Erythrobacter. The sequence goes on from LSKF01000094.1 coordinate 103,012, forward strand.
TCCAGTTGTTGGCGAGCCAGCCAATCATGCACAGCAGCACGATGGCGACGATGAAGCTGGGTCCCTCGATGAACATCACACGCGCTCCTTCTTTTCGAGGCCGAGCGGCACGCCCATGCCCATTTCATCCACCCGGCGCTGGTCGCGCAGCGCCTCAATCTGGGTTGCGATGTCATAGCCGCGGTCGGTGATGATGCGTTCGAGCACCTGCACCCGATCTTCGAGCCGCTGGATCTGGCCGACATATTGTGCGGCCTTCTCGGCGGTCTGTTCGGCGGTGGCACCTGCCTTGAGTTCGGCAACCTTGAGCTGGTGCTTCGACCAGATCACCACCATCGGAATGCCACATCCCATCACGATCCCCGTGATCGGGATCAATATACCCCATTCCATCTTTCTTAGCCCTTCCCCGAGAGTGTCGTCTTTATCAGCGCAGCCGCTCGATTTCGGCGGTCAGACGCGGGTTGCTGCTGACGTAGTGGGTTTCCACCGCCGCCAGCCGGCGGTCGACGTCGCGGAAAGAGGCGCGGATTTCGCGGGCAGTGCGCTTCGGGCTCTGGCGAACGCTCTGCCAGTACTTCTGTTCGTTTTCGTCGCGGTAGAGATAGGGCGGCTTCTTGTTGAGCAGGAAGCCGGCGATGAAATAGGCGATGATCGAAGGGCCGCCGGTCATGAAGATCGAAGCGATCGCCGCCAGCCGGATCCAGAAGACATTGATGCCGGTGTAGTCGGCAATCCCGGCGCAAACGCCCATCAGCTTGCCATTGTGCTTGTCGCGGTAAAGCGTGGTGCGGGGGCTGTTCATGCGCGGGTTCCTTTCTTTTCGGCGATCAGCTGTTCGAGTTCGCGCAGCTGCTGATTGTCCTTCTCCTGATCGGCGATCAGGCGGCGGGCGGGCGCGAATCCCGGATCATCGGCAGCGACCAGCCGCTCGACGGTGTCCATCCGTTCATCAAGCCGCTTGGCGAGGTTGTAGAGTTCCTCGAGCAACACTTCGTCATCGGCGGTGATCGTCGGTGCGGTTTTCCACTTGGTGACATAGTGCAGGATGACCCACGGCATGCCGATGAAGATCATGGGGATGATGATCAGAGCGAGAAAAACGTCTTCCATGGCTTATTCCCCTTTGCTCGAAGCGTCTTTGCCGAGCGCTTTCTTCATGGCTTCCAATTCGTCATCAATCGCGTCCGATCCGGCGAGCGCCGCAATTTCATCGGCGAGCGACGGGGTGTTGCCTTCCGCGATCTTGAGCGCATCGGCGCGGCCCTCGGCGTAATCGACCCGGCGTTCGAGCTGGTCGAACCGGGCGAGCGCCTCGTCGGTGCGTTCGGTGCTCATCAACGTGCGCAGCTTGACGCGGTTTTCGGCGCTTTCGAGGCGCGCAGCGATTGCGGTCTGGCGGCTGCGGGCTTCGCGCAGGCGGTGCTGCAGCTTGGCGATGTCGTCCTCATAGGCGCGCAGCGCATCATCGAGCACCGCGATTTCGGTCCGAAGCTGGTCGGCCATGTCTGCGGCCTTCTTCTTCTCGACCAGCGCAGCGCGGGCGAGGTCTTCGCGGTCCTTCGACAGGGCGAGCTGCGCCTTCTCGGCCCAGTCGGCCTGGAGCCGGTCAAGCTTCACGCAGTGGCGGTGCATTTCCTTTTGGTCCGCGATGGTGCGCGCGGCTGAGGCGCGCACTTCGACCAGGGTCTCCTCCATTTCGAGGATGATCATGCGGATCATCTTCGTGGGATCATCCGCCTTGTCGAGCATATCGTTGAAATTGGCGGCAATGATGTCGCGGGTGCGGCTGAAAATGCCCATGAAGGCTACTCCATCGAGAAACGAACTGGCGCTGTCCCGGGCCGCGGCGCGCGGAGAATCGGAACCGCTGGTGCGGCTGCCAGATTGCGTCGGGGTGGGGCTGCGGCGCAAGGCCTCGATTTCCTCATCAAGCCGCGACAACCGCCCTGACGAGATCAGGCGCGAGGGTTGGGCCGGAGCGTCGTCGCTCGTGCTGGCGCTTGTGGGGCGAGCGCCACCGGCGGTATCGGCGGGGGGGACATCCCGCATTGGCCGCTCCGGCCCGAGGGGGTCATGGGGATCGCCCACGTCAGGCAATCTCGATCATCGCGCCGACTTCGGCAGCGGGGTGGGCCATCGGGGCGGCGTTGGCCGCACCCGGCTGGATCTGCGAGGACAGCGCGATCATCATCACCATTGCGGCAATGCTGGCCATCGCGGCGTGCCCAAGCTTCGAGCTCCAGAAGGCGCTGGTGGCGGTGTTGCGGCTGATCATTGTGGGCCTCCCAAGTGGTGTCCGTGGTCTTGCCGTGTATTTTGCAACCGCCGTGCCAAACTCTGACAATGGCGGATTTGCGCCGTTTTTCGGGAGAGCTGATCGCCTGACGTTGGTCTCTATTGCCAAGCATTGGGGATTTTCACTATAGTTTGGACATGAAGCTTGAAAGCCAGTTCATTGGCCAATCGGGGGCCTTTCTCGACGCGGTCGAACGCGCCAGCCGCGCGGCTTCCATGAACCGTCCTGTACTGGTGATCGGCGAACGCGGCACAGGTAAAGAACTGATCGCTGAACGCCTTCACCGCCTGTCGAGCCGCTGGGACGAGCCGCTGGTGACGATGAACTGCGCAGCGCTCCCCGAAACCCTGATCGAGGCCGAGCTGTTCGGGCACGAGGCGGGGGCCTTCACCGGCGCGACCAAGGCCCGCGCCGGGCGGTTTGAAGAGGCGGATCGCGGCACCCTGTTCCTCGATGAACTCGGCACGCTCAGCATGGGCGCGCAAGAACGGCTGCTCCGCGCGGTCGAATATGGCGAAGTCACCCGGATCGGTGCCTCCCGCCCGATCCGGGTCGACGTGCGGATCGTGGCGGCGACCAATGATGATCTGCCCGCGCTGGCCGCCAGCGGCGAATTTCGCGCCGATCTGCTCGACCGCCTCAGCTTCGAAGTGATCACCTTGCCGCCCCTGCGGGTGCGCGAGGGCGATGTAGGCGTGCTTGCAGAATATTTCGGGCGGCGCATGGCGGCGGAACTCGATTGGGACCGCTGGCCGGGCTTTGCCCCGTACGTCATGGATGCACTTGAGGATTATGCCTGGCCCGGCAATGTCCGCGAGCTTCGCAATGTGGTCGAACGGGCGGTTTATCGCTGGGGTGATTTCGAAAGCCCGATTGCCCATGTGCAATTCGACCCGTTCGACAGCCCGTGGCGGCCCCGTCAACCCGAGCATCGCCGCAGCGCAGCACCTGCATCAGGGGGTAGCACTGCGCCGCTAACCGATGGGACGGCGCCCAATCTGGATATCGTCGATGATCTTCGTGCGGCTGTCGACGCCCACGAGCGCGCTATTCTTCAACATGCGCTGGGCAAACACCGCTGGAACCAGCGCCAGACCGCCCGCGCGCTTGGCCTGACCTACGATCAGCTGCGCCACTGCATCCGCAAGCACGGCTTGATGGAAGGGCAGGATTAGAAGATGCGCAGAAGGGAGCATCTGTTGATGCTTCCTAACGGTTTCGAAATTTTTTTCGAATATTGCTGTGTGCTCAGCCGCAGAGACGTCTTCGCATGCTTTACCCTGTTGTATCCAGCAAATGCATTGCCAACGACGGCGAGGCGTCGTCCGCTGCGCTACTCTTGATGTGCGCTTGTCCCATGCTTGATGGATTGGTCAGTCAACATGCGCGCTGACATCAAACGTCAGACGATGCGCATTACTCGCGCGGTTGTGCCCGAACGGCATAGAGCGGCTGTCGTCGATCCGGGCCTGCAAGACGCAACCGTCGAATCGCCGGCTGGCGGGATCGCTGCGCCAGCTGATTCGGTGGTCCCATTAGGCGGTCAGGGCATGGTTGACCCGCAGCGTGAAGGGGAAGAGGGTTCTGGGGCTCCGGTGGGACGGCGCTCGGCACCCCGTCTCAGGATCAGCCTTCCCGGTCAATTGATCGCGGTCGACAAGGTCCATTCCTGCATCCTCATGAACCTGTCGCGGACAGGCGCGCAGGTGGCCATTCTGGACTCGCTGCGCAAGGGCGAAGGTGCGATCCTGCGATGCGGTGCAATTGATCACTTTGCGATCATTACCCGCAGCGAGTTCGGACTTAACGCGCTCACCTTCGATGAGCCGCTAAGCGATGCGCTGGTGCTGGATATGAGGCGCTACAACGAAAACTTCGAGGAGCGCAAGCGCCGGGCCCTGATTGAGACGGCGCGCAAGTGGGTGACCGGCGATACCGGAGACCGCCCAATCTAGCGCCGCAGTGCTTGATGCGGCAAAATGCGCTCCGCACTTGCCAAATTCTGATTTCGCTACTAACTGCGGCTCCATTCCGACATTGTCGATACAAGGTTTGGATGCTGGCGCCTCCGGGGGCCGGCTCGATGGCCTTTGATCTGACTCGTGCGTCCGGTGGAGAATGAATGGCTGATATTGCGCGCCTGACCCAGTTGATCGAACCCGAAGCGAGTGCGCTCGGGTTTGAACTGGTGCGCGTGGCAATGCTGCCCTCCGAAGCTGGCGATGGCGGCATGGCGCTCCAAATTATGGCGGAAGATCCCGCCACGGGGCAGCTGGTGATCGACCAGTGCGCCGCGCTGTCGCGCCGTGTCTCCGACGTGATCGACGCTGCGGAAGAGGCGGGCGAAGTGCTGATCGAGGGCGCCTACCATCTCGAAGTGTCCAGCCCTGGCATTGACCGTCCGCTCACCCGGCCCAAGGATTTCGCCAATTGGGCCGGGCACGAAGTGCGGATCGTGATGGACAAGGGCTATGACGGCCAGCGCGTCAACAAGGGCGTGCTGCATGGCCTTGTTGATGGTATGGTGCACATGACCGAGGCCAAGGCGGGCGATGTCCGCTTGCCGCTCGCACAGGTTCACACAGCGAAGCTCGTCCTCACCGACGCGCTGATTGCCGCCACCCGCCCGCTGGATACCAGCGGGGCTGACGAACTCATCGAAGATACAGATTCAGAAAAGGCAGAAGACTGATGAGTGCCATTTCCGCCAACAAGGCTGAACTGCTTGCGATCGCCAACGCGGTCGCCTCGGAAAAGATGATCGACAAGTCGATCGTCATCGAGGCGATGGAAGAAGCGATCCAGAAATCCGCGCGCAACCGTTACGGCGCGGAAAACGACATCCGTGCCAAGCTCGATCCGCTGACCGGCGATCTGACGCTGTGGCGCGTGGTCGAGGTGGTCGACGTGGTCGAGGACTACTTCAAGCAGGTCGATCTGAAGCAGGCCGAGAAGCTCCAGCCGGGCGCCAAGGTGGGTGACTTCATCGTCGATCCGCTGCCCCCGGTCGATCTCGGGCGCATCGATGCGCAGTCCGCCAAGCAGGTGATCTTCCAGAAGGTCCGCGATGCCGAGCGTGAGCGTCAGTTCGAAGAGTTCAAGGACCGTCAGGGCGAAGTCATCACCGGGGTGATCAAGTCGGTCGAATTTGGCCACGTGATCGTCAACTTGGGCCGCGCAGAAGGCGTGATCCGCCGCGACCAGCAGATCCCGCGCGAAGCCGCTCGTACCGGCGAGCGTGTGCGCGCGCTGATCACCAAGGTGGAACGCAACAACCGCGGCCCGCAGATTTTCCTCAGCCGCGCGCACCCCGACTTCATGAAGAAGCTGTTCGCGCAGGAAGTGCCCGAAATCTACGACGGCATCATCGAGATCAAGGCTGCCGCCCGTGATCCGGGCAGCCGCGCCAAGATCGGCGTGATCAGCCGCGACTCCAGCATTGACCCGGTCGGCGCCTGCGTCGGCATGAAGGGCAGCCGCGTGCAGGCCGTCGTGCAGGAATTGCAGGGCGAGAAGATCGACATTATCCCCTGGTCGGAAGACACCGCGACCTTCGTGGTCAACGCGCTCCAGCCCGCCACGGTCAGCCGCGTGGTGCTCGACGAAGATGATGGCCGCATCGAAGTGGTGGTGCCCGACGATCAGCTGTCGCTGGCCATCGGCCGCCGCGGCCAGAACGTGCGCTTGGCGAGCCAGCTCACCGGGCACCAGATCGACATCATGACCGAGGAAGAAGCTTCCGAGAAGCGCTCGAAGGAATTCGCCGAGCGGTCGAAGATGTTCGAGGAAGAGCTCGACGTCGATGAAACCCTCTCGCAGCTGCTGGTGGCCGAAGGCTTCGCCGAGCTGGAGGAAGTGGCCTATGTCGACCTCGCCGAACTCGCGAGCATCGAAGGCTTCGACGATGAACTCGCTGAGGAACTCCAGAGCCGTGCCTTGGAAGCGCTCGAGCGCCAGGAAGCCGCGCACCGCGAAGTGCGCCGGGGTCTGGGCGTCGAAGATGCGCTCGCCGAAATCCCGCACCTCACCGAAGCGATGCTGGTCACGCTCGGCAAGGCGGGAATCAAGACGCTCGACGATCTCGCCGATCTCGCCACCGACGAACTGATCGCCAAGAAGCGCGAAGCGCCGCGTCGCCGCGGGGCTGCCGATGGCCCGCCGCAGCGGCGTCCGCAGCGCGAGACCGACAAGGGCGGCGTGCTCGGCGACTATGGCCTCTCGGAAGAGCAGGGCAACGAAATCATCATGGCTGCGCGCGCGCATTGGTTCGACGACGAACCAGTTGAGGAGGCCGCCCATGCGGACTCCACCCAATGAGCGCCTGACGTCCGACATCGACGGGCCTGACCTTCCGGCACCCACCGGAAGCGAGCGGCGCTGTATCCTCACCGGGGACAACTCGGCGCGGGACGGGCTGGTGCGTCTGGCGATTTCGCCGGATGGATTGGTCCTACCCGATGCCGCCGCCAAGGCGCCGGGGCGCGGGGCGTGGATCGGGGTCGACCGGCCGACGTTCGAAGCAGCACTTGCTGATGGCGCACTGCGCAAGGGCCTGATGCGCGCCTTCAAGGGTGCGCCGCTGACCATCCCTGAAGATTTGCCCGCTCGGGTCGAGGCCGCGCTTGCACGCCACCTTGGCGACCGGCTGGGGCTCGAATTGCGCAGTGGCAACATTGTGCTCGGTTCGGCGCGGATCGAGGAACAGGCGCGCAGCGGGCGGATCGCCGTGCTGCTCCACGCGAGCGATTCCAGTGAGGATGGGCGGCGCAAGCTCGATCAGGCTTGGCGCGTGGGGAATGATGCCGAAGGCTCCGGCCAGCGCGGGCAGGTCTTGCCACTGGACCGCATGGCCCTGTCTGTGGCATTGGGCCGCGACAATGTGGTCCACCTGGGCGTTGCTGGTCATCCCGGCGACATGCGCGCGGCAAACCGCGTGCTGCAGGCGGTTTCCCGGCTGGTGCAATATGCCGGGAATGATCGGGCGAACGAGACGAACAATCGAGGCCGGGCTGCTCCTGGCCATGCCGATCAGCCGCAGGGCCGGTCGGCGACATCTGATGAATACGTGAAGGACTGACGAGCGATAATGAGCGACGACAACGACAACCAGCGCATCCGCAAACCCCTGGGCCTCAAGCGCTCGGTCGATGCGGGCGAGGTCAAGCAGACCTTCAGCCATGGCCGCACCAACAAGGTGGTGGTCGAGGTGAAGCGTCGCCGCTTGGTCGGTAAGCCCGGTGAAGCTGCTGCGCCGCCGCCGCCACCGCCAGCTCCCGAACCCGTCGTGGCCGCACCCACGCCGACCCCGGCCCCCGCGCCGCGTCCCACCCGTCCGGCTCCCGCGGGCGAGACCCCGCAAGAGCGCGTGAAGCGGCTCCAGCTGGAAGCCGAAGAAGAACGGCTGCGGATGGCCGAAGAAGCGCGCAAGCGTGAAGACGAAGAGCGCCAGCGCGCCGAGGAAGAAGAGCGTCGCCGCGCCGAGGAAAACCGCGCACAGGAAAAGCGCGCCGAGGAAGAGGCTCAGCAGAGCCGCACGGAAGCCGCGAGCCCGCCCCCGGAGGCTGAAGCCGCGCCCACCGTCGAGGCTCCCTCTGCCCCCGAAGAAGCCGCGTCTGCCGCCAAGGCGGAAGCGGCTCCCGCCGCGCGCCGCTTCACCCCCGTCGAGCGTCCCGAGCCCAAGCGGCCCGCCGAGGTCAAGGGCAAGAAGAAGGACGAAAAGCGCGCCGCGCCGAGCGACGAGGGCAAGGATAATCGCCGTTCAGGCAAGCTCACCGTCACACGCGCCCTCAATGAGGATGAAGGCCGCCGCGCCCGCAGCCTCGCCGCGCTGAAGCGTGCCCGCGAAAAGGAACGCCGTGGCCAGGGCGGCCCCTCCAAGCCGCGCGAAAAGCAGGTGCGCGACGTGGTCGTCCCCGAGGCGATCACTGTCAGCGAACTCGCCAACCGCATGGCTGAAAAGGGCGCAGACCTCGTGAAGGCGCTGTTCAACATGGGCATGATGGTCACGGTCAACCAGACCATCGATCAGGACACGGCGGAGCTGCTGGTCGAGGAATTCGGCCACAACATCACCCGCGTCTCCGCGAGCGATGTCGATATCGACACCAGCGGTGATGAAGACCCGATCGAAACCCAGAAGCCGCGTCCGCCGGTGGTCACGATCATGGGCCACGTCGATCACGGCAAAACCAGCCTGCTCGATGCGCTGCGCGGGACCGATGTGGTGAAGGGCGAGGCCGGGGGCATCACCCAGCATATCGGCGCCTACCAGATCACCACCAAGGACAAGCAGAAGATCACCTTCCTCGACACCCCGGGCCACGCTGCCTTTACCGAAATGCGGATGCGCGGGGCCAATGTCACCGACATCGTCATTCTGGTGGTCGCGGGCGACGATGGGCTGATGCCGCAGACGATCGAGGCGATCAAACACACCAAGGCCGCGGGCGCGCCGATGATCGTGGCGATCACCAAGTCGGACAAGCCCGAGTTTAACCCGCAGAAGATCCGCGAACGCCTGCTCGAACACGAAGTGATCGTTGAGGCGATGTCGGGCGATGTGCAGGATGTCGAGGTTTCGGCCAAGACCGGGGCAGGGCTCGACAAGCTAATCGAGGCGATCCAGCTGCAAGCCGAATTGCTTGAGCTCAAGGCCCGCCCTGACCGCGACGCCGAAGCGACCGTGATCGAAGCCAAGCTCGACAAGGGCCGCGGCCCGGTGGCGACCGTGCTGGTGACCCGCGGCACGCTGAAGCGCGGCGACAATTTCGTGGTCGGCACGCAGTCGGGCCGGGTGCGCGCTATTGTCGATGACAAGGGCAAGCAGCTGACCGAGGCCGGCCCCTCAATGCCGGTCGAAGTGCTGGGCCTGGGCGGTGTACCGTCCGCTGGCGACAACCTCACTGTGGTCGAGAACGAACAGCGCGCCCGCGAGGTCGCCAAGTATCGCCTCGAAATCGCGACGGAAAAGCGCACCGCGCTCGCCCCGACCAATTTCGACACGATGTTCAACAACCTCGCCTCCAGCGTCATCGAATTCCCGGTGGTGGTGCGTGCGGATGTGCAAGGGTCGGTCGAAGCGATCGTCAATGCGCTCCACAATCTGTCGAACGACGAGATCAAGGTGCGCGTGCTCAACGCAGGCGTGGGCGCGATCACGGAAAGCGATGTGACGCTGGCCGGGGCTTCAAAGGCACCGATCATCGGCTTCAACGTCCGCCCCAACGCCAAGGCGCGTGACCTCTTGAAGCGCGATAATGTGCGGATGATGTATTACGACGTCATCTATCACCTCACCGATGCCATCGCCAAGGAGATGGCGGGCGAGCTTGGGCCGGAGCGGATCGAAACCGTGGTCGGCCGGGCCGAGGTCAAGCAGGTGTTCCCCGCGGGCAAGAAGGACAAGGCAGCGGGTCTGCTGGTTCTGGAAGGCGCGATCCGCAAGGGACTGTTTGCGCGTCTCACCCGCGCGGACGTTATCGTTTCCGCGACCAAGATCGCCTCGCTGCGGCGCTTCAAGGACGATGTGGACGAAGTGCGCGCAGGGCTGGAATGCGGCGTGGTGCTGGAAGACACCAACGACATCAAGCCGGGCGACAACCTCGAAGTCTTCTCGGTCGAGGAGCGTGAGCGGACGCTGTAAGCCGCCAGGGATCGGTCGCTATGCGAGACTATGAACCGGGAGAGGGCTCATGGGCCCAATCCCCCCACACCGCGCTTCTGGGTTCGCAATTCGTCAGCTTTGACGAAGCGACCCAGACCGCGACCATGCGCTTTACCGTGAAGCGCGAGATGTGCACCTGGCGCGGGGGCGTGCAGGGGGGCTTGGTCGCGGGCTATCTCGATGATGTGATGGGCTATGCCTATGTCGCGGCGACCGGCGGCGTCATGGCACCGCTCAACCTCGAGATTTCGATGAGCCTCATCCGCCTGATCCCTGAAGGCGCGACCATCATCGGCACTGGCCGGGTGGTGAAGGCGGGCCAGCGCGTGGTCTTCCTTGAAGGGGAGCTTCGCGGTGAGGACGGCACGATCCATGCCCGCGCGACCTCCACCGCAATCCCGACGCCGAAGCCGACGCCCGAACGCACGGGGCTCGAGCGCTGATGGCAAAGGCCCCCTTCACCCCCGAACAGCAATCGGTCCGCGTGCTCAAGGTCGGCGAGCGGGTGCGGCATATCCTGTCCGAACTGCTGGCGCGCGGCGAAGTGCATGATGATGTGGTGAGCGCGTCGCACATTTCGGTCACCGAAGTGCGCATGACGCCCGACCTGCGCCACGCGGTGGCCTATATCAAGCCGCTGATGGGGGCAGGCGAGGACGAGGTGGTGCATGCGCTGCGCCAGAACACCGCCTTCCTCCAGCGCGAGGTCGCCCAGCGCCTCGGCCTCAAGTTCGCGCCCAAGCTGAGGTTCCGAAAGGACGAAAGCTTTGCCGAGGCCGACCGGATCGAAGCGCTGCTGCGCGATCCCAAGGTGGCCCGCGATCTGGGCGAGAACGAGGAAGAATAGACACGGGGGCGCATCGCGCTTCCATCCCCCCTCCCCTCGGGGAGGGGCTGGGGTGGGGGCTCTGCCATTCGAGGGGTCGAACCCCCATCCCAACCCTTCCCCAAGGGGAAGGGCTTTCAAGACGCAGCTTGCCTCAACGCGGCACCATCCGCGCTTTCAGGGTAATGTCGACCTTGTTGCCGACGATCAGCTGATAGGCCTTCATCCCGAATTGGCGCCGGTCGATGGTGGTGGTGCCCGTGAAGCTCACCGGCTTACCCACCTGTGCCAGCGGGTCGGCGTCGAAGGTCACGGTGAGCGTCTGCGGCCGGGTGATCCCGCGCGCGGTGAGTTCGCCCGCCACCGTGCCGCGCGTCGGGCTTGTCAGCTTGAGCGACCGGCCGACGAAGCGCACGCTGGGATATTTCTCGACCCAGAAGAACTTGTCACCGCGCAGCCGCGCCAGCGTCACCGAGTCCGGGGCCTCGATCGCGGTCGCATCAAACGTCACATCGATCACCGCCCGCTCGGGCGCGCCGGGAACGATGGTGACCGCGCCCTCCATCCGTGGGAAGCGCGCGGTCTTGCTGGCGAGGCCGAAGAACGGCACCTTGGCCGCAACATTGCTGGCGCCTGCGTCGAGCGTGTAGCGCTGCGGCGTGCCCACAGCCGTATTCGCCAGCGCAAACAGCGCCGCGAGCGGCAGCAGCACAAAGCGCATGAGGTTCATCATTGTGGTCATCCAAAGATAGATACGCACGAACGGGGCAAAAGGTTCAACCCCGCCTCGCCCTCTATGCGGCGAAGGGTTAGGCTGGCGCGATGGCGAAGCTCTATTTCTACTATGCCAGCATGAACGCAGGCAAATCCTCGCACCTGCTCCAGGCGGATTTCAATTACCGCGAGCGGGGGATGCACACCATGCTTTGGACGGCGGCGCTCGACAGCAGGTCGGGCGGGCTGGTCAAGAGCCGGATCGGGCTGGAGCGCGAGGCGCGCCTGTTTCACCCCGATACCGATCTGTGGGCCGAGGTCAGTGCGGTGCATGCAGCAACCCCGCTCGATTGCGTGCTGGTGGACGAGGCGCAATTCCTTATCCCTGCGCAGGTGTGGCAGCTCGCCCGGCTGGCGGATGAGCGAAGCATTCCGGTGCTGTGCTATGGGCTGAGGACCGATTTTCAGGGGGCGCTGTTCCCGGGATCGGCCGTGCTGCTCGGCATCGCCGATGCGTTGGTCGAGCTCAAGGCCGTGTGCCACTGCGGGCGCAAGGCGACGATGAACCTCCGGGTCGATGAAAGCGGCGCTGCGGTCCGCGAGGGGAAGCAGACCGAGATTGGCGGCAATGACCGCTATCTGGCGCTGTGCCGCAAGCACTTTTCCGAAGCGTTGGGCGGCACCTGATCGCGCTCCCTACTGGCTTTCGCCCGCCAGCGTTCCTATGTGACCTCGCATGACCGAAACCCTCTCCTTGGCGCTGGTGCTGATCCCGGCGATGGTGATCGCCATCGTCTTTCACGAAGTGGCCCATGGCTACGCCGCCAAAGCGCTGGGCGATCCGACTGCGAGCGAACGCGGACGGCTGACCTTGAACCCGCTCGCGCATGTTGATCCTGTCGGCACCTTGCTGGTGCCGGGCGCGCTGGCGCTGCTGGGCGGGCCGGTGTTCGGCTGGGCGAAGCCGGTGCCGGTCAACAAGTGGCGGCTCAACAACCCGCGCTACGGGATGATGGCGGTGGCGGCCGCCGGGCCGGGCAGCAACTTCGTGCTCGCGACTTTGGGAGCGCTGGCGCTCGGCCTGACCATGCCAGCCGGGCTCGGCATGGGCGGCGGCCTCGGCGAAGGGGCGGCGCTGCTGGTCGACCGGACAGGTGAGCCCGTGTGGCTCGCGACAGGCCTGTTCTATTTCATCCTCGTCAACATCTTCCTCGGCCTGTTCAACCTGCTGCCGATCCCGCCGTTCGATGGTTCGCACATCGTCGGCGGGTTGTTGCCTGATCGTATGCGGGCGGTGTGGGAGCGGTTGCAGGGGATCGGCATGGCGCTGCTGCTGGTGCTGATCGGGGCGAGCTGGCTGTTTGGCACCAGCTGGCTCGGCAATCTCCTGATGCCGCCCGTGGCTGCGATGATGGGTCTGTATCTCGCATTGGCGGACTGGATCGCCGCGCTGATCGCGTGACGACGAAGCCGCCCGCTGCCTCGCCCCTGTCGGGCTGGCTGATCCTCGACAAGCCACGCGGGATGGGCTCGACCCAAGGCGTGAGCGCGGTCAAGCGGGTGCTGCGGCAGAACGGCTATGCCAAGACCAAGGTCGGTCACGGCGGCACGCTCGATCCGCTGGCCGAAGGCGTGCTGCCCATCGCGCTGGGCGAGGCGACCAAGCTTGCGGGGCGGATGCTCGATGCGAGCAAGATCTATGAATTCACGATTGCCTTCGGGGCGGAGACGTCGACGCTCGACACTGAGGGTGAGGTGATCTCCACCAGCGAAGTGCGCCCCTCGCTGGCCGCTGCGGAAGCAGTGCTTTCGCGTTTCTCCGGGCCAATCGAACAAATTCCGCCAGCCTATTCCGCGCTCAAGGTCGATGGCCAACGCGCCTATGACCGGGCGCGGGCCGGGGAGGCGGTGGAGCTGAAGGCGCGGGCGGTGACGATTTACTCTCTCTCCGTTCGGGCTGAGCTTGTCGAAGCCCTGCACTTTACTCCAGAGGTTAAGGACAGCCCTTCGACAAGCTCAGGGCGAACGGGTTTGGATGGCATCACCCTCATCGCCCACGTCTCCAAGGGCACCTACATCCGCAGCCTTGCACGGGATATCGCCCATTCCCTCGGCACCTGCGGCCATGTCACCTATCTGCGTCGCACAAAGGCAGGCCCCTTCCTGCAGGAACAAGCGATTTCGCTGGACTTGTTGGAGGAAAGCGCTAAGGGCCGGGGCCTTGAAGACCTCCTCCTGCCGCTAGAGGCGGGGCTGGACGACATCCCGGCCCTTCACCTTGATCAGACAAGCGCGCAGGCGGTCCGTCAGGGCCGGGTCCTGTCTGACATGCCCCAATCATCCGGGCTTTATCTTGCGAAACTGGGTACAGTCCCGGTCGCGCTGATGGAAATCACGGATGGCACGGCCACGGTCGTGCGGGGGTTCAACCTTCCCGATGTCGCTGAGTAAGAGAGAAAACCTATGTCGGTGACCGCCGAAAAGAAGCAGGAAATCATTTCGTCCAATGCCCGTGATCCCAAGGACACTGGCAGCCCCGAAGTCCAGGTCGCGATCCTCACCGAGCGTATCCGCAACCTCACCGAGCACTTCAAGGATCACCACAAGGACAACCACTCGCGCCGCGGCCTTCTCATGATGGTCAACAAGCGTCGCACGCTGCTCGCCTATCTCAAGAAGAAGGATGTCGAGCGCTACAACGCGCTGATCCAGAAGCTGGGCCTGCGTAAGTAAGAGTTTTGCGGGAAGGCGGCTCAAGGGCCGCCTTTCTTGCATTTGGGGCTTGGCAAGCATCCGGTCTGCCAAGCCTTGGGGCCAAACCAGTGCCCCGCACCGGACCGGGACGGTCGTTTCCCCGGCACAAGAGGCCCCGCCCGGCAATGCGGCCGCGCGGGTTCAGAAGGAAAACTAATGTTCGACACGAAAACCGTATCGCTGGAGTGGGGCGGCAAGACCCTCACTCTGGAAACCGGGCGTATTGCCCGCCAGGCTGATGGCGCCGTTCTGGCGACCTATGGCGAAACCGTGGTGCTGTGCGCCGTGACCGCCGCCAAGTCGGTGAAGGAAGGCCAAGACTTCTTCCCCCTCACCGTCCACTATCAGGAAAAGTTCTCTGCCGCCGGGCGCATCCCGGGCGGCTTCTTCAAGCGTGAGCGCGGCGCGACCGAGAAGGAAACGCTCGTCAGCCGTCTGATCGACCGTCCGATCCGCCCGCTGTTCCCCGAAGGTTTCTACAACGAAATCAACGTGATCGCGCAGGTCCTGTCGTTTGACGGCGAGACCGAAGCCGATATCGTCGCGATGATCGCGGCGTCGGCGGCGCTGACCATCTCGGGCGTGCCTTTCATGGGCCCGATCGGCGCTGCGCGCGTCGGCTACATCGATGGCGAATATGTCCTCAACCCCAAGCAGGACAAGGCCCTGGCTGAAGGCCGGCTCGATCTGGTTGTTGCCGCGACGCAAGAAGCGGTGATGATGGTCGAATCCGAAGCCAAGGAACTGACCGAGGACGAAATGCTCGGCGCGGTGATGTTCGCGCACAACGAAATCCGCAACGTGATCGGCGCGATCATCAGCCTTGCTGAACAGGCCGCCAAGGATCCCTGGACCGTCGATCTCAGCGACAACACTGCGGACATGAAGGCCAAGCTCAAGGACCTGATCGGCGCTGATATCGCGGCGGCCTACAAGGTCACTGACAAGTCGGCCCGCTCGAACATGCTCAACGAAGCCCGGGCCAAGGCCAAGGCGGCGTTTGCTGACGAAGGCGGCCAGACGCAGATGGTCGCGGGCAAGCTGATGAAGAAGCTCGAAGCTGAAATCGTGCGCACCGCGATCCTCAAGGATGGCCAGCGCATCGACGGCCGCAAGCTCGATCAGGTGCGCCCGATCGAAGCCATCGTCGGCTTCCTGCCGCGCACCCACGGCTCGTCGCTGTTCACCCGCGGCGAGACCCAGGCGATCTGCACTACCACGCTCGGTACCAAGGATTCCGAGCAGATGATCGATGGTCTGGAAGGCCTCAGCTATTCCAGCTTCATGCTGCACTACAACTTCCCGCCCTATTCGGTCGGTGAAGTGGGCCGCTTCGGCGCGCCGGGGCGCCGCGAAGTCGGTCACGGCAAGCTCGCCTGGCGCGCGTTGAACCCCGTGCTGCCGAGCAAGGAAGACTTCCCCTACACCATCCGCGTGTTGTCGGACATCACCGAGTCGAACGGCTCGTCCTCGATGGCGACGGTGTGCGGCGGCTGTCTGTCGATGATGGACGCCGGTGTGCCGGTGAAGGCTCCGGTCAGCGGCATCGCCATGGGCCTGATCCTTGAAGGTGATGAATTCGCCGTCCTCTCGGACATTCTGGGCGATGAAGACCACCTCGGCGACATGGACTTCAAGGTCGCTGGCACCGAGAACGGCATCACCACGATGCAGATGGACATCAAGGTCGCCGGCATCACGCAGGAGATCATGGCCAAGGCGCTCGAGCAGGCCAAAGCCGGACGTCAGCATATCCTGGGCGAGATGGCCAAGGCGCTGACCGGTGCGCGCACCGAAGTCAGCAAGCACGCCCCGCGCATCGAGACGATCCAGATCGACAAGTCGAAGATCCGTGACGTCATCGGCACCGGCGGCAAGGTGATCCGCGAGATCGTCGCCGAAACCGGCGCCAAGGTCGACATCGACGATGAAGGCGTGATCAAGATCTCGTCGAGCAACGTCGAGGAGATCGAAGCGGCGAAGAAGTGGATTCTCGGCATCGTCGAGGAAGCCGAGGTCGGCAAAATCTACAACGGCAAGGTCGTGAACATCGTCGATTTCGGCGCGTTCGTGAACTTCATGGGCGGCAAGGACGGCCTCGTCCACGTCTCGGAAATGCGCAACGAGCGGGTTGAGAAGCCGACCGATGTCGTTTCCGAAGGCATGGAAGTAAAGGTGAAGGTGCTCGAGATCGATCCGCGCGGCAAGGTTCGCCTGTCGATGCGCGTTGTCGATCAGGAAACCGGCGAAGAGCTCGAAGACACCCGCCCGCCGCGCGAACCGCGCGAACCGCGCGGCGACCGTGGTGATCGCGGCGACCGTCGTGGCCCCAAGGGTGGTGGACGTGGCGGCGACCGTGGCGGACGTGACCGCGGCGGCGACCGTGGTGGCCGCGAGCGCGACAGCGGTCCGGCAGCACTGCCTGACTTCCTGAAGGACTAAGCCAAGCGCGCTCTCGTCACCCCAGCGTAAGCTGGGGCCTAGAGCAGCAAGCGCAGTTCTTTGAGGCCCTAGGTCCCAGCTTACGCTGGGATGACGGGTGAGAAAAAGAAGGCCGCCCGGTTCAGTCCGGGCGGCCTTTCAGTTAAGGCCCTAGGAATGCTCCAGCGTGAACTGATCGACACCGCCCAGATCGAAGACGGCGTCCTCCTCGAGCTCTACAGCCACGCCGGTCATTTCATGATCGTAATGGGGCGCAATGAGCTCATGAGCACGCGGATGCGCTTTTCGGAGGAACAGCTCGCCGACCTCACAATTGATCGGCTGGGCAAGGACAATGCACGGCTGTTGATCGGCGGGTATGGCATGGGCTTCACCTACCGTGCAGCGGCGGCGAAGCTCAGCCCGAAAGCGCAGATCGTAGTCGCGGAGATTTCCGAGGCGATCATCGATTGGGCCAAGGGGCCGATGGCAGGTTTAACGGGCGAGGGCCTGTCGGACCCGCGTCTCGACCTCAAGATCTGCGATGTCGCCGCGCTGATCGACGATGCCAATGATGGCACCTGCGCCAAGTTCGATGCGATCCTGCTCGATGTCGATAATGGCCCCGACGGGATCGTGCGCGACGCCAATAACCGCATCTATTCGCGCACCGGCCTTGCCAAGGCCCGCGATGCGCTTGCGCCGGGGGGGATTCTGGCCGTGTGGTCAGCCGGACCGGATCCGGCATTCCGCAAGCGACTTTACGATACGGGCCTGACGGTGACCGAAGGGAATGTCCGTTCGCGCCCGGGCAACAAGGGCGCGCATCACATCATCTGGTTTGCTCAGAAATCGTAGATCAGCGTCACCCGGCTCAGCGTGTCGGTCTGCACCGCGCCAGGCGGCGGATTGCTGTCGTATTCAACCGCATAGGAGAAGCGCGCCTTCAGCGTGCGGGCAATTGCCGCTTCAAGCCCGGTGGTGAGATCGATCGAGGTGTTGCGCGAATCGATGATCGCAATCGCCGAACCGCCCGTCTCGGCGACGGCGTTGGTGTCCTGCGTCAGCTTCAGACGATCGGTGATGTTCCAGTCGAAATCGATGCCGATCAGACCGGCGATCCGGCTTTCGCTGCGCCCGTCGGCGAACTCCGTGACGCGGTAGGCAGGACCCGCCTTGAGCGAGAGCTGGATGTCGTCCTTCTTGAGCGCCTGATAGCCCATCCCGCCCGAGATGGCGTAGCGTGCTAGAAAGCCTTGAAACTGGTCTCGCTCATACTGCGCAAGGGCATAGACATAGAACCGGTCCGATACGTTCACATTGGGTTCGTACCGTGCGAGAAACTGCTCGCGGGTGGTGACACCGTTTGCGCGCTGATAATCATCGCGGCCCGTAAACCGGTGGCGCCAGTCGATACCCTGCCGGTCGAGTGTGATGCCAAGCGATACCCCGGTGTTCGACGTGTTTCCCGTCGCCCGAAAGGCACCGAACTCGCCCGTGCCTTTCCAGTTTTCGAATACGCCCGACTTGCGCAGCTCGGCCTGCCGCGCTGCGGCTTCGGCAGCTTTGCGGGCGGCAAGTTCGGTGTCGAACCTGCCGATGATCGCATCGATTTCAGTGACGTCTGCGGGGTTGGTCGCGCGAGCGAGCTCGGCGACGACGCGCACCTTGGCCTCATCGCCCGTGGCAATGGCAGCATCAATCATTGCGCGTACCGGCTCAGGCAACTCGGCCAGAGCGGCGGCAGGTTGCGTAATCAGGCCGGCCGCAGCAACCGCGGCGCAGAGGCGAACCGCGCGAGTCACCCCGCTACGCAGCCTTAGCGCACCCGCGGACCGCCAAATGGCAGCGGCGGGGGCGGGCGGCGCACGCCGCGCGGTAGCTGTGCCTGATAGGCGCGGCCGCAATGCTCGACGCAATAGGGAAAGCCGGGGTTCACTGGCTCGCCGCAGAAGTGGAAGTCAGGCTCGCCGGGGTGGCCCATCGGCCAGCGGCAAACCTTCTCCGAAAGATCGAGCAAGCTGGTCTTGCCTGCGATTTCCGGACTGGGCTTGGCGGGCACGAGACGGCGG
>LSKF01000095.1 GCA_001556995.1 Erythrobacteraceae bacterium CCH12-C2
GTGTTGCGGCGATTGTCAGTAAAATTTTCATGTTGAATATCCTTAGTTGAATCAATTTTGCGCCCGCAGCAGCATCAAAGCTGCCGAACGCCGGTTGGTTCAGCCAAGGATAGAGGGGGGATCGGGTATGGGAGCTTCGTTGCGCCCGATCAGGACCGGGCTTGCAGCCAAGTCAAAGGAAGAAGTGGTGCTGACCGGCGCATCAACGGCAATTGGCAATGCGCCAAGCCCCACCAGCGACGTGCAGCCGACCATCGCAAAGCAGCCAGCCTTCATATCCTTGCAGGGCGGCGCACTGTCGCGCGATTGCTTTTCGGCTTCCATGCAATCCGCCATGCCCGCCATCGACGAGGCGGCGGCGCTCTGCTCCTGCTGCATTTCAGCGCAAGGCGGCGACGCATAGGCCACGCCCTGCCACAAGAGGCCAAACATGGCCCCAAGCAACAAGAGATGGCGTAACAGCGTTTTCATTCGATACCTAAAATGGGCGGATAGGCTATAATTGTCAATTCGCCTTATAACCGTGAATCGTTACAGCTTCACCCGATTGAGCCGAAGCGCGTTCATCACGACAGTAAATGATGATAGCGCCATAGCGGCTCCTGCAATCATCGGTGACATCAGGATGCCAGACACGGGGTAAAGCACGCCAGCCGCCACCGGAACGCCGACGCCGTTGAACAGGAACGAGAAGAACAGGTTTTGCCGGATATTGCGCATCGTTGCTTTGGCAAGAGCGCGGGCGCGGACTACGGCTGCAAGGTCGCCCTTCGTGAGCGTGATCCCTGCGCTCTCAATCGCAACATCGGTGCCGGTTCCCATCGCAAGACCGACATCGGCAGCGGCAAGTGCCGGTGCATCGTTGATCCCGTCGCCCGCCATTGCGACCTTAGCGCCTGCTGCTTTGAGTTCGCCGACGATGCGTGCCTTGTCGTCAGGTTTGAGCTCGGCATGAACACCGTCTAGCCCGCCAACCGCGTCGGCAACGACTTGCGCGGTCGTCGGATTGTCGCCGGTAAGCATGATAACGCGCAGGCCGTGTTTTCGAAGCGCCTCAATGGCTTCGCGCGCATTGGCACGAATGGGATCGGCAACAGCGACCAATCCTGCAAGTTTGCCATCAACCGCGATCAGCATCACGCCCGCACCCTCGCGGCGTCGGGTTTCAGCAGCTTCATTGAGGGGAGTTGGATCAACACCGATGCGCTGCATCTGTGCGGCATTGCCAATTACGACAGCGCGCCCGCCGACTTGGGCGCTTATGCCCGCGCCGACCTGAACCTCGAAATTCTCCGGCTCATCTAGCGTCAGCTTGCGCTCCTGTGCGGCACTCACAATGGCATGAGCCAGCGGATGCTCCGAGCGCGCTTCGACGGCTGCAACAAGCGCCAGAAATTCGTTTTCGTCCATGCCGCCGCTTGTTTGGATGGCAACCAGCTTGGGTTTACCTTCAGTGAGCGTGCCAGTCTTGTCGATGACCAAAGTGTCGACTTTCTCGAAAGCTTGCAGCGCTTCGGCATGTTTGACCAAAACGCCAGCATGTGCACCGCGTCCGGTTGCCACCATGATCGACATTGGCGTAGCTAATCCCAGTGCACAGGGGCAGGCTATGATGAGAACGGCAATGGCGTTGAGCAGCGCATGGCCGATACGCGGTTCGGGGCCAACGAGGCTCCAGACCGCGAAGGACAGTATGGCAATGGCAATCACCAACGGAACGAACCAGCCTGAAATCCGGTCGGCGACGGCTTGTATCGGCGCGCGGCTGCGCTGCGCTTCGGCTACCATACGAACGATGCGCGCCAGCATGGTATCGCTGCCGACCGCTTGTGCTTCCATGACAATGCTACCGGTGCCATTGACCGTGCCGCCCGTCAGCGCGCTGGTCGCTTCCTTAGCGACCGGCAAAGGTTCGCCCGTCAACATCGACTCATCGACAGATGAACGGCCTTCGATCACCACGCCGTCCACCGGGACGGCTTCGCCTGGACGAACGCGCAGGCGATCGCCTGTGTGAACGTCGGATAAAGGAATTTCGGTTTCGGTTCCGTCAGCATTTATGCGCCGTGCGGTTTTTGGCGCGAGATTGAGTAGCGCACGGATTGCCTTGCCGGTTGCGGCTCTTGCGCGCAGCTCCAACACTTGTCCAAGCAACACGAGCGCCACGACCACGCCAGCCGCTTCATAATAGACTGGCACCATGCCGCCGTGCATTCTGAAGGTCGCGGGGAACAGGCCCGGTGCAAAGGTCGCAACCACGCTGTATAGGAATGCTGCGCCGACACCGATGGCGATCAGGGTGAACATATTTAGTTTTCGCGTGACGATTGATGTCCATCCGCGCGTGAAAAACGGCCAGCCTGCCCACAAGACAATCGGTGCAGTCAGCGCCAATTGAATCCACGGCGAATAGGCGGGATCGACCAAATGCAGTCTGAGAAATTCTGTTCCCATCGTCAGGATCAGCAGTGGCACTGCCAGCGCCGCCGACACCCACCAACGCTTCGTAAAATCCACCAGCTCGGGGTTTGGCGCATCATCCAATGAAGGCTCTTCAGGCTCCAACGCCATCCCGCAAATAGGGCATGTTCCCGGCCCTTGCTGTCGGATTTCGTGGTGCATAGGGCATATCCACATAGCTCCCGGCGCGGCGACGGGTTCTGGGCGCGCGGTAGTGGACAGATATTTGGCCGGGTCTGCGGTGAATTTAGCCAGACACCCCGCACTGCAAAAATGATAGTCAGCACTGTCGTGGGTGGCATGATGTGCTGTCTTTGCCGGATCGACTGTCATTCCGCAGACGGGATCGACCGCCATGTTCGTCGATTCTGACGGAGCCGTATTAGTCGCCGGTTTGTGCAACGAGTGATCACTTGAATTCATTGCCGGTCTCCACAAAATGCTTGCCTGCGCGGTGAGGTACAAACAGGCGGTGCTAATTTGCGCCGCCTGTTTGTATTAACTTCGGCCAAGCAATTTCGTGCAATCGGGGCGATTGAACGATCAAAATTGCTCTCTTCGTTTTTGCTCCCTTATGCGCTTACATTCACGGTAAACGGCACGATCACTTCGCGGCCATTGGCCATGATCTGGACGAATATCTTCATGATACCGCCGTTCTTGGGTTCCATATGGAAGCCAACAACCGGTCCGCTACGTTCACTGTCAGATTTAGGCTCGGTGCCTTGCGGGTGGACGTGTTCGATTGAACTCCAGTCGCGTGAAAAGGCCACAACATGACCAAATGCGCCCATGATAGGTTGCAACTGGGTGAAGGGCTGGCCGGATTTCGCATCGACAATTGCGACACTACCCATGACGCCTTCGCCAGCTTTTACGGGGCCGGCAAACGAGAGTGCGAACTTGAGACCGCCCATTTCTGCGGTGACAACTGGCTTTGCGTCAGGCGCAGGCGCTTTCTCTGACCCGGCAATCATGTCAGCAAACACATATTCCTGATCGCCATCTTTGCGCGTTGAGTCGGCCCACACACGGTATTTCCGGCCAAATTTAGGCGTGAAACTGAACGTCCAGTCGCCCCGCTTCGCAC
The DNA here is from genome assembly GCA_001556995.1 of Erythrobacteraceae bacterium CCH12-C2. Classification (GTDB taxonomy): domain Bacteria; phylum Pseudomonadota; class Alphaproteobacteria; order Sphingomonadales; family Sphingomonadaceae; genus Erythrobacter. Next base: position 3,551 of record LSKF01000095.1, read on the forward strand.
CTGCGATAGGATGAATATGCTGATAATCGGTCAGACTTTCATCAATGATGAGCAAATGCAGCTTCTTTGTGTGCGCAAGCGCCAGTTGATCGGGGCCAATCGGCGCGCCGGTCTTTACGTCGGTCAAAGTAAGTGTCACCGATTGCGGCTTGCCCGGTGTAAAAGCACCGGCGGGAGCCATTGCAACTTTGAGAGTCGCAGCCCCGTGATGATGACTAGCTTCGCCCATATCCATTCCGGCATGTTCACCGCCTGTAGCTTCCTTGGCAGCAATTGCGGCATGATCTGCATCAGTATGGCCATCATCATGCTTCTTTTCGCCGCAGGCGCTAAGCGCAAAAGCTGACGCGGCAAGGAGTAATAATGCTTTTCTCATAGGGAATATCCTTGGGTTGAGGGCTAATAAGCCCGTAAGTTACCAGATTGGCGGGCTTCATCGACAATGCGTTCAAGCGGTGCCTGACCAAATAGACGGAACAGGATTGGCGTAATGAGCGCGTCGAGTAATGTTGCTGACAACAGGCCGCCAAAGATCGTCACCGCAACCGGATGAAGGATCTCTTTTCCAGGTTCATCCGCTCCGATGAGCAGGGGGGTAAGCGCAAGGCCTGCGGCAAGAGCGGTCATGAGCACAGGCGTCAACCGTTCGAGCGTGCCACGAATGATCATTGCATCGCCCCATGTCTCGCCTTCATGAAGCACTAGATTGATATAGTGGCTGACTTTCAAAATACCGTTGCGTGAAGCAATGCCGGTGAGCGTAACGAACCCGACCATGCTGGCGACCGAAAGCGGTAATCCTGCAAGCGCAAGTGCTAGCACCGACCCGACCAGTGCCATTGGGACACCAGCCATGATGATCAGCGCGATCCTGGCCGAACGATACCGTGTGAACAGAAGAACGAAGATCAAACCGAATGAAACAAGCGACAGGCCGCCAATTGTAAACGCCGCTTCGCGCTGTGCCTCGAATTGGCCCTCGACGCGGACAAAACCGCCAACAGGCAGTTTGAGTTTGGCAGCTTCCGCCTCAATCGCGGTCACGATGCTGCCCAGATTTGCACCCGGTTCTGCGTTTGCGGAAACCACGATCCGGCGTTTTCCGCCTTCGCGCAATATTTGGTTAGGGCCATCCGTTTCTACGATTTCCGCCAAGTTGCGCAAAGGAACCGGCCCTCTGGGCGTTTCGATCAGCAGATCGGCAAGGGCCGCAGTCGTGCGTGTTTCATCGGGGAGCCGCAGAACAACATCGTAACGTTTGAGGCCATCAACGACGCGGCTGACAATCTTGCCGTTGGATAATGTTGCAATCGCGTCGGACACTGCTGCGGGCGTAATGCCGTAACTGCTTGCCCTCTCATAATCGATCCGCAGGTCGAGTTGCGGCACGCGCACCTGCTTTTCGACCCGCAAATCGACGACGCCGGGAATCTCGACAGCAGCGGCACGCAACTGCTCGGCACTGGCCCGCGCGGCGTCCAAATCTTCTGCGAATATCTTTATGACAATTTGCGCTTGCACGCCGGAGAGCAAATGATCGAGCCGGTGACCGATGGGCGCACCAACCGAGATAGAACCGGGCAATATGGCTAATTGCTTGCGGATGGTTTCAGCAACCGCGTCTCGATCTTCGGTATCGGGTTTCAGGGCCACGTCGAGTTCGCTTGAATGCACACCCTCCGCATGTTCATCGAGTTCGGCCCGCCCTGTCCGGCGACTGACGCTTTCAACCTGCGGTATTTGGAGCAGGAGCTTTTCTGCGGTCGCCGCCAATTGGCTTGAGGCTTCGAGCGAAATTCCGGGTTCGAGCTGAAAGCCGACAACAAAGCTACCTTCGTTAAACGTCGGCAGAAATGCACGGGGCAGCAATAAGGCACCGCCGATAGCGAGGACACTGACAATGCCAGCCGCGATTGAAATACCGCGCACGCGGGCAAAGCCCCAATCGAGTATCCACGCATTCGCCTGTTTAAGGCGTGTCACCAAACCGGACTCGCGCTCGGCATGAATCTGCGCAATCTTGGGCAGCCAATAATAGCACAGAACAGGTGTCAGTGTAACGGCGGTGACAAAGCTAGCGAGGATCGACACGATATAGGCTTGCCCTAACGGGGCGAACAGGCGTCCTTCCACGCCGCCCAAGAAGAACAACGGCAGAAAGACTAGGATGATGATTGCGGTGGCATAGACAATGCCCGAACGCACCTCACCCGACGCATGGGCGATGACGACAAGCGATGATTTCGGTTCGGGCAATGCCGCATTCTCGCGTAAACGCCGAAACACATTTTCCACGTCAACGACGGCATCATCTACCAATTCGCCGATCGCAATCGCCAGTCCACCCAGCGTCATTGTATTGATCGACAGGCCAAAAATGGAAAACACAATGGCCGTGATTAAAATCGATATCGGTAGCGATATAAGCGAAATTGCTGTGGTGCGGGTGTTGAGGAGAAACAGGAAAAGGACGATTGCCACGACGATTGCAGCTTCGATCAAAACTTTCTGAAGCGTGCCAATCGACGTTTCGATGAAATTGGCTTGGCGGAACTGGACCTTGTCGGCGCTAATGCCGTCCGGCAGAGTCGCGGTTATTTCCTTTAGGGCAGCCTCCACCTGCGTTGTTACCGCTATTGTATCTGCGGTTGGCTGCTTCTGCACGGCAATCACCACCGCTGGCGCGCCGTCATAACCGGCCTCGCCGCGCCGGAAACCGGCCGCAAAGTCGGCCGAGGCTACCTGCGAAAGTCGCACAGGGCCGTTCGCACTTTCGCCAACGACCAGCGCGCGTAGATCGTCGATCCGTGTTGTCTGCGCTACGCCCCGGATCAGATACTCCTTTTGAAACTGATCGACGAAACCGCCGCCGCTGTTGGTGCCGAACTCGCGCAACTGCCGATCAATCTGGTCGAGCGTTATACCCTGCGCCGCCATTGCGGCCGGATCGGGCGACACGCGGTATTGCCTCACTTCGCCGCCAATCGGGATAACCTGTGCAACGCCAGGTATAGTGAGCAGGCGGGGTCGGATCTGAAAATCAGCAATCTCGCGCGCTTCCATCGGGCTGGCTTTGCCATAAGGGATGGCGACAAGCATGATCTCGCCCATGATCGACGTCACCGGACCCATCTGGGGAACTGTTCCCGGCGGTATTTGCTCGCGCACGAGCGTCAACCGCTCTGCCACTTGTTGGCGTGCGCGAAAGACGTCTTCGCTCCAGTCAAACTCGACGTAGACCACTGAAAGTCCGATGCCGGAAACCGACCGAACCCGTTCAACCCCGGGAACACCGCTCATCGACGTTTCAATTGGGCGGGTTACTAAAGTTTCGACTTCGGGTGGTGCGAGGCCCGGCGACTCAGTCAGTATTGTTACGACTGGACGATTGAGATTGGGCAGGACGTCAACCGGCAGCCGGCTTGCCGACACCAGCCCCATCGCAACCAGCGCAATCGCTGCAAACAGGACCAGTATCCGGTTGCGCAACGAAAAGGCGACGATGGCGTCGAACATGCTTAGCGAACCTGGCCGAGCAGAGTTGCCCCGATTGTCACCACACGCTCGTCTGCTTTAACCCCTGAGAGTATCGCGACACTGCTAGCGTCAACAGGCGCGGTGGTCACGTTGCGCAAGGCAAAGCCTTCGGCGCGCGTTTTGACGAACACAGATGTCAACCCATTTGAACCGCTGATTAGCGCAGCACGCGGCACAATGACACCTGCGACCTGCTCGCCCAGTGGTGCCGCAATCGTTACGCTTTCGCCAATGCGCAAACGTGGCGGCGCACCGACAATACGGAAAAGGCCTTGTGCCGCGCGCCCCCGGTCGGCAAGGCCAGCGCCTTCAAACACCAGATTGAATGTCGCGCCGTCGCTAGTCTTGCCAACCGCGCTTGCTCCAGCCGATATAGGGCGGCGGTCGAACAGATTGGCTTCGACATAGAGACGCGACGGATCGACAATTTCAAATAGCGTAGTTTGTGCAGCAACGACCTGACCGACGCGGACACCGCTTACCGAGATGACACCGCTGATGGGGGCACGCAGCACTTCACGCGCCGATGTCGCTTGACTCAATCCTGCGCGACGCGATTGCAGGCCGCGCAGGGTGATTGATGCCTCTTCAATTTCACGGCGCGGCACCACGCCCTCAAGCCGACGAAGCCGGGTCGCCCGATTGGCGGCAAGCGCGATTTGTTGATCGAGATCGCCCAACTCGCGTGATAAAGATGCACGATCTATCGCCTGAAGCGGCGGTTCGATGATTGCCAATATCTGTCCAGCACGCACCGATTGTCCGATGACCGCAATTCCAGATGCGCCTGCACTGACGCGTCCCCCGGTCGCGCTTTGCACCAGACCGCCGCGACGCGGATCAGCGATGATTTGGCCGGTGAGATTGGCAGACGGTGTAGCAAAACCGTCCGTCGTAATAATTGTTCGCAGGCCGATGATCCGCTGAACGGTCTTGGGTGCAAAGACGCCGCCGTTTGGCAGCCGCGCTGCGGCATCTCCGCCGCCAATCACGCCACCAGCGGAGGTGTCGGGCGCTGCTGGCGCGCCATGATCTTCATCGCCGTGCGCTTGAATGGCGCGGGGCTGCATGAAAAAGAACCCCAACCCGAGCATAATCAAAGCTGCGCCCGCCTTACGCGAGCGCCAAAAGATGAAGGCAACGATAACCAGCACTGCAACGCCCGCCGCTACGATCCAATAGGTCCATCCACCGCTTGATAGCGATGCTTCTGCTTCTGGAATTTTCAATTCAGCCGATAACGACTCGACCGCTCCGGCGCGCGTCACAAGGAAAGCCACCTGATGCGTTCCTGCGGCCTCAAATTTGGGGTCTGACACGGTGTATACACCGTTCGCTAATTTTGCTGTTTTGCTTTGGCCGTCGATTGTGACGTTTAGATTTGCGTTGGTTATCGGCGCATTGTCAGCCCATCCATCAATCCAGACCGTCATGTCGTCGGCATCAACCGCTGCAACGAGCTCCAATGTAGCTGTTCGCGCCTCAATTCGGGGCGTTGTTCCAGCCGGCGCGCTGACAGCTGCCGCAGTTCCGTGATCTTCATCGCCGTGCGCGTGTGAGGAATATGGTGCGGATAACAAAAATGCAGCGGCAATGGATGCCATGAAATATCTGAAAATCATGGCAAAACACCCATTGCTTGATTGAGGTTAGAAATCGCCGCCGATTTCGCAATGCGGGCGGCTCCTAAATCGCGGTCTGCATCGAACAGTGCCTGCCGCGCACGTAGATATTCGATATAGCCAATCTCGCCCTCCGTTCGGCCTCTTTCGGTCAGCATGAGCGCCTCACGCAGCGCAGATTGCCGCATCTCGGCATCGACAAGCGCGCGTTCTGCAATTGACAGGCGCACCGATGCAGCTCTCTGGTCTGCGATCAACCGCAACCGCAACCGCGCCGCCTCGGCAACAGTGGCCAAGGCTTCGGCACGCGCACCGCCCGCATCGGCGATCGCACGCTGATCGCGACCGAGCGGCACCGCAATGCCCACGAGCAATGCATCTTCGTAATTGCCACGCGGATCGTTACGCTCACGACGGACACCAATAGTTCCCTCAACTCTAGGGCGCGTGCCAAACCGCGCATATGCGGCGTTGGCTTCCAATGCCTTGGCGTTCGCTTCTGCTGCGCGCAACGCCGGGTGGGTTTCGATATCTGTGCTTGGCGATAGGTCTTCATCCCCAAATATGTCCGGCACATCACCGATCAATCCCTCAACCGATGCCCGCGCTTCGGCCAGATCGCTTTCGGAAGCGGAAAGTCTTCCCATGGCAGCAGCAAGGTCCGCCTGTGAAACCAATAACTCCCGCCTCGCCTGCACACCGGCTTGCACTAATCGTGCAACTTGCTCGGTTTCAACGCGTGCAATCGCAACATGCTGTTGTTCAATCTCAACTGCGCTACGCGCACCGGCCAATTGCCAATATGCGGTTCGGATATCGCCCGCTAATGTAAGCTGGGCCGCCACCAGCTTCGCATTTACAGCATCGCCAGCTAGCGCCGCTGCGCTGATACCAGAGCGCCCTTCGCCAGGCCATCTGATTGCCGCCGAAACGCGGGCCTCTTGTTCGATTATACCGCCCGAACGGGTCAAAACATCGCCACTTACAACTGGCGGTCCTACAAACGGTCCGCTTGCTGCGCGGCGCTGTGCGTCAACCTGTGCTTTCAACGCGGGGCTGGCAGCAGCCTCGGGTAATCGCGCGGCGGCACGCTCAAACGCATCATGCAACGACGCAACGGGGGCATCGTCCTGCGCCAAGGCCGGTGACAACGCCATAACCGCCGCGCCGAGCAACATCACGCCGACACCAAATGGCAGCCGGATCAGCATCAGGTTCATCGGATAATCACTCTTGCCATAACTGTTATACGCGCGGAGTGGGAGTAGCCCCCAAAGCGTGATCTTTTTTACGATGTCGGCACGATTGGCTTGATGTCCGCTGACGACCAGTGGATGTGGATGATCTTCCATTGGCCGTCGATCAGGCGCAGCACCATCGTTTCGGCCGAGGTGCTGTTGATTGCTTTGTCCTTATACGTGCCTTTCGTCACGCCTTGGCTCGTTACCAACACCATATCGCCCGTCGCTTTTGCGGAACGCGCTGATAAGCTTTGCTTGATCCCTTTCAAGAACGCGATGTCGGCCTCCAAATGGTGCGACGCATATTCAGCCTTGCTCTTTTCAGCACCTCCCCCTTCGTATATCAGCACATCGTCGGCCAGCAGCTCCATTGCTCCCTCAGTATTGCCAGCTTTGAGTGCTGTGTGAAAAGCATCAACCACCTCTTCAGCAGCGTTGGTCAGCGAACCGCTGCTTGCCTCTTCTACATTCGATGCTTTTGTGTCTTGGGGACTCGACCCACAACCTGCCAGCATGGCCGACGCCAAAAAAATGACGAAATAATGTCTCATGTTCAATCCTCTCTCAAAAATTGTTTGCCCACTTATTGATTTGAAGTTCCAGAGCTTGGCGCGCGCGACGCGTTT
>LSKF01000096.1 GCA_001556995.1 Erythrobacteraceae bacterium CCH12-C2
CTCCTTGGCGTCGGACTCTACCAGCAATCGGTCACATTTCAGGGGAGCACGTCACATGGAGAACGAGATCCTGCGCGAGGCGATCTCGCGGGTGGCAGGTCCCAAAAAAACGGCATTGCGCACGCTCTCGTTGCCGGAGGGCGACCTGTGAGCGCGGTGGCGAATGCGCTCGGCGTCTCGCGGCAGCATCTCTCGTCGGCCAGGCGCAAGGCCCCTGCGCGCCGCCGCGGCCGACCTCCGCTGCCCGAGGAAGATCTCGTCGCGCGTATCCAGGCTCTGATCGCCGAACTGCCGACCTATGGCTACCGCCGGATCCATGCGCTCCTGCGGCGGCAGGCACGCAATGGCGGACCTTCTGCGCCCAATACCAAGCGCGTCTACCGGGTGATGAAGGTGCATGGCCTGCTGCTCCAGCGCCATAGCGGCAAGGCAGATGATCGTCGTCACGACGGGCGCGTGGCGGTCGATACCCGCAACACCCGCTGGTGCTCCGATGGCTTCGAGATCGGCTGCGACAACGGCGAGAAGGTGCGGGTCGCCTTCTCCCTCGACTGCTGCGATCGCGAGGCGATGGGCTTCGTGGCCACCACCGCAGGCATATCCGCCGAGGACGTGCGCGATCTCATGACCGCCACCGTCGAACACCGCTTTGGCCGTGTGAACAGGCTGCCTGCCACCATCGAATGGCTGACGGATAACGGCAGCTGCTACACCGCCAAGGAGACCCGCCGCTTCGCCCGCGAGATCAACCTCAGGCCCCGCACAACACCCATCGAAAGCCCGCAATCCAACGGCATGGCCGAAGCGTTCGTGCGCACCATGAAGCGCGACTACGTCCGCGTCGCCGAGAAGCCCAACGCCAGAGCCGTGATCAACCAGCTGCCCAGCTGGTTCCACCACTACAACACCGTCCACCCGCATCGCGCACTTGGCTACCTCGCCCCGCGCGAATACATCAACCGCTCAACCAGTGAGGATCTGTCCGGGAATTAAGGGGCAACGACAGTGCATCGGATAGAGTATTTTGGTGCACTCACTTAGCCTGGTGTGGCTGCGGAGGACCTGAAGCGGCTAGGCAAGGAAGTCGATCCCCTGAAAGAGTCAGCGGGGCCGGTAACGGCAGCGTTTGCAGGTACGAAGAACGAGTTCAGGCCAATTCGCTCACTCGGCACAGAATTTGCGTCCTTGGCCGTGAAGGAAGCAAGGGCGGTGAGGTTCCCGGCCCCTGTTGCATTCGGATGTCGCAGGCCGCTGTTTGATCGTCAGGCACTGATGACGTGTGGGGGCCAAGCAATTTTGCTCGGCCCCCTTCATTCATTCCATGCCTATTCAAGGTTAGACCCTGCCGCTGTCTACCATTGGAGTGAAACGGTCACCCCGTAGGTCGCCGGAGGGGCAGGATTAACGGCCACAAAGCCGAGTTGCCGATAGCTGTTGAACAGGTTCTGGTTGTACTGCTCGCCGAAGATGTTGCGTCCCCAGATAGCCAACTCGATGTTGGGATCGTCGAACTTGATCGTCGCACGGGCGTTCACGAGGTTGTAGCTTGGCAGGGTACCAAGCGCGTTTGCGGTGTTCACCAGCGCCACCGCAGCATCGCGCTGAGCTTGGGTCAACGCCGGATTGGTCAGGTCCGCTGTTTCCTGGCCGAAGTTGAACTCGTCGGTAAAGACATAGTCCGCATGAAGCGACAATTCACCGAAGTTGGTGACGAAAGTCTGCGTAGCACCGAAATTGAGTGTCCAGGCCGGCACCTGCGCGACCTCCTCTGCACTACGGTCGACGACGCCGTTCGTGCCTACGTCGAGGAAGGTTCCATCGGCATATGACGACCATAGGCGAGACACCGATCCACTCAATTCCATGCCGGTCCAGGGAAGGGCCCGTCCTTCGAACTCCACGCCATAGGTACGGATGTTGCCGGAGTTCTGCGCGTACTGGCTGATCCCACCGTTCACGATCCCGTTCACAATGTTCTGCGCGCCATTTCTCCACGCATGGAACACCGCGATGTTGGTCTGAAGGGTGGAGTCGAAAAACTCTCCTTTGAAACCAGCCTCGACGTCCCGAACGTCTTCCGGGGAGAATGCTTCAAGGCCGGCCGGAGTAGGCCGAGTGTTGAAACCACCTGACAGCGAAGCCCCGCCGGTTTTTGCGTAAACAAGTACATCGGGGGTTACCTGATAATCTAGACTAAGAGTCCATGCCGGATAGCTGAAGCTCGCGCTAACCGGCGCCTCGCAAGGGGTGGGGGGCGTGGTATTGCTATTTGGCCCAACACGGCAAGTATTGGGCTGGATCACAATGGCACGACCGCCTGCAATGATCGTTTCAGGAGAGCCCGTGATGTTGTTAACGCCTCTGCCAAGGATGTTGCGCTCATCCCAAGTATAGCGCAAGCCGGCGGTCAGACGCAGATCATCTGTGATCCTGTAGTTGCCTTGGGCGAAGACGGCGATGGATTGCGAATCAAAATCGGTGAGGTTGCGGCCCGACGGAGCGAGGCTGAGTCGGCCCGGAATAACTGGCGAGCCATATAGCACCCGCGAGTCGGAACGCTCGCGACCGCTCTCTTCGAAGAAGAAGCCGCCGAAAATCCATTGAAGTCGACCAGATTCGCCAGAAATCTGCAATTCTTGCGAGAACTGATTCTGCTCATACTGCGAATCGAATGTGATGCCCCCAGCAGGAGTGCTGTCAAGGTCTAGTGTGTTTCCCGAATTAGAATCTCTATATGCAGTGATTGACTTGATCTGAACCGAGTCGAGGTCGACTGTGAGCGTACCTGTGAAGCCATAGGCTTCATTATAATTTCGCGGTGCTCTTAGGCTTGGAATAAAACCATCATAGACTGCGAAGCTATCGTAGAAATTGTCTCCGTTCTGGATTTGTGTGGGCGAAAACTGTCCAGGAAAGATCGTCGCGAGGGGGCCGGCAGGATTAACGGCACGCAGAGCATTCATCGTGCCATTGTCGCTTGAATCAAGGTATTCGCCCGAAAGCGTCAGGGACACCGGAAGTGATTCAGGCGCAATCCGAACCGTGGCGCGAAGCGACACGTCGGAATCGATGTCGCCCAGTGGCGCACCTGTGAAGACATTCTCTCCGAAACCGTCCCGTTCGATGTAACGGCCAGCAAGGCGAACCGAGAGCTCGTCTCCCACGATGGGAAGGGTGGCGGCGGCTTCGACCATACGATGATCGTAGTTGCCGACTTCGCCTCTGACATACCCGGACAGCTCCCCGTCCGGCTGTACTGTGGTAAAGGAAACCGCGCCCCCGGTTGTGTTTCGACCGAAAAGCGTGCCTTGTGTACCGCGCAATACTTCGATGCTTTCAACGTCGAGGAAACCCATATTGCTTGCGATCGGACGGGCGAGATAAACTCCGTCAAGGTAGATACCAACGGCAGGGTCAGAAACCGAGTTCGGGCTGTTCTGGGCGTTGCCGCGAAGGGCGAAAGTGACAATGGCCGTTGGCCCTGTGCCTGCCCCGCGGGAAATAAGGCCCGGCGCAACGCGTTGGACGTCGGTCACAGTTTGAAGCTGCAACTCCGCAATTTTTTCTGCATTGGCGACAGATACCGCGACCGGAATTGACTGAAGACGCTCTTCAGTTCGCCGGGCCGTGACGACGATGTCGCCAAAGCCCGCCTGACCTTCTGCGGTATCGACGTCGTCTTCCTTAGGCTGCGTTTCCTGTGCGTACGCAGGGAACGAGAGCATTGCGAAACCAGCGGCAGATGCAGCGAGTGCTGCACGAAAACGAAGCGAGTTCATGTCAAAATCCTCTCCCCAATTGGCGGGTTCGTAGACCCAGTCTTTTCGCCAAGCTTTTTTCCAGTCGACCAGGTTCTCAGTTACCCGATCCTCTTTTGGCAGTTCCTATCGAGCGGTAGGTTGTGTGATCAGGGCGCAATCTAGTCTCCGCTCTTGTGATAATTTTGTCACATGGGCTCTTGCCTATGTAGTTATTGCGCTCCAGTCCCTTACTGTGATCGGAAAAGACCAAGCAATGGCAGATGGACCTCTCGCCGGTATTCGCGTGTTGGAAATGGATGCGATCGGGCCGGTGCCCCTATGCGGAATGATATTGTCCGGTCTCGGAGCAGAAATTGTCCGCATCATAAGGCCGAGCGGACATTCTGCATGGGCTGACATCGGCGATGCGGTGGTGCTGCGGGGCCGCACGCAGGTGGAAGTCGATCTCAAGTCGGAAATCGGCAAGCAGTCCCTGCTTGATTTGGTGCTGCTATCCGACGGCCTAATGGAAGGTGGGCGCCCAGGCGTCATGGAGAGATTGGGGTTGGGGCCGGATCAGTGTCTGGTTCGCAACCCGGCGTTCGTGTTTGGCCGGATGACCGGCTGGGGGCAGGAGGGAAGCCTGAGCAAGGCTGCGGGACACGACATCAATTACATCGCCATGACAGGTGCCTTACATGCCATCGGCAAGCGTGGAGAGCCGCCAACGGTGCCGCTGAACCTGATAGGTGACTACGCAGGTGGCGCGATGTTTCTGGCACTAGGCCTGGTTTCAGCATTTCTTTCAGCGCGTACCACCGGCAAGGGGCAGGTGGTTGATGCTGCGATGGTCGATGGCGTCGCCAACCTGCTTGGCCTCTTTCACGCCTTCGTTGCCAATGGAATGTGGGATGACCAGCCCGAGTCTAACCTGCTTGACGGGGCGGCGCCTTTCTATCGCTGCTATCTTTGCGAATGTGGAGGCTCAGTGGCGGTTGGAGCGCTTGAGCCCCAGTTCTTCGCCTTGCTGCTTGACGGCCTGCAAATTGATCAGGCTCGGTATCGGCAGCATGATCGTGCGCAGTGGCCTGTCATGCACGATGAATTCGCGCGGATCTTTGCCTCGCGATCGCGTGACGAGTGGGAGAAGAAATTTGCCGGGACCGATGCCTGTGTTTCGCCAGTGCTGTCGCTAAAGGAGGCAACTCTTCACCCCGTAAACAAGGAACGCGGAGTGTTCCTCAACCACAACGATGTGATGCAGGCGGCGCCGGCGCCGCGCTTTTCGATTACGCCATGCGAGATCCGCGCGAGCAGGAGCGCATCGGTTGAAGACGTGCTGAGATCCTGGGCTAAAGCCTGATTATGCGCTTCCCGGCGTTCTCTCCGCGATAGAGCCCGGCGAGCGCGTCCGGGCAGCATTCGAGCCCGTCCAGTATCTCTTCGGAATAGCGGAGTTTTCCAACGCGCACCCATTGCGCAAGTCGGTCGATGGTTTCCTCCCACCTGTCCATGTGATCGAAAACCACGAAGCCCCGCATCTGGGCGCGCTTGACCAGCAGGCGACGCTCGACCCTCGGGCCGGTTGGCCAGGGCGACCAATGATCGATGGCGGCTGTACCGCAAATCACCACGCGCGCGCCAAGAGCGATATGCTGAAGCACGGCGTCGCTGATTGGGCCCGAGGTGTTATCGAAATAGACATCGACGCCGTTAGGGCAACTCTCAGCAATAGCTGCATCCAGCCTTCCGGCCTTGTAATCAAGGGCTGCATCGTAACCAAATTGCTTCAAGCATTGCTCAACCTTTGCAGGGCCGCCGGCGATCCCCACGGTGCGGCAGCCAAGCAGTTTGCCGATCTGGCCAACGGCCGAACCAACCGAACCGGCCGCCGTTGAAATCACCAGCGTGTCGTCCGGTTTTGGCTGTCCAGCGAGCGTCAGGCCGAGAAATGCAGTCACTCCGTTTATGCCGAGTACCCCCAGTGCCAGCGAGGTGGGCAAGTCGATCTGCCTGACAGTTCGGATGATTGCCGTTGGTTCCACGCTTGCATAATCCTGCCAGCCGAACCAGCCGAGCACTGTAGTGCCTGCCTGCCATTCTGCGTGGCGGCTCTCCACGATGTCTCCCACTGCCAGCGATCGCATCACGCTGCCCAAGGGCACTGGGGTCGAATAGTTGCCGACGTCCGCGATCCACCCCCGCATCGCAGGATCGACCGAGAGGAACTTGTTGGCGATCCGAAGCTCGCCCTGGCGGAGCGGCTGAAGGGCGACCTCGTCAATAGCGAAATCTTCGGCTTGGGGGACTCCTGTAGGCCGTGAAGCCAATATCACCCTCCGGTTTTGGATCGCGCTGTCCCTATTCATGTCGTCCCGGAGAACAGGATTTGTGCCCCGCCCACCCTATCGCAGGGTAGGTGTTGACGCTGAGTGGTCGCGGAAAGGCAAATCCTAAAGCTCGGCAGCGGTTCGCTGCGCGTTTTTCTTGGGAGAATCGCCCCAATGCGTGAAGTGTTTATCTACGATCATGTCCGGACGCCGCGAGGCCGCGGGCGGCCCGATGGTTCCTTGCATGAAATTCCCGCCATTGAACTCGTCACCCAGCTTCTAAAGGCAATCCGCGACCGCAATGACCTAGACACCGCTCTGCTGGACGATGTGGTCATCGGCTGCGCGCAGCCCGTTGGCGAACAAGGCGGTGTGCTCGCGCGCGGTGCGGTGATCAACGCCAAGTACGCCCAATCCGTTGCGGCCCAGCAGTTGCATCGCTTCTGCGCATCAGGCTTGGAAGCGGTCAACAACGTGGCCGCACAAATCGGTACTGGCATGGCTAGCGCCGGCATCGGCGGCGGAGTGGAAAGCATGAGCCGGGTGCTGATGGGCTACGACAGCGGTGCCTGGGTGGCTGATCCGGCCGTTGCCTTGCAGAATTACTATGCACCACAAGGCATCGGTGCAGATGTTATCGCAACGCTAGAGGGCTATTCACGCGAGGATGTTGATCGCTATGCAGTGGAGAGCCAGCGCCGCGCGGCGGCATCTTGGGATGCTGGTGCTTTCGATCGTTCCATCGTTCCGGTGAGGGATGTGATGGGCGAGGTCATCCTCGATCAAGACGAGTATCGCCGCCCTTCTACGACGCTCGAATCGCTATCTGACCTGCGCGCTGCGTTCACTGGATTTGCAGATGCTGGCTTCTCGCGCGTCGTGAAAGAACGCTATCCGCAAATCGAGGAAATTTCGCACGTACATACGGGCGGCAATTCCAGCGGCATCGTCGATGGATCGGGCATCGTGATGCTTGGCAATGCAGAATTCGGCAAGGCGGCCGGCCTCAAGCCGCGGGCGCGGATCAGGGGCTGGGCCTCAATCGGATCTGAACCCACGATCATGCTCACCGCGCCGGTTGCCGTGGCGCAAAAGGCTTTGAAGAATTCGGGCATGTCGAAGGATGATATCGACCTGTACGAACTGAACGAAGCTTTCGCTAGCGTCGTTATGCGCTTCATGGATCACTTGGAAGTCGACCACGCCAAGACCAATGTGGCCGGCGGTGCGATAGCGCTGGGACATCCGCTAGGAGCTACCGGCGCGATGATCTTGGGTACCGTGCTGGACGAACTGGAGCGCCGCGATCTTAATACCGCCATGACCTTGCTGTGCGCCGGTAACGGCCTCGGCACCGCCACCATTATCGAACGGGTCTAAGCCAATGACCAAAGGCGCAAAGAGCGAAACCATGCGACACGTCAAGTTGGAAAAGGGCGCCGATGGCGTCGCCATTCTTACCCTCGACAATGCTGATGAGAGCATGAATGTGGTCTCCGCAGAATGGCTGGACGAAATGAACGCCGCCCTTGCCGATTTGCGGGATGACCAGTCCGTAACCGGCGTGATCATCGTTTCGGGCAAGAAGGCCTTCATGGCTGGTGCTGATCTTAAGCTGATGGTCGAAGGGTACGAGACCATGTCGCGCCAGGATGCCTATGGCTTCAGCCAGAAGGCAACTGCCATGCACCGCGCTCTCGAAACAATGGGCAAACCGGTTGCCTGCGCCATCAACGGGCTTGCGCTCGGTGGTGGTTTCGAGCTGGCCCTCGCCTGCCATTACCGTGCTCTGGCAGACGATCCGCGCGCCGTGGTGGGCTTGCCGGAAGTCAATCTCGGACTTTTGCCAGGATCGGGCGGGACGCAGCGCCTGCCGCGCTTGATCGGGCGCAAGAAGGCCCTCGACCTGTTGCTTTCCGGGCGTTCCGTGGGACCGCAGGAGGCACTGGAACTAGGTATCGTGGATGAGATTGCACCCGGCGATCAGCTTATGGACCGGGCGCGACGATGGCTGGCGACCAATCCGGCGGCGCAGCGGATATGGGACATGAAGGGCTATGCCATTCCCGAAACGCGCGGACTGATCGTACCCGAAATCGCGATGGATTATTCGATCGACGTGGCCAAGGTGGCCGCCAAGGATGGTTACAATTACCCGGCACCTGGTGCTATCCTTTCCTGCGTGTTTGAAGGCCTCCAATTGCCGATAGACAAAGCGCTGTCGGTAGAGAGCAAGTACTTCGCCAAGCTGCTTACCCATCCGGTGGCGCGCAACATCATCCGCACGACATTCATCTCCAAACAGGCTGCGGAAAAGGGGGCACGCCGTCCAATCGGTGTCGCAAGGTCCGAGGTGAAGAGACTGGGCGTGTTGGGCGCAGGGATGATGGGCTCTGGGATTGCGCTGGTCGCTGCCAAGGTCGGCATCGACGTGGTCCTGCTTGATCGCGACACGGCCACTGCCGAGAAGGGCAAGGGCTACAGCGAAAAGGTGTTTGGCAAGGCGGTGCAACGCGGAGACATGGCACGGGACAAGGCGGACGAGTTGCTTTCCCGTATCACGGCGACCGATGACTTCACTTTGCTCAATGGTTGCGACCTTGTGGTAGAAGCCGTGTTTGAAGATATGGGCATCAAGGCTCAGACAACGCAAAAGGCTGAAGCGGTGCTGCCGGAATGTGCCGTGTTCGCCACCAATACCTCGACTCTCCCGATTTCGGAATTGGCCAAGGCATCCAAACGGCCCGAACGGTTTATTGGGTTGCACTTCTTCTCGCCGGTAGACCGGATGGGATTGGTCGAGGTGATCAGGGGTGAACAAACGTCAGACGAAACTCTGGCCAAATGCCTGGATTTCGTTGCCCAGATCCGCAAGGCGCCGATCGTGGTCAACGATGCGCAGGGCTTTTATACCAGTCGCGTGTTTCGCATGTTTATCTTCGAGGGCGTCGCCATGCTGGCAGACGGCGTTGAGCCTGCCCGCATTGAGAACGCGGCCAAAGCCGCTGGCTTCCCGATCGGGCCACTCGCCTTGCTGGATGAGGTGACCATCGATTTGCCTGTCAAGATCCTGAAAGATGCGGAAGGAAAGGATGGCAATCTCTACACCATCGAGCAGGGCGGCAAGGTGCTCGACCGAATGCTGGAGCTTGGCCGCGGCAGCCGGAAGGCAGGCGGCGGATTTTACGAATACTCAGGCGACGGTAGCAAGTGTTTGTGGGACGGGCTGGCAGTCGAGTTTCCGACATCCGAATTGCAGCCCGAGCAGGAGGAGCTGAAGAAGCGCTTCCTCTATTCGCAGGCGAACGAGACCGCCAAGTGCCTCGAAGAGAGAGTGCTGGAGACCGCGCAAGATGCGGATCTGGGCGCCGTGTTGGGTTGGGGGTTCCCGGTCTGGACCGGCGGCACTTTGAGCTTTATCGATACCGTTGGCATTGCGGAATTCGTGAGCGAAGCCAGCAGGCTGGCGGAAAGCTACGGCGCACGCTTTGCCCCTTCGCCTTGGTTGCAGGCCCGTGCCGCTGTCGGCACATCGTTCTATCCTCCGATCAAGGCAGGTTGAGTAGCTATGCAGCGCACGATTTTCGAACCCGAACACGAACAGTTTCGCGCAACCGTTCGCAAATTCATGCAGACTGAAGTCGGCCCGCATGCCGATCGCTGGCGAGAAGCGGGGATTGTTGACCGTGAGGTTTATCAGAAGGCCGGCAGACAGGGCCTGCTGTGCGTTTTCGCGGACGAGAAATACGGCGGCGCGGGTATCAATGACCTACGCTTCGATCAGATCATCGTCGAAGAAAACATGCGCTTCGGCGACATCGGGTTTTACATCAACCTGCACAACGATTTGGTTGCGCCTTACATCCACAAGCTCGGCAACCAGGAGCAGAAAGACAGGTTCATGCCTGGGATCGTTTCTGGTGAGACGATCCTTGCTGTGGCGATGACGGAGCCTTCGACCGGCAGCGATCTGGCAGGCATGAAGACCCGCGCTGTGGAAAACGGTGATCACTGGGTGCTGAATGGCGCGAAAACCTACATTTCCAACGGTATCTTGGGCGATCTGATCGTGGTTGCAGCACGAACCGATCCGGTTCGCCCGCACGGCATAAGCCTCTTCCTTGTGGAACGCGGAATGGAAGGCTTCGAGCGCGGTCGCAAACTCGCGAAGATGGGGCTGAAATCGCAGGATACGGCGGAACTCTTCTTCAATGATGTTAAGGTTCCGCGAAATAACTTGATCGGCGAGGCAGGTCAGGGCTTCAAGTACCTCGCCCAAATGTTGGCGCAGGAACGCCTGTTTGCCGCCATCGGTTTCATATCAACTTCGCAGACCGCTTTCGATCTGACGTTGGAATATGTCAAGGATCGCCGGGCTTTCGGGAAGCCGATTGGCGCCTTTCAGAATACCCGCTTCAAGATGGCGCAAATGCGCGCCGAACTCGACATGGCCCAGGCGTACGTCGATCAATGCGTCATGCTGCTCAACCAAGATGCTCTGACAGCCGAGGATGCTTCGGCTGCGAAACTGCTGACCAGCGAACTGGAAGGACGTGTCATGGACGTCTGTGTGCAACTTCACGGCGGCGCTGGCTACATGGAGGAGTACCGTATCAGTCGCATGTATACCGATGCTCGGATCAGCCGCATTTTCGCAGGGACTAGCGAGATCATGCTCGAAATCATCGGTCGTGGGCTTGGGCTGGACGAGCGCAAGATGAATTGATGCGCCGTCCGCGCGACGTGAATAAAGCGCTGTAACGGTGCTTTGATAATATCGATTCTTGGCTTTAGGGACATGTCAAGGGAAGGGCCGTTCGAATGCCCTGCTACGAATTCCAGGGGGTATCGCCCGTCGTTGATGCGCTCAGTTTCATCCACCCGACAGCGTCGCTGATCGGTGACGTGATCGTGGCGGCAGGCTGCTACATCGGCCCGGGCGCAAGCCTGCGAGCCGATTTCGCGCGGATCGTAATTGAGGAAGGCTCCAGCGTTCAGGACAACGCAACGGTCCACGTCTCCAGCGAGTATGACACCGTGATCCAGCGCGGCGCGACGATCGGGCACGGCGCAGTAATACACGGTTGCGAGATTGGGGAGAACTGCTTGATCGGCATCAACTCCGTCGTGCTGGATGGTGCCGTACTCGGCGCAGAATGTCTTGTGGGCGCGCTTTCGCTCATCTTGCACGGGATGAAGGTGCCGGAGCGTCGCCTGCTCATCGGGAGCCCTGCGCGGATCGTGCGCACCATGTCAGCAAATGAAGTGACTTGGCGCAACGACGGTGACGGCGCGTACCAACTCTTGACGCGCGAAGCGCTCGCCAGTTTTCGGGAAGTCGAACCCATGCGGCAACGGCAACCAAAGCGCGAGTCTTTGCGAGCTCCGGCACGCCCCGTTCGACCTAACCAGTCTTGAGGCATATAGCTGAGCTCTTGTTTGTGAACGCAAGCTATTGGGTATCCATCCGGCGGGGGCCGCCTTGTCTGGGTAGGTATTGAGCGCTCTTTA
>LSKF01000097.1 GCA_001556995.1 Erythrobacteraceae bacterium CCH12-C2
TGTAGAAGCTGAAGCCATGATCGACGCCATAGCGGGCGTTGATATCGCCGCCCGACGCGCCGCGCTTCGCGGCCCTGAAGAACTGGCCATCGGAACTGGACGTGGTGCCGTCGCCCCATACTCGTGAGAATGGCAGGCGGTGGTGCGCGTTGATGAGGAGGGCCAGCGCCGCGCGGTAGCTGTCGTCGCGGATATAGGCGTCATGGGTCCAGAGGAGCTGATCGCGCGTGACGCCCTGACTCGCCGCCGCCATGCGCGACAGGCCGAGATTGGTCGCATCGGCGAGGATCGTGGCGAGCAGCGCGTTTTCATTGGGACACGGCTCGCCGGTACGCAGGTTGGTGAACGCCGCAAGAAAGCCGGTTTCCTGCGCCACCTCATGCAGTAGCTCGGTGATGCGGATGCGTGGCATCATGGCATCGAGCCGGTCGGCCAGCGCTTCGGCGTCGGGCGTCGCGATCGTGCGAACGGGGGATATCTGGAGGCGGTCGTCGCGATATCGCACACCCTCCAGAGCGTCGCGCTTCAGGCGCTGGGCAAATTTCTTAAGCCGCCAGTCAAGTTCGCGGCCCCGCTGTTCGAGCCATTCGCCGGCTGTGGGTGGCAGACCGAGAGCCGACACGATCGGCTTCGCCTGGGGTTCGCTGAGCAGGTAGCTGTCGAACCGGCGGTATCCTGCCGATCGCTCCACCCAGACATCCCCGGAACGCAGCTTGTTGCGCAGATGCGCGATCGTCGCGATTTCCCAGAGACGCCGGTTGATCTTGCCGTCATCGCCCACGACGATTTTCCGCCATTCTTTACGGAAGGGCATCGGAGCGTCGGTAGGAAGATCGCGTTTGCCCG
>LSKF01000098.1 GCA_001556995.1 Erythrobacteraceae bacterium CCH12-C2
CAAGCACCGACATCATAACCGATGCCGGGGAAAAGGGGCGGGCCATCCCATAAAGAGGGAAGAGTGCCGCCTAATTTCCTGCTTTCTGCGCTGTTGGAGGTCGTTCTGGGCGGGTATCCCCTGAACAGTGCCATCAAGGATTGATCGATTTCGCGGTGGCTAGATCTGGCCGATCCAGTCCGCTTGAATGCGGTCGGCGGCCGTCGGAATGCCATCAACAATGACGTTTTTGCCGACGAGTGACTGGTCAACATCCAGCGTCTCTACGATCCAGATATGCTCGTCAGAGGTCGTGAGAAGAAGGCTTCGAGCCCCCTTCGTCAATCGACCTGATAAGCGTTTCCGCTGGCTACTCACTCCAGATCATCCCCTGTTATAGCTTCCACCGGCGAAGCACAGTCCGCACATAGGCCGGCGTTTCGCCATTCCGCGGAATACCCACGACTGGCGAGCGCGCCCTTCGACCACACTGCGCGCGCCTGTTCCGGCAGGCCCGATCATCGGCT
>LSKF01000099.1 GCA_001556995.1 Erythrobacteraceae bacterium CCH12-C2
CATGCTGAACGGGCATAGCTTATGGTAAGGAGCTATGCATGCGATTTATCGAAGGAAATTTCCGCTTCTCGGCCTCGGACCTGATGCGCTTCAAGGGGTGCCGCCACGCGACGTTCCTTGATCTGCGGTTGATTGAACAAGGTGACATCGCTCTAAGGGAAGACAGTGCTGAAGCATTGCTCCTGCAGCAGCAGGGCGATGAGCACGAGCTGGCCTTTCTGGAACAGCTTCGCGCTGAAGGTCGGTCCATTACCGAGATCCCCAAGGATGGGCTTTCCCTCGAACAATCGGTTGAGCTGACTCACGCGGCCATGGCCCAGGGGGCAGACATCATCTTCCAAGGTGCTCTACTGGACGGAGCGTGGGGCGGCTACACCGACTTCCTGGAGCGAGTTGAACGCCCGTCTG
>LSKF01000100.1 GCA_001556995.1 Erythrobacteraceae bacterium CCH12-C2
GGCCGCGACCGGATACAAGTCTATGCACGGATAGTGCATCAGCTGACCTCGGAACTAATGAAGCCAATCCTTGAGCATTGCGTGTGGGGGCCCCCAACCCGTCAACAGAAGGAACCGTTCAATGCGAACTTGACAAGGCCCGGATCATACAAATCGACTTTCATCAGCACCTTGATGCCATCGACATCCATGCTTGCAAAGTCTCGCTCGGGCGAATCCGGGGCGAAGGTGCAATGGCGCAGAGCGGCCATCAGCCGAGCCTGGGCCATCATGCTTTGTGCCACCGTGTCGCTGCCGAGTTCTGCAAGAAGCCCGGAGGTCATGACGATGCGGGCCATGCGGTCACGGCCCTGGCGTGCGGCATCATTGAGCAGCGCGATGCGCTCGGTACGCTGCCGAGCGCAAGAGAGTTCGGATGTGTCATGCATTGGAGGTCTCTCCCGATCAAAGGGGCGATCAGCGGGGAACCGGACGGCCTCGCTGGACTCAGCCCGCAGGCTGACAAGCGGACAGCTGAACATTGATCGCGGTCCCGGGGGCGACGGTAATGGCAACCTGCCGATCCTTGGGAATGACCCACAGAATGCCGGCGAGCGTGTCGCGGATACGCGCCGCAATAGCCTCGTCTTCGCCGAGCAGCACCCGGGCCGCGAGCTCGCGCGCATCGCGCAAGAAGTGCTCGTGCTGGGTGTCCCAGGAGTCGGCCTCGCTGTCGTCGCTCGCGCAGAAACAGACGTTCTCGATCAGATCGACCAGCGTATCGGGGGTCAGCGCCGGACCCGGCACATAAGCGATGCGGATCTGGTCGACACCGCTGTACCAGCCATCCTCGCCCACGACGAAGGCCACATCTGCCGGGATCCGTTCCTCGCGCTGCGTTTCGCTGGCGCGGTGGAAGACACAGAACCTCAGTTCGATCGTCTCGGCACGAACATGGTCATCGAGCGGCGGGAAGCTGCCGTTCTCGGCGATGACGTGGCCCTGCTCCCCGGCTGCAACATAGAAGCGCACGTTGCCGAGCTGATGCAGCGCGTCATACCAGCCATAGCCAGCGTATGCGGGATGGTTCTCGACGAGGTGCGGGCGCAAAGGGTGCTCGCGCAGCGCGCGCTCCAGTCCCTGTGCAATATCCGGCTCAAGATCCGCGACAAGGATCGTGTCCGAACCTGCCGCGACCTCCTCATACTCGACATTGACGTTGTCGCTCTCCGCGATGGCCGCATGCCAGCGGGGCAGGCAGGGGTCGGCCTCCGGCAGCGCGACCCCCAGATCGCGCGCTTCCTTCCAGTTCTCGAAGGAAAGCCGGTGCTGGCCTCTGTGCGCCAGCGCGGCATAGATCGTGCGCTTGCACGCTGCCTGCAGCGCCGCAAATGCGGCGTTCTCGACGAATTCCTTGCGCGCCGGGAGCACAAGGGCAAGGCCCGGGGTGGCCCCGATATCGAGCCGGGCATGGTAGGTCTTGCCGCCAAGGCTCTCCGAGACGTTGGCAAGCTTGCGGGTGAGCACCATCCCATGGAAATTCGTCGTGGGGTCCTGGTGGTACTCGCGCCCTTCGAACACGCCGATCTGGCTGCCGTTCCACTCGGCGATGTAGATTGCTTTGGCGAGAAAGTCCTCGCGCGGCAATTGCGCGCCATTGAAGAACGCCGGCAGCGGGTAGAACTTCGCGACCTCGCGCAAAATCCGCTCGGTCGTCTGCTCGCTCACTCCGGGCATCAGGAAGGTGATTGTCGTACCAACCGGGCGAGCAAGAGGCACCACGGTAATGTCCTTCGCGCCGGTCCAGCCATCCGCGGGGACATGCACCGACCATCCGGTGTCGGCATTGGCATGACGCGAGCTGATTCGGGTGTCCTTGCCCGCGAGGCTGAAGACACCCATGCCTGCCGGGTCTTCGGCCTCATGGATGTGCTGGCTCCAGCCCGAATCCCCCAGCGCAATCATGGTCTGGGGATCGGCGACCCCGGTTCCATCATCGACAAGGGTCAGGCACGCTCCGTCCTGATCCGCGCAGCAGGCGATATCGATCCGGGAAGCGCCAGCGCGGCGACTGTTTTGGAGGAGCTCGCCGAGGATATCGCCGATGGTGCCGTTAAAGAGGCGCGTGACTTTGGTGATCGTCTTCGGGCTCACGCTGGGACGGATGACTGTCGGGTTCATGGTAAAGGGTCCTTCATCGCACTGGTTCGCCCTTCCCCTCCCCCTTTCCTCCAGATCGGCGGATTGGTGCGCGGCCCGAGCCAGTTGGCCTTCGGACCGCGCCAGCAGCTCACGTTGCCGAGACACCTGTGTACCTTGGACAATAGATTGATCGCGTGGAGAGCCGCGCCGAGCTTTGCTAGATCTTGCCGAGCGGGACAGTCGCTAGGCTCAAGCCTGAAGCCAAAAACTCAGCAAGCGATAACCTTCAAATGGCCTTGGGCCGCGTAATCGATGATCTTGCTGTCGCGCGTGATGACAGGAATTTGGTGGTGCCGTGCCGTAGCGATGACGAACCTGTCGGCCGGGTCACCGTGCAAGGGATCAGGCAGATGCGAGGACGCGATCGCAATTTCCGGAAGCAGTGGCGCCTCCTTGATGCCGGGACCGGCCATGAAGCGCGCAAACCAGCTTTGCGGGTCGGGAAGGAAGGTCAGCGCTGGACCGTTGCCGCTGCGAACGCGGCTCAACAATCCCACCTCCCAAGCCGAAGTGGGTGATACGAACACGCCTTCTGCCAGTGCAGCATGTGAAATGGCCGCGAGCGCCTCTTGGGCAAGCGGATCACCATTGGCGAGCCAGATGACCGCACACGTATCCAGCAGGACAGCGCTGGGCAATTCGGAGGGGTTTTTCTTCGTCATCACCCGTGCAACACGCCTTCACTTGCACCCAACGGCTCATCAAGCACCGGTGACATCAGGTCAAACCCTTCGGGAATGCTCACGGAGCCAGACATAAAACCGTGCAGGGCTTTAACGGCGTCGGCCATGCTGGGTGGCGGCGTCAACACCGCAACGGCACGACCTCGTTTGGTGATGGTCACCTGATCGAGATCGCGACGTGCCAGTCGGTCGAGGATTGCAAGGCAGTTGGCCTTGAAGTCTGCCGCGCCGTAGGTTTCAGCTCGCATCTGACACTCCTATAGTCATGCGTTATGACTGGTCATATACGATGACCATATTATAGAGTCCATAAGCAATGGCGAACGCAGCGTGTTTGGAGGACATATCTCAGCCCACGCGCTTAGGCCGCAAAGCCTCGGGCAGCGGGATGATCTCGTGCGCCGTATCGCGCAGCGCCGTGACCTCGCCGCGCGCAGCGTAGAGGTCCTTGGCGATGAGCGCGCAGACTTCGGCCTCGCCATAGGTTGGCCGGCCAAGGTGATCGACGCGCTCGACTTGCCGGCCAATCACGCCGACTTTGCCTTCCGGCACCCAGTCGGCCCAATCGCCCCAGGCGGTGGTCACGCAGAATTCGCCGATCGCGGCGATGTAGGCCTTACGCGTCCGCAGGATCGTGGAGGCATTCTCCTCGACGGCCTCGCCGGTAAAGGCGCTGAAGCGGTCCGGATGCCAACATTTGGCGGTATCGCGGGCAAGCTGCAGGAAGCCCGCGGAGCAGGAGCCCTGGCGTTCAAGCTCGCTGGAAAAGGCAAGGATCGGGAGCGCCCAGTCGCAGTCTTCCTCGTAGGAGCCGCCGTCGATCAGTAGCGCCGGCGGCATGGCAGCCTGCCTTTGATCAGACAGAATGATGCCGCCGTGGCTGGCGGTCATCACCGACCAAATGCCGGGCCAAAGCTGATCGGCCTGTTGGACTGCGCCCCAGATCGATGTCGATGGGCGCGGCGACGGAGCAAAGCATGTCATGAGCGAACTCTCCTTCTTCAGGTTCGCTCAAACCCTCCCCCTTCCCCTCACTCGAGAAGGCTGCGGGCTTCGCTGATAATTGCCTCAGGCGTCACGCTGCTAACGGCCATGGATATGACAAGCCCGGCCTGACTGAGACGCTCGCGCTCTATGCTGCGCAGCTCAAGATAGTCGGCATCATCCGACTGCAGGATCTGGAGCGCGAACTTGCACTCCACCCCGCCATGCTCATCGAGCAGCGCCACCAGGAAATCCGGCCTCGCCGAGCCCGAAGCCAGCGCGATGTCAAAAAGGACCTTCTTGACGGCCATCCTGACACCGAGGCGGCGCAATTGATACTGGGCCTGTTGGAGCGCGCGCAGCACATCGCGATCATGGTCGCGCTCGGCGGGCACGAACTGGTTTCCGCTGAAGACAGGCTGGGCATAGGCGCGCAGCGCCAGGTATCCTTCGCGCCGACTATGCTCGCCGACGACGGCCAGCACGAGAAAGGGTGGCTCGACCTCGGCCCGGATGATCCCAGTGTGCTGGATGCGATTGCGGATTTCGACAGTTCCGAGCCCCGTCACCACCTCGCTGGATGTGACCTCGCTCGCTTCGAGAAGCAGAAAGGCCTGCGGTGCAAACTCGGGCGGCCAGGTCTCGGCCGCAGCCCGCAATCGGGCATGGACGCGCCGTTTCTCGTAATCGATCGCGTTGGTGTAGAGATGATCCGACAGCCGAATGCCCGGCGCGATGTCGAGGCCCTGAGCAGCGCGCTTGAGGTGGCGCATTTCTTCGCTGATCGAGCCTGCGCGCCTGCCACTGGGCGGTAACTCGCGCAGGATGTTCGACCCTGCGCGTTCGAGCAGAAGCCAGAGCAGCTTGCCGAGGCGCGGGATGGCGACGCCGCGTGAGCGGTCGTCAGGCTCTATGTCCTCTGGCCTCTGTGCTAGCTTCTCCGGTGCCTTCTGGTGAGCACTGAACAGGCCTTTTGGTAGGCCGATAGCATAGAGCGAATCCTTCACGGTCTCGCGGATGCGCGGTGGCGCCTGCGGCAGATGAAACGGGCAACCTGAATCGTGGCCTGGCCGCGAAGTAAGACGCCGGAGGTAATAGGTTTCCTGAAAACTGAGATAGGCCGCGCTCATCAGCGGCGGCGGATGCTCTGCCCCAAGGCAATCGCAGGCGATCCACTTGTGGTTCTCTCGCGCGGTCGAGACCAGTGAGACGCAAGCGCGGTGGTCGGCCTCGCTGCCCCGGCCTGTATACCAGCGCACCAGCGCAGCCTTAAGCTCGTCGCTGATGGCGACCCTGCCGGTCTTTCCTGTGGTGTCCTTACCTACCAGCCACATGCATGATGACGCCTTGACCCTGTAGTTTGTTCACGATATGTTCATAATCTGCAGGAGCCCATGAATAATGAACAAGGTCTTTGATATTGGCAAGTTCGACCTCGATGTCACGCTTCGTGACGCGGCACTTGATCCGAATTGCCGCCCCACAAAGCGCATGCTCGCCAATGCCTCGATCGGAGTGGAGCCGTTCGATGCCTATTACTCGGCGCGGGAGCTCTACGAGACCTTGCAGGGCGTCTTTCAGGGCCTGCCCAATGCCAAGGCTCGGCTGACGCAGATCCTGTCCTGCCATTGCGATGACTATCAGCGCTGCCTCTACTATGCGCTGGCAGGGCGCGGGGTTGTCCAGATGCTCGACGATCTCGAATGGCTCTTCGAACTTCTTGGGCCGCGGTGCCAGATCTCGGGGCACCTTCTGCGCTCGGGCCAGCACCCTGCGCCGATGGTCAACCCTTACGTCTCGTCAGAACCTGATGGCCCTGTTCCTGCCCGCAATGCCGACTTTACCGAAGGCCCATCGTGGTATCTCGATCCCGGCCTTGGAGGGATGATCGAGGAATAGATATTACGGTTCCATCGCGGTGCTCAGGCATGCACGCCTGCGTCCACGGCAGCAATATAAGTCAGCACGTCCTGCACGCGGTCGCAGCGTACAAGTTCCATCGCAGTCTGGCCGGAAAAACCGGAAAGCGCCTCAGAACGGTACCAGGCATAGGCCATGATGACAGAACCGAAACGCGGTTCCACCTTGCTGAGCACCTCTATCATCGAGCCGATGCGGCGCTGAATGTCATCTGACTCCATCCGGCGGGGATCATCTTTGTCGAGACCGAGCGTGCGTGCAAGTTCATCGCCGGTTGTCCCCAGCTTCGCTATCAGTGTGCGCGGGTCACGCGCGCCATTGTCCGCACCGCGATCGGATTCCATCCAGGAGCCTCAGTTCAATAGTGAAACCGGCATTGGGCAATCTCTAGCTGTTGCTCGGTTCCTTTGCCAGTGACGCGATAGACCAGACGGTCTTCTTTGGTGATCCGCCGCGACCACCAGCCTGCGAGGGAGCCTTTGAGAGGCTCAGGCTTTCCGGTCCCTTTGAAAGGTGTTCTCTGGCATTCCTTGATGAGATCGTTGAGCCGGGTGAGAACCTTGTCATCGGCTTGTTGCCAGTGAAGATAATCCTCCCAGGCATTGTCAGCAAAGACCAGCTTCAAGGCTCGATCAGCCCGCGCTCATTGCCGCCTTGACCATCCAGTTGCTCGATCGACTGCCGTAGGCGGTCGGCATTGGTGCGGTTCGAAAGGAGGTACATGGTCTCCTCGATCGCGTTCCAATCTTCGAGCGAGACCATCACGATCGACTCTGCTTTCTGGCGCGTGACCACGACATGTGTCCGGTCACTGACCACTTGATCCATAATGCCTTTCAGATTGGCGCGCGCTTCTGAGTAGGTGATAACATCCATGGCTTCATCCTTTCCCGGAACGTTGTACTGATATTGGTACAATTGCAAGCGTGAACAAGTGATGAAGGGAAAGAGCCCATGTGTTCGAGATAGCCTACAGGACAACAACCTGAAGCTCGATCGCACCGGGATCCGGATATAGATACCGGTCTTCTTCCAGGGTCGGCGCCAAGGCAGCGTTCCGGCCTCAATTGTCTTGATGATCAGATTGGTGATTTCCTGCGCGACGTCGCGCTTGGGTCGTTGGCGCATTGGCCTGCTCCTCAACAAAAAAGAGGCCCGGCTCACTCAGGCGAGTGGCCGGGCCAGGTCATCAGGAGGGGTGATTTGCCGCCTCAGGCGGCTACCGCCGCTTCTTCACAGGCGTGTTGAGGTTCATGGTCATCGATCAGCTCGTCGGCCTCGCTGTCGGCTTCACCGTCATCGCCATCGCAGACGTCGGCGACAGGTTCGCTTTCGTCGGTGTCCGGGATGACCGGATCAGCGGGATTGGCACCAATCGTGAACTTCATGCCTTCGGGGAGCCAGGCCAGCGCTGCTTCCTTGACGTCCTGTTCAACGATCGCCTTGCCGGCGAAGATCGTCTCGCAGGTCTTGGCAAGGTCAGCTTTCTTCGAGGCGGCATAACGCGCCGCAAGATCGCTGCCGCCGACTTCGGTCAGCGCGGCAAGACACGAGGTCTTGCTGACTCGGTCGAAGAAATTCTCGGCTGTCGGCCTCCACATCGCTGCGACGTCGATGTCGAGCATGCTGCCGATGACAGCATGGATCGGATGGTATTCCGAACCATAGCCCTTCTTGGCTTCGAGCGAGATGGCCACCGCATAGGCGAGCCACGCCGCCT
>LSKF01000101.1 GCA_001556995.1 Erythrobacteraceae bacterium CCH12-C2
CAGCGCAGCGCAGAAATACCCTTGCCAACGGAGAGCCGTCCACACAGGGGTCGTTAGGGGCTGGTCCGCTTCTGGGTCGCCTCGCACTTGGCAGCTAGGTCACGAGCTGGGGTGGAAAGCAAATTATCCAGCGCTCGCAGCTCGGTCGCATCGGGTTTGGCCGACGTTCAGCGATTAGACGATCTCGGTCGCACCACGAACAGGATCCAAAGTCCAAGCGCGCCCCCGAATGTTGCAGCGATCTTGATGGCGTCCAGAAAAAATCCCGAGGGCCAGTATCCCAAGGGCGATTGCAGACCGGCCCCGAGTATGAAAAGCCCCAGGAACAGGGCGCAGGTTATGGCGCAGACGATTGTAGCCGTTGCTGCATCGGTTCGGGCCTTTTTGATCGCGATGAGCGGCCCAAAGAAGAGCCCAAACATGATGAGCGCGCCGGGCCAGTATTCGATGAGCTCGCTCACTGGTCACATTCCCCGAACTTCACATGCTCATGCCCAGAATGCCGATCAGGATGAATGTCCGCAATTGATGTCGTGGACGGCTCTCCACCCCGCGGGGTAATTTCTGCGG
>LSKF01000102.1 GCA_001556995.1 Erythrobacteraceae bacterium CCH12-C2
ACCTTCTCTCCCCCTCCCCCCAGGGAGGGGAGAGAAGGTATTGGCCAGCCCCGCTGTGCGCCAGCGCGCGCGCGATCTCGGCATTGATCTTGCCGAAGTGAAACCCGCCGCCGATGGCCGCGTGCGCCACGCCGACCTTGATGCCTTTCTCGCATACAATGCCAGCAGCGGCTTTGGCGCAGGCAGCAAGTCGCGTTCTGATGAAGTCATCAAGGTGATCGGCCTGCGCAAGCGCATCGCCCAGAACATGGCCGCGGCCAAGCGCCACATTCCGCACTTCACCTATGTCGAGGAATGCGATGTCACCGACCTGGAGGACCTGCGCGCGCAATTGAACGCGGCGCGCGGAGAAAAGCCCAAGCTCACCATGCTGCCGCTGCTGATCCGTGCGATCTGCAAGGTCGTGCCCGATTATCCGATGATCAACGCCCGCTATGACGATGAGGCGAATGTCGTCACCCGCTACGGCGCGGTGCACCTTGGCATGGCGGCGCAGACCGATGCCGGGCTGATGGTGCCGGTGATTCGCGACGCGCAAAGCCGCAACCTGTGGCAACTCGCGCGCGAAATCGCCCGCCTCGCCGAAGCCGCACGCAGCGGCAAGGCGACGTCGGAGGAGCTGTCAGGCTCGACGCTGACAATCACTTCGCTCGGCCCGCTCGGGGGCGTTGCCACGACCCCGGTGATCAACCGGCCCGAGGTGGCGATCATCGGCCCCAACCGGATCGTCGAGCGCCCGATGTTCGTGCCCGACGGCATGGGCGGCGAGCGCATCGCCAAGCGCAAGCTCATGAATATCTCGATCTCCTGCGATCACCGCGTGGTCGACGGCCACAACGCGGCGAGCTTTGTGCAGGGAATGAAACGGCTGATCGAAACCCCGGCGTTGCTGCTTGTAGATTGACGGGCTTAGTATGGCCGCATCGGGAGATGCTGACATGACCCATGATCCACGGATCGACGCGTACATCGCCAAGGCAGCGCCTTTTGCGCAAGACATCCTCACCCATGTCCGTGCGCTGGTGCACCGCGCGCTCCCCGAGGTCACAGAGGGCATCAAGTGGGGTATGCCGCACTTCATGGTCGGCGGCCGCAATATCGTCGGCCTTGCGGCATTCAAGGCGCATGCCGCGGTCGTGATCCATCACGAGGACAGGCAAGGCGAAGGGATGGGCGCGCTGGGAAAGCTCCGGAGCATGCAGGATCTGCCGCCTGACGAAGAACTGGCCGCGCGATTTCAGGCGTGGGATAGGGCAGATGCCGCGCCAAAGTCCAAACGCCAGCCGAAGCCTGATCTGCCCGTGCCACCAGCCTTCGCTGTCGCACTTGCCACTGCCCCCGCAGCGCAACGCACCTTTGATGCTTTTGCCCCCTCGCACCGGCGCGAATACATCGAATGGATCAGCGATGCGAAGCGCGAGGAGACCCGCGACAAGCGCATCCTGCAGGCCATCGCGTGGCTGACGGAAGGCCGCAAACGCAACTGGAAGTACGAGAATTGTTGATGACCGCCGGTGGGTCGATTTTTGCCGATCAGACCGTTGACAGTCCGGAAACGCGAGCCTAATGGCGCTGCTCCGACATCGAGACGGCCTTGCTGCCATCCTCGAAACGGAAACAATGCGCGGGTGTAGCTCAGTCGGTTAGAGCGTCGGCCTGTCACGCCGAAGGTCGCGGGTTCGAGCCCCGTCACTCGCGCCACTTTCCTTGCACAGCAAGGGGTGGCCCATCTCCCAGACGCATTGATTTCATGCCCCGCAGGCTACTCCTGCGCGTCACCCGGCGCAGGCGGGGGGGACCAGCTGCCGGTCTCCATCCAGATCAGAAAGCGCTTCAAAGGCAGCAGCCAGATGAGGCCCAAGACCACATAGACCACCGTTTGTGCCAGCCCTGGCCAGCGACCGATCAGGCTTGGTGCGTAGCGGGCGATCACCACGCCATAGATGATCAGCGCGATGAACAGGCTCACAATGCCGAAGGGTATGCGCCAGGTCGGGGTTTCACGCATCAGCTTAGTCCATACATCCGGGTGGGGGTAATCACGCCGTCGAGCCGCTGGTCATGCGGTTCGGTCGGCAGGGCGTCGCAAGCTTGCGCGTCCCATGCGAGCCCAACCGCCAGTTGCGGCGGATGTTCCGCCAGCCAGCGATCATAGTGCCCCCCGCCTTGCCCAAGCCTGTCCAGCGCGGGGGTGAAGCCGAGCAGCGGCACAAACAGAACATCGGGGATCAGCGTCTCGGCATCGGCGGCAGGTTGCAGCATCCCGAAGGGGCCGAGCACAAGGTCACTTGTGCTGTGTGGGTCGCTGTGGCGGCGAAAGGTCATGGCTGCATCGCGCGCGGCGAAATGGGGCAGGGCGATGGTATGCCCTGCCTCGTGAAAGAATCGCGCATAGCCCCCGGTCGGGGCTTCATAAGGGCCGGCGTGGTAGAGCCCGATCACCGCCTCATCCCCGATCTGCGCCAAAAGCGGCGACGGCGGGCGATGGAACAGGAGCGCGCGAATCGCATCAGGCTGCGCTTCAACATGCGCCTTTCGCGCGGCGCGCAGGGTGCTGCGGAGTTGGTCTTTTTCAGTCACAACCCTGCTCAATCAGAAGAACGGGCCTTCGACAAGCTCAGGCCGAACGGTGCGTGAAGCAAATCGGCCCAAAGGGCCGCAAGGGCGACCGCCCGCCCGCAGCGGGCGCAGCTTGCTGCGCGTCTAGCGAGGATCGCGCGCCGGAGGGCGCGCGAAATACAAAAACGTGGCGGAACCACCATGGGTCGTTTGCGCTAGAAATCCTCTGACGCGTGGTACGTCAGGTGGGCGCCGTATGCCCAAGCCTTCCGGACGAACCAGCAGACGAGGGCAGGGACAACTCCCATTTGGATTACTTATAGCCTCAGGGATATTCAATCGGCTCGTGCCGGGCAGTCCCGCCACTATCCTATCTAGGCGCTGGCAGCCGCCGCTTCAAGCGCCGCTGCGCTTGCTTCGACGTGCGCGGCCAGCGCTTCGAGCCGTTCGGCAAGGCCTACGGTGAGATCGGGGCCGCCGAACAGGTCGGGTTGGGGCGAAACCACCGGCAAGGGCGTCAGCGGACGGGCCGCCTTGCGCGCTTCAGCCAATTCCTGCTCCAGTGCGGCGATGGTCGCCCGTAGAGCCTCCACCTCCGCCGGGTCAGCCTGCGCTTGCCGCGCTGGTTCGGGTACGGCCTGCTTCTTCGCTTCGGCTAGTTCATCGGCAAGGAACAGCGCGGCAAACAGCAGGTTCTGTGCTTCCAGCGGCGCACGGCTGCTGCCGAGCCTGGCGTATTTCTCCGCGATCATCGCGCCCAGCGCGCGGATATGCGCCTCCTGCCCATCGGCACAGGCGACGGTGTAGCTCTTGGGACCGATGCTGAGGGTGACGGTGCTCATCCCTGCGCATCCTCCAGCTTGGCCAGCACCTCGTCGAGTTCACGAAGGCTTTCGGCGACCTGTTCGCGCAACTTTTCGTGAGCGTTGACGAGGCCGATCACCCGCGCCGAACCGCCACCCGCCCTAGGTTCGCCCGATCCGACGCTTTCGCGCGCGGCATTGATGCGCGCCATGGCGGCTTCGATCCGTTGCAGTGCGGTCTCAATCCGATCGGCAGTCATGCGCAAGGTCGTTATCAAGATAGCGGCCCATGCGCAAAGGCTTGGGCGGGCCTGTTGATAAGTCTGCGAGGAGCGCGCCTTGCCCCCATGCACCCTGCGGGCGCACGCAAGGTTGACCTCACCCGGCCTCTCGGCAATGGCACGGCGCACCGCTTTCCGGCGGGTCGAATCGCGCGAGGATCGCGCAAGGTTCCGCCCGGTCCCGGTCGCCGCAGGAGAATTTCGTGCCGATGAGCATCGACGCCGCCCGCCTCCAACCGATGGCCAATGCCATCCGCGCCCTTTCGATGGACGCAGTCGAAGCGGCCAATTCGGGGCACCCCGGCATGCCCATGGGCATGGCCGATGTGGCGACCGTGCTGTTCACGAGGCACCTCAAGTTCGATCCCGCCGCCCCGCATTGGGCCGACCGTGACCGCTTTGTGCTGTCAGCCGGCCATGGTTCGATGCTGATCTACAGCCTGCTCTACCTGTCGGGCTATGCCGCGCCGACGATCGAGGACATCCGCAACTTCCGCAAGCTCGGTAGCCCCTGCGCGGGCCACCCGGAGAACTTCCTGCTCGACGGGGTCGAGTGCACCACCGGGCCGCTGGGGCAGGGTCTTGCGATGGCGGTGGGCATGGCGATGGCCGAGCGGCATCTCAACGCCGTGTTCGGCGACGATCTGGTCGATCACCGCACCTGGGTAATTGCAGGTGACGGGTGCCTGATGGAGGGGATTAACCACGAAGCGATCGGCCTTGCGGGGCACCTCGGCCTCGGGCGTTTGAATGTGCTGTGGGACGACAACCGCATCACCATCGACGGGGCGACCGACCTCTCGACCTCCGAGGATATCAAGGCGCGTTACGCAGCGACCGGGTGGCACGTCACCGAGTGCGACGGCCATGACTTTGCCGATATCGACCGCGCGCTGGCCGAAGCCAAGGCTGATCCGCGCCCCTCGCTGGTGGCTTGCCGCACGGTGATCGGCAAGGGCGCGCCGAACAAGCAGGGCACCAGCGCGACCCACGGCGCAGCACTGGGCGCGGCCGAAGTTGCGGCGGCGCGCGAAACGCTGGGCTGGACCTCAGCCCCGTTCGAAATCCCTTCCGAGATCCTCGCTGATTGGCACAGCGCTGCCGAACCCGGCCGCGCGGCACATGGGGCATGGGCAGGGCGGCTCGAATCCTCTCCGCACAAGGCCGAGTTCGAGCGCCGGATGGCAGGCCACTTGCCCGACGATTTCAGCCTCGATGCCCACATCGAGGGCCTGCTCGCTGCCCCACAGAAAATCGCCACCCGCAAGGCGAGCGAAATCGCGCTCGCCGCGATCAACCCGCAATTGGCCGACACCATCGGTGGCAGCGCTGACCTGACCGGATCGAACAACACGCTGGCGGGCGGGATCGGGGCGTTTACCCGCGATGATTACGCCGGGCGCTATGTCTATTACGGCATTCGCGAGTTTGGCATGGCAGCCGCAATGAACGGGATGGCGCTGCATGGCGGCGTGATCCCCTATGGCGGCACCTTCCTGGTCTTCACCGATTACGCGCGCGGCGCGATCCGCCTCTCGGCCTTGCAGCAGTGCCGCGTGATCTATGTCATGACCCATGACAGCATAGGGCTGGGCGAGGACGGGCCGACCCACCAGCCGATCGAGCATCTCGCGTCCCTGCGCGCCATGCCCAACCTGATGGTGATGCGGCCCTGCGATGCGGTGGAGACCGCGATCTGCTGGGAGCTGGCGCTGGAAACCCACGACATGCCGACGGTACTGGTGCTGACCCGCCAGAACCTGCCGCAGGTGCTCGACAAGGAGCACACCATGCAGGTGCAGACCGGCGGCTACCGCCTCAAGCCCGCCGAAGCCGCGCGCAAGGTCGTGCTGGTCGCCAGCGGTTCCGAAGTCGCACTGGCGCTGGAATGTGCCACTTCGCTGGAAGCACAGGGAATTGGCGCGGATGTGGTGTCGATGGTCTGCACCGAACTCTTCGACGCGCAGAGCACGGAATACCGGGCCAGCATCCTGCCGCATGATGCGCTGATCGTCTCAATCGAGGCGGGCAGCACCTTTGGCTGGGAACGCTACACCGGGCGCGACGGCCTC
The DNA here is from genome assembly GCA_001556995.1 of Erythrobacteraceae bacterium CCH12-C2. GTDB lineage: Bacteria > Pseudomonadota > Alphaproteobacteria > Sphingomonadales > Sphingomonadaceae > Erythrobacter. The sequence goes on from LSKF01000102.1 coordinate 5,716, forward strand.
AATATCGGGATCGACAGCTTCGGCGCGTCAGCCCCGGCGGGCGATCTTTTTGCCCATTTCGGCTTCACTGCGGAGGCAATCGTTCCGCAGATCATGAACAAACTCAACGCATAAGCAGGAGCATTTCTCATGGCCACCAAAGTTGCCATCAACGGCTTCGGCCGCATCGGCCGGCTTGTCGCCCGCGCTATCCTTGAGCGCAGCGATCACGATCTGGACCTCGTTGCGATCAACGATCTCGCCGATGCGAAGTCCAACGCGCTGCTGTTCGCCTATGATTCGGTCCATGGCCGCTTCCATGGCGAGGTGACCGCCGATGGCGACGCGATCATCGTCAATGGCAAGCGCATCGCCGTGACCGCCGAGCGCGATCCGGGCAAGCTGCCGCACGCTGCCATGGGCATCGATATCGTGCTCGAATGCACCGGCTTCTTCCAGTCGGACGAAGCGAGCCGCCCGCACATCGCTGCCGGGGCCAAGCGCGTATTGATTTCCGCACCCGCGACGGGGGTGACCAAGACCATCGTCTTCGGCGTGAACCATGAGACGCTGACGGGCGATGACGTGATCGTCTCCAACGCCAGCTGCACCACCAATTGCCTTGCGCCCGTTGCCAAGGTGCTCAATGACGTGATTGGGATCGAGCGCGGGTTCATGACCACGATCCACTCCTACACCAACGATCAGCGGATGCTCGATCAGATCCACAAGGATCTGCGCCGCGCCCGCGCAGGGGCTGCCAACATGATCCCCACCACCACCGGCGCCGCGCGCGCGGTCGGGCTGGTGCTGCCGGAACTGAAGGGCAAGCTCGACGGATCGTCGGTGCGGGTGCCGACACCGAATGTCTCGATGGTCGACCTCGTCTTTGTGCCGAGCCGTGAGACCACCGCTGAGGAAATCAACACGGCTTTGAAGGCCGCCGCTGATGGCCCGATGAAGGGCGTGCTCGACTATACTGATCAACCGCTGGTTTCGAGCGATTTCAATCACTACCCGGCGTCTTCTACCGTCGATTCGCTGGAAACCAGCGTGATGGAAGGCAAGCTTGCCCGCGTGGTCAGCTGGTATGACAACGAATGGGGCTTCTCCAACCGCATGATCGACACCGCCGGGGTGATGGCGAAGTTCTTGTAATCACGACCCGACACCGTTCGTGCTGAGCTTGTCGAAGCACTGTCCTTCTTGAGGGCCTGCACGACGACCGGAAGAAAGTGCAGCCCTTCGACAGGCTCAGGGCGAACGGAGAATTGTTGTGAGCAAGTTCAAGACCCTCGATGATCTCCCCGCCGACCTCACCGGCGAAGTCGCGTTGGTGCGGGTCGATCTCAACCTGCCGATGAAGGATGGCTCGGCCACCGACGTCACGCGGGTCGAGGCGGTGAAGCCGACGATCCTCGAACTCGCAGGCCGCGGGGCCAAGGTGCTGCTGCTGGCGCATTTCGGCCGTCCGGGCGGGCAGCGCTCCTCGATGCTCTCGACCAGCATGGTGGTGGGCGATGTCGAGCAGGTGCTCGGCAAGGAAGTGATGTTCATCCCCGAAATCGCAGGGCCCGTGGTGGCGCAGGCGGTCGGCACCATCTTGCGCGCTGGCGACATTGGCCTGCTCGACAACACCCGCTTCTGGCCGGGCGAGGAGGCGAATGATCCGGCGCTGGCCGCTGCTATCGCCGCGCATGGCACGCTCTATGTCAACGACGCCTTCAGCGCCGCGCACCGCGCCCATGCCACCACCGAGGGGCTCGCGCATTGGCTCCCCGCCTATGCGGGCCGATCCATGGAGGCCGAACTCAAGGCCCTGAACGCCGCCCTCGGCGCACCCGAAACCCCGGTGGCCGCAGTCGTGGGCGGGGCCAAGGTTTCGACCAAGCTTGCGGTGCTCGAAAACCTCGTGGGCCGGGTGCAGCACCTGATCATCGGCGGGGGCATGGCTAACACGTTCCTTGCTGCGCGGGGCGTGAATGTGGGCAAGAGCCTGTGCGAGCACGATCTCGCCGCCACCGTCACCCGGATCATGGACGAGGCCGAGCACGCGGGCTGCACCATCCACCTTCCTTACGATGTGGTGGTGGCGAAGGAATTCGCCGCCAACCCCGCGAGCCTGCGCACCTGCAACGTCCACGAGGTCGCCGCTGACGAGATGATCCTCGACCTCGGCCCGCAGGCGACAGAGGCGCTGGCCGACGTGCTCAAGACCTGCCGCACGCTGGTGTGGAACGGACCGCTCGGCGCCTTCGAAACCCCGCCTTTCGATACCGCCACCGTCGCGCTGGCGCGCACCGCAGCTGCGCTGACCTTGGAGGGCTCGCTGATCAGCGTGGCGGGCGGGGGCGATACGGTCGCGGCGTTGGCGCAGGCCGGGGTCACAGGGGATTTCACCTATGTCTCAACCGCTGGCGGGGCCTTCCTTGAATGGATGGAAGGCCGCATCCTGCCCGGCGTCGCTGCGCTCGAGGTTTGATCCGTGGCCGTTAACGAAGCCGAAATCGAGGCGCTTGCCTTGGGCGCGATGCGCGCATGGGTGGCGCGTGATGTGAAGTCGATGAAGAAACTCACAGTCCGTGACTTCATGATGCTGGTCGGCAGCACCCCGCCACAACTGCTTGATCGACCCAGTTTTCTTGCAGCAATGGAGCGTAACTTCGTCTGCAACCGCTTCGTCTTTCGCGAAGTGATTGCGCGTCGGCATCGGGAAGCGGCGTGGTTCGTGGCCGGGGCAGAGCTTGATCTGACGCTCGCAGGCAAGCCTTGGACCGGCGCATTTCTGGTCTCAGCGCTGTTCCGCAAGAGTACGTGGTCGAGCAAGATGCTGCTCGCCGATCTCAGCCTTGCACGGCAGGACCCGGATGCTGACCTCGCCGCGGCTGTCAGCAAATTGCAATTGTGGAAGTGAGCATGAGCGAAGCGGTCGAAACCAGCTATGGGGCCCTCAAGGTGATGGAGGACGGCGAGTTCGCCGGGTGGCGCTTTTGGGAGGGTGACCCCTTCGAGACGCGCTCCGGCCCCTTTTATTATCGCCGTGAGGATGACGGCTCTTATACCAGCGCTTTCCGGGCGGAGGCGCGGCACATGAATGGGGGCGGGTTCATGCATGGCGGGTGCCTGATGACCTTTGCCGATTTCGCACTGTTCGCGATCGCCACCGATGCGCTGGCAGGCGATCACGCGGTGACGCTCAATCTGTCAGGCGATTTCCTCGGATCGGTGCAGCAGGGCGCGCTGGTCGAGGCGCGGGGCGAGGTGACGCGCGGCGGGGGCAAGACGATCTTCGTGCGCGGGCTGGTGACGGGGGATGGGCAGCCGGCGCTCAGCTTCACAGGGATCATCCGGCGGCTGTCGAAGCGCTAAGCTTCGCGGTTGAAGCATCGCCGGAGCCTCGCTAAGGGGCGCTTGCGACGTTTTTGCATACCTATGCATAGAGCGGACGAACCGTTCTCAGCCACTGGAGAAAGCTTGCCATGAACACCCAGGACATGACGACCCGCATCGCCACCGGACAGGGGTTCATCGCCGCGCTCGACCAGTCGGGCGGCTCGACCCCCAAGGCGCTGCGCGGTTACGGGGTGGATGACAGCGAGTGGTCGAGTGAGGACGAGATGTTCGCGCAGATCCACGCGATGCGCGCCCGCGTTATCACCTCGCCATGCTTTGGCAGCGGCAAGGTGATCGGCGCGATCCTGTTCGAGCGGACGATGGATGATGTGGTGGACGGGGTCTCGACCGGCGATGCGCTGAAGGCGCGCGGGATTGTGCCCTTCATCAAGGTTGATGAAGGCCTCGCCGATGAAGCGGACGGCGTGCAGCTGATGAAGCCGATGGTGAAGCTGGATGCGCTGCTCGAAAAGTCGGTCGCGGCGGGAATGTTCGGCACCAAGATGCGCTCGGTGATTAAGGCCGCCAATCCCGCTGGGATCGCCGCTGTCGTCGCCCAGCAGTTCGAAGTGGCTGCGCAGATCATCGCGGCGGGCCTCATGCCGATCATCGAGCCTGAATACGACATCACCGCTGAAGACCGCGCCGCCGGGGAGGCGATCCTGCTCGCCGAGATCCTCAAGCACCTGGACGCGCTGCCCGAAGGCCAGCAGGTGATGCTCAAGCTTTCGATCCCGGCAACCCCCGGGCTCTATGCCCCGCTGATCGCGCACCCCAAGGTGCTGCGCGTGGTGGCGCTGTCCGGCGGGTTCTCGACTGACGAAGCCTGTGCGCGGCTCGCGCAGAGCCCCGGCATGATCGCCAGCTTCAGCCGCGGGCTGCTGCAGGACCTGAAGCGCGATCTAACCGACGATGAATTCAACGCCGTGCTCGGCAAGGCCATCGACCAGATTGCCAGCGCCAGCGTGTGAACAGGTGACATGAGCGGCGCGAGCGGTTAGCGAGCGCCGCCATGACCGAGACACAGCTCTATCTCATCTCCCCGCTCGACGTCGGCGGGGATTTCCCCGCCCGGCTTGAGCGCGCGCTGGCGGCGGGCGCGCGGCGGCATGGCGATCTTGTCACCGCCTTCCAGTTTCGGGTGAAAGACATTGATCAACACGAGGCCGCCCGCCTCGCCGCACCGTTGCAGGCCATCTGCGCCGCGCATGACGTGGCCTTTATCGTCAATGATTCGGTGGCGCTCGCCAAGCGGCTGAAGGCGGACGGCGTGCATCTCGGGCAAGACGATGGTTCGCCCAAGGGCGCGCGCGCTGAATTGGGGCGCGAGGCGCAGATCGGGGTGACCTGCCACGCCAGCCGTCACCTCGCGATGGAAGCGGGCGAGGCGGGGGCGGATTATGTCGCGTTCGGCGCGTTCTACCCTTCGACCACCAAGGACAAGGGAGCCGATGCGGAGCGGCCCGATCCCGAAATCCTCAGCTGGTGGACCAAGCTGTTCGAGATCCCCTGTGTCGCGATTGGCGGGATCACGCCGGAAAACTGCAAGCCCTTGGTCGAAGCGGGGGCGGATTTCCTCGCCGTGTCGGGCGCAGTGTGGGGCGGGGATGAAGTCGCCGCCATCGAGGCCTTTGCCAAGGCGATGCGGAGATAGCGGCCCGACGATGGCCCGGCTGCTGCTGTTCAACAAACCCTATGGCGTCCTGTCGCAATTCACCGACCGCGGCTCGCCCACGGAGCGTGCGACCTTGTCGGATTTCATCACGGTGAAGGGTGTCTATCCCGCCGGGCGGCTCGACCGCGACAGTGAGGGCCTGCTGCTGCTGACCGACGACGGGCGGCTGCAGGCGCGCATTGCCGATCCGCGCTTCAAGCTGCCCAAGACCTATCTCGTGCAGGTCGAAGGCGATCCCGAGGAGGAGGCGCTGGCGCAATTGCGCTGCGGCGTCCGGCTCAAGGATGGCATGACCCTGCCAGCCGAGGCGCAGCGCATCGACGCGCCGGACCTGTGGCCGCGCGATCCGCCGATCCGCGTACGCCAGTCGATCCCCGATCATTGGCTGCAAATCACCTTGCGCGAGGGCCGCAACCGGCAAGTGCGCCGGATGACGGCGGCGGTGGGGCTGCCCACCCTGAGGCTGGTGCGCTGGTCGATTGGCGACTGGACGCTCGATGGGATCACGCCGGGCGCGTTCACGGAAATCGCGGCATGAATTATCGCCACGCTTTCCATGCGGGCAATAGCGCCGATGTGGTCAAGCACAGCCTGCTGGTGGCGCTGGTGCGCGCTTTGCAGCTGAAAGACGGCGCGCTAACTCTGATCGACACCCATGCGGGCTGCGGGCTCTATGATCTCGGCAGCGATGAGGCCCAGCGCACCGGGGAGGCGGCTCTCGGCGTGCTGCGTGCCTTTGCCGATTCCAACCCGCTGCTGGATGACTATCGCGCCGCCGTGCGGGCGGTGAATGAGGCTGGCGAACCCCGCATCTACCCCGGAAGCCCGCGCATTCTAGCGCAGCTGCTGCGCCCGCAAGACGCCTTGATCCTCAACGAGAAACACCCTGAGGACGCCTATGCCCTGCGCGGCGCGATGCGTGGCATCCCCGCCGCCGTGCATGAGCGCGACGCTTATGAGCTATGGCTGGCGATGCTCCCGACCCGCACCCCGCGCGGAGTGGTGGTGGTCGATCCACCCTATGAACAGACCGACGAGCGCGCCCGGATCACTGCCGCGCTCACTGCCGCGCACCGCAAATGGGCGCACGGCGTGACGGTGATCTGGTATCCGCTGAAGGAGCGGCCCCAACATGCGCTGTGGAAAGACAAGTTGCGCAAGACCGGCATCCCGAAGTTGCTCAATGTCGAACATTGGCTCTACGACGCCGACCAGCCCGGCATCTACAACGGCGCGGGGCTGTTCATCGTCAACCCGCCCTTTGCCTTCACGCAAAGCCTGCCGCCGCTGCTGGAAGCCCTGCGCGCCGCGCTCGCGCCGGAAGGGCATAGGGGACAGATCACGGCTGACTGGTTGAGCAAATAGGCGAAAACGGCCGCGCTGGGTAAGGTTGCCGACCTAACTCCCGCTGCTCACCCGGGTGCAGATCAGCTTGCTAAGGCTCCCGTCGGCCTCCAGCTTTTGCAGCGTGTTCTCGCCGAGCGCCTTGAAGCGCTGGTCTTTCTTGGGGCCACGGGTGAAGACGACTTCGGTGCCGCGCATCAAATAGATTCCGCGCCCCTGTGGGCTGATATAGCTGGAGGCGGTGCCGATGCGGAAGCTTTCGCCGGGGACATCAACATAGGCGGCACCGGCAGCGTCGCCGGGTAGCGCGCATTGCCACTGGCCATGCTGCAGAATGCTGAGCATCCCGCCCGCAGGGTCAGTGCTGCGCGATTGCGGGCGCGATTGCGCGCGGTCCTGCCCGAAGGCGCCGCCCGGCACAAAGGCCGCCAACGCCGCGGCGCTGAGCACGATCAGGAGGATGTATCGCGGCTTCATGCCGCGCGCCTCTATCAGCCCCGAGGCCCCATCGCCAAGCCTTTCCTTGGCATCGCGGCCGCGCTTGCCGGAAAGGGCAGGCTCGGCTATGGGCGCGCATCATTTGCGGGTGAGCCCCTGTCCGGCGGCGCGCCTCAACGCTCTTTCCACCACGTAAGAAGGCCCTCAGCCCCATGAAGATCAGCGGCGTCGATATCCGCCCCGGCAATATCCTCGAATACGAAGGCGGCATCTGGAAGGTCGCCAAGATCCAGCACACCCAGCCGGGCAAGGGCGGGGCCTATATGCAGGTCGAAATGAAGAACCTGCAGGATGGCCGCAAGACCAACGTGCGCTTCCGCAGCGCCGACACGGTCGAACGCGTGCGGCTCGACACCAAGGAATTCCAGTTCCTCTATGCCGAGGGCGATGACCTCGTCTTCATGGATAACGACACCTACGAGCAGATCACGCTTCCGGGCGACCTGCTCGGCGATGCGCGCCCGTTCCTGCAGGACGGGATGCAGGTGAACCTCGAATTGTGGGACGAAAAGCCGATTTCGGTTGAACTGCCCGCGCAGGTCGAAGCGATGATCGTCGAGGCTGACGCCGTGGTGAAGGGGCAGACTGCTTCGTCGAGCTACAAGCCCGCGATCCTCGACAACGGCGTTCGCATCATGGTGCCGCCGCACATCGGCAGCGGCACGCGGATCATCGTCGATGTCTATGAACAGGCCTATGTCGGCAAGGCCGGCTGAGGACTGATCGCAATGGCAGCTATTTCCGGCCTGATCCGCGTCATGGAGCGCGCCGCGCGCAAGGCGGGCGGGCGCTTGCGGCGCGATTTCGGCGAAGTCGAACACTTGCAGACCAGCCGCAAGGGCCCGGCCGATTTCGTGAGCAAGGCCGATATCCGATCCGAGCGCACGATCTATGACGAACTCTCCGCCGCGCGTCCCGGCTGGGGCTTCGTGATGGAAGAGGCGGGCGTGATTGAGGGCGATCCGGGCATGCCCCGCTGGATCGTCGATCCGCTCGATGGGACCAGCAACTTCCTCCACGGCATCCCGCACTTTGCGATTTCCATCGCCGCGCAGGAGCCCAAGCTCGACGGCAGTGGGTGGGGCGATGTGGTCGCGGGCGTGGTGTATCAGCCGATCACCGACCAGACCTTCTGGGCCGAGAAATCGCGTGGGGCCTGGCTGCAGGACGCGCGCCTGCGGGTCTCCGCTCGCTCACGCCTTGCCGATGCGCTGGTGGCGACCGGGGTTCCGTTCTTCGGCCACGGCGACTTTGCCGAATGGAGCCGGATCTTCGGCGCGATCGGGCCGGAAGTCGCCGGTATTCGCCGCTTCGGCGCAGCCTCGCTCGATCTGGCTTACGTGGCGCAGGGGCGGTTTGACGGCTTCTGGGAAAGCGGCCTTTCGGATTGGGACACGGCAGCCGGGTGCTTGCTGGTGCGCGAGGCGGGCGGCTTTGTGAGCGATTTCCGCGGCCGTTCGGCGCCGATCCATTCCGAGCAGGTGCTGGCCGCGAATGATGCGCTCCATTCGAAGCTGCACAAGCTGCTGGCGGGCGCGCTGCGCTAAGGTCATCGGTGGGTCGTTGATGGGTCATTGCATGATCATTGTCGCCGCATCGACTGCCCTGCCATAGTTTCACGTGGAACAATCGGCGATTGGCTTGATGCTTTTGGGATTGCGGGCTAAAGGCCCGTCCGCCCGTTCTTGTGTGCCCCTGTGGTGGAATTGGTAGACGCGCTCGACTCAAAATCGAGTTTCGAAAGAAGTGCCAGTTCGAGTCTGGCCAGGGGCACCAACCGCACCGCAATCCCATAAACCGCTTGTGCTCAACCGCCCGAATTGGGTAGCCCCTTGCGCAAGCCATGCTGGAAGCCCCATCCCTCCACGCGATTGCGGCCATGGCGGTGACCATCGCCATGTTCATCGCCTTTGCCCGGGGCCGGTACCCTGAGGAGATCATCTCGCTGGTGATCATCGCGGTGATTGGCGTGGGTCTCTATTTCGCCCCGCTTGAAGGGGCCAAGCCGACTGATGGGCTGGCAATTGCCTTTGGGGGTTTCGGCCATGCGGCGCTGATCACGATATGCGCGCTGATGATCATGGGCCGCGGATTGGTGGTGACCGGCGCGCTTGAACCCTTCGCGCGATTGCTCGAAGCCGTTTTTCGGTTCAATCCGCAAATCGGATTGCTGACGGCACTGTTGGTGGCCTTCACGATGTCGATGTTCGTGAACGACACGCCGGTGATGGTGCTGCTGATTCCGATCATTGTCGCGATCGCAGCCAAGGGATTGATGGCGTCCTCGAAAATCCTGATGCCAGTCAATACAGCGGTGCTGCTGGGCGGGATGTCAACCACCATCGGCACCTCGACCAATATCCTCGTGGTCACCATCGCCGATGATCTGGGGATGCCGCCGATTGGTGTGTTCCATTTTACTCCGATCGTGCTCATGGCCGGTCTGATCGCGGTGCCCTATCTATGGCTGGTGATGCCGCGGATGCTGCGCGACAACAGCGTTATGCCTGACAACGCCCGGCGGATCTTCCATACCCGTCTGCGCGTGGGGGCGAGCAGCCTGCTGGCCGGGGGGGACCTTTCGACTGTGCGGGGCAAGCTTCCGGACGGGATCACCTTTCATGATGCTCCGTCAGGCCCGCTCTCGCCCGACCAGCGTCTCCACATCTCCGGCACCCACGAAGCGATCGAGGAAGCAGCGAGGGCCCTTAAGGGCGAGCTGGCCCCGTCATGGGTGCTCGACCGCATCCGCCGCATCTCCAAGGCGCAGGGCGAGGACATTGTCGCGGTCGAAATGACGGTGACAGCGGATTCGCGCCTCGTTACCCGTTCGCTGGCGAGTTCGGCGATTGCCGACCTCTACGGCGTCGCGGTGCTCGGCATTCACCGTCCCAACCGCATTCTCGGCGAACGCGACACATATAGTGAAGCGGGCGACCTGCGGATCCTTGAAGGCGATGTGCTGCTGGTGATGGGGATCGAGGAGGATTTGCAGGCCTTTGCCCGCAATGATGGCCTGTTGCGGCTTGAAGGCGCGCGCGAATTGCCGCGCCGGTCGAAGGCGGTGCTGGCGGGCGCGATCATGCTTGCCGCGATTGCCACCGCTTCGCTTGGCCTGCCGTGGTTTGACGGGACGAGCTACGCCCCGATCAAGCTTCCCATCGCCATTTCGGCGCTGGCAGGTGCGATTCTGATGTTCGTCACAGGCTGCGTGAAGTTTGACCGCGTAGGCCGCGCGCTGTCTGCCAAGGTGATCGTGCTGATCGCCGCCAGCCTTGCGATCGGGCGGGTGATTGACGAAAGCGGCGCGGCGGCTTGGCTCGGGCAGGCGCTCTCACTGGGGCTGGCCTATTTGCCGCCTGCGCTGGTGCTGTCGTCGATCATGCTGTTCGTGACGGTGATCACCAATTTCGCTTCGAATGCGACGGCGGCAACCATCGGTACGCCGATTGCCTATAGCATAGCGCTGCAGTTGGGCTTGCCGCCCGAGCCGCTTGTGCTGGCGGTGCTATTTGGCTGCAACCTGTCGTTCGCGACACCGATTGCCTATCAGACCAACCTGCTCATCATGTCCGAAGGCGGCTATCAGTTTGGCGATTATGTTCGCGCTGGCGTGCCACTGGTGGCGCTGATGGTGACGGTGCTCTCGGTGCTGCTGGTGCTGTGGTACGGGCTGTAAACGGGTCAGAACAGGGAAGAGACGATCATGAAGCTGGCTTCGATATTCTTAGGTGTAAGCGCGCTCGCGCTGATGGCGACACCGGTCCGCGCGGATGCACTGCGTGATGCGGTGGCAGCGGATTTGCCCGAGCTGGTTAAGCTTTACGAAGATCTCCACGCCAATCCCGAGCTGAGCTTTCAGGAGGTCGAAACCGCCGCCAAGCTCGCCGCTCGCGCCCGCGCGCTGGGGTTTGAGGTGACCGAAGGCGTGGGCAAGACCGGGGTGGTGGCGGTGCTGCGCAATGGCGCTGGCCCCACCGTGCTGCTGCGCGCCGATATGGACGGGCTGCCAGTGATCGAGCAAACCGGGCTGCCCTATGCCTCCAAGCGCCGCGCGGTGCCTGCGACCGGGATCGAGACCGGGGTGATGCACGCCTGCGGGCATGATACGCACATGGCGGCGTGGATCGGCACCGCGCAGCAGCTGGTCGCGCGGCGCAGCCAGTGGGCGGGCACGTTGGTGATGATCCTGCAACCCGCCGAGGAAATCGGCGAGGGCGCCAAGGCGATGCTCGATGACGGGCTCTACACCCGCTTCCCCAAGCCCGATTACGTGCTCGCCTTCCACGATGCCGCGCAGGCCCCGGCGGGGATGATCGGCTATGCCAACGGCTTCGCGCTCGCCAATGTCGATTCGGTCGACATCGTGGTGCCCGGCGTCGGGGGCCACGGGGCCTATCCGCACACCACCAAGGACCCGGTCGTGCTCGCCTCCGCCATCGTCATGCGCCTGCAAACGCTGGTGAGCCGCGAACTCAATCCGACCGATTCGGCGGTGGTGACCGTCGGCAGCTTTCAGGCGGGATCAAAGCACAACATCATCCCCGATGAGGCCCGGCTCCAGATTACGGTGCGCAGCTATTCCGATGAAAACCGCAAACAGCTGCTCGATGGCATCGCCCGGATCGCGCGCGGTGAGGCGATCGCCGCTGGCATGCCCGAAGACAAAATGCCGCGCGTGACCGTCGCCGATCCCTACACCCCGGCAACCTACAACACCCCCGCGCTGACCGCGCGTGTGGCGGGCTTGCTCAAGCCCCGCTTTGAAGGCCGGGTGCTTGAAGTGCCTGCGGTGATGGGCGGCGAGGATTTCAGCCAGTTTTACCGCGCCGACCGGGAGAATGTGGAAGCCCTGATCTTGTGGGTCGGCGGGGTGCGGGCGGCCGAATGGGAGAAGGCGCAAAAGGGCGAGATCACGCTGCCTTCGCTGCATTCACCGTTCTGGGCGCCCGATGCTCCGGTGGTGATCGCCACCGCGACTGAAGCGCTGACGGCGGCGACGCTCGACCTGATGGCGAAGCAGGGCGGTTAACCCGCCCGTTCGCCGCCCTGAGCAAATAAATGCGGCCGCCGGAGCGCTCCTTTTGAGGGGCGTTCCGGCGGCCGTTTCTCCTCCCCAGGAGAATTGTGAAACAGGTAAGTCTTACGACGGAACGTAAGTGCCCAGCCGGTGGTGCAGGGCGTTGATCTTGGCCAGCTCTTCGCGGTCTTCGGTGTTGCGGGCGTGGCTTTCCAGCGCGCGGCGCAGCAGCTTCATGTCGGCGGTCGACAGTAGCGCGCGGGCGCGGGCGGGTTCGGGGTTGGGGGTCTCGGTATCGCTCATCGTCACTCTCCTCGGGTGAATGGGTGCACCCTTAGGCGGCTTTGCAGGCAACCGGAAGGCCACAAAATGCAGCCCTCCGGCCCTCTCCCGGGCGTCTTACGCCGCCTCGAACTGGTTCATTGTGTTATGCGCGCCGCCTGCCTTCAGCGCAGCTTCCCCGGCGAAGTATTCCTTGTGATCATCGCCGATGTCGCTGCCTGACATGTTCTGGTGCTTCACGCAGGCAATGCCCTGACGGATTTCCTCGCGCTGCACGTTCTTGACGTAGCCAAGCATCCCCGCCTCGCCGAAGTATTCGCGGGCGAGGTTGTCGGTGCTGAGCGCCGCCGTGTGATAGGTCGGCAGGGTGATGAGGTGGTGGAAGATCCCGGCCCGGGCGGCAGCATCGCGCTGGAAGGTGCGGATCTTTTCATCGGCTTCGTCAGACAATTCAGTGCCGTCATAATCGACGCTCATCAGCTTGGCGCGGTCATAAGCCGACACGTCCTTGCCCGCGGCTTCCCAGGCGTCGAACACCTGCTGGCGGAAGTTCAGCGTCCAGTTGAAGCTGGGCGAGTTGTTGTAGACGAGCTTGGCATTGGGCACGACTTCGCGGATGCGGTCGACCATGCCGGCGATCTGCTCGACATGCGGCTTCTCGGTCTCGATCCACAGCAGGTCTGCGCCGTTCTGGAGCGAGGTGATGCAGTCGAGCACGACGCGGTCCTCGCCCGTGCCGGGACGGAACTGGAACAGGTTGGAGGGTAGGCGCTTAGGCGCGAGCAGCTTACCGTCGCGGCTGATGAACACCTGACCATTGGTGATGTTGGCGGGATCGACTTCATCGGCATCGAGGAAGCTGTTGTACTGGTCACCCAGATCGCCCGGCTCCTTAGTGAAGGCGATCTGCTTGGTGAGACCAGCGCCGAGCGAATCGGTGCGGGCGACGATGATGCCGTCTTCCACACCCATTTCGAGGAAGGCGTGACGGCAGGCGCGGATCTTCTGGAGAAAATCCTCGTGCGGCACGGTGACCTTGCCGTCCTGGTGACCGCACTGCTTTTCGTCCGAGACCTGATTTTCGATCTGGAGGGCGCAAGCACCCGCTTCGATCATCTTCTTGGCGAGGAGGTAGGTCGCCTCGGCATTGCCGAACCCTGCGTCGATATCGGCGATGATCGGCACCACGTGGGTTTCGTAGTTGTCGATCGCGTTTTCGATGCGCTTGGCTTCCACCGCGTCACCCGCCTTGCGGGCGTTGTCGAGGGCGCGGAACATCATACCGAGTTCGCGGGCATCGGCCTGCTTGAGGAAGGTGTAGAGTTCTTCGATCAAAGCGGGAACGCTGGTCTTTTCATGCATCGACTGGTCGGGCAGGGGGCCGAATTCGCTGCGCAGCGCGGCGACCATCCAGCCCGAGAGGTAGAGGTAGCGGCGCTTGGTGCTGCCGAAATGCTTCTTGATGGCGATCAGCTTCTGCTGGGCGATGAAGCCGTGCCAGCAGCCCAGCGACTGGGTGTATTGCGCGGGATCAGCGTCATAGGCAGCCATGTCGGCGCGCATGATCTTGGCGGTGTGCTTGGCGATTTCGAGGCCGGTGGCGAAGCGGTTCTGGATGACCATGCGCGCGGCGTTCTCGGGATCGATCGCGGCCCAGCTCGGCCCGTTCGCAGCAACGACTTCGCGCATCCGGGTGATCGTGTTCTGGTAGGTCATAGGCGTCTCCTGTCGGTCCAGCGGCGCGGAGGGGATCTGGATGAGTCGCGCCATCGGGTGGGCTCGCATTGCCTTGCTGCGCTGCATCATGACAGGAAAAATTACAGATAATCGTGTCGCTATGCCGACAATTGCCCGCAATCTTGTGTCAAGATGTAAAATAATTTACACGCCGAGACCATGGCCGACACCACCCTTCTTGCCGGACCCGCCCTGCGCCGCCTGCGCAAGCGCGAAAGTCTCACGCAGGCCGCCATGGCGAGCCTGCTCGGCATTTCGCCGTCTTATCTCAACCTGATCGAACGCAACCAGCGCCCGCTCTCGGCGCGCGTGCTGGTGCAGGTGATCGAACGCTTTGACTTCGACCCGCGCTCCCTGCGCGAAGATGACGCGATCGGGGGGATCGACGGGATGGTGCGGCGGCTCGCAGACAAGCGCTTTGCCGATCTCGGGATCGACCGCGAGGAAGTGCAGGAGTTTCTCTCCGCCGCCCCGCAGGTCGCTGCTGCCTTTGCGCGGCTCTATGATACCGGCGGGAGTGAACGCAGCGTGGTCGAGGACACCGCCGCCGCCGCCCGCCGCGCGGTCGAGCGCTGGCAGAACCACTTCGCCGATCTTGATCATGCCGCCGAAGACCTCGCCGATGAGCTGCGCCTCTCGCGCGGAGAAATCAGCGCCGCTCTCGGCGAGCGGCTGCGCGAGAAGCACCAGTTGCAAGTGCGGATCCTTCCTGCCGAGGTAATGCCCGGACAGGTCCACCGGCTCGATCTCCACGCGCGGCAATTGCAGCTGTCTGAGATGCTGCCGGGCGCGGCGCGGCGGTTCCAGATTGCACGCCAGGTCGGCGCGCTGGAAATGCGCGAGGGGATCGAGACACTGGTGGCAGGGGCCGGACTGACCACACCCGAGGCGCGGGATGCTTTTCGTGAGCATATCACCGATTATCTCGCAGGCGCGCTGCTGCTGCCTTATCGCCGTTTCCTGCGGGCTTGCGAGCAGACGGGCTATGATCTTGCCGTGCTGCAACGCCGCTTTGCCGTGAGCTTTGACCAAGTGGCGCAGCGATTGACCACGCTGGGCCGCGTGGGCGAGCGGGGCTTGCCGTTCTTCAGCGCGATCATCGACCGGGCCGGCCGGATGGTCAGCTTTACCGCCGGGGGCAGCGGCGCGCTCTATCCGCTGGAAAGCGCGCGCTGGCCCGCTTGGATCCCCTACGCGGCTTTCGAACGGCCTGGTGCGGTGCTGACGCAGGCCGCCCTGTTCGGTGAGGGCGAAGCGGCGGCGCGGCATTGGTTCACCATCACCCGCACGGTTGATGGCGACGGCGTAATGTGTTCCGCCCGCCGCGCGGTGGTGCTCGGGATCGAGGCGCGCTTTGCCGGAGACCTCGCCCATGCACGCGGCGTCTCGCTCGATCGGGCCGATGCGGTCCCCGTGGGGACACCCTGCGGTCGTTGTGGGCGGATCGAGTGCCTCACCCCGGCACCGGCCCGATTGGCCAATAGCCTTGGCGGACAGCGCACCTAGCTTTCATCATACACGTGGTTGGTGCGCATCGCTGCCTGCCTACTGCATCAGTGTTGTAAAATTTACCGACACTTAATGTCTCTTGGTTAAGGCAGGGCAAGCTTCGCACCAAAGGCCTGCCCCTTCAATGATCCGCCTGTTCAAGCATTACATTCCCCACGCCGTGCTTCTGCTTGGCCTGCTTGATCTGGGGCTGCTGATCCTGGCGAGCGAGCTCGCGTGGCAGTTTCGCGCCCAGCAGATTGGCATGGAGATCGGCCTTGTTGGTGATCGCTGGATCGCCTTGCTGGGCACGGCTTCGGTAATCTGGCTCGCGATGATCGCGGTGGGGGTTTACGGCCCCAACGCCCTGCGATCGCTGCGTTTTGCAGGTGCGCGGTTATTGGTGGCGATCAGCCTTGGGATTATCGGCCTTGCGGTGGTGGACTTCATCATCCCGACTGATCTGTTCTGGCGCTCCACCCTGTTTTACACGATGGGGCTGGCCATCCTTGTCCTCGTTTCCGACCGAATTCTGCTCAACAGCTTTTTGGGCTCCTCCGCCTTCCGCCGCCGGGTGATGGTGCTTGGTGCGGGCTCACGGGCACAGCGTCTGCGTGAATTGGGCGAGAAGCCCGAGACCGGTTTCGCCATCGTCGCCTATGTCGCGATGAGCGATGATCCCCGCATTGTGGAAGAGGCGATCCCGCGCTCCGCGATCCATGATCTGGGGCGTTTCGTGGAGAACCTGGGCGTTTCCGAGGTGGTCCTCGCGCTCCAGGAACGCCGCAATGCCCTGCCGCTCAAAGACTTGCTGCGGATCAAGACCAAGGGCGTGCATGTTAATGATTTCTCGAGCTTTCTCGAGCGTGAGACGGGCCGAGTCGATCTCGACACCGTCAATCCCAGCTGGCTGATCTTCTCCGACGGTTTTTCGAGCGGGCGGATGTTTTCGAGCGCGGTGAAACGCATCTTCGATATCACCGCGAGCGTGATCCTGCTGACCCTGACGCTGCCGATCATCGCCTTGTTTGCCGTGCTGGTGAAGCTCGACAGCAAGGGGCCAGCATTCTTTCGTCAGACCCGCGTTGGGCTTTACGGCGAGCCGTTCACCCTGATCAAGCTGCGCTCGATGCGCACAGATGCCGAAAAGGACGGCGCCAAGTGGGCCGAAAAGGATGACCCGCGCATCACCCGGCTCGGCCGCTTTATCCGCAAGGTGCGGATTGACGAACTGCCGCAGACCTGGAGCGTGCTGATGGGCCAGATGAGCTTTGTCGGCCCCCGTCCTGAGGTGCCTGCGTTTGTTGAAAGCCTGGAAGAGCAAATCCCGTTCTACAGCGAACGGCACATGGTCAAGCCGGGGATCACAGGCTGGGCGCAGATCAATTACCCCTATGGCGCCTCGGTTGAGGATAGCCGCAGCAAGCTCGAATATGATCTCTATTATGCCAAGAATTACACGCCCTTTCTCGACTTCGTGATCCTGCTGCAGACCCTGCGGGTGATCCTGTGGCCGGAGGGTGCGCGATGATGGGCCTGGGCGGATGGCTGCCGGAGGTGGCCTTAGTGTTTTGGCTCGCGGGCGCTGTGCTGAGTGCTGCGGCAATGCTGTGGATTGCGCGGCATGGCGAGCGGGCAAGGCCGGACCGCAGACCGCTGATGATTGCAGCTGGCCTGAGCGCGGTGTGGTGCGTCATGGTAGCCTGGCTTGGTCATGGTGATGCAACGGCAGCCAGTGTGTTGGTAGCCCGCAATCTGGCGCTGACGGCGGCCATATTCAGCCTGTTTGCCGCCGACGGGCGCTCGCACAGCATGAAACCGATCCGCCCGGTGATTGCCGCCCTGGTGCTGGTGCAGCTGCTGCAACCTGTGGTCTTGTTGATCGGGGCGCGCGGGGCCAACCTTCCGGGGTTTGGCGCAGCCGTGTTCGAAGTACGGATGCTGATCGAAATGTTGGTGGCGATCGGTGTGCTGCTGTTGCTGCATAACCTTTATGCGGGTGCTGCCAATGGAATGAGACCCATTCTGCGTTGGACTGGAATGGCGCTGACCGGGATCTTTGCTTATGATCTCAATCTGGCCATGGCCGCCTATCTGAGCGGACAGGATCCGGTGATTTTGAGCGATCTTCGCGGCTTGTTCGTGGGGGGCATGGCGGCGCTGTTTGCACTCGGTATGAACGCTGCGGGGCCGCGGGTGCAGTTCAGCCCCTCGCGGGCGGTGACCTTCCGAACGCTGTCGCTTCTGCTGATTGGCGGATATCTGATTGTGATGGTGCTGGTGACCAAGTCGCTGGCGCTGATCGGCGGCGATATGGCCCGCGCGAGCCAGATTGTGTTTGTCTTTTTGGCGCTGGTCGGCGCTGCGATTGCCCTGCCATCGCCGCGTTTGCGCAAATGGCTCAGGGTCATGGCGACAAAGCATCTGTTCCAGCATCGTTATGATTATCGCACCGAATGGCTACGCTTCACCCGCACGATCGGCCGCGGCGGCGCGGGTCAGGCGAGCTTGCAAGAGCGTGCGGTTCAGGCGCTCGCTGACATCACTGATAGCCCTGCGGGCATGTTGCTGATGCCCAATGAAGAAGCCCAGCTCGAACTCACTGCGCGCTGGAACTGGCCGACGATCGCAGTTCCTGCGATCGCAGCAGAATACGGGCTGTCCTCGCTGCTTGAGCAGCATCACCTGGTACTTTCCTTCGATGAGGTTCGGCGCGGGATCGATCATTACGGCGAACAGGCGCAGGTGCCAGCTTGGTTGATTGAGGCCGAGGACGCTTGGGCGCTGGTGCCGCTCCTCCATTTCGACCGCCTGGTCGGCGCGATCGTGCTGGCACGTCCGCGGATCGAGCGGCACCTCGATTGGGAAGATTTCGATCTGCTGCGCGTCGCGGGCCAGCAGCTCGCCAGCTATCTATCCGAGCAGGCCGGACAGCAGGCGTTGATGGATGCCACCCGCTTCGATGAATTCAACCGCCGCATGGCGTTTGTGATGCATGACATCAAGAACCTCGCCAGCCAGCTTTCCTTGCTGTCGGCCAATGCCGAAAAACACGCCGACAATCCGGCGTTCCGGGCCGATATGCTGGTCACGTTGCGCAATGCCACCGACAAGCTTTCGATGCTGCTGGCGCGATTGGGACGGTACTCGCCGGGGCAGGTGCAAGGGTTGGAGGCTATCGCGCTCGGCGATCTTGCTCAGACCCTCGCGGACCGGTTCAGGCCCGTGCATCCGGTGGCCTTGACGCGGAACCAGCCCGTCATGGTGATGGGCGACCGTGATGCGCTCGAACAGGCGCTGATCCACCTGATCCAGAATGCGATCGATGCCAGCAAGCCGGATATGCCGGTTCTGCTCGACGTCACGGCCGAAGGCCTCAACGGCACCATTGCTGTGATCGATTCCGGAGTCGGCATGAGCCCTGAATTCGTCAGGACTGGCCTTTTCAAGCCATTCGTCTCGTCCAAACAGGGCGGATTCGGCATCGGCGCGTTTGAGGCGCGTGAGATGATCAAGGCCATGGGTGGGCGCGTCTCGGTCGAGTCCCAGAAAGGGCTCGGTACGCGGTTCAACGTGGTTCTCCCGGTTGCCGAGGCGGTTCGCTTGGCAGGTGCGGCCGCACCGAACACGCCCTTATCTCAAAAGGTTGCATAATGGCCGAAAAAAAACCTGTCCTGCTGGTGATCGAAGATGATGCCGGCCTGCAAGCTCAGCTGAAATGGGCCTATGACGACTTCACCGTGATCATCGCCGGCGACCGTGACAGCGCGCTTGCCGCGCTGCGCGCCGAGGCGCCTGCCGTGGTGACGCTCGATCTCGGCCTGCCACCCGATCCCGATGGCACCAGCGAGGGTTTCGCCGTGCTCGATGCGATCATGGCCTTGAAGCCCGATACCAAGGTGATCGTCGCGAGCGGCCATGGTGCCCGCGAGAGCGCCCTCGTGGCCATCGCCCGGGGGGCCTATGATTTTTACCACAAGCCCATCGATATTGAGGCGCTGGGTCTGATTGTGCGCCGGGCCTTCAATCTGCGCGCGATCGAGGAGGAAAACCGCCGTCTCCTCGCCAGCAGCAGTGCCGACAAAACTGTCCTCGGCCGCCTGATCACCGGCGCGCCAGAGATGGTGAAGGTCGCGCGCACGATCGAACGGGTGGCGCGCACCAGCGTTTCGGTGATGCTGCTCGGCGCAAGCGGGACCGGCAAGGAATTGCTCGCGCAAGGCCTCCACGATGCCAGCGACCGCGCAGACGGGCCGTTTGTGGCGATCAATTGTGCGGCGATCCCCGAAAACCTGCTCGAAAGCGAGCTTTTCGGGCACGAGAAGGGCGCGTTTACCGGAGCGATCAAGACCACCGAGGGCAAGATCGAAAGCGCCCATGGCGGTACGCTGTTCCTGGACGAGGTGGGTGATATTCCGCTGCCGTTGCAGGTGAAACTGCTGCGTTTCCTGCAGGAACGCACCATCGAGCGGGTCGGCGGGCGGCGCGCGATTGCGGTCAACACCCGGATTGTGTGCGCGACCCATCAGGACCTCGAAAGCA
The DNA here is from genome assembly GCA_001556995.1 of Erythrobacteraceae bacterium CCH12-C2. Lineage (GTDB taxonomy): Bacteria > Pseudomonadota > Alphaproteobacteria > Sphingomonadales > Sphingomonadaceae > Erythrobacter. Next base: position 25,674 of record LSKF01000102.1, read on the forward strand.
TGATCCAGCACGGGCATTTCCGCGAAGACCTGTTTTATCGCCTCGCCGAAATCGTTGTGCGCATCCCGGGCCTTGCCGAAAGGCATGGCGATCCGGTGCTGCTCGCCAAGGTGTTTCTCAAGCGCTTTGCCGCCGAGATGAACCCTGTCGTCACGGGGTTTGCCCCCGATGCCTTGGCCGCCATCGATGCGCATGACTGGCCGGGCAATGTCCGCGAGTTGGAAAACAGGGTGAAGCGCGCGGTGATCATGGCCGATGGCAAGCTCGTCAGCGCGGACGATCTCGATTTCGGCAGTATCGGCGACGAGGATGCCGATGTCCTCAACCTCAAAGCCGCGCGAGAAGCGGCTGACCGGCGCGTGATCCGTCACGCGCTGGCCCGCAGCGAAGGCAATATATCGAGCACCGCCAAACTGCTCGGGATCAGCCGCCCGACGCTCTATGATCTGCTCAAGCAGTATGATCTGCAAACGTGATCCTTTGCGAGCACTGATCGCGTCAGGGCTCGGCCTTGCGTTGTTCCTGACGGGGTGCGGCGGCGAGACGACCCCTTCACCGGACGCGGACCAGGCGGCAGCGGATCGTGCTCGATTTGCAGCACTGCTTGCCGAAGCGGACCGGGCAATGGCGCAGGGGCAATTGGCCAATGCTGGGCGCAAGCTTGATGAAGCGCGCGACCTGGCACCCGAAAATCCCGATCTTTGGGTTGCCATTGCCCACTTGCGGTTTCGCGGCGGCGAACACCTGACCGCATTGGAGGCTGCCGATCAGGCACTTGCGTTCGGCCCGGATCATGCGCCCGCGTTGCTCCTGCGCGCGCTGATGGTGCGCGATGCGCATGGTTTTGCGGCAGCCAAGCCGTGGTTTGTGGCGGCGCTCGCTGCGGACCCTGGCAACCCCGAGATCTGGGCCGAATATGCAGCGGTACTTGGCGATGGGGGAGATCATGCGGCAATGCTTGCCGCGGTCCGCAGGCTTGCCGACATCGCGCCAGAGGATCCGCGGGTGGCATTTTTGCAAGCGGTTCTGGCTGCACGTGGAGGCGAGAATACCCTGGCCCGCAATCTGCTGGTCCGCAGCGGCATGGCAGAGCGGGGGGTCGCCTCGGCCATGCTGCTCGATGCTGTGCTCAGCCTTGCGGAAGGCAATCCCGACAGCGCGGCAATCACCTTGGATACGCTGTCGGCGCGGCAGCCGGCTAACCCAATTTATCGCGAGCTGCTTGCTCATGCTTTGCTGGTGGGAGGGCGAGAGGTTGAATTGGTGCAGCGCTTTGCCGCTGAGGCGGAGCGACCCGAAACTTCGGCCTATCTACTCACGCTTGTTGCCCGCGCACATGAGCGACTGGGCGAACGAGCCGAGGCCGCGCCCTTGCTTGCACGGGCCTATGGGAGAGCCAGACAGCGGCCGGTGGTTCTGGCCGCGCGTCCTGGTCTGCCGGAGCCGACGGCGCAAGCGCGCTCAATGGCAGAGGCAAGAAATTGGGCGGAGGTGCGCGTCTCCGCCGAGGCGCTGCGTTCGCGCTTTCCGGCCTCAGCCGATGTAGCGAGCCTATCAGGCGACGCGGCGCTTGCCGCGGGTGACCCGCGCAGCGCGCTTGAGGCCTATGCGCTTGCGGTTCGGGTTCGCCGACCATGGCCGCTGACGGCAAAGGCGGTCCATGCCTATCGTTTGCTCGGTGAGGATGCCGCAGCGCAGACCTTGCTAACGCGCCATGTGGCGGGGGAGCCTGATGGGATTGCCGGGCTCGTTGCGCTGGCACGGCAAAGGGCAAAGGGCGGCGATTGGCAAGGCGCGGCGCAGCTGCTTGATCACGTGATTGCACGGGGCGGCGGGCATGACCTTACTGTGCTGAGGCTGAGGCTTCAGGCCGCGCGCAGGCTAGGCAATACGGAGGAGACCGGGCGCTTTGCAAGGTTACTGACCCAGATTCGCCCGCGGGCCCTTCGCGGCGCCTAGGCTGCGGCGGCTCGACAATCGCCGCGCTGCAGGGCAGGGGGCAGCGCCATGCCCAAGACCGGATCTCTCGCGCGCCTGCCGATCCTCTCCGATCCGATGATTGCAGTGCTGATCGCAGCAACTGCGCTCGCGGTGCTGGTGCCCGCCAGTGGAGAGGCGCGGGGCTGGGTGAGCAACCTGTCCAACGCCGGGATTTTTGTGCTGTTCCTCGTCAACGGCATGCGCGTCCCGCGCGGCGAGATTGCGCGGGGGCTCGCCAATTGGCGCTATTTCGGGCCGCTCCTGTTGTTCGTTTTCGGTGCGATGGCGCTCGCCGGAGTGGGGTTTGCCGCGCTGGCCGGAACACTCTTGCCGTCACTGGTGGCGCTGGGCTTCATCTATCTAGGTTGTCTACCGTCGACAGTCCAATCAGCGACGTCCTATACCAGTCTGGCCGAAGGCAATGTGGCGCTGGCGGTGGTGGGGGCGGCGCTGATCAATATCCTCGGCGTCTTTGTCAGCGCGCCGCTGTTTGCGCTGCTGGGCGGGAGCGGGGCGGGAGCGATCGGGGTTGAGGCGATTATCCGTATTGGCGTGATTCTGGTCTTGCCCTTCGTGCTCGGGCAGATCGTGCAGCCCTATGTCATCGCCCGCGTGGCCAAGTATCGTGCGCGGATCGCTTGGCTTGACCGGGGAGTGATTGGGCTGGCGGTCTATGTGGCCTTTTCGGGCGCGGTGGAGCAGGGGCTGGGCCAGATGTTCGCGCTCGCTGACTGGGGCGCGCTGATCCTTATGGTGCTGGCCATGCTCGCGCTGGCACTCGGCGCGGCGTGGGCGACGAGCGGGGTGCTCGGCTTGCCGCGGCCCGACCGAATCGCCTTCCTGTTTGCCGGCTCGCAAAAGAGCGTGGCGGTCGGCGCGCCGCTCGCCGCGATCCTGTTTCCTCCGGCGAGCGCCGGGTTCGTGATTGCGCCGCTGCTGCTCTATCACCTCGCGCAGCTGGTGATCGCCGCGCCGCTGGCTACGCGGCTGGCGCGCCGTCCGGATTAGCCGCAGCCTTTTCGGCGCGCGCATGGCGCACCGACCACCAGAACGACAACCCGATCAGGATCGCCCCGATCAGCCCGGTGATCGTCTCGGGGATATGCACCACGGCCGACACCAGCATGATGCCGCCCAGCACCACGATCGCCCAGAACGCGCCGTGTTCGAGATAGCGATATTCCGCCAGTGTCCCCTGCTTGACCAGGTGCACTGTCATCGAGCGCACGAACATCGCCCCTATCGACAGGCCCAGCGCGATCACGATCATGTTGTTCGACAGCGCGAATGCCCCGATCACCCCGTCAAAGCTGAAGCTTGCATCAAGGATGTTGAGGTAGAGGAACCCGCCCAAGCCGCTGCGAACCACCGCGCCGGAAAGCCGCGCCGCTTCCTCGCGCATTTCGAGCCAGTGGCTGACCGCCTCGACCGCGATGAAGGTGACAAGGCCGAGCATTCCGGCGATGATGAAAGTGTGCGCCTCTTCGACCGGAAGGAAGGTCGAAATTCCCCACATGGTCAGCAGCAGCAGCGCAATCTCGACTGCGGGCAGAGCAGAAACCTTGGCCAGCGCACGTTCAATGCTGCTAATCCAATGCACGTCCTTGTCGGCGTCGAAGAAGAATTTCATCCCCACCATCGCGAGGAACGCGCCGCCGAACCCGGCAATGCCGATGTGTGCGGAATTGACCAGCCGCTCATATTCGGCGGGATTGTTCAATGACAGGTCGAGCGCCTGCATCGGCCCGATGCTGGCCGCAATCGCGACGATCGCGAGCGGAAACACGATCCGCATCCCGAATACCGCAAATGCAATGCCCCATGTCAGGAAGCGCTTTTGCCAGACCTCGTCCATCTCCTTGAGGACCGAGGCATTGACCACGGCATTGTCGAAGCTGAGCGAGACTTCGAGCACCGAGAGGATCACGACGATCCACAGCACCTCGGCAATGCCCATCATATTACCGGCGCTGACCATGCCGTACCAGGCGGCAAGGCCGAGGCAGATGATCGTGAAGATCAGTGAGCCTTTGTAGAATCGGAGCAGGGTCTGCATGGCAGTTGGTAACACCTTTTGGACGGAGAGGGGGAGATCAGCCCTTGGGCTGATAAGTCTGGTCTTCGCTGGGGAAGGTGCGGGCGCGCACTTCCTCGGCGTAACGGGCAACGGTGCGGTCGATCACCCCGGCGATGTCTTCATAGCGTTTGACGAAGCGGGGCACGCGTTCGAACATGCCAAGCATGTCCTCGGTCACCAGGACCTGACCGTCGCATTGCGCCGAGGCACCGATGCCGATGGTAGGGCAGGCGACGGCCTTGGTTGCGGCGATAGCGATAGGTTCGACCACGCCTTCGATCACGATGGCAAAGGCACCTGCCGTGTCGAGCGCGAGGGCGTCTGAGACAATCTTCTCCGCCTCGGCATCAGAGCGCCCGCGCGCGCCGTAGCCGCCGAGCACGTTCACCGCCTGCGGGGTCAGGCCAACATGACCCATTACGGGGATGCCGCGTTGGTTGAGGAACTCGACCGTCGGTGCCATCGCCGCCCCGCCTTCAAGCTTTACCGCTGCTGCGCCGGTCTGCTTCAACAGGAACGCTGCGCTTTTAAACGCCTGCTGCGGTGAGGCCTCATAGGAGCCGAACGGCATGTCGATGACCACCACCGAATGATACGACCCGCGCACAACCGCTGCGCCATGGTTCGCCATCATCTCGAGCGTCACCGGGATGGTCGAGGGCAGGCCATAGATCACCTGCCCCAGCGAATCCCCCACCAACAGCAGATCGCAATGCGCATCCAGCAGCTGCGCCTGCCGCGCGGTGTAGGCAGTCAGCATGACCAGCGGCTCGGCCGTCACACCGCCGGCCTTGCGGGCGCGGATTGCGGGCACCGTCAACCGCCGCATCGGCTGCGGGGTGGGGTTCGCCCGGCTGGTGCTGGTGTCGAGCTGGAAGGTGGTGGACATGGGGCAAGCCTCTAGCGGGTCACGCCGTCGGGGGAAAGAGCGCGCTTTACGGCTTGTGTTGCGCCTGTGTTGCGCTAGCGTCTGGTCCCGACGACCGGGGGCGGGATCTGCCGCCGATCAGTGGGAGACCTATTCCAGATGTTTCTTGTGATGATGACGCCGCGCGCGGCGGTCCGCGCGCTGGGCCGGGCGGTTGATTGTGGCTCGACCAATCGGGGAGTGAAGTAATGGCTAGCGCACCCAATCGGACTGTTATTCAAAGGATGTTCGCGCGCAAATCGATTGCGCAGGTCCAGCGCGAGACCCAGACCAGCGAATTGAAGCGCTCGCTCGGCAAGTGGAACCTGCTGCTGCTCGGCGTCGGCTGCATCATCGGGGCGGGCATTTTTGTGCGCACCGGCAGCGCGGCCGCACTGCATGCAGGACCTGCCGTGTTGCTGAGCTTTGTGGTGGCGGGAATCGTCTGTGCCTTTGCAGGCCTGTGCTATGCAGAGCTTTCCTCGACCCTTCCGGTGTCCGGCTCCGCCTACACGTATGGCTACACCACGCTGGGCGAATTTGTCGCTTGGATCATGGGCGCGCTGTTGCTGCTCGAATACGGCCTTGCGGCCTCGGTGGTGGCCGTCGGTTGGTCAGGCTATGTGGTTAGCCTTTTGGCGGACTTTGGCCTTGTGATCCCGCCGCAATTCACCGGACCTTCGGGATATCCCTTGGTTCGCGATGGCGTTCCGGTGCTGGTCGATGGCCAGCCAGTGACGACGATCTTCAACTTCCCTGCCTTCCTGATCTGCGGCCTGCTCGCTGCGCTGCTGGTGGTGGGCGTGTCGGAATCGGCCAAGGTCAACAACATTATCGTGGCGATCAAGGTCAGCGTTCTGGCCGCCTTCATTCTGGTCGGCGGGACGATCGTGCTAGGCAATCTGCCTGAGTTGATGGCGGCCAACTGGACGCCGTTCATCCCGGATAACACCGGGCCCGGTGAATTCGGGGTCGAAGGGATCATGCGCGCTGCCTCGATCGTGTTCTTTGCCTATATTGGCTTCGAAGCTGTTTCGACTGCCGGGCAGGAAGCCAAGGACCCGGCCAAGGACATGCCCTTTGGCATCATCGGTTCGCTGGTGGTGTGCACCGTGATCTACATGCTGGTGGCTGCGATCATGACGCTGCTGGTGCCCTACAACACCCTGAACGTGCCAGATCCGGTTGCGGTTGTGGTCGATAATTTCGGCGCACAGTGGGGCTGGCTCGCCAAGATCATCAAGGTCGGGGCGATCATTGGTCTTACCTCGGTGGTGCTGGTGCTGATGTATGCGCAGACCCGCATCTTCTACACCATGGCGCGTGATGGCTTGTTGCCGAAGGTGTTTGCCCGGGTGAACCCGCGCTTCCAGACCCCGGCGGTGAACACCATCGTCGTGGGCGCGGTGACAGCGATCGCGGCGGGCTTTTTCGACATTAACGTGCTGGGCGATGTGACTTCGGTCGGCACGCTGGCGGCGTTCGCGATCGTGTGCCTCTCGGTGATCTACCTGCGCCGCGCAGCGCCGGAGCTGCCGCGCGGGTTCACGGTGCCGTTCTATCCGGTGCTGCCGGTGCTTGGTATCCTGTCTTGTGGCTATCTGATCTATTCGGTGCCGCTTGAGGTGCTGGTGTTCTTCCTGTGGTATCTGGCGGGCGCGGTGGTTCTCTATTTCGTATATGGAATGCGCAATTCGAACCTTCAGCATGGCGAATGGCAGGATGATGCGCCCGACATGGGCGAGTTTCCTGGGCCGGTAATCGACAACTAAGCCTCCCGGAGGAAATATCGAAGGGCGCGGGGAGCAGGTCGCTTCCCGCGCCCTTTGCATTGCCATTGCAGGAATGTTGGAACATAATGCGAACATATGAGTCGTTCCAACATGCCATCCAAACCCTCACCCGCTCGCATCCTGCCCGCGCGCCTCGCTCCTGAACGCCTGCCCGAAGCACGCTGGCGGCCGGGCTTGGCCGAGCAGCCGTTCCATTCCGAGATCTTTGCGCCCGGCGGCGAGGCAAGTGGGGCGGGGCTGGCGGTGGCGCTGGCGGGTGACGCCTTGGCGGCATCAGGTGAGGGTGAGGATACCCGCCACGTGCTGTGGGTGCAGGACCGTGCGGCGATCCGGCTCGGCGGGCGGCCCTGCCTTGCGGGCATGCCGCCAGATTGGCGCCGCCGATTGCTCCATGTCGCCGCTGCCACGCCCGAAGACGCGCTCTTCGCGTTGGAGGAGGGGCTGAAGTGCCGTGATCTCGCCTGCGTGATTGGCGAGATCGCAGGAAACCCCCGCGCGCTCAGTTTCACCGCCTCGCGCCGCCTCAGCCTGACGGCGGAGAAGCACGGCGTGCGGTTGTGGCTGGTGCGGCTGGATGCCGAGCCTGACCTCTCTTCGGCGCGGATGCGCTGGCAGGCCCGCGCTGCCCCATCCTCGCCGCCGCGCTGGAACCCGGCGGCTCCCGGCACCGCCACCTGGCACGCGGAGCTGTTCCGGGCGCGCCGCCATGCCCCCGGTGAATGGACCTTGAGCGATGAGAATGGAACCCTGCGCCCCGCCGACACCGCTGCCGCCGCGCCGGATCATGGCGATCTGGCTCGCCCGACTGTCGGTCGATCGCTGGCGGCTGGCGCACGCGCCTGAAGCCCGCGCCGCCGCCGAAGCTGCACCCACCGCGCTGATCGCCGAGACCGCGCACGGCCCGCGCATCACCGCCGCCAATGATGCGGGGCTGGCGGCGGGCGCGCGGGCGGGGATGCTGCTCGCTGATGCGCGCGCGCTGTGCCCTGATCTGGCGGCGGTCCCGGCCGATCCGGCGGGCGATCTCGCCGCGCTGGAAAAGCTTGCCCTATGGGCGCAGCGCTGGGGGCCGTGGAGCGCGCTCGATCCGCCCGATGGCCTGCTGGTGGACGTGACAGGCGCGGCGCACCTGTGGGGCGGGGAGGAGGCCTTGCTGGCCGATGTCGCCGCCGCCTTCGCGCAGCGCGGGCTGACCGCGCGCGCCGCCCTCGCGCCGACTGCCGGGGCGGCCTGGGCGCTTTCTCATTATGGGCGACAGGCTGCCATCCTCGCCCCCGGGGACGATCCGCTGCGCCTGCTCGGCGATCTGCCGGTAGCGGCGCTGCGGCTCGACGATGACGTGCTCACCGTGCTGCGGCGGCTCGGGATCAAGCGCCTCGGCGAGTTGGCCGGAGTCAGCGGCGCGGGCGACGATCCGGCGGCGGAGGCGGCGGCGCGCGATGCGCTCGCCCGCCGTTTCCGCAACCACCGCTCGCCCGCCGCCAATCCGCTGCTGCGGCTTGACCAGCTGCTGGGCCGGGTGCCCGAACCGCTGCTGCCGGTAATCGCGCGTCCCATGCCGCTGGTCCAGCGGCGGCTGATGGAGCCAATCCGCCACCGCGCGCTGCTCGATCAGGTGATGAGCGATCTTGCCGCCGACATGGTGCGCGCTCTCGAAGCGCGGGGGGAGGGTGCGCGGCGGCTCGAACTGGCGCTGTGGCGGGTCGATGGCGAGGTGCTCACCCGCCGGATCGAGCTCGCCGCTGCCACGCGCGAGGCGGCGCACATCACCCGGCTGTTCGCCGCGCAGCTTGACGATGTCGACGCCGGGTTCGGGATCGAGACCGTGCAATTGCGCGCCAGCTGGAGCGAGCCGCTGGCGCTCTCACAGGCCGATCTCGATGCCGCCGCCGAGCATCACGGCACGGCGCTCGCCGCCTGCATCGACCGCTTGACGGTGCGCCTTGGCCCCAAGGCCATCACCCGCCCGGTCGCCCGTGCCAGCCATATCCCTGAACGCGCGCAAGCCTGGCAGTCCCCGCTCGCCCCGTCGCCGCCACTGCAGGAAGCGCTCGCCTTCCACACCCGGCCCTTGAAGCTGCTCGACCGGGCGGAGCCGATCGCGGTGCTCTATGCCTCGCCCGATGGCGTGCCCCAGCGCTTTCGTTGGCGCGGGGCGGTGCGCGCGGTGGTGCGGGTGGAGGGACCAGAGCGGATCGCGCCCGAATGGTGGCGCGAACGCTCCACCGCGCGGCTGCGCGATTACTACCGGATCGAGGACGAGGCCGGGCGGCGTTACTGGATCTACCGCCAAGGCATCACCGGCGACGGGCGGGGCGGGGTGCCCGACTGGTTCCTGCACGGGTTGTTCGCGTGATGTATCCGTAGCCCCGCTAACAGGGTTTGTTTACCGATCTGTGCGAAGCTTTGCGCATGAACCTTCATTCGATACCTCGTGCCTCCGAACGGCGTCCAATGAGCCTGATGGTCAAGAGCCGGGTGCGTTCGCGCGTGGTGTTTGTCGATCTGATCGATATCTCCGAGGGTGGCTGCAAAATCAAAGCCAAGGCCGGATTTGCCGAAGTGGGCGATCGGGTCGCAATGAAGCTGAACGGAATCAATGCCCCGCTCGGTTGTGTCGCCTGGGTCGAAGGGTCCGTTGCCGGGGTTGCCTTTGAAGGCGCGATGCACCCGGCGGTAATCGACTATTTGTGCGATAAGCAAGATGACCGCGACACTGGGCCGAGGCTGCGCCGGATGGTCTGACTCAAGGCTTGCAAGCTTTGCATTTGGCAGTGGGGTATTTGGAACATATAAGGAACATGAAAGGTGTTCCCCAAGGTTCTCATGCAACAGACACTCCGCCAGCGCCTCGAAATCCTCGCCGATGCGGCGAAATATGATGCCTCCTGCGCGTCATCCGGCACGGCCAAAAAGAATTCGCTGGGCGGGAAGGGCGTGGGCTCGACCGAGGGGATGGGCATCTGCCACGCCTATGCACCCGACGGGCGCTGCATCTCGCTTTTGAAAATCCTGCTGACCAATCACTGCATCTTCGATTGCCACTACTGCATCAACCGCAAGAGCTCCAACGTCGCCCGCGCGCGGTTTACCCCGCAGGAGGTGGTTGACCTCACGCTCAATTTCTACCGCCGCAATTATATCGAGGGGCTGTTCCTGTCCTCGGGGATTGTGAAGAGCGCCAATCACACGATGGAGCAGCTGGTCGAAGTTGCGCGGATCCTGCGCGAAGAACATGATTTTCGCGGCTATATCCACCTCAAGACCATCCCTGAAGCGGATGCGGAGATCATCCACGAGGCAGGGCTTTATGCTGACCGCGTCTCGATCAATGTCGAACTGCCGACCCGCACGGGGCTGACCCGGCTCGCGCCTGACAAGGACGAGGCGCAGATTGAAGGGGCGATGGGGCGCACCAGGGCGCGGATCATCGAGGCGAAGGATGAAAGGAAGCGTTTTCGCCATGCGCCGCGCTTTGCGCCTGCGGGGCAATCGACCCAGATGATCGTCGGCGCGGATGATGCCAATGATGCCGCGATCATCGGCAAGGCGAGCCGGTTGTATGGCAGTTTCGGCCTCAGGCGCGTCTATTACAGCGCCTTTTCGCCGATCCCCGATGCCAGCGCCGTCCTGCCGCTGAAGCGCCCGCCGCTGATGCGCGAGCACCGGCTCTATCAGTCGGACTGGCTGATGCGGTTCTATGGCTTTGCCCCGGGCGAGGTCGCCGATGCAGCCGAGGCGGATGGGAACCTGCCGCTTGATATTGATCCCAAACTGGCCTGGGCATTGAAGTTCCGCGAACACTTCCCGGTCGATGTCAACCGTGCGGCGAAGGAGCAATTGCTGCGGGTGCCGGGGCTGGGAACCAAGGCAGTGGCGCGGATCCTCAGCGTCAGGCGGCACCGGACGTTGCGATTGGATGATGTGGCGCGGCTGACCGCCTCGGTCGCCAAGGTGCGGCCCTTCATCTGCACCGCCGACTGGCGCCCCACGCTGCTGACCGACCGCGCTGATCTGCGCGGATTGCTTGCCCCGCGCGAGCAGCAACTGGAGTTGTTCTGATGCGGGGCACAGGGGGGTTCACGCAGAGATCGCAGAGGGGCGGAGACCGCGGAGGAAGGTTACGCCGCTGCGCGGCGGGGTTTCACGCAGAGATCGCAGAGGAAAGTGGAGGCGCAGAGATGGAGCGCCAGCGGCGAAGCCGCACTCTTCATCGGACATTGCGACAAGCCGCACCGGGACAATTCTTTGATATGCCTTCGGCACGCGCCATATCTCCGCGCCTCCCCTTTCTTCTCCGCGCCTCTGCGAGAAACATCCCGCGGCAAAGCCGCGTAACCTTCTCTGCGTCCTCTGCCCCTCTGCGGTCTCCGCGTGAACCCTTTCCGGGCGCGCGCGCATGACCGCCCAGAGACGTTCAGGGCAGCACGTCTCCCTCGGCGCGCACTACGCCGTCCACCTGACCGCGCCTGACGATTTCGCCTTTTGGCGCGAGCGGGCGCGGGGGCTCATTCAGTGCGACGTACCGCCCGATCGTGTCTCGTGGATCGAACCCGGCGGAACCGGCGATTTGTTCGCTTTGGAAGGCCCATCGCGCGGGGAAAGGCGCCTGCCCATTCCGCCCGCCGATGCCCCACCGGTGCGCGCCAGCCAGCGCTTCCTCACCATCGCCCGCAGCGCCGCGCTGCACTCCGATCCGGCACGGTTCAGCCTGCTCTATCAGGTGCTGTGGCGCTTGCAGGCCAACCCGCGCCTGATGGAGGACAAGGCGGACTCGCAGGTGCGGCGGATCGAGGAACTCGCCAAATCGGTGCGCCGCGATGCCCACAAGATGCACGCCTTCGTCCGCTTCCGCGAAGTCACCGAGGAAGACGGCACCCCACACTTCGTCGCCTGGTTCGAGCCCGATCACCACATCGTGCGCGCCGAGGCGGCCTTCTTCATGCGCCGTTTCGCCAATATGCGCTGGTCGATCCTGACCCCGCGCGGGAGCGTGCATTGGGATGGCGAAGTGATGCGGGAAGGTCCGCCTGCACGCCGCGAGGATGCACCGGGGGATGATCCGGTCGAAGGGCTGTGGCGCTCTTACTATGCCTCGATCTTCAACCCGGCGCGGCTGAAGATTGGCGCGATGCTCTCGGAAATGCCGAAGAAGTATTGGAAGAATCTGCCCGAGGCCGAGCTGATCCCGCAGCTGATCGCCGGCGCGCAGGCGCGCGAGGCGGCGATGGTGGCGGCGGGCGCGCGTAGCGAGCGGGTGCGGCCGACGAGCCTTGCCGAAGTCGCCCGCAGTATCACCGCTTGCCGTGATTGCCCCATCGCCGATTGCGGCACCCGCGCGGTGGCAGGGGAGGGGCCGGAGCGGGCTCCCCTCATGATCGTCGGCGAACAGCCAGGGGGTCAGGAGGATGTCGCGGGCCGTCCCTTCATCGGCCCGGCAGGGCAATTGCTCGATCAGCATCTCACCCGCGCCGGGATCGACCGCGCGCAGGCTTACGTCACCAACGCCGTCAAACACTTCAAGTTCAAGTGGAAGGGCAAGCACCGCCTGCACCAGTCGCCAGGCGCGAAAGAGATCGATACCTGCCGCTGGTGGCTCGACGCCGAGAGGGCTCTGGTGCGTCCCCGGATCGTGCTGGCACTGGGGGCGAGCGCTGCGCGGGGCCTGTTGGGCCGCACGGTAAGCGTCAATCAGGTGCGCGGTGCACCGATCATGCTGGATGATGGCGCAGAGCTCTGGGTGACGGTGCACCCCTCCTACCTGCTGCGTCTTGATGGCGTGGCGCGCGTGGAACAGACGGCGCTGTTTGCCGCTGATCTGGCGCGGGTGCGGGAGCGGCTCACGGATCTGGCGGGTTAAATGCCCGACGCCCCGCTCACTCCCGACAAGCGCACCTTGCAAGTCGATCCTGATGGGATCGCCGCCCCGCCGCGCGCACCCTTTGTCGAGTTGGGGGTGGCAAGCTGCTTCAGCTTCCTCAGAGGCGCGTCCGACGCGGTCGATCTGGTGCTGACCGCTTACGCCCACGGCTATGACGCGATCGGGATTGCCGATGTGAATTCGATGGCGGGCGTCGTGCGGCTGCATACCGAGGCGAAGACGCTGAAATTGCGGCCCGTGATCGGCTGCCGGATCGAGACAGTCGAGGGCCTCGCCTTCCTCGCCTATCCTGAGGATCGCACCGCCTATGGTCGCCTGTGCCGCCTGATCAGCGCGGGACGGATGCAAACGCCGGAGGGGGCATGGCAGGACAAGGGGGTGTGCCAGATCACCCTGGCGATGCTGGCGGCGCACGCGGCCAAGGAAGGCGAGGGGGGCGTGCAGCTGATCCTGCTCCCGCCGGATGATCTCGATGCTGCGTTCACCATCGCGGTGCCGAGCAATGTGGTGCCGTTTGGGGAATTTGTTTCGCGCAGAGAACGCAGAGGAGCAGAGGTACGCAGAGAGGATGTGCCAGCGGCGCAGCCGCTTTCTTCATCGCAGGATGCGGCAGGCGGTGAGGCTGGAAAAGAGGAAAGTGCCTGCGGCACGGACGACATCTCTGCGTCCTCTGCTCCTCTGCGATCTCTGCGTGAACCCACTGTATTCACCGCCAGCCTCGAAGCTCTTCTCCCGCATCTCACCCGTCAACTGCCGACGCTCAGCCACATCGCCGCCAGCTACCTCTATCGCGGCGACGATATAGCCCGGATCGAGCGGTTGGACGCGCTCGCCCGCGCGCATGGCCTTGGGCTGCTCGCCACCAATGACGTTCACTACCACGCCCCCGATCGCCGCGCCTTGCAGGACGTGATGACCGCGATCCGGCACAAGACCACCGTGGCCGCCGCCGGGCATCTGCTCCACCCCAATGCCGAGCGGCACCTCAAGTCCCCGGCCGAGATGCAGCGTCTCTTCGCCCGCTGGCCCCACGCCATTACCGCTGCCCGCGCGGTGGTCGATCGGTGCCGCTTCAGCCTTGATGAACTGCGTTACGAATACCCCGAGGAGATCTATCCCGAGGGCCAGACCCCGCAGCAATTCCTTGAAGCCGAAGTCTGGGCAGGGGCCGCGCGGCGCTACCCGGTTGGCCTGCCCGAAACTGTCCGGCAGACGCTAACGCGCGAGTTGGCGCTGATCGCCAAGCTTGATCTCGCGCGCTATTTCCTCACCATCAAGGACATCGTCGATTTCGCGCGTGGTTGCGATCCGCCGATCCTGTGTCAGGGGCGGGGGAGCGCCGCCAACTCCGCCGTCTGTTACGTGCTCGGCATCACCTCGGTCGATCCGGCCAAGCATCAGCTGCTGTTTGATCGCTTCATTTCCGAGGAGCGCAAGGAGCCGCCCGATATCGACGTCGATTTCGAACATGAGCGGCGCGAGGAGGTGATCCAGTATATCTACGCCAAATATGGCCGCCACCGCGCCGGACTGTGCGCCACGGTGATCCACTACCGCCCGCGTATGGCGATCCGCGAGGTGGGCAAGGCGATGGGGCTGTCGGAGGATGTCACATCCGCCTTGGCCCGCACCGTGTGGGGCGGGTGGGGGCGCGAGATTTCCGAGAAGCACGCGGCGGAAACTGGGCTCGATGTCACCGACCCGCATTTGCGGCGCGTGCTCAAACTCACGGAGCAGATGATCGGCATGCCGCGCCATTTGGGCCAGCATGTCGGCGGGTTCATCCTCACCGAAGGGCTGCTGACCGAGACCGTCCCGATCGGCAACGGCGCCATGCCCGACCGCAGCTTCATCGAGTGGGACAAGGACGATATCGACGCATTGGGTATCCTCAAGGTCGATGTGCTGGCGCTGGGGATGCTGACCTGTATCAGGAAGTGCCTCGATCTCTTGGGGGCGCATCATGGCCGCGCGCTCACCCTCGCCACCGTCCCGCGCGAGGACCCCGAGACCTATGCGATGCTGCGTAAGGGCGATTCGCTCGGCGTGTTCCAGGTCGAAAGCCGGGCGCAGATGAACATGCTGCCGCGCCTGCGCCCGCGCGAGTTCTACGACCTCGTGATCCAGGTCGCGATCGTCCGCCCAGGTCCGATCCAGGGCGACATGGTGCACCCCTACCTCAAACGCCGCCGCGGGGCCGAGCCCGTGCAGATCCCCGCGCCCGCCCCCGAACACGGCCCGCCCGACGAGCTCACCAGCATCCTCGGGCGCACCTTGGGGGTGCCGATCTTTCAGGAACAGGCGATGAAGATCGCGCTGGATGCGGCGAAGTTCTCCAGCCTCGAAGCCAACCGGTTGCGGAAAGCGATGGCGACCTTTCGCAGTCGGGGCATGGTGGACGAGCTTCAGGACATGATGGTCGAACGCATGGTCGCCCGCGGCTATGATCGGGACTTCGCGCAAAGGTGTTTCAATCAAATCAGAGGCTTCGGTGAATATGGCTTTCCCGAAAGCCACGCGGCGAGCTTTGCCCAGCTGGTTTACGTCTCAAGCTGGCTCAAGTGCCATTACCCGGCGGCCTTTGCAGCGGCGCTGCTCAATTCGCAACCGATGGGCTTCTATGCCCCGGCGCAGATCGTGCGCGATGCGGCCGAGCATGGGGTCACGGTGCTGCCGGTGGATGTGAATTACTCGGAGTGGGACTGCACGCTCGAAGAAGAAGGGGTTTCACGCGGAGACCGCGGAGGAGCAGAGAGACGCGGAGATGTTGCACCCGCGGCGCAGCCGCACTCCCATGTCGACGGCGCGACTGGCGGGGGCGTGGCGGACAATGAAGTTGCCTGCGGCACGGACGATATCTCTGCGTCCTCTGCTCCTCTGCGCTCTCTGCGTGAAACCAAACGGGACCGCCGCCACGCCCTGCGCCTCGGCCTGCGTCAGATCGACGGCCTCCCCGAACATGTCGCCGCCGCGCTGGTGAGTGCGCGCGAGGCAGGCGGGGCTTATCGCGATATCGCCGATCTGCGCGCGCGAGCCGGGCTGAGCCCTGCGCATATCGAACGGCTCGCCAGCGCTGATGCCTTTACCTCGCTCGGCCTCACCCGCCGTCAGGCGCTGTGGGATGCGAGGAGCCTCGTCGCCGCACCCGATCTTCCGCTGTTCCGCGCCATGGGCGTGCGCGACGAGGGGCCGGAGCGGGCGGCCACGGCGCTCCCCGCCATGCCCATGTCGGAAGAAGTGGTGGCCGATTACCAGACCATCCGCCTCAGCCTGAAAGCCCACCCGATGGCCTTCCTGCGCGCTGACCTTTCCGCGCGCGGCTTCGTCCGCGCCGCCGATCTGCGTGCGCGAAAATTCCGGAGCATGGTGCAGGTCGCCGGCGTGGTGCTGATCCGTCAGCGGCCCGGCAGCGCAAAGGGGGTGACCTTCATCACGCTGGAGGATGAGACCGGGGTGATCAACCTCGTGGTCTGGCCCGACCTCAAGGAGAAGCAGCGCAAGGTGGTGATGGGCGCGCGGCTGATGGAGGTTCGCGGGCGGGTGGAGTATGATGACGCGGTGATCCACGTGATCGCCGCGCACATGACCGACGCGACCCCGGCGCTCCACGCGCTGTCAGATGATCTGCTCGAAGCCCCGCTGGCGCGCGCGGATGAGGTCAATCGCCCGATGCCCGAACGCGGCGCTCCCGGCCCGCGCGGGCTAGGCGATGGGCTGGCGCCCGTGCCCAACGTCACCGGCCACCCGCGCGACCACCGCATCCTGCCGAAATCACGCGATTTTCACTGAGGTTCGCGGGCGAACCTCAGCTCGATTCGAGGGCATACCCGGCAGAGCGCACAGTGCGGATCGGGTCTTTCGCGCCGTCGATCCCGATTGCCTTGCGCAGGCGGCGGATATGGACGTCGACGGTGCGAAGCTCGATGTCCGAGCCTGTGCCCCACACCCCATCGAGCAACTGCCCGCGGCTGAACACCCGGCCGGGGCTCTCCATGAAGAACTTGAGCAGGCGGTATTCGGTCGGCCCCAATTGCAGCGCGCGGCCGCGGCGCTGGACCTTGTGCGCTACGGGATCGAGCTTGAGGTCGCCGACTTCAATGGTCTCCCCCGCCAGCGCCGGACGGATGCGGCGCATTACGGCGGCCACGCGCGCCAGCAGCTCGCGGGGGGAGAAGGGCTTGGTCAGGTAGTCATCCGCCCCGGTCTCCAGCCCGCGCACGCGGTCGTCCTCGGCCTCGCGTGCGGTGAGCATGATGATGGGGACATGCGCGGTCTGCTTGTCGCGGCGCAGGCGGCGGCAGACTTCGATGCCGCTGGTGCCTTCAATCATCCAGTCGAGGATGATGAGATCGGGCACCTCTTCGCTCGCCAGCACCAGTGCTTCATCGCCGTCGCCAGTACAGCGGACGTTATAGCCTTCGTTCTGGAAACGATATTCGAGCAGTTCGGAAAGGGCTGGATCGTCTTCAACCAGCAGCAGTTTGGCAGCGGACATGCAGTGATGCCTCCTCAAGCCCGGGTCAGCGGGCGTTGATGGGCCTATGTTTCACTCTGGCTACAGTTTGATGAATCCGGATGCGACAAGTTTTCCACAAGCAGGTTACAACCTGCTCGCGTCTTACCGATCGCCTTCCGGCGGGTAGAGCCCCGTCGCCGCAAAGTGGACCATCTCCGCCACGTTGGTCGCGTGATCGCCGATCCGTTCGATGTTGCGGGCCACGAAGAGCAATTGTGCCGCGCTCGAAATGGTCGAAGGGTTCTCGACCATATAGCTGACGAGATTGCGGAAAATGCTGTTATAAAAGCCATCGACCTTGACGTCGGTGGCAATCACCTCGCGCGCCAGATCGGGATCGCGTGCGGCATAGGCGGTCAGCACATCGTGCACCATCTCGCTCGCTAGCTCGCCCATGGTGGGCAGCAGGGTAAGCGGTTCGAACCGGGCGCGGCCTTCGATCATCCCGACCCGCTTGGCGATATTCTTGGCATAATCGCCGATCCGTTCGAGCACGCCGCCGATCTTGAGCGCCGCGATCACTTCGCGCAAATCGTCAGCCATCGGCGCGCGCAGAGCGATGATCCGCACCGCCAGCTTGTCGACCTCGGTTTCCAGCGCGTCGATGCGCTTGTCCCGCGCGACGACGGTTTCCGCCAGCGCCTCATCCCCGCGCACCAGCGCATCGAGCGCTTCATTGATGGCGACCTCGGCAAGGCCCCCCATCTCCGCGATCAGGCCGCGCAGGCGGGTGATGTCTTCATCGAAAGCCTTGACGGTGTGTTCGGCCATCAACCGTACCTTCCGGTAATGTAATCCTTGGTCCGGTCTTCGATCGGATTGGTGAAGATTTCCGAGGTCGGGCCATATTCCACCATCTTGCCGAGGTGGAAAAACGCCGTGCGCTGGCTGACGCGCGCGGCCTGCTGCATCGAGTGCGTGACGATCACGATGGCGTAGCGGCCGGAAAGTTCATCGATCAGCTCCTCGATCTTGGCAGTCGCGATCGGATCGAGCGCAGAAGCCGGTTCGTCCATCAGGATCACCTCCGGGTCAACCGCAATCGCCCGTGCGATGCACAAACGCTGCTGCTGACCGCCCGAAAGTGCGGTCCCGGATTCGTCGAGGCGGTCCTTGACCTCGTCCCACAGGCCCGCGCGGGTCAGCGATCGTTCCACGATGACATCGAGATCGGGCTTTTTTTCCGCCAGCCCATGGATCTTGGGGCCATAGGCGATGTTCTCGTAAATCGACTTGGGGAAGGGGTTCGGTTTCTGGAACACCATGCCCACCCGCGCGCGCAATTGCACCACGTCCATTGCGCCTGAATGAATATCGACCCCTTCGAGTTCGATACTGCCGCTGACGCGGGCAGCGCCGATGGTGTCGTTCATGCGGTTGAAACACCGCAGAAAGGTCGATTTTCCGCAGCCCGACGGGCCGATGAAGGCCGTGACATAATTGGGCGAGATGTCGATCGACACATGATCGATAGCCATCTTCTCGCCGTAGAAGACACAGACATCCCGCGCGCGCAGCTTGGCGGTTTCGTCCTGCATATTGGGATGGATGACAGTCACCAGCGTTTCTCGAATTTGTTGCGGAGGTAGATGGCAAGGCCGTTCATGGCGAGCAGGAACACCAGCAGCACGATGATAGCCGCACTGGTGCGTTCGACAAAGCCGCGATCGATTTCGTCAGACCACAGAAATATCTGCATCGGCAGGACGGTTGCGGGCGAGGTGAAGCCTTCGGGCGGGGTGGCAACAAAGGCGCGCATCCCGATCAGCAGTAGCGGCGCGGTCTCGCCCAGCGCGCGCGCCATGCCGATGATGGTGCCCGTCAGCATTCCCGGCAGCGCCAGCGGGAGGACATGGTGGAACACCACCTGCACCGGCGAAGCACCCACCGCGAGTGCGCCGTCGCGGATCGAGGGCGGCACGGCCTTGATCGCGTTGCGCCCGGAAATCACGATGACCGGCATGGTCATCAGTGCCAGCGTCATGCCGCCGATCAAGGGTGCCGAACGGAGGTTGGGGAAGGCTGTCAGGAAAACGGCGAGCCCCAACAGGCCGAAGATAATCGACGGCACAGCCGCGAGGTTGTTGATCGAAACCTCGATCAAATCGGTCCAGCGATTGCGCGGGGCGTATTCTTCCAGATAGAGCGCAGACAGCGCCCCGATGGGGAAGGCCAGCACCAGCGTGACCAGCATGGTCAGCATCGATCCCTTGAGCGCGCCCCAGATGCCCACCGCCTGCGGGCTGGTCGCATCAGAGCGGGCGAGGAAGCCCCAGTCCCAGTTGCGGTCGAGCTTGCCTTCGCTTGCGAGTCGCTTGGCAAGTGCCTGCATCTCCGGCGGCCCATCGCCCTGAAGCGCATAGGCCAGCGCTGAAGAAACTGGCAGATCAAAGGTTTCCTCGCGCTCGATCAGGGAAGGGTCAGCAGCCAGCGCGGCGGCGACATCGCGCCAGGCCTCGACCGAAAGTTCCGCAGCGGCGTCTGCCCCGAGCTGCTCCTCGGCATAGAACTTCACCACATCGGGCAAGCCCTGCATTTCGAGCGTTTGTCCCGCTGTGGGTGCGGTGAGCGAGACTTCGTCACCTGTCACACCGCTTTCCGGAAAATCGATCGTGACTGCGAGTTCCGCACGTTGAAACCCGCTGATGCCATTGATGAGCATATTGCCAAGCAGCAGCGCCAGCACGCCGAGGGCAAAAGCGACAGCAGACAGCCCGAGTAGGCGGAAATTGCGTTCAGCCCGGTAGCGCTGGGCCAAGCGCTTCTCGAACGCCGCAGTGCGGGTCGGCCCAACGTCGGCGGGGGCGGCTGCGGTGGCAGGGGGGGTGGCGGTATCGTTCATTCGTAAGCCTCACGGAACCGCTTGACGACGCGCAGGGCGATGAAGTTCAGAACCAAGGTCACCATGAACAGCACAAAGCCGAGCGCAAAGGCACTCAGTGTGGCAGGGTGATCGGTGCTCTGCTCGCCGGTCAAGAGCTTTACGATCTGCACCGTCACAGTCGACATCGGCTCCAACGGGTTCGCGGTGAGGTTGGCAGCAGGGGACGCGGCCATCACTACGATCATGGTCTCCCCGATCGCGCGGCTGACAGCGAGCATGATCCCGGCGACGATCCCCGGCAGCGCGGCGGGAAATAGCACCCGGCGGATGGTTTCGGACTTGGTCGCTCCCATCGCAAGGCTCCCATCGCGCATCGCGCCGGGCACAGCGGCCATGGAATCGTCAGCCATCGATGAGACGAAGGGAATGATCATCACCCCCATCACCACCCCGGCGGCGAGCGCGCTTTCGGTTGAGGCGCTGGTGATGCCGATTGCCACCGCCGCATCGCGGATCATCGGGGCGAGGGTGAGCGCGGCGAAATAGCCATAGACCACGGTGGGCACCCCGGCGAGGATCTCGAGCAGCGGCTTGACCCACGTCCGCACCCGGGGGTCGGCATATTGGGTGAGATAGATCGCGCTCATCAGTCCCAGCGGGATCGCTACGATCATGGCGATGATCGCGCCAATGAAGATCGTGCCCCAGAACAATGGGACGGCACCGTAGCGCGAAGAATCGGTCGCCTCGGGGCTTACCATCGTGTCCGGCCCCCAGAACGTCCCGAACAGAAAATCGGCGGGCGGGACAATCGTGAAGAAACGGACGGTCTCGAATACGAGGCTGCCAAAAATGCCGAGCGTGGTCAGGATCGCCACCAGCGATGCCAGAAGCAACACCATCATCACGGTGCGCTCGACCCGGGTGCGGGCGCGAAAATCCGGTCGCAGCCGCAGGAACGCCAGAAAGCCACCAGCCAGCGCGATCAACACCGTCACGACGACGCCGACGATGTTGTAATAGCTAATCGCGGCGCGGAACGGTTCGATTAATCCTTCCGCCTCGTCATTGAACACGCCCGGCGCATTGCCCAGCGCGACCGCACGCGCTTCGCCAAGGAAGGCATTGCGCTCGAACCCGAAAGGCGGCAGCGCTTGGGCCGCAGGGGACGCCAGCACGGATTGCAGAACCAGCTGCGGCGCCAGCACTGACCACAGCACCACGAACCCCAGCACCGGGATCACGACCCACAGCGCCACATACCAAGCGTGATAAATCGGACGCGAGACCGGGCGCACGCCCGGTGCGCTGGATTCGAAACTCCACGCCTTGGCACGCCCAGCCAGCCAGCCCGCCAGCCCAAGCCCCATCGCAATCAGGATCAGCGTGATCGGCGACATCAATTAACCTTGTTGTTCCAGCAGAAGGCGCGCGTCGGCGTGCTCACCGGGAATGACCCTCGCCCCGGCCCATAAGCAATGGGCGGCCCATGTTGAAGAAATAAGACACAGCTATGACAATTGTTTGGTTTCGGCAGTCAGCGGCGCGTCCTGATCTGCTGCATTCGCTGCATCGTGACTGCCGTTGTCCTGCTCGGCGAGCGGGATGCGGACGACAACGCGGGTGCCTTTGCCGACTTCGCTGGTGATGTCGAGCCGCCCGCGGTGGCGCTCGACAATATGTTTAACGATGGCAAGCCCGAGGCCCGTGCCCCCCGAGGCCCGGCTGCGGCCCGGATCGGTACGGTAAAAGCGTCGGGTCAGGTGAGGGATCTGCTCAGGGGCAATGCCTTCGCCCTGATCGACCACCGCAATCCGCGCCAAATCGCCTTGCGCCATGTCCAGCGTCACCGTCACCGGCGTGCCCGGCGTTCCATATTTCAGCGCATTGTCGACCAGATTGCGCACCACCTGTTCAAGCTGTTGAAGATCGCCGAGAACGCAAGGTTCCTCAAGCAGTTCCAGCTTGAGCCGTTCGACCCGGCTTGATCCAGCCGCATCGCGGGCGGCGCGTTCGACCAGCGAATGAAGATCGATACGCTCGGTCGGCAATTCGTGCTTTTCCGCCTCGACCCGCGAGAGGCTCATCAGATCGCTGACCAGTGCGTGAAGCCGCTGCGCCTCGCGTTCGATGATACCGAGAAATTTCTGTGCGGTCGGGCCGTCAAGATGCCCTTCGCCCTCGCGCAAGGTCTCGACATAGCCGAGGATCGCCGCCAGCGGCGTGCGCAGTTCGTGGCTGGCATTGGCGACGAAATCGGTATGCGCACGGCTGATATCGGCTTCGGCGGTCTGATTGATGAATTCGAGCATGGCGAGCCGGTCATCGATCGTCTGGCGCTTGATCTGCCAGATGTCGCCGCGGCGCACCAGGCCACGCACAATCGCTTCGCCCTGACGGTTTTCGTTGAGCAACGAAATGGCTTCGGGCTGCCGCACTGCGACCCGGGCATCTTGACCGATGACATGCGGCCCCAGCATCTTGCGGGCAGCGCGGTTGGCAATCGCAATGATGCTGCGTTCAGTGATCAGCAGCGGAGTGGAGGAGTTTTCAATCAGATCGCGGATCGAATCCAAACTGATGCGCTGTTGAACCTTTTGCTTGGGTGGTTCCGGCGGCCGACCCGATGCAACCAGCAAGGATCCGATCCAAACAGTCAGCATCGCCAGCCCGATCACCGGATCGACCTTGAGCATCAGCATCGCCATAAACGTGACCGCCGCAAGCAGAATGCCAGCGATTGGGAAGTTCTGGCCAGTGTACATGCCAGCGCCTTACAGCCAAGCGACGGGAGAGGGAAGGCAGGCGATTGGTGCACGAACACGAAAAAGGGCGGCAAAGCCGAAGCCTGCCGCCCTGTTTATCTGCAAGAGATGGTGACCCCTACGGGAATCGAACCCGTGTTTCAGCCGTGAAAGGGCCGCGTCCTAACCGCTAGACGAAGGGGCCTCGTCGATTGCGAGAGCGCGCAACTAGGGGCGTCGATGGGATCGGTCAAGCCCCGTTTGTGCGAGCATCGGGAAAAATCGTTTCGCTCTGCTCAATCGGCAAAGGCGGCGTCTTCCAGCTGTAATTCGGCCGCTGGACGGCTGCCCCAATCGTCGAGCCGCACTCGGCCCGCCAGATGGAACCGCCGGCCGCTGCTGCGATGGAGCAGGGTCTGGGCCATTTCGGTTTCGGCCGCGCGAAAAGCGATGGCTTTGAACGAGCGCCCGTCCTGACCGCTGGCAATCAGGCGCAGGTGATCCTTGCCGACGATATCCGCTTTGACGATCCGCACCGGGCCCACCGCGACACGCGGGGCGGGCCAGCCGACGCCATAAGGGCCGGCTGCTTCGAGCGTTTCTACCAGCTCCGGCGTCAGCCCCCCCGGTGCCAGCGCCAGATCGAGCAGCATTGCCTGATCGGCGCGGGCGCGCTCAACGTCGCGGGCAAGGCGGGTGTCGAGGAATTCGGCAAACTCGGCGAGGCGAGCAGGGTCGATCGTGAGCCCCGCGGCCATGGCATGCCCGCCGCCTGCGACCAACAGACCGGCTTCGCGCGCGGCAATGATCGCTGCGCCAAGGTCTACCCCGCTGATCGAGCGTCCCGAGCCCTTGCCCTGACCCTCGTCGAGCGCAATCACCACCGCAGGCTTGCCGGTCTTTTCCTTGATCCGCCCTGCGACGATCCCGATCACCCCGGGGTGCCAGCCGTGGCCCGAGAGCACTTGCACCGCCATATTGTGTTGCCCGGCCAGTTGCGCCTCGGCGGCTTCCTGCACCGCGGCTTCGATCGCGCGGCGCTCTTCATTAAGCTGCGAGAGCTGCGCGGCGATCGCACGTGCCTCTTCAGGGTCGGCCGTAGTGAGCAGGCGCACCCCGAGTGTCGATTCGCCGACCCTCCCGCCTGCATTGATCCGTGGGCCGAGGGCAAAGCCGAGATCGCTGGCTTGCGGCGCGCGGGTGAGGCGGCTTGCGTCCATCAGCGCCGCCATGCCGATCCGGTCCCGCCGTGCCAGCACTTTCAGCCCCTGCGCGACAAAAGCCCGGTTGAGGCCGTGGAGCGCGGCAACATCGGCCACCGTACCGAGCGCGACCAGATCGAGCAGGCCAATCAGGTCCGGCTCGGCCCGATGCGCGAACCATCCCTTGGCACGAAGGCTGCGGACCAACGCCACACCCAGCAGAAATGCCACACCCACCGCCGCGAGATGTCCGTGGGCGGCTCCCAGATCGCTTTCATCCAAGCGGTTGGGATTGACCAGCGCCGCTGTCTCGGGAAGTTCGGCGGCGCATTTGTGGTGATCGACCACAATCACATCGACCCCGGCGCGCTTGGCCATCGCCAGCGCCTCATGCGCCATTGCTCCGCAATCGACCGTCACGATCAGCCGCGATCCGCTCTCGGCCAGCCTGACCAGGGCTTCGCCGCTCGGCCCATAGCCTTCGAGCAGGCGGTCGGGGATGTAATAGCCCGCGTCATGGCCCAACAGGCGCAGCAGTTCGACCAGCAGCGCCGCGCTGGTGGCGCCATCGACATCATAATCGCCGTAGATTGTCACGGGCTCGCCGGTCATGACGCAATCCGCGAGCCGCTCGGCGGCGGTGTCCATGTCGCGGAAGATCGAAGGGTCGGGCAGGAACCCGCGCAAGGTCGGGCGGGCGTGGCGCTCGAGATCGTCCTCCGCCACACCGCGGGTCAGCAGCAATTGATCGAGTATCGAGCGATCCAGCCCGCGCATCCCGTCGCCTGCG
The DNA here is from genome assembly GCA_001556995.1 of Erythrobacteraceae bacterium CCH12-C2. Classification (GTDB taxonomy): domain Bacteria; phylum Pseudomonadota; class Alphaproteobacteria; order Sphingomonadales; family Sphingomonadaceae; genus Erythrobacter. Next base: position 50,388 of record LSKF01000102.1, read on the forward strand.
GCATCGCCCAATTCCATATTGCCGCCGCGCCAGCGCCATGCCTTTCCGGAAAGCGAGCGCGTGACGCCCAACACAGGGGCAAGCACCGGGAGAGGATGAAAAGCAGTCGCCATGGCGGCAAGCCTAGCCGATCCGCCGCCTCGCTGACAGGCTTGGCCGATTGACAATCGACAGCTGTGCAGGCCAGCTTTGGACTATGTCTGTGCCGCCGCCCGAACCCTGCGTCCTGATAGTCTGGCACAGCCGCACCGGTGCGAGCGCTGCGCTGGCTCGGGCTGCTGCTGAGGGGGCGGGGGCAGCCGCGCTGCTGCTCGGGGCCGAGGACACCGCCCCAGAGGCCCTGCTGGCGGCCGATGGCTATATCTTCTGTTGCCCGGAGAACCTTGGCAGCTTGTCGGGGTTAATGAAGGAGATGTTCGACCGTGCCTATTATCCGGTGCTCGGAAGAATCGCGGGGCGTCCCTATGCCACTATCATTGCGGCAGGATCTGACGGGGAAGGGGCGCAGCGCCAGATCGACCGAATCGTCACCGGATGGCGGTTGAAGCGGGTGATTGCGCCGCTGATCGTCAACCTTGATGCCCAAAGCCCTGCCGCGATCGCCGCACCCAAGCAGGTGGCGGACCGGGCTCAGGCAAAAGCGCGGGAAATCGGCGCTGCCATGGCAGAGGGATTGCGCCTTGGCGTCTTCTAGGTAGTGTCCCTTATCGGGACATAGCAAGTCATTGATGAGTCGACCTTAAGATCAAATGCTTGCAAAATCCCACGACACAGTGTGTGCTTGGAAAGTTCCTGACGAGGGGGTCTGAACAATTACTCGGTCGCAGCACAGCAATGCCGCGGAATTGCATCTGCTGTTTGCCACCGGCAAGCGGCCTGATGGCGATGCCATCAGAGACTTTGTCTCGCATCATCCGGCAGTCGATCTCAGTCATGAGCCGCCTCCCGCAGCGGACACTCAGGCCGACGCCGTTTGGCCGGGCCAGCAGGTGTGGCTTGAGTTGCTGCGTTACGGGCTGACATTCGATGTTGTGGGGCTTGCTCCCGGGCCTCAGAGCGCCTTTCCCGAGGCCCTGCATCGATTTGATCTGGCTGAACTTCCGCAGGTTGACAGATACGAATCGATCACGATAGCGCCGGGTCCGCATCTTTCCGCCGCCGGACGCAGCCTGCCGGTGATCAAGGCCATGCTGGCGCTGGCGTGCGATTTTACCCGCCATTTCGATCACCTCGAAGCCATTTGCTGGGTGCCTGCGCGCAGCGCGATCGGAAGACGTTACTTTGAGTCCGTCGTCGCGGCCTGGCTCGAAGGTGGTCCCTTTCCCGCGCTGGGACTCACCGCTTTCGTCGAGGCTGATGGCGGCGCGCTGGCGAGCGTGGGGCTGGAATTCTGGATCGGGCAGGAAGTGCGGATCGAACCGCCCCTGGGGACGGACAAGGTCGCAGCCACCCGGCTGGGTATCAGGATCATCAATCATCTGGTTTTGGCGGGCGGGCTGACGGCGATAGATAGGATAACGGCCGCTGACGGCAGCCGTCTGGTGCTGGAGCCCTTGCCCCGCCAGAAAACTATCAGGGTCTGGCGCGAATAGATGCGGGCACAGGGTAGCGTAAGATCCCCTGTTTTCATCGCATTTCGCTCGGTCAATTGTCCGGGCAGTGTCGGGTACGATCCCAGCCTGCAGCGCCACCATCTTCTGCCTCGCCAGCTAATGGCGCGCCGCTGTTTTGGCCCGATGTTCGACGCCATTGGACGCCACCGGATCCGGTTCGATGATTTCAGCGCCAATGGCCTGCTGCTGCCCGCGACTGAGGCGGCAACGGTTCGCACCGGGATGCCGCTCCACCGCGGGCCGCATCGGCGCTACACTGAGGTGGTGATCGCCCGCGTCGGCCGGATCGAGGCCGATTGGGCTGAGACCCACTGCCGCGACCAGCAGGCCGCGCTGACCGAGGCGCTGCTGCGCCTGCAACTGCTGCAAGCGGCGCTGCGTCGCCAATTGCTGGCCCAGCAACGGCGGGTGGTGCTCAATCGCAATGATCCGCTTGGCACCGGGTTCGACTTTACCGAACTCGATGCGATGGCTGAGACGCTATGGGCGGCGCCGTAGCCGCCTATTCCGCCGCCTCCGCGAGCGCGCCCCACGGGGCGTACTCGGACTTGATCAAAAGCTGCGCCTTGGCGGCGTGATATTCGCGCTCGAACCGGTAGACGAGGTCCTCCACGGTGCCGACTTCCTTGATCGTGCCGATCCCCTGGCCTGATCCCCAGATGTCCTTCCACGCCTTGGCCTTGGTATTGCCGCCGCTGCCGAAGTTCATCTTGCTAGGATCGCTCTCGGGAAGGTTGTCCGGGTCCATCCCGGCTGCCTCGATCGAAGAGCGCAGGTAATTGCCGTGCACCCCGGTGAAGAGGTTGGTGTAGACGATCCCTTCCGACGAGCCTTCGACGATGCCGTTCTTGTAGCCATCGGCCGCGTTGGCTTCCTTGGTGGCGATGAAGGCGCTGCCGCAATAGGCGAAGTCGGCGCGCAGGGCTTGTGCGGCCAGGATCGAAGCACCGTGGCCAATCGCCCCCGAGAGCGCGACCGGTCCATCAAACCACTCGCGGATTTCCTGCATCAGGGCGAAGGGCGAAAGCGCGCCCGCGTGTCCGCCCGCACCGGCCGCCACCGGGATCAGACCGGTCGCGCCTTTTTCGATCGCCTTGTGGGCAAAGCGGTTGTTGATCACATCGTGCATCGTGATCCCGCCCCAGTTGCGCACGGCGGTATAAATATCCTCACGCGCGCCGAGCGAGGTGATGACCATCGGCACCTGCCACTTCTCGCAGGTCGCCATGTCGGCTTCGATGCGGTCATTGGTCCGGTGGACGATCTGGTTGACCGCAAAAGGCGCGGCGGGGCGATCAGGGTTGGCGCGGTTGTAGGCGGCCAGCTCCTCGGTGATCTGGTGGAGCCATTCATCCAGCAGCGACTGCGGACGCGCGTTCAGCGCCGGGAAACTGCCGATGATCCCCGCCTTGCACTGCGCGATCACCAGTTCCGGCCCGGAGACGATGAACAGCGGCGATCCGATCAACGGCAGGCGCAGGCGATCAAAGGGGGCGGGCAGGGGCATCAGTCTCTCCTCAAAACGTATTTCTCTCAACCCGCGTCTCTAACGCCGGTTCCGGTGCTGCCAAGCGGGATTTTGGGGAGGGTCAGCCCAGAACGTCCTCGATTCCGTAGAACCGCGCCGCCGTGCCCGCAAACAGCGCCGCCTTCTCGTCGGCGCTCGCCCCGCTGGCGATGCGCTTGAAGGCGTTCCACAGCGCCGGATAACTCGCGCCCCAGCGGTCGGGGGGATAGTTGCTCTCGAACATCGCGCGATGCGGCCCGAAAGCCTCTACGCAGGTTTCGATATAGGGACGCCAGAGCGCCGCCAGTTCCTCTGACCCGGCGCCTGCGGCAGGGCCACGGTCGGGCAGCTGCACCTGCGCCATGCCAAGCCCGCCCAGCTTGACCACCACATTGGGGCATTCGGCCAGCATGCGGATCGCACTGCGCCAGCCTTCGAACCGCTCCTTGTGCGTGCCCTGATAGCTGCCAAGCCCCAGCGGCCCGCCGCAGTGGTCAAGGCAGATCGGCTGATCGGGGAAGGCGCGCGCAAGGTCGATCACCTCGTGAAGCTGCGGCTCGAACACCCAGACGTCGAAAGTCATGCCGCGCTTGCCCAGTTCGGCAAAGCCTTCGCGAAAAGCGCTGCTGGCGAACAGGCCTTCGGGAGCCATCAAGGCGGGCGGATAGACTTCGCCATCGGCAAGATGCGCACCCTGATGGCGGATCCCACGAAATCGGGGCGAGGCATCGGCGAGCGCATCGAGCACCGCGCCTGCGGCTGCGCCCAGCGACAGATCGGCATGGCCAACGATCCCGGCGCAGGGTCGGAACGCGCCATAAATGCCGCTGGCGCCTTGGGCGGCGACACCGTTGACGAATTCGACCTCGCCCACCGGCTTTAGCGCCTCACCGAGCGCGCCATTGTAGAACGCGCCGCATTCCACAAACACCGAAGCAATAATCCGGTGGCCGCTGGTGGCATCGGCGCGGAACTGGTCGAAGGTGTAATAAGCCGCGTCGACGAGGGATTCGATGAAGGGATGCCGCGGCTCGGGGAAGACCGCGAGCAGCGGGCGCAGGTCCCAAAGGTGGTGGTGCGCATCGATGATCGGCAGATCGGGTTCTATGATCGCTTCGGCTTGGGTGTGTTCGCTCATGGTCTGTCTCTCCCTCAAACCTTGTCTAGGCGAGGCGTGAGCAGATCGGCAAAGCCAAAATCGCGGGGCTCAGACGACCGCCCGACCATAGAGGTGCCAGGTCGCATGACCCAGCACCGGGAGCGCGACCAGCAGGCCGAGGAATGCCGGGATCAGTGCGACGAACAGCACCGCAGCGATCACCGCTGCCCAGCCGATCATCACCATGAAGTTGCCCCGCACCACCTTGAGACTGGTGATGATCGCGGTGAGGAAATCGACCTTGCGATCGACCAGCATCGGCAGGCTGATGACCGTCATCGCGTAGAAAGCAAAGGCCATCACCGCCCCCACGGCGCTGCCCACTGCCAGCATGGCAAGGCCCGCAGGGGTCAGGAAGGCCGCCAGTGCATCGCCGCCGCCGCCCATGCCGCTTTCGGCCATGAAGATCGCGAAGATCGCGTGCGCCACGATCATCCAGAAGGAAAAGGCGACGAACACGATCACCCCCATCGAGAGGATCTGGTCATCCCCATGCCCCTTGAGCGCGCCCAGCACCGCGCCCCATGTCAGCGGCTCACCCGCAGCGCGGCGACGACTGGCTTCGTAAAGGCCAACGGCGATGAAGGGCGCAATCAGCGGAAAGCCTGCTATGGCAGGGATCAGCCAGGTCGGTTCGCCCCCGGTCAGGCTCGCCCAGCCAATTGCGAGCCCCGCCAGCACATAAACCCCTCCAAAGAACAGGCCAAAGCGCGGCATTGCGGCAAAATCGCGCCAGCCTGCCGCAAGGGCTGCGGCCAGATCCGACCACGTGAGGTCGCCCGCCACTTGCGGCGTCTGCGGGGCGAGCGGCAGGGCTGCATCCTGCTCCACCAGTGCCATCGCTGACCTCCCCTTCCAATCCTTATTTGCTCGAGACTAGCGCGCAATTTGCGGATTGTGCAAGCGAGGGGCGTCAATCTCACATCTTGGCAAAGGCACTGTTGGCCGCGCTCAGCACGGCGCGCACGCTGGCGGTGGCAATGTCCTCATCGATCCCGCAGCCCCAGAGCGTGTGCCCTTCCGGCGTGCGGCATTCGAGATAGGCCGCAGCGCGCGCATCGGTGCCAGCGCCCAGCGCGTGCTCGGTGTAGTCCACCACTTCAAGTTCCACCCCGAATGCGTCGCGCAAGGTCGTCATCACGCTCGAGATGAGGCCATTACCGCGCCCCGAGACGCTCTGTTCGATCCCATTGACTGCGATGGTCCCGGCAAAGATGCGGGTGCCGTCAGACGCACGGCTTTCCTCGTAACCAACCAGCTGGAAATGCTTGGGGTGGGTCTGGACGTGGTAGGCGCGGCGGAAGGCGTCCCAGATGTCGGCGGCGGCGAGTTCACGACCCAGATCATCGGCCATCGCCTGCACGTGCCGTGAGAAATCGGCTTGCATTTTCTTGGGTAGTTTGAGGCCCTGATCCTTCTCCAGCACCCAGGCGAAACCGCCTTTGCCGGACTGCGAATTGACCCGGATCACCGCTTCGTAATTGCGCCCGAGATCGGCCGGGTCGATCGGCAGATAGGGCACGCGCCAGGCCTCGTCATTCTGCGCTTCGCGCGCCTCGAAACCCTTCTTGATCGCGTCCTGATGGCTGCCGCTGAACGCGGTGTAGACCAGCTCGCCGCCGTAAGGGTGGCGTTGGTGGACGGGGATCTGGTTGCAATATTCCACTGTCTCGATCACCCGGTCGATGTCCGAGAAATCGAGCCCCGGATCGACCCCTTGGGTGTAGAGGTTCAATGCCATGGTCACGAGGCAGCAATTGCCAGTGCGCTCGCCATTGCCGAACAGGCATCCTTCAACCCGGTCCGCGCCCGCCATCAGGCCCAGTTCTGCCGCCGCCACGCCTGTGCCGCGGTCATTGTGCGTGTGGAGCGAGATGACCGCGCTCTCGCGGTTCGGCAGGTGACGGCCAAAATACTCGATCTGGTCCGCGTAGATGTTGGGCGTCGCCGCCTCAACCGTGGCGGGCAGGTTGAGGATGATCGGATGGTCGGGCGTGGGGGCAAGCACCTCCATCACCGCCGCGCAGACCTCGATGGAGAAATCGAGTTCGGCGGTGGAGAACGTCTCCGGCGAATACTGGAAATGCCAGTCCGTGCCCGGATAGCGCGCGGCTTCATCGCGCATCACCTTGGCACCGGCGACAGCGATGGCCTTCACCTCCTCCTTCGACATGCGGAACACGATGTCGCGCCATGCCGGGCTAACCGCGTTGTAGAGGTGAACAATCGCGGCGCGCGCGCCTTCGAGACTGGCAAAGCTGGTGCGGATCAGGTCTTCGCGGCTTTGGGTCAGCACCTGAACGATCACATCATCCGGGATGGCGTTCGATTTGACGAGGCCGGAGATGAAATCGAACTCGGTTGCCCCGGCGCTGGGAAAGCCGACTTCGATTTCCTTGACCCCAATCTCGACCAGCAGGTCAAAGAAGCGCCGCTTCTTCACCGCGTCCATCGGATCGATGATCGATTGGTTGCCGTCGCGCAGATCGGTCGAGAGCCAGCGCGGGGCTTTTTCGATCAGGCGGCTTGGCCATTGCCGGTCAGGCAGATGGATTTGCCCGAAGGCACGATATTTGGCGGAAGGATCCTTGAGCATAGGCATGGGATGAAAACTCGTCGCGTCAATGGGGGAGAAGGCTGCGGCAGTTACCCTTGGGCGGGAGCCGCTCGCGTCCGTCGCGCGCGGCGATTTACGCCCAAGGGCGCATAAGTCGAAGCAGCAGGAGGCTCTCGATTTTCATCGCCCGAAGTCTTTGCCGATTATCCCTCAGCACGCAAGCCGGTAATCACCCGGGGGAGCCTTACCCGCAGCGCGCGTCGGCGATCATGTTCTGGGCATCGAGCATGATCGACAGGCGCGGATTGGTGGGATCAGGGTTCACAAAACCAGCGCTGCCAAAAACGACAAACCGCAGATTGTCGGTGCGGCCCAGCACCTTGACGATCTCGGCACGCGTGGCCTGATCCGCGGGCCTGCCGAGGAAGGGCCCCATCAGGTTTGCGCCGCAGGTCTTGGAGGCAGGATCGGTCAGCGTTCCGCGCGCGTAGGGCCCTGGGGCTGCGCCGGGGAGCGGCTCGGCAATCGTGGGGGTCACCGTCGCCAGCGGGGTGGGGGTCGCCTCGGGCTGGCCGATCCGCGCCGCGAAGCTTTCGGCGTCATTGGCAGGCTGCTCGGGCTCGCTCCCGCAAGCGGCGAGCGTCAGTGCGGCAACGGCAAAGGGCAGGGTGCGCAGGGTGTGAGCAAGGCTGATCATGGTGTCCGGTCCCTCGTGAATGGCGACAGCGTCAAAGCGCGCCTTGCGTTACCGGTTTATGACAGCGGCGGCTTTAACCGCGACGGCGCAGCCGATCCGAGGTCAACTGGTCGATCCGCGTCACCCCCATCAGCCGCATCCCGCGCTCGATCTCGTCCTTGAGGATGCCGAGCGCGCGCTCGACCCCAGCTTGGCCCGCTGCTGCCAAAGCATAAAGATAGAGCCGCCCGCCCGACGCGGCGGTGGCACCGCTGCACAGCGCCTTCAGGACATGGGTGCCGCGCCGGACTCCGCCATCACAGATGATTTCGATCTGACCTCCCACCGCATCCACGATCTCGGGCAACTGGTCAAAGGGCGAACGCGAGCCATCAAGCTGGCGGCCCCCGTGGTTCGAGATCATGATCGCATCCGCCCCGATTGCCACCGCCCGGCGCGCGTCGCCCGCGCTCATCACGCCTTTGAGCACGAAGGTGCCGCCCCACTGCTCGCGGATGCGGGCGGCGGTGTCCCAATCCATCGTCGGGTCGAGCATGGTGTTGAAATAGTCTGCGATGCTGACCGCTTTGCCGCTGCCCTCGGCGACATGGGTGTCGAGATTGGGCAGGCGGAACTTCTCGCGCAGCACGTAATCAAGCGTCCACTTTGGCCGTGTGGCATAGCTCCACACGGCTGACGGGGTAAAGCGCGGCGGGGTGGTGAAGCCGGAACGCAGGCACCGCTCGCGCTTGCCCGAAACAATGGTGTCGACCGTCAGCGCCAGAGCGTCGAACTTCGCCGCCTGACAGCGTTCGATCATGTGGGTGTTGAGCCCCTTGTCCTTGTGGACATAAAGCTGGAACAATTTCGGGCCGGTGGTGAGCGCGGCAATCTCTTCGATCGAGCGGGTGGCAAGGCTGGAGATGCCGAACCACAGCCCGTATTTTTCCGCCGCCCGCGCGACCGCCCGCTCGCCCTCCCAATGGAAGGCGCGTTGAACAGCGGTGGGGGAGAGGATCAGCGGCAGCGCCGACCGCCGCCCGAGCAGCGTGCAGGAGGTGTCGATTGCGGCGACTCCGGCGAGCACGTCGGGGACCAGATCGACCTCGGCAAAGGCAGCGGTGTTGCGCGCTTTGGCTAGCTCGTCATCTGCAGCGCCATCGATGTAGTCGAAGACGGGGAAGGGCAGGCGCGCTTTCGCCAGCTTCCGAAAATCCTCGATATTGTGACAGTCAGACAAGCGCATCTTGGCGATCAGCCTTGGCTTACCGGGGGAGGCTTGTCGAATAATTTTCTACGTTCGTAACCGTTTGACGTGGTCATCCGAAAGACAGGCAACGCGGTCGCATGAATGATGATGCAGCAAGCGCAGACCATCTGTCCTGAGCGCCAGTTCAAAGGAGAACACTGATGAAATCGATCCGGTACCTGTTCCTTGCGGCCACGCTTACCGTTCCTTTGGTGCTTCCGGTCTCGGCCATGGCCGATGGCGGCACCTATGTCACTGGCAGCGCCAAGGTGGCCGTCGGAGGCTATGACGCGGTCAGCTATTTCCGCGGTAATGGCACCCCGGCCAAGGGCGACGCGCGCTTCAAGGTCACGTATCGCGGCGCGCTGTGGCACTTTTCCAGCCAAGCTAATGCCGACGCGTTCAAGGCCAATCCCACCGCCTTCGCGCCGCAATATGGTGGCCACTGCTCCTGGGCAATCGCTCAGGGCTACCTCGCTCCGGGTGATCCCACCGCCTACGACATTGTCGATGGCAAGCTCTACCTGAACTACGACCAGGGCATCCGCGCCAAGTGGCGCAAGAATATCTCGGGCTTCATTGCCAAGGGCGGGCCCAACTGGGCCAAGATCCCCGCTGGCAAGACTTACGGCGGATCATCCTGGTTCGGATCGTAATCCGCCGCACGATGGGTGGCTGGCGGGTCTCCCCCTTTGGGCCCGCCAGTCGCCTTGAACCGGCCCGGCTTACTGCTTTTCGAAGGCCGCGCTGATCGTGAGCGTCACGTCCTTGCCGACAAAGGGCACGGCGTAATTGATGCCCCATTGGGTGCGGTCGATCACCGTGCGGGCATGGAAGCCAACCGTGTCCTTCTTGTTGAAGGGATTGGCACCCGCGCCGACGAATTCGGTTGCGAGGGTAACCGGAGCATTCTTTCCGTTCATCGTGAGCGTTCCGGTGATGTCGGCGGTGTTGGCTCCGGTGCGGGTGACCTTGCTCGAGGTAAAGCGCGCCATGCCCGGCGTGGGCCCGAAGAAATCAGGCGCGCCGCCATCCTTGCCCGCGCGCAGCAAGTGCTCCTTGAGGCCCGCGCTGGCGACCGTTACTTCAGCGACCGGGATCATGATGTCGACCTTGGCCGCTTCGATCTTGGCCGGGTCCATGGTCATGGTGCCGGTGATATTGCCGAACAGGCCGAAATAGTCGTTGAAGCCGAAATGGCTGACCTGCCAATTGACCAGCGTGTGCCCGGCATCGAGCGCATAGGTGCCTGCGGTGACCCGCGTGGCATCCTGCGCCCCCGGCACCTGCCGAGCGCCTTGCGCCACGAGGGCTGGGGCGGCAGCGATACCGGCGGTGACAGCAACAAGGCTTGCCGCAGCGGCGGCGGCGAAAGTGAGACGGTTCATCGGGAATGGCCCTCCTTTGTGGTTTGGAGGCTCAACCCCCGATGCGCCGCAATCGTTCCCTTGGGCTGACGCCTCAGTTTTTCGCCTTATCGACCAGCTTGTTCGCGGCAATCCACGGCATCATGGCGCGCAGCTTCTCGCCGGTCTGTTCGATCGGGTGAGCGGCGGCCTGCTTGCGCGCGGCCTTAAGCTCCGGCTGACCGGCGCGGTTATCGAGCACAAAGTTCTTCACAAACCGGCCCGATTGGATGTCGGCGAGCACGCGCTTCATCTCGGCCTTGGTCTCGGCGGTGATAATGCGCGGGCCGGTGGTGATGTCGCCATATTCGGCGGTGTTCGAGATCGAATAGCGCATGTTGGCGATGCCGCCTTCATAGAGCAGGTCGACGATCAGCTTGGTTTCGTGGAGGCACTCGAAATAGGCCATTTCGGGGGCGTAACCGGCCTCGACCAGCGTTTCGAAGCCCGCCTGGATGAGGTGTGTGATCCCGCCGCACAGCACGGCCTGCTCGCCGAACAGATCGGTTTCGCATTCCTCGCGGAAGTTGGTCTCGATGATGCCCGAGCGGCCGCCGCCGACCGCGCTGGCATAGGCGAGCGCGACGTCATGCGCGCTGCCGCTGGCGTCCTGGTGGATCGCGATGAGGCAGGGCACGCCGCCGCCCTTCACATATTCGCTACGCACGGTGTGGCCGGGGCCCTTGGGGGCGATCATGATGACGTCGATGTCGGCGGGCGGCTCGATCAGGCCGAAGTGGATGTTGAGCCCGTGTGCAAAGGCGAGCGCTGCACCGGGCTTCATGTGGCCTTTGAGATCATTATCCCAGATCGCCGCCTGATGCTCGTCGGGCGCGAGGATCATGATGATGTCGGCCCACTGTGCGGCGGCGGTGTTGGAAAGCACCTTGAAGCCTGCGGCTTCCGCCTTCTTGGCGGTCGCCGAGCCTTCGCGCAGGGCGATGGCGACTTCGGCCACACCGCTATCGCGTAGGTTCTGGGCGTGGGCATGGCCCTGCGAGCCATAGCCGACGATGGCGACCTTCTTGGGCTTGATCAGATTGAGATCGGCGTCGGCGTCGTAGTAAACTTTCATGTGTTTCTTCCTCGTCATTCCGGCGAAGGCCGGAACCCAGTCCCGGCGGTAGTGAAAATGGATCCCGGCCTGCGCCGGGAAGACGTGTAAATGTGTATCTAAGCCCCCTCGGCCCCGCGAAGCATCCCGACCACACCGGACCGGCCGACCTCGACCAGCCCCAGATCGCGCATCAGCACGATGAAGCTGTCGATCTTGGCAGGCGCGCCGGTGAGTTCGAAGACGAAGCTGGTGGTGGTGGTGTCGACCACATGCGCGCGGAAAATCTCCGCGACGCGCAGGGCCTCGACCCGCTGGCGGCCCTTGCCCGTGACCTTGATCAGCGCCAGCTCGCGCTCGACATGCGGGCCGGCGGTAGTGAGGTCGATGACCTTGTGGACCGGTACCAACCGTTCGAGCTGCGCCTCGATCTGGTCGATCACCTGCGGCGGCCCGTTGGTGACGATGGTGATGCGGCTGACCGCGTGATCTTCGGTGATGTCGGCCACGGTCAGGCTGTCGATGTTATACCCGCGCGCGGTGAACAGACCGGTGATCTTGGCGAGGATCCCCGGCTCGTTATCAACCATGACGGTGAGTACATGACGCTCGGAGGCCGCTTCGGTAATTTTCATGGCATGTGTTCCTTGCGGCGGCGGCTTACACCAGCGCCTTGGCCTCGTCATCCATGATGCCGTCGACCTTGTCGCCATAAAGCAGCATGTCCGTATGCGCCGCGCCTGATGGGATCATGGGCAAGCAATTGGCATCCTGCGCGACGAGGCAATCGACCATTACCGGGCCTGGGTGATCGAGCATCCGCATGATCCCGTCATCGAGCTCGGTCTCGTCATGGATTCGGATGCCCTTCCATCCGTAAGCTTCGGCCAAGCGCACGAAATCGGGCAGGCTGTCCGAATAGGAGTTCGAATAGCGGCTCTCATAGGTCAGTTCCTGCCACTGGCGGACCATGCCCATGTATTCGTTGTTGAGGATGAACACCTTGACCGGCAGGCGATACTGGCTCGCGGTGCCGAGCTCCTGGATATTCATTTGGATGCTGGCCTCACCAGCGATGTCGATCACGAGCGCATCCGGGTGGCCCAGCTGCGCGCCGATGGCGGCGGGCAGGCCATAGCCCATCGTGCCGAGCCCACCGCTGGTGAGCCACTTGTTGGGGTCTTCAAACCCAAAATATTGCGCCGCCCACATCTGGTGCTGGCCGACTTCGGTGGTGATGATCGGGCTGCGTTGGTGGGTGAGGGCGTGCAGGCGCTCAACCGCGTGCTGCGGCATGATCATGCCGGGGTGCTTCACCGAGCGTTCGGGATAGGCGAGGCACTCGCGCGCGCGCCAACCCGCGATCCTGGCCTTCCATTCGCCGAGGTTCTTGGGCTGCCGCGTGCCCCACGCCGCAATCAGCTGCGCCACCACCGTGCCGCAATCGCCGACGATGCCGAGGTTGACCGGCACGGTCTTGTTGATCGAGGAGCGATCGATATCGATGTGGATTTTCTTCGAGTTCGGCGAGAAGGCATCAAGCCGTCCGGTCACCCGGTCATCAAACCGCGCGCCGATGCACACCATCACGTCGCACTGGTTCATCGCCATATTGGCTTCATAAGTGCCATGCATCCCCAGCATCCCGAGCCAATCGGGATGCTGCGAGGGAAAGGCGCCTAGGCCCATCAGCGTTGAGGTGACAGGCGCGCTGGTCAAATCCTGCAGCTGGCGCAGCAGGTCGCTCGCCTGAGGCCCTGAATTGATCACCCCGCCGCCGGTGTAGAAAATCGGGCGCTCAGCATTGGCGATCATCTCGATGGCTTCGATAATCTGTTCGGGCGGAGCGACGGTCTGCGGCGCGTAGCGGTGCGACCCTGCGCGGGTCAGTGCGCGGCGCTCTGAGGGGACGGCGATCTGCACATTCTTTGGGATGTCGATAACGACCGGGCCGGGCCGGCCCGTGGTCGCGATCAGGAAGGCTTCCTTGATCGTCGCGGCGAGATCGGCCGGGTCTTTGACCAGATAATTGTGCTTGGTGCAGTGCCGGGTGATGCCGACCGTGTCGGCTTCTTGAAAGGCGTCGGTGCCGATGAGGGCGGTCGGCACCTGCCCGGTGATCACCACCAGCGGGATCGAATCCATCCAGGCATCGGCAATTCCGGTAACCGCATTGGTCGCGCCCGGACCAGAAGTGACGAGCACCACCCCGGGCTTGCCGGTGGCTCGGGCGTAGCCTTCTGCCGCGTGCGCTGCGCCCGCTTCGTGGCGGACGAGGATGTGGCGGATGCGTTCATCGCCGAACAATTCATCATAGATCGGCAGCACCGCGCCGCCGGGATAGCCGAACACGAATTCGACGCCTTGTTCGACAAGGCATTGCACGAGGATAGCGGCGCCGCTCAAAGGTGCGGTGTTGGGCGCGTCGGGGGCCGGATGACCGGTCACGGGATACTCCATCGTGGCGCACTGCGCGCAGGGCTCAAGAATAAAACGGGCCCGATGCATGGGTTTGCATCGGACCGTTGGTTGGCGCGCTATCGGTTACAATCTGATAGGTCAAGCCCTAACCGTGTAATAATGATGCAAAATAAGCGTCGATATCGATATTTTCAGACTCATCAGCAAAGGTGATCTGGGCCCAATCCTCAGGCACCTGCCGCCGGAACCAGGTGAATTGCCGCTTTGCGTAGTTGCGGGTCGCTTGCGCAGCAGCAGCGATCACCTCCTCCTCGGTGAACACGCCGCCGAGAAACGCTGCAATTTCGGGCACGCCTATGGCGCGCATCACCGGTAGATCGGGATCAAGTTCGCGCGCCAGCAGCGCTTCGACCTCGGCAATGGCGCCGGTCTCGAGCATTTGTGCAAACCTGTCCTCGCACCGTGCATAAACCCACGCCCGGTCAGGCATCAGCACCAGCGGAAACAGATTGACCGTATCGCCGATCCCCCCCACCTTAGCCATCTGCCAATCAGCAAGCGTGACCCCGGTCGAACGCTTGACCTCCAACGCGCGGGCGATCCGCTGACGATCACCGGGGTTGAGTTCGGCGGCGCGCAGGGGGTCTTCGAGTTGGAGGAGCTTGTAGGCTTGTTCCTCCGGCAGGCTGCGCACCATGGCACGCACATCGGGATCTATCGGGGGGATGGGGGCGATCCCCTCCAGCAGCACTTTGAGGTAGAGGCCCGTCCCGCCCACCAGGATCGGCACCGCACCGCTTTCATGGCAATCGGCAATTTCTGCCTTCGCCCGGTCGGCCCAGGCCGCCGCTGAACAGGCCTCGGCTCCGTCCCACCCGCCGAACAGACGGTGCTCGATGCCCTGCATCTCTGCCTCGGACGGGCGGGCGGAAAGCACGCGCAGATCGGCATAGACCTGCGCGCTGTCCGCGTTGATCACGACCCCGCGCTGTCCGGCCTCAGCCAGCCGCTGGGCCAGCCGGATAGCAGCCGCGCTCTTGCCGCTGGCGGTCGGTCCTGCAATGAGCGCGACCGGTGCTGGTGGAGAAGTTGAGATGCTCATTGCGCGGCTGATAGCAGAGACGGAAGAATGTGAAACACGTCTCGATGCACTGGCCGAAGCGCTGGCAGGCGCGGGGGTCCCGCTTGAGGCCGCAGCCATGCCCGAGGGCGAGGAGAACGTCCTCGAACTGCGCATGGGTGAGGGCGATCCCGCAGCGGTCTTGGCGGCGATCGATGCGGTGTTTTCCCCTGCCGACATGTTGGTGAGCCAGGGCGATATTGCCATCCCGCAGCTGTTTGTCTCGGACATGGACTCGACCATGATCGGACAGGAATGCATTGATGAGCTGGCCGATTACGCCGGGCTGAAGGCGCAGATCGCTGCGATCACGGAACGCGCGATGCTGGGCGAGCTTGATTTCGAAGCTGCCCTGCGTGAACGCGTGGCGTTGCTGGCCGGACTTGACGAGGCGGTGATTGGCACCTGTCTCGACGAACGGATCACCGCCACACCCGGCGCACGCACCTTGGTAGCTACGCTGGCGGCGCTGGGGACGCGGACCGTGCTGGTGACAGGCGGCTTTCACCATTTTGCCGATCCGGTCGCGGAGATGCTCGGCTTTCACCGCGTGGTGGGCAATCGCCTCGCGGTCGAGTGCGGGAAGCTCACCGGTGGGCTGCTCGGGACGATCACAGACAGCGCAGTGAAGGCAGCGGTGCTGCATGAGGAAATGGCGGCGCTCGGCGAGGGGGCGCGCAGCCTTGCCACAGGCGACGGGGCCAATGACATCCCGATGATCGCAGCGGCGACATATGGCTTTGCCTATCGTGCCAAGCCCAAGGCGCGCGCGGCCGCCAATGGCCGGGTCGATCGCGGCGACCTGACGGCGGTGCTGAGCCTGCTCGGCATTCCGCGCGCTGAATGGGTGGTCGGTGACGCGAAAAAAGGGTTTTGATTGCGAACCCGAATCGGCTATTAACATAAATGTAAGCAGGCCGTCCTACCGTGCCGCAGCCGATGCAGGATCACACTCCTATGACTGTTTCCAGAACTGAATACAGCCAGCTTTTCGCCGCCGATGGCACGGTGCTACGCCACCCCGATCGCCCGTCACCGCGTTATCGGCCCTTGCGCGCGGTACGCAATTTTCAGGCGCTGATGAAAGACAAGGAAGACACCAGCCTCGTCTTCAAGATCTTCGAATCGCTGCCCTCCAAGACCTTCCTGCCGCGCGTGCGTGAGCTGGCGCTTTCGCCGCAGGGCGAATTCTTGCGCGCCAATGAGCCGCGCTTGCCCGAAATTCTCGACGATCACGCCGCGCTGCGCCGCACGCCCAAGGGCTCGCTGGCCCATGCCTATTGCGACTTCATGGAGGCCGAGGGCCTGTCTGCCGCGGGTCTGGTGGCGGAGGCCGAGAAGCTGGGCCGCAAGAAGTATCCCGACCTCGTGCAATGGTTCATGGAACGCTCGCGCGACACGCATGATCTGTTCCACGTGCTCACCGGCTATGGCCGCGATGCGCTGGGGGAGCAGTGCGTGCTGCTGTTCACCCACGGGCAATCGCCGAGCCAGGGACACCTGCTGATCGGCTATGCTGGGGCTGCGAACATAAAGAAGATGGTCAAGGGCAGCCGCGCTCCGATCTTCGGCGCGGTCCGGCAGGCGCATCATACCGGCAAGGGGGCACCGCGGCTGATCGACCAGTCGATCCGCGAACTTCTCGCGCGCCCGCTGGAAGACGTGCGCCGCGACCTGCGCATCCCGCAGCCGAGCCAGTATCGCGAGTGCCACCGCATCTGGCGCGAGGAAGGGATCGATCCCTATGACCTCCTCGCCACCAAGCCGGTCGAGGGCGAACTGGTCCCCGCGTAACTCGCAGCGTCAGAGCCAGCTGGCGATCTGCGTCAGCGGCTTCTTGCGCAGCGCGTGGACCGGCACGGTGGCATCGTCGGCCGGATGGCCGACGACCACGATCATCACCGGCTTTTCCCACTCGGGGCGCTCGCAAATCCGCCGCAGGAAGCCCATCGGCGAAGGCGTGTGGGTGAGCGTCGCCAGGCCTGCCTCATGCAGGGTTGCCAGAAGCATCCCGCAAGCGATCCCGACGCTTTCATTGACGTAGTAGTTCTGCGACTGGCCATCCTCGGCAATCCCGCCTTTGCGCTGGGCAAAGACCACGATCAGGTGGGGCGCGATTTCGAGGAAGGGCTTGTCGGCATCCGTTCCCAAGGGGCCGAGCGCGGCGAGCCATTCGGCCCCCGCCTTGGCCTCGTCACCATCCGCCCCGTAAAAGCGCCGTTCCTCCGCCTCGGCAGCCTCGCGGATCGCGCGCTTTTTCTCAGGCGAGGCGACAACGGCGAAGTGCCAAGGCTGGTGATTGGCCCCCGATGGCGCGCTGCCTGCTGCGGCGATTGCGGCCTCGATCACCGCGCGCGGGACGGGGTCAGGGGCAAAATCGCGGCAAGTGCGGCGCTGCTTTAGCCGCTCGGAAAGCGCAACGGCGCGGGCAATGCTGTCTTGTTCGGAAATGGCGGGCAGGGTGTAGGGGGCGGTTTGATAATCGTGCATCCTGCCCCCTTACCCGTTTCCCAGCCTCAGTGCGAGGCTACAAGCCGCGTATCGCCAGTGCGGGCGTTATAAAACAGCTCGTAATGCCAATCCTGGCACAGGTTCAAACCGTCCCAAACGGCCTGTTCGCCATCGTCATAGACAACCAGAAGGTCCCAATTGCAGGTGTTTTCGGAACGGCGGAAGTCAACTTCGACTTCCTCCCCGTCGCCGAGGACGTCGCGTCCGAGAATGTCCTCCTCCCAGCTCTTTGACCGCGAGGGCGCAATGTAAACTTCCGAGATCGTGTAGCCCGTGGAGTTCACCAGCGTGATTTTCTCGAACATCTGCGCCCATGCCGGGACGGCGGCCGTCCACGCGATCAGTGCCGCGGCGACAATACCGGCAAGAATTTTCAGGTTCTTCATAAATTACCCCCCCCAAAAGCGGCCAATAGCCCTTGGGTTCCATAGCGGGGTCAAAAGGCAAGTTTAAGCCCTTTGATTCGATCAGCCTCTGGACAATTAACTGACATTGGTGTTAATAATGGTCGGACCACCCAGAACGCTGCTCGCACAAAGGATTACACCCGATGGCTCTCGCCGATCTCCCTTTGGTTGCCCCCGAACGCAAGATTGCCGGTATCCAGCCGCTCAAGGTGCTCCACCATTTCGGCAAGCTGGTCGAGGACAAGGAAGACACCGAGCAGGTGTTTCACATCATCGAGGCGACCAAGGGCAAGGCGAGCCATAAGCAGGCTTGGGATTTCATCCAGTCCCTCGAAGGGCAGCGCTTCATCGCCGAGGAAACCGACATCCCGGCGATGCTCGATGATCACGCGCGCTGGGCGTCATGCGGGCCGAATTCGGTGGCGGCGCATTACATCGCCTTCATGAAGCGCGAGGGGCTGTCGGCGGCGGGGCTGGTGGCTGAGAGCAACAAGTGGCAGCCTGCCGATCAGCGCCCGGCTGATCTCACCCAATGGTATTTTGACCGACTGCGCGACACGCATGATCTGTTCCACGTGCTGACCGGCTATGGCCGCGACGCGCTGGGCGAGGCGAGCTTGCTGGGTTTCTCCTATGAGCAGAACCACAACAAGGGCATCCTCTTCATCGCCTATGCGGGCGCGCGGCAGATCAAAAAGGTGAGCGGGACCAAGGCGCCATTGTTCGCCGCGATCAAGGAAGGGCGCAAGCTGGGCCGCGCGGCGGCGAAGATCGCGCATCAGGATATCGCGGCACTGATGGCCGAGGATATTGATGCGGCCCGCGCCCGGCTCAACATCGGCAAGCCTGAGGTGTACCGCCAGTGCCTTGCGATCTTGCAAAGCGAAGGCGTAGCGCGCGAGGAGCTGACGCTGGGCGAGCCTCAGCTCGCGGCCTAACGCAGCTCCTTGCGGATCACTAGCTTAAGGCCCGACCAGGTCTCGTCGATTGCGCAGACCTTGGTGTCGACCATCCCCAAGGGCAGGCAGACTTCGCGGATCGTGTCCTCGGTAATGTCCGTGGCGACCTTGGCGGCTTTCTTGGGCCAGCTCACCCAGATTTGACCGTCCGGCGCGATCTGGTGGCGCAGCGCGGTGAGGCGCGCTTCTAGTGCCGCGCGCTCTGTCACAAATATGTGCGCCGCGTCGATCCCCTCGGCCGGATCGGCCACGAAGAACAACTCGAGCGCATATTCGTCGATCTCGTCGATCACGTGTTCAGGCATGGCGTCGAACCACACCCGCATCCCATCACGTAAGGTCAGCTTTTTGACCAGCGGGGTGCCAGAATAGCCGCTGCTCAGGCGTCCATCCATTCATCGAAGAAGCGCTGATTGGCTGCGCGCAAGTCCGCGAGCGGCACGCCGAGCACGCTGTCACCGCCCACGGTGCCGACGCGCTGGAAGCCGATCTGTGCTGTGTCAGCATCGCGGGTGCCCTTGGCGAGCGCTGCGTTGAGCGCGGCGACATCGGGCACGGTCACCAGATAGCGCCCCTGATCCTCGCCGAACCACCACTGCGCCGGCGTGTAATCGGGGTTGCCCGCCAAGTCGGCCTCGGCCCCGATCCCGCCCGCCAGCGCCATTTCGGCGAGCGCCACAGCAAGGCCGCCGTCGCTGAGATCATGGACCGCGTTGACCAGTCCGTCGGCGATCAGCTCGTGAATGATCTCGCCAGCGGTGCGCTCGATGGTGAGGTCGGTGGGCGGGGTGCGGCCGTCTTCGAGACCCTTGACCACGCGCAGCCATAGCGAGCGGCCGAGGTGCGAGCGGGTGGGATCGGGCTTGGCCCAGTGCTCCGGCCCGACGAGGTAGATCGCATCACCCGCCTGCTTGAAGTGCATCGTCATCATCTTCGACAGATCGGTGATGATCCCGACCCCGCCGATGGCCGGGGTGGGGAGGATGGCGCTGCCGCCGCCGGTCGCCTTCGATTCGTTGTAGAGGCTGACGTTCCCCGACACGATGGGGAAGTCCAGGGCGCGGCAGGCGTCCGCCATGCCTTCCAAGGCGTGAACGATCTGCGCCATGATCTCGGGCCGCTGCGGGTTCGCGAAATTGAGGCAATTGGTCACCGCCAGCGGGCGCGCGCCGACCGCGCAAAGGTTGCGGTACGCCTCGGCAATGGCCTGCTTACCGCCCTCGTACGGGTCGGCAAAGACATAGCGCGGGGTGCAGTCGGTGGTGATGGCGAGCGCCTTCGACGTCCCATGCACCCGCACCACGCCCGCATCGCCCCCGGTCTGGAGCGTATCGCCGCCAACCTGCGAATCATACTGCTGGGCAATCCAGCGTCGCGAGGCGAGGTCGGGCGAGGCCATCATGGTGAGGAGGTCCGCCGCGATATCATCGCTGGCGGGGACTTCGGCGAGGGGCTTCACACCCGCCCAGACCTTGTATTCCTCCTTCGACAGGTAGGGCCGGTCATAGAGCGGCGCCTCTTCGGCGAGCGGGGCGAGGGGGATGTCGCACACCACTTCGCCATTGAATTCGAGCACCATATGCCCGGTGTCGGTGACTTCGCCGATCACCGCAAAATCGAGCTCCCACTTGCGGAAGATCGCCTCGGCTTGTGGCTCGCGACCGGGCTTGAGCACCATGAGCATCCGCTCCTGGCTCTCGCTCAGCATCATCTCGTAAGGCGTCATGCCGGTTTCGCGGCAGGGCACCTTGTTCATGTCGAGCCGGATGCCCGCGCCGCCCTTGGACGCCATTTCGACGCTGGAGGAGGTGAGGCCCGCCGCGCCCATGTCCTGAATCGCGACGATCGCATCGGTCGCCATCAGTTCGAGGCAGGCCTCGATCAGCAGTTTCTCGGTGAAGGGATCGCCGACCTGCACGGTGGGCCGCTTGGCCTCGGCATCCTCGCCGAAGTCCGCTGAAGCCATGGTCGCGCCGTGGATCCCGTCGCGCCCGGTCTTGCTGCCGACATAGACGATCGGGTTCCCGATCCCGGTGGCCGCCGAGTAGAAGATCTTGTCCTGCGCCGCGACACCCACGGTCATGGCGTTCACGAGGATATTGCCGTCATAGGCCGGGTGAAAGTTGGTTTCCCCCGCCACGGTCGGCACGCCGACGCAATTGCCATAGCCGCCGATCCCGGCGACCACCCCCTGCACCAGATGCTTCATCCGGGGATGCTCGGGCCGCCCAAACCGCAGCGCATTGGCGTTCGCCATCGGCCGTGCGCCCATGGTGAAGACATCGCGCAGGATGCCGCCCACGCCCGTCGCCGCGCCCTGATAGGGTTCGATGTAAGAGGGGTGGTTGTGGCTCTCCATCTTGAAGATGGCCGCCTGACCGTCACCAATGTCGATCACGCCCGCGTTCTCGCCCGGGCCGCAGATCACCCACGGCGCCTCGGTCGGGAGCTTCTTCAGGTGAATACGCGAGGATTTGTAGCTGCAATGCTCCGACCACATCACCGAAAAGATGCCGAGCTCCACCAGATTGGGCTCGCGGCCCAGCGCGTGCAAGACGCGCTCGTATTCCTCAGGGGAAAGGCCGTGCTGTTCGACGATTTCGGGGGTGATGGTGGTCATGAGGGCGAGCTCCTTGCGCCGCCCCCTAGATCACCACGGCGACAAGGCCAAGCCGCCGCGTTTGCGGAACCAGCGATTCTCCCCGACCCACACGGCGAGGCCCGTCAGGATGCCATAGGCGAGCAGCGCTTGCAGATAGAGGAACGGCCCCGCCGCCTCTGGATGGGGTGCAAACCAGTTGATAGCTTGCAGCAAAAGCAACGCAACCAGCAGTACCATCGGCGGCCCCGCCGGCCCGCGGGTGCGGCGCACGTAGAAGACAAAGGCGCCCAGCGTTATCCCCAGCTCGAGTGGGATCGCCACCCATGGGTAATTCCACAGCCCAAGGCCCAGCCGGGGCGGGGTGCCGTCGAGCGTGAGGTCGGGCACGTGCACCACCCAGTCGAGCAACCAATGCGATAGCACCACCAGCCCAGCCAGCAGGCCAACCGCAAGGCTACGCTGATGCACCGCTACCATGCCAAGGCACACCGCTGCCCAGATTGCGGTTCCGATCAAGCTGTGGGTGTACGGCATGTGGTAGAGATCGAACGGCACCATCACGCTCGCCGCCGGGTCGATCCGCATCCGCTCCACGCCAACCATGGCGAGCGCGAAGAACCCCCAGTCGATCAGCTGCGCCGCCACGAACATGGTGCCGAGGCGCGGCCTCTCGGGGCTCACGGCAGCAGCGATAAAGGCGGGGGCGAAGTGACCGATGAACATGGCGCGCGCGGTCGATCAGGCCGGGGCGAAGCGCAGGGTGACCCACGTCGCAATCGCGCTCGCCGCGCCGGTGGCAAAGGCACCCCAAAGGATGTCGAGCACGCTGATATGTGTCGCCCACACCTTCATCACCGCCTGCGAGGTAAGGTCGAATGTGGCATAGCAGAGGGCGCCCAGCAGGATACCGTTGAGCATCGCCGCCTGCACACCGCCGCCTTCGAGACCCGGGCGGATCGCGAACCACGTCATCCCGGCCAGGTAAATCAGATAGAACGCGCCCGCTGCGCTGACGTTGAAATCCTTGGCCATGATCTCGCCGATCACCGGGCGGTAAAGATTGCCGGCCGCCCAGCGCAGCCAGATCGCATCGAGCGCGCCAAACGCCAGCGCCGCCGTTGTATAGGCGATGATCCACTTCGTCATGTGTGCCTGTATCCCCGTGTTTCGTGAACCTGCCCGTCACGGGCAGCCTTGACCGGGCCAGCTTGCCCCGTCAATGCTCCACCGCATGGATGAGGGTAACGCATCACCAGCCGCAGGGCCGGATATCGCCGCGATGAGCTTTGAACAGGCGCTCGCGGCGCTTGAACAGATCGTGCAGCAGCTGGAGCGCGGGGACGTGCCATTGGATCAGTCGATCAGCCTTTATGAACGCGGGGAAGCCTTGCGCGCTGCGTGTCAGCAGCGGCTCGATGCGGCGCAGGCGCGGATCGAACGGATCGTGGCCGGGGCCGATGGCCGGGCCACCGGCACCCAAGCTTTCGACGCGGAAGGGTGACGATGATGCTGGTGGAGACCGGAAGCTCCCTGCTGGGCGATGCGATCAAGCATGTGCAGGCTGACATCGATTCGATGTTCGATGCGCTCCTGCCAGTGCCCGACGATACCAGCGCCCGCCTGATTGAAGCGATGCGCTACGCCGCCATCGGGGGCGGCAAGCGGGTGCGGCCCCTGCTGGTGGTTAGCACCGCGAGCCTGTTCGGCGTTTCGCGCGATGCTGCGCTCAGGGTCGGGGCGGCGATCGAAGCGATCCATGTCTATTCGCTCATCCACGATGATCTGCCGTGCATGGACAATGATGATCTGCGCCACGGCAAGCCCACGCTTCACAAGCGCTATGACGAGGCCACCGCCGTGCTGGCGGGCGATGCGCTCCACGCGCTGGCGTTTGAGATCCTCGCCGATGAGGCCACCAGCACGGACCCCTTCACTCGCAGCGAGTTGATCCTGACGCTGGGCAAGGCATCCGGCATGCACGGTATGGCGGGCGGGCAGATGATCGACATGGTCGCCGATGAAGAGGGGGTGCAATATGATCTCCACTCCATCACCCGGCTGCAACAGCTCAAGACCGGCGCGTTGCTGGCCGCGAGCGTCGAGATGGGCGCGATCCTTGGCAAGGTTGCGCCGCAAGGGCGGATGCATCTGCGCGCCTATGCCCGTGACATTGGCCTTGCCTTCCAGATTGCCGATGACCTGCTCGATGTCGAAGGTGACGCTGACAAGGCGGGCAAGGCGGTGCGCAAGGATATTACGCAAGGCAAGCAGACCTTTGTGACGCTAATGGGGGTCGACAAGGCCCGCGAACAGGCCAGCGCGCTGGTGGATCAGGCGGTGCTGCGGCTCGCTTCCTATGGCAGCGAGGCGGACATCCTGCGCGCGCTCGCACGCTTTATCGTCGAACGCGATCGCTGATCCGTCAGGCAGAGAGGATGCCACCATGACACGCCGCGTCGGGATTTACCCTGGAACCTTCGACCCCATCACGCTGGGCCATGCGGATATCATCAGGCGTGGGTCGAAGCTGGTTGACTGGCTGATCATCGGGGTCACCACCAACCCCTCCAAAGACCCGATGTTTTCGACCGAGGAACGCTTCCGCATGGTCGAGCGCGAGGTTGCCAGCATGGGCCTTAGCAATGTCGAGGTGGTGGGGTTCAACGCGCTGCTGGTAAAATTCGCGCAGAAACAGGGCGCGAGCGTCATCATCCGCGGCCTGCGCGCCGTCGCCGATTTCGAGTACGAATATCAGATGGCTGGCATGAACCAGCAACTCGATGATGATATCGAGACCGTGTTCCTGATGGCGGACGTCTCGCTCCAGCCGATCGCCTCCAAGCTGGTCAAGGAAATCGCGATTTATGGCGGCGACATCGCCCGCTTCGTCAGCCCCCCGGTGCGTGAAGAAGTCATCGTGCGGGTACGCGAAAAAGGGCTCAAGGGCGATTACTGAGCCTCGGCTGCGCTCACGCGCGCTTTGCGCAGCTCGCGATCATTCATTGCAGTGACAGCCGGGCAGGGCTAAACGGCGCGCCGAAACCGGATGAAACAATGATCACACCCAAGCTTATTCCTGCCCTTGCCGCGCTGTTCTTGTTCACTGCGCCGCACGCCGCGTTCGCGCAGCAGCAGAAGGATGATACCCCCCCAGTGGCGTTCGGCGAGAATGCCGAAAAGCCCGACGAGGATGACGCCCCGGTGGCT
Source organism: Erythrobacteraceae bacterium CCH12-C2 (assembly GCA_001556995.1). GTDB lineage: Bacteria > Pseudomonadota > Alphaproteobacteria > Sphingomonadales > Sphingomonadaceae > Erythrobacter. Next base: position 74,836 of record LSKF01000102.1, read on the forward strand.
GCGCGCACCTATTCGCCGATCAATTACGATCCGGCGGTTGATCCCGAAAACGTTTGGGTGCTCGACCTGTCAAACGGTCAGCGGGTCAAGATCCGGCTTCAGGCCGATTGGGCTCCGGGCCATGTCGAGCGGATCAAGACCTTGACCCGCGCGGGGTTCTATAACGGTGTGGTGTTCCACCGCGTGATCGAAGGCTTCATGGCCCAGGGCGGCGATCCGACCGGAACCGGGCAGGGCGGCAGCGAGCTTCCCGACCTCAAGGCCGAATTTAATCCCATGCCGCACGTGCGCGGCACGCTGTCGATGGCGCGCGCCTCGGAAGATGACAGCGCCAACAGCCAGTTCTTCATCGTCTTCTACCCGCGCTTCAGCCTCGACAAGAAATACACCAATTTCGGCCGGGTGATCGAGAACATGGAAGCGGTCGACGCGATCAACCGCGGCGAGCCGCCAGCGCAGCCGACCTTCATCGTCCAGGCCTCGCTCGGCAGCGACAACCTGCCGCCCCCGCCGCCGCCCGCGCCCGCGAATGACGCGCCCATCTCTGCCGACATGTTGAGCGCGCCGATCCGCTAAGGGCTTTGCGGCGCGGTGCCGTCCCGCTAGGGGCGCGCGGCATGAAAGTAGATCTGTTCGATTTCGATTTGCCGCCCGAGCGGATTGCGCTGCGCCCGGTGCGACCGCGCGATGCCGCGCGGATGCTGGTGGTGCGCGGGAGTGATGCGCCGTTCGAAGATCGCGGCGTGCGCGATCTGCCGCAGCTCCTCAATCGCGGCGATGTGCTGGTGTTCAACGACACCCGCGTGATCCCTGCTCAGCTCGAAGGCCGCCGCGCCGATGGCGAGGCCCGCATCGGCGCGACGCTGCACAAGCGGATTGACCTCAGGCGCTGGCAGGCATTCCTCAAGAACGCCAAGCGCGTGAAGATTGGCGACCAGTTGGTGTTCGGCGGCGGGGTCACCGCGATTGCGGAAGAGCGCTATGCTGACGGCTCGCTCACGCTGTTTTTCGAGGGCGAGGAGCCGGTTGAGGTGCTGCTCGACCGCGCCGGCACCATGCCGCTGCCGCCTTACATCGCCTCCAAGCGCGGGGTCGATGCCCAGGATCTTGAAGACTACCAGACCATGTTCGCGCGTGAAGAAGGCGCGGTTGCCGCGCCCACCGCTTCGCTGCACTTCACCCCGCGCCTTGTCGATGCGATCGACAACGCAGGGATCGGGCGGGCGATGTTGACGCTGCACGTCGGCGCGGGCACCTTCCTGCCGGTCAAAGCCGCGGATACCGACGACCATCAGATGCACGCCGAATTCGGGCGCATCTCGCAGGCGACCGCCGATCAGCTCAACGCCGCCCGCGCCGCCGGTGGCCGAATCATCGCCGTCGGCACCACTTCGCTGCGCCTGCTGGAGAGCGCGGTTGACCAGAACGGGGTGATCCACCCCTTCGCGGGCGACACCGCGATCTTCATTACCCCGGGCTACAAATTGCGCGCGGTCGACGGGCTCATGACCAATTTCCACCTGCCCAAGTCTACCCTGATGATGCTGGTTTCGGCGCTGATGGGGCGTGAACGGATGATGGCGGCCTATGCCCATGCCATCGCGCATGAATATCGCTTCTATTCCTATGGTGACTCCTCGCTGCTGCTCCCCTAATCGGTGGCGATGGATGAACCTATTTTATCAATCCGCGGCCTGACCAAGACCTATCGCGGCGGCACGCGCGCGCTGGACGGAGTCGATCTCGACATCCGCAAGGGCGAGATTTTTGCGCTGCTCGGGCCGAACGGGGCGGGCAAGACCACGTTGATCGGAGCCGTGTGCGGGCTGGTGCGGCCCACCGCCGGAACGATCCACGCCTTCGGGCACGACCTCGCGCGTGACTGGCGCACGGCACGGGCGCGGATCGGGCTGGTGCCGCAGGAACTCGCCACCGACATGTTCGAAACCGTGCGCCGCGCGGTCACCTATTCGCAGGGCCTGTTCGGCAAGCCGCATGATCCGGCGCGGATCGAGGAAATCCTGAGGGGCCTCTCGCTATGGGACAAGCGCGACACCCAGATCCGCGCCCTCAGTGGCGGGATGAAGCGCCGGGTGCTGATCGCCAAGGCGCTGGCGCACGAACCGGAACTGCTGTTCCTCGATGAACCCACGGCGGGCGTCGACGTCGAATTGCGCAAGGGCATGTGGGATCAGATCGCCGTGCTGAAGGAGCGCGGGGTCACGATTATCCTCACCACGCATTACATCGAGGAAGCTGAGTTGATGGCCGACCGGGTCGGCATCATTCAGGGCGGGCGCATCCTGATGGTCGATGAAAAGCGCGCGATGATGGAGCGGCTAGGCACCACCGAGGCCGTGATCGACCTCGCCATGCCGCTGGCGGTGCTGCCTGCGGCGCTGGCAAGCTTCCATTGCGAATTGTCCGCTGACGGCACCCGCCTCACCTATCGCGGGGGCAATGGGCAAGGGGGAGGGCGGGCCGAGGTCGCGCAGCTCACCCAGGCGCTCACCCATGCCGGGATCGCCTATACCAGCATCGACATGCACGATTCGTCGCTCGAAGACATCTTCGTCGGGCTGCTTGGCGAAAAGGCGGCCGCGTGATGCATTTCAACCTCACCAGCGCGCTCGCGATCTACCAGCGCGAAATGGCCCGCGCCTTTCGCACCGCCTTCCAGTCGATCTTGTCGCCGGTGCTGACGACATCGCTCTATTTCGTGGTGTTCGGGAGCGTGATCGGCGCGCGGATGGAGCCCATCGGGGGCGTGCCTTACGGCGCCTTCATCATCCCCGGCCTGCTGATGCTGACGCTGCTCGGCGAGACCACCAGCAACGCGAGCTTCGGCATCTACATGCCGCGCTTCACCGGCACGATCTACGAACTGCTCTCCGCACCCGTGGGCGTGGCCGAGACGCTCGCGGGGTTCGTCGGCGCGGCGATGACCAAGGGGCTGATCCTTGCTGCGATCATCCTCACCACGGCGCGGTTATTTGTGGATTACGAGATCCAGTATCCCTTGTTCGCCGCCGTCTACATCATGCTGGTGGCCGCGAGTTTCGCGCTGTTCGGCTTCATCCTCGGCATCTGGGCTGACAGCTTCGAAAAGCTCGGTATCATCCCGATGCTGATCCTGACCCCGCTGACCTTCCTTGGCGGCACCTTTTATTCGATCCGCGAACTGCCCGCACCGTGGGATTCCATCGCGCTCGTCAATCCCATCGCCTTCCTTGTCAGCGGGCTGCGCTATTCGTTCTACGGGGTGTCGGACGTGCCGATTGCGGTCTCGCTGGGGCTGACGCTCGGGTTCCTGGCGGTGTGCGTCATCATCATCGCGGCGATCTTCCGCACCGGATGGCGGCTGCGCGAGTGACGTTCGTCTAGTGGTCAGTGCGGTTGATCGGCCATTATACACCAATGAACGGACATGAACGGAAACCCTTTGGTTCGTTCATTGCGCGGAAATGGGCTGGTTCCTAGTTCCTTGAGCGACCCGCTGCACCCCCTGCGGCAGGTTCAAGCAAAGGAAAATCACAATGAAAAAGATCGCAATCACGACGATCGCAGCGCTCGGCGCAATCGCCCTTCCCACCGCCGCGCAGGCGCAGGAAACCGCCAAGCCCGAAGTCACCATCGGTGCGTCGGTCGGTCTCCACGACCTCGCGGTTGATGTCGACGATGCCGACCTCGACGGCTTCGATATCGATGAAAGCGGTGAGATTTACGGCGGCTTCGCCGCGGTTGACTTTCCGCTCGGGAAGAACCTGTTCGCAGGTGTTGAAGGCAACGCGCACTTCGGCAGCGGTCCGATCGATGCTGAGTACGGTCTCTCGGCCCGTCTCGGCCTCAAGACCAATGGCGGCAGCAAGATTTACGCCCGTGGCGGTTACCAGTGGGTCGACATTGATGCCGGCAACCTGATCGGCGAGCCCGACTTCGACGAGGACGATTTCGACATCGACACCACGGGCGGCGATTACCTCGTCGGGGTCGGCGTGGAAGTTCCGGTGAGCTCTGTGGTGCTGCGTGCCAACGTCGATACCATCGCGTTCGACACGCTGCGCGGCACTGTCGGCGTGGGCCTCAAGTTCTGATCGACGGTTAGATTGGACGATTAAGTGGGCCGCTTGCTTTCAGGGCAGGCGGCCCGCTTTGCTTTCAGCGTGACAGGCGGCGTTCGTCCCGTTAGCGCGCTCGCGCTATGAGCTTGCCGCGTTTTGCCTTCACCCTTCACGCCACCGACGGAAAAGCGCGCACCGGCACGATCGCCATGCAGCGCGGCGAAATTTGCACGCCCGCCTTCATGCCGGTCGGCACGGCTGCGACCGTCAAGGCGATGAAGCCCGAGGCCGTGCGCCAGACCGGCGCTGATATCATCCTCGGCAACACCTACCACCTGATGCTGCGCCCCGGTGCGGAGCGCGTCGCGCGGCTTGGAGGGCTCCACCGCTTCATGAATTGGCAGCGCCCGATCCTCACCGATTCGGGCGGCTATCAGGTAATGAGCCTCAGCGATCTCAGAAAGCTGACCGAGCACGGGGTGGAATTCCGCAGCCACCTTGATGGGTCGAAGCACATGCTCACCCCCGAACGCTCGATGGAAATCCAGCGCCTGCTCGGCAGCGATATCGTGATGGCCTTCGACGAATGCCCCCGCGCCGACCGCCCGCGGGACGAGATCGCCGCCTCGATGGAACTCTCGATGCGCTGGGCCAAGCGCAGCCGCGAGGGCTTTGACGCGGGCGAAGACCACGCCACCCGCGCCGCGCTGTTCGGCATCCAGCAAGGCGCGCTCCATGAAGACCTGCGCCGCATCAGCGCGGACAAGCTCACCGATATCGGCTTTGATGGCTATGCCGTCGGCGGCCTCGCGGTGGGGGAGGGGCAGGAGGCGATGTTCGGCGTGCTCGACTACGCGCCCGAGATGCTCCCCGCTGATCGCCCCCGTTACCTGATGGGGGTGGGCAAGCCCGATGATCTCGTCGGCGCGGTCGAGCGCGGGATCGATATGTTCGATTGCGTGTTGCCGACCCGCTCAGGCCGCAACGGGCAGGCCTTCACCTGGGACGGCCCGCTCAACCTGCGCAACGCCCGCTTCGCTGAGGACACCAGCCCGCTCGACGCGCGCTGCCAGTGCCCGGTCTGCACCACCTACAGCCGCGCCTACATTCATCACCTCATCAAGTCGGGCGAGATCCTAGGGGCGATGCTGGTCACCGAGCACAACCTCAGCTTCTATCAGGCGCTGATGCAGGGGATGCGCGATGCCATTGCGGGGGCACGTTTTGCCGATTTTGCCGCCACCTTCCGGCGGGATTACCTGCATTGATTGCACAAATCCTCGGGCGAGCGTAACCTTCCCCGTGAAGGAAGCGAACCACGGGCAATGCGTATCGTTTTGTTGATCCTGTCTGCGCTTTTGAGCCTCAGCGTGCTTGCCCCGCTGTCGGCCTCTGCGAGCGTGGGCGACACGGCGATGGCCATGATGGCCAGCGATACGCCGCAGGATCCTGCCTGCCCAGATGATTGCTGCCAAGATTGTCCGGACTTCACCCAATGCCAGTTGGGCTGCGCCGTCGCGGTTCTGCCGGAGGTGCAGGCCGACGCGCTGCCGACCCGGTTCACGCCTGACAAGGCGGAGGCCAAAGCGACCTATCGTTCAGTCACGCTGCCCCCGGCAACCCCGCCGCCGCGCGTCGCCGCCCAGCTTTGACATGTGAGCCTGAACACGAATTTGGAGAATTGAAATGAAGTTGTTTGCCAAGATTTCCGCCGTCGTTGCCATGATCTCGTCCTCGGCTGCCATGGCTGCTGGTCCGGGCGCTGTGGCTGACGCCTGCTGCGCGCTGGGTATCTGCTGCGGGCTGCCCTGCTGCTGATAGGCCTTGATGGGGCCGGGATTGGCTGCGGCTGATCCCGGCCCTTTCATTTTTGCGCTGCACTTCGGCGGTGCAACGGTCCCGCAATGCGGAACATGGCTCGACACCGCAGGAATCAGTCGTCAAATGGCGCGGATGCAAAATACCGTCAAAGAGCCGCAATCGTGTGAGACCATGCTGGAGGTGCGCGCCGGGGTCGATGCGCTGGACCGCGAGTTGGTGGCGCTGCTGGCCAAACGCTTCGGCTACATGCGCGCCGCCGCCCGGATCAAGCCGACCCGCGATGCGGTGCGCGACGAAGCGCGCAAGGCGAGCGTGATCGCCGCCGCCGTCGCCGAGGCCGAAGCCTACGGCATCCCCGCCGACGTCATTGCAGACATTTGGGAACGCCTCGTCGAAGGCTCGATCGCCTACGAATTTGTCGAGTGGGACCGCATCCGGGATTAAAGCTAAACCGAAGCACCAACGATAAAGGGCGGCCCTGCAAGGCCGCCCTTTTTGTATTGGCTCGCTGAACCGCAGATCAACGCGAGTAGAATTCCACCACCAGGTTCGGTTCCATCGTCACCGGGTAGGGCACTTCGTCGAGCTTCGGCACGCGGGTGAAGGTTACCTTGTCGTTGCCATCGGGCATGACGTAATCGGGAATGTCACGCTCGGCGAGGCTCTGGGCTTCGATCACGAGCGCCATTTCCTTGGCCTTGCTGCCGAGGCTGATGACGTCGCCGACAACCACGCGGCGCGAGGCGATGTTGCACTTGACGCCGTTCACATAGATGTGACCGTGGCTGACGATCTGACGCGCGGCGAAGATCGTCGGCGCAAACTTGGCGCGGTACACCACCATGTCGAGACGCTGTTCGAGCAGGCCGATCAGGTTCTGGCTGGTGTCGCCCTTCATGCGCGATGCTTCGGCATAGGTGCGCTTGAATTGCTTTTCGGTGACGTCACCGTAATAGCCCTTCAGCTTCTGCTTGGCGCGCAGCTGCAGGCCATAGTCGCTCATCTTGCCCTTGCGGCGCTGGCCGTGCTGGCCGGGACCGTAGGAACGCTTGTTCACCGGGGAATTCGGGCGACCCCAGATGTTTTCGCCCATCCGGCGGTCAAGCTTGTACTTGGCGCTCTTGCGCTTCGACATACGTCTTCCTTCAAATTTGCTGGGCCGCCCCCAGTGGGCAGCCATTGAACCCGGCACCGCACCACCAGACCGAAACGCCTGATGCGGCCGCTGCTTCACCGGGGTGCAGGGCCAATTGCGAAGGCGCGCGCATAGCAGGAACGCCGCTGAGGTCAAGCGTTACGCGCCGCCGTGCGACGGTCAGCGAATATTGTTGAGCGCGCGCCATTCCTCGACCGTGCGGCATACCTTGGTCTTGCGGCGGCTCGCGGTCTCGAGCTTGATGTAGCGGCAGATGCGCTTGTCCGCCTCAGCTTCGGCAGGTGCACCATTGCCCGCGCCTTCTTCGGCGGGCTTGGCCTCTTGCTCGGTGGTGGCGGGCTTGTCCTTGTCATCGCCCGGCGCGGCTAGCGCGGCGGCACCGAAAGGAGCTGCGAGCAACAGGGCGCAGGCGAGAGCGGGCGAACGGAGGCGCGAGAGAATCATCAGCAATCTCATGTGTTAAGGAGAGGGGAGGCGAGACGTATCGCGCCCGCAAGCCTTGTCCAACAGCAATCGACCAACGACGTCAGCCGTGCCGCTCGCGCTCCAGCGTGCTGAGGATGCCGCGCAAGGTGCGCACCTCTAGGTGGTTCCAGCCCGGCTTGGTCAGCAATCCGCGCAAGGTGCGGCGGGTCGCTTCGGCGCGGGATTCGGGGAAGAAGTAATCGCGCGGCTCCAGCAGCTTCTCGAAATGGGCAATCAGGCCTTCGAGCTCCTCTTGCGGGGCGGGGGGCAGGGTCTCCTCGACGGTCGGTTGCACCAGCACATCAGCAGCACCCGCCATCTCGCGTCCGATCCGCGACCATTCGTAGGCGACCAGAATCACCGCCTGCGCCAGATTGAGCGAGCCAAACTCCGGGTTGATCGGCACGGTCAGGATCGTGCGGGCCAGCGCGACATCCTCCGTCTCCAACCCCGAACGCTCAGGCCCGAACAGGATCGCGTGACGCCCGGCCAGCGTGTGGACCTGTCGCCCGGCTTCGTCGGGGCCGATCACCGGCTTGGTCACGCCGCGCTTCCTGACGGTGGTGGCGTGGACATGGGCGCAATCGGCGACCGCTTCGGCGGTGGTAGCATAGACCTTCGCCTGTTCGAGGACGATGTCAGCCCCCGCCGCCGCGGGCCCGGCCGAAGGGTTGGGCCAGCCGTCGCGCGGGCTAACCAGCCGCATCTCGGTCAGCCCGAAATTGAGCATCGCACGCGCGGCCTTGCCGATGTTCTCGCCCAGCTGCGGGCGCACCAGCACGATCACCGGCTTGTTGAGATCGGACATGGTTTCTGACTATTCTTTCGCAGCTTGTTGCACGGTGCTGGCAAATTCTTCGAAGTCGCGCGCTTCGGAGAAATCGCGGTACACGCTGGCGAAGCGGATATAGGCGACGCTATCGATCTGGCGCAGGCCCTCCATCACCAGCTCGCCGATATGCGAAGAGGGCACCTCGGCCTCGCCCGAGGTTTCGACCTGGCGCTGTATCCCGCTGATCAGCTGATCGAGCCGCTCCTGATCGATCCCGCGCTTGCGCGAGGCGAGCGCGATGGATTGTTCGAGCTTGGCGCGGTCAAAGGGTTCGCGCCGGTCCCCCGACTTGACCACAACCACCTCGCGCAGTTGCACGCGCTCAAAGGTCGTAAACCGTGCCCCGCACGACGAGCACTGCCGACGCCGCCGGATCGAGGCATTGTCCTCGGTCGGGCGGCTGTCCTTTACCTGGGTATCGTCATGAGCACAGAAAGGGCAGCGCATTCAGGTGTTTATTTCTTGATGCGCTGATAAAGCATGAAGCCCGCACCGGCCAGCAGGCCAAGCGGCCACGAGATCACGGGCAAGATCGCCCCGGCCACCGCGCCAATCGCAGCCCCGGTCAGCACGGGTGCGGTGGAGGGGTGGTTGATCCCCTCCTTGGCCATGCCGACCACTTCGGTCTTCACGTCTTCGACCCAATCGGGGGTCTGGCGCGGGTCCTGATCATTCATGGGGTGATCCTCACATGCCCGGATAAACAGGGAAGGCGGCGCACAGGGCGCTCACCCGCTGGCGCACGCTCTCTTCGATCTGCGCATCGCCTTCAGGGCCGTTTTTCGAAAGGCCCTCGACTACTTCGGCGATGAGCTTGCCGACGGTGCGGAACTCCTCGGGGCCAAAACCGCGGGTGGTGCCGGCCGGCGTGCCCAGACGGATGCCGCTGGTGACGAAGGGCGAGCGGGTGTCAAAGGGAATGCCGTTCTTGTTGCAGGTGAGCCAGGCGCGATCGAGACCCTTCTCGGCGTCCTTGCCGGTCACGTCCTTCGCGGTCAGGTCAACCAGCATCGAGTGGTTGTCGGTCCCGCCGCTGACGATGCGAAGGCCATGCTCTTCAAGGCTTGCCGCCAAAGCGCGGGCGTTTTCGACGATGCGGTGGGCGTAGGTGCTGAACGACGGATCGAGCGCTTCCTTGAACGCCACCGCCTTGGCCGCGACGATGTGCATCAGCGGACCGCCCTGCAGGCCGGGGAACACCGCCATGTTGAGCGGCTTGGTGTACTTCTCATCATTCCACAAGATGATGCCCGAGCGCGGACCGCGCAGGCTCTTGTGCGTGGTCGAGGTGACGATGTCGCAATGCGGGAAGGGCGAGGGATGCGCGCCGCCCGCAACGAGGCCGGAAATGTGGCTCATATCGCACAGCAACACCGCGCCTACTTCGTCGGCGATGGCGCGGAAGGCGGGGAAGTCCCAAAGCCTCGAATAGGCGGTGCCGCCGCAGATGATGATCTTGGGCTTGTGTTCGCGCGCCTTGGCGGCGACCTCGTCCATGTCGATGGTCTCAGTCTTGCGGCTCACGCCGTAGGACACCACGTTGAACCACTTGCCGCTCATGTTCACTGGCGAGCCGTGGGTGAGGTGGCCGCCCGAATTGAGGTCGAGCCCCATGAAGGTGTCGCCCGGATTGAGCAGGGCGAGGAACACGGCCTGATTCATCTGCGAGCCGCTGTTGGGCTGCACATTTGCGAAGTTGCACCCGAACAGCTGCTTGGCGCGCTCGATCGCAAGGGTTTCGACCACGTCGGCGTAGTCGCAGCCGCCGTAATAACGCTTGCCCGGATAGCCTTCCGCGTACTTGTTGGTGAACACGGAGCCGGCCGCTTCCAGCACCGCGCGGCTTGCGATATTTTCCGAGGCGATCAACTCGATCTTGTCGCGCTGGCGGGCGAGTTCCTTCGCCACTGCGGCGGCAATTTCGGGGTCGGCGTGCGCCAAATCATCATGCCAGAACCCGTGCATCGGGTCCTGGGTGCGGGCGGCGAAATCAATCGGGGCGGTGCTCATTGGTGGGTCTCGATATGATCGGGCTGGAACGGGGGCTTGCCGAGCTTGCCGACGCGGCGCTGGTGACGCCCGGCCGGATCGCCGGCATCGGCGAATTCGGTATCAAGAAAGGTGGCAATACAGGATTTGGCCATCTCGATCCCTACGAGACGCGCGCCCATTGCGATGCAATTGGCGTCATTATGTTCCCGCGCAAGGGCGGCGGAGAGCGGCTCAGAGACGAGCGCGCAGCGAACCTGCGGGTGGCGGTTGACGCTGATCGAAATGCCGATCCCGCTGCCGCACAGCGCGACGCCGAATTCGACCGAGCCTTCGGCGATGATCTCGGCCAGACGGTAGCCATAATCGGGGTAATCGACGCTAACCCCCGGCTCCGGGCCGAGATCAGCGACCTCATGGCCTTCTTCGATAAGCCATTCGGCAAGTTCCGCCTTCAGGGCGGTGGCGGCATGGTCGGAGGCGATGGCAATGCGCATGGTGGTGCCATAGGCGTTTGCGCAGGGATTCTCCACCCCTTGGGCGGGGCTTTTCGTCCGCCAGTATGACCGGACGTTCAAAGCCCTTGCGACAGGAAAAGTGAGTGACCTAAGTGCTGTGGCTACGCCAAGACACGTAAGCCCGCTGGTCGGGGGGGTCAGAACAGCAAGGCGGTGGGACGCAGCATCGGCTGACGCGCGTTGGCGCGGATGATCGACATTACCACCCGCACCGCGAAAAAGACTGTGACCGCTCCCGCCCCGATAATCCCCAGCAGGAAAATGAGGCCGGAAATGCCACTATGGTTGGAGGTCAAATTGATCAAGCCGAGCCCGATGAGCCCGAACACCGCTGCAATGCCGCATGCGATCCAGAAGGTCCGCACCAGATATTGGTAATGCGAGGCCTCCCATTCCTCAGCCGGATCGCGGCGGAAGATATAGGCCAGCACCAGCCCAACGATCGCCATGACCGGCATGAGGAAGCTGGCGAGCAGCACCACCCCGACAATCAGCGGGCGGTTGCCGAGCGGATCGTTCATCCCTGTTGCTGGGCCTTGATCTTCGCTCATACGCGCCTCCGTTGAGAGGTTACCTTACTGATCCAAAAACGAGCGCATTTTCCGGCTGCGGCTCGGGTGCTTCAGCTTCCGAAGCGCCTTGGCCTCAATCTGCCGGATACGTTCGCGGGTCACCGAGAACTGCTGGCCGACTTCTTCCAGCGTGTGATCGGTGTTCATCCCGATGCCGAAACGCATCCGCAGCACGCGCTCTTCACGCGGCGTAAGTGACGCCAGCACGCGGGTGACGGTTTCCTTGAGGTTCGCCTGAATCGCGGCATCAACCGGGATGATCGCGTTCTTGTCCTCGATGAAATCGCCGAGGTGCGAATCTTCCTCGTCCCCGATGGGGGTTTCGAGGGAGATCGGCTCCTTGGCGATTTTCATCACCTTGCGCACCTTTTCCAAGGGCATGGAGAGGCGCTGCGCCATTTCCTCCGGGGTTGGCTCGCGGCCTTCCTCGTGGAGGAACTGGCGCGAGGTGCGCACCAGCTTGTTGATCGTCTCGATCATGTGCACCGGAATGCGGATGGTGCGCGCTTGGTCCGCAATCGAGCGGGTGATCGCCTGCCGGATCCACCATGTGGCGTAGGTCGAGAACTTGTAGCCGCGGCGGTACTCGAACTTGTCGACCGCCTTCATCAGGCCGATATTGCCTTCCTGAATAAGATCAAGGAATTGCAGGCCGCGGTTGGTGTATTTCTTGGCGATCGAGATCACCAGACGCAGGTTCGCCTCGACCATTTCCTTCTTGGCAATGCGCGCCTCGCGCTCGCCCTTCTGCACCATGTTGACGATGCGGCGGAACTCGGGGAGGCTCATGCCGGTCTGCGCGGCGATATCGGCGATTTCGGCGCGGATGCGCTCAGTTGCGTCTTCCTCACGCTCGGCAAAGGCGGCCCACTTCTTGTCCTTCTTGGCGCGCTCCTTGATCCAGGCGTCGTCCATCTCGTTGCCGACATAGGCATTGAGGAAGTCGACGCGCTTGACCTTGTGGCGCTCAGCGAGGCGCAGCATCTGCCCGCCCAGCGTGGTGAGCCGGCGGTTGAAGGCATAGAGATTGTCGACCAGAAATTCGATCTTGGTCGCGTGAAACTGCACGCTTTCAACCTCGGCGGTGAGGTCTTCGCGCAGTTGTTCGTACTTGGCTTCCTTGCTCGCCGGGAAGGCATTGCCTGCCGCCAGCGTTTCGACCCGCTCGCCCTGAAGTTTCTCAAAAGCGTTGAACAGCGAAGTGATGCGGGCAAAGCGCTCAAGTGCCTCGGGCTTCAGCGCGGCTTCCATCTGCGCGAGGGAGAGGGTGTTGTCCTCTTCCTCTTCCTCTTCGCGCTTCACGCGGGGCTCGCCGTCCTCGTCCTCGTCAGCTTCCTCGACCTCTTCTTCAGGCTCGTCCTCGCGGATGGTCGGGCCGGCGGTGGCTTCGGAGATTTCGCCGTCGTCGTCTTCATCCTCGGCGCCTTCGGCCATCTTGTCGGCGGGGGGCTCCTTCGAGAGCATCGCGTCAAGATCGAGGATCTCGCGCAGCTGCATGTCGCCATTGTTGAGCGCTTCGGACCACTGGATGATCGCGTGGAAGGTGATCGGGCTTTCGCACAGCCCCATGATCATCATGTCACGCCCGGCCTCGATCCGCTTGGCGATGGCGATTTCGCCTTCGCGGCTGAGCAGCTCGACCGCGCCCATCTCGCGCAGGTACATGCGCACCGGATCATCAGTGCGCTCACCCGTGGCGAGCTTGCGATTGCCCGCGCGCGCGTCCTTGGCCGGGCCCTTTTTCTCGCCGTCGTCGTCATCGTCGTCGTCGTCGGCGACGATATCTTCGGCTTCGCCATCCTCGCCCTCGGCTTCCGCCTCGGCGTCTTCATCGCTTTCGACGATCTGCACGCCCATTTCGCTGAGCGCGGTCTGGATGTCCTCGATCTGGTCGGGGCTCATCTCGCCCGAGGGCAGGGCCTCGTTCAATTCGTCATAGGTGACATAGCCGCGCTTGCGCGCCTTGCTGATCAGCTTCTTCACCGATGCCTCGTTGAGATCGATCAGCGGGGCGTCTTCCTTCTCGGCCATATGTACTCGTCATTTCCGTTGCCGGGGGGCCTGCATCGCGCTGAGCGAGCTGTGCCCCCTTGTTAATCCCATGTGTGCCCGTTCAGGCGGCATCGTCACCTGTGGCAAGCGGCGCAGACTTTCTGCGTCCGAAGGCTTTGAGGCGATCTTCAACTGCGATGAGCTGTGCGCGCAGCCGCGTTTGTTCGACAAACGACCCCTCAGGATCGCTGTCGAAACGGGCAATGGTGGCCGCAAGCGCAGCCTCCAGCGCTGGTCTTTCGACCAGCAGCGACACAGCTTCAGCCAATTCCTCGCACGCAGCGCCGGGATCATGGCCTTCATCAAGGAAGGCGTAGCGAATATCTGCCGGCGGGGCAGGTAGGCCTAGAGCGCTGCATATGGCGAGCGCGCCGTGCGAATCAAGCGTTTCTGCAAGTTCGAACAGCGATTCGATCACAGGTGCGGCTTCGCGGTCGATCCGGGCGAGGGCAGAGAGCGCCTCGGCATGGCGGTCGATCTGGTGCGGAAAGCGGGTCAGCCCGGCGATCACAGCGCTGAGCAGGCCCTGCCGCTGGCCGCCTGACATGATGCCCGCAAGGCGCGCGCGGGCCTCGTCCGACAGGCTTTGCGTCTGCACGGGACCGCCGCGCCAGGTGCTGCGCGGGCCCGGTTGGAACGCGGGGCGGGGCGAGCGCGGGGGATAGGCGAAGGCGGAGAAGCGGTCGGAAAGCTCGCGGCGATAGAGGCTCTTGATATCGGGGTCGGCGATGGTCTCGGCATGCGCCATCAGCCGCGCCTTCAGCCCTGCTTTGGCCTCAGGCGTCGTGAGAGGCTGGGCGTCGCGCTCGAATTGCCACAAGGTTTCAATCAGGCTGGCAGGCTCGGCCAGCAGCCGCTCCATCGCGACCTTGCCCTGTGCTTTGATCAGATCATCGGGATCAAGCCCAGCAGGCAGCCGCACGATCCCGAGCGAGCGCATCGGCGCGAGCAAAGGCAGCGCCCGCGCGATTCCCCGCATCGCCGCGCGCTGGCCTGCCGCATCGCCATCGAAGCACAACACCGGCGCGTCGGTCATGCGCCAGAGCAGTTCCAGCTGCATTTCAGTGAGCGCCGTGCCAAGCGGGGCGACCACGTCCGCGATGCCTGCATTGGCGAGGGCGATCACGTCCATATAGCCCTCAACCACCACAACGCGCCCCGATTGGCGCGCGGCAGGCGCGGCGCGGTGGAGGTTGTAGAGGGTGCGGCCCTTGTCGAACAATGGCGTGTCGGGCGAATTGAGATACTTCGCCACCCCCTCGCGCTTCTCAAGAATGCGCCCGCCAAAGGCGATCACCCGCCCGCGCGCGTCCTGGATGGGCAGCATGACCCGGCCTCGGAACCGGTCATAATGCTCGCCCGCTTCGTTGGTGGCGCGCATCCCGGCTTCGCTCAGCATGTCCTCAGAGAACTGCCCAAGCGCACGGGGGAGGGCCTGGCGGTCATCGGGCGCCCAGCCGAAGCCGAATTCGGCCATCACCTGCGGCGCAAATCCGCGCCGTTGGAGATAGTCGCGCGCCGCCTTGCCCTCCGGCGTGGCGAGGCTCTCGACGAAGAACCGCTGCGCTGCCTCGGTGACGTCGATCAGGCTGGCGCGCGCCTCGGCCTTTTGCGCGGCGACGGGATCGGGGGCGGGGACTTCCATCCCGGCCATCGCGGCAAGCTCCTTGATCGCGTCGATGAATGGGAGGCCCTGCTGGTCGACCATCCAGCTGATCGCGTCGCCATGCGCCCCGCAGCCAAAGCAGTGGTAGAACTGCTTCTGATCATTGACGTAGAAGCTCGGCGTCTTTTCGTCGTGGAACGGGCAGCACCCCTTCCACTCGCGCCCCGCCCGCGTCAGCTTGACCGAACGCTGGACAAGCGACGACAGCGTGATCCGCGCACGCAGCTCGTCCTTCCATTGCGGGGTGATCGCCATGGGGGATTAGTGCGCTCCATCTTCGTTCGTGTCGAGGCGCTGGCGACAAGGGGCTGTGCACCCCGTGTGGAAACCTCGTCGCCCCGTGCCTGACACGGGGTTCGGCTTCCTTCATCGGGCGTTGCCCAAAAATAGCCAAGCCCCGGATCAAGTCCGGGGCGACGGGGGTCAGGACAGCGCCGCCTTCACCAGCCCGCTGGCGAGCTTCCCATCAAGCACCGCGCCATGGCGCGACTTCAGTTCGGCCATCACCGCGCCCATGTCCTTGATGCTGGCAGCGCCGGTCTCCGCCTTGATGGCTTCGATAGCGACCTTCGTCGCGGCCTCATCCATCATCTGCGGCAGGAACTCCTCGATCACGGCAAGCTCAGCGCGTTCCACCGCCGCCAGTTCCTCGCGCCCGCCGCTCACGTACATCTCAATCGATTCGCGCCGCTGCTTGGCCATTTTCTGGAGCACGCTGACCACCAGCTCGTCATCGGGAATCGCCTTGCCGCTGGTGCGCTCCTCGATATCGCGGTCCTTGATCTTGGCGCTGATCTGGCGGAGCGCGGCGGTGCGGTCTTTCTCGCCCGCCTTCATGGCAGCGATGGTGGCGGCTTTGATGTCGTCACGGATCATGTCGGGTTTCCTGTGGATCACTGTTTGCGGCGCGCACCTAACGCAAATTCAGCGCCTCGCCTAGGTTGACGCGGGGGGGCGAGGGGCCTAGCGGACAAAACTTAGCACCCACCGCTGGAACCCTTGTAACGGAGCGCCCCATGGCCGACCCCGCATCTCTTCGCGCGCAACCTTCAGGGGCGACTGGTTGCCTCGTGCTGGCCGATGGCACGGTGATCTGGGGGCGGGGATTTGGCGCGGCAGGCAGCGCCGTGGGCGAGGTGTGCTTCAACACCGCGATGACCGGCTATCAGGAGGTGATGACCGATCCCTCTTATGCCGCGCAGATCGTCACCTTCACCTTCCCCCACATCGGCAATGTCGGCGCCAACGGCGAGGACGTCGAAAGCCGCGTCGAGGGCGCGGTCGGCTGCGTGGTGCGCGAAGATGTGACCGAGCCATCGAGTTTCCGCTCGATCGAGCGGTTCGTCGATTGGATGGCGCGCAATGGAAAGATCGGCCTCAGCGGCGTCGACACCCGCGCGCTCACCCGCCGCATCCGCCAATCGGGCGCGCCCAATGCGGTGATCGCCCATGCGCCTGACGGCAAGTTCGATATCCCCGCGCTGATCGCCCGCGCACAGGGCTGGCCGGGGCTGGAGGGCATGGACCTCGCGGTGCGCGTCACCCGCGAGGGCGAAGAACGCTGGGAGGGCGGCTCATGGACGCTCGGCAAGGGCTATGGCCGCGCGCCGTGGTCGAAACCCGCAACCACTCCCGTTCACCCTGAGCCTGTCGAAGGGTTGTCCTTCTCTTCAGGTGAAACGCCTGAAGCGAAGAAGGACAGTGCTTCGACAAGCTCAGCACGAACGGATGGGGGGAAGCTCCCCCACGTGGTCGCGATCGATTACGGAGCGAAGGACAATATCTTCCGCAATCTGGTGAAGGCCGGTGCGCGGGTGACGGTGGTTCCGGCCAAGACTTCGTTTGAAGAGGTGATGGCGCTGGCCCCCGACGGCGTGTTCCTGTCCAACGGCCCCGGCGATCCGGCGGCGACCGGCGAATATGCCGTGCCGGTGATCCGCGCGCTGTTGGAGGCGGACGTGCCGCTGTTCGGCATCTGCCTCGGCCACCAGATGCTGGCGCTGGCGGCGGGCGCAAAGACGATCAAGATGCACCAGGGCCACCGCGGCGCGAACCACCCGGTCCAACGCGTGGGCGAGGGTTGGGGCGAGACCACGGGGCTGGTCGAGATCACCTCGATGAACCACGGCTTTGCGGTGGACGCGGCGAGCCTGCCCGAGGGGGTGGAGCAGACCCATGTCTCGCTGTTCGACGGGACGAATTGCGGGATCGCGATCAAGGGCAAGCGGGCGTTTGCGGTGCAGTATCACCCTGAGGCCTCGCCGGGGCCGCAGGATAGCTTCTACCTGTTCGAGAAGTTTGTGGGGGGGCTGGGATGAGCGCGCAAGAACATTTGGAGGCTGTCTTCGTGCTTAGCCTTGGGCAGGCTGATTTTGATTACCAGTTTTCAGGTGATTGGACCTATAGCGACGAGCTGAACAGGAAGCTCGATGCTTACTTCAATCAGGTCATGAGTTCATATGGCATTTCAGTCCCAGAAACATCTGTGGAACGAATAAATGCTGTCGGTTTGGCTCGCAATTCTTCGTGCTTCACATCCAGGGGCAACGACTACACCGGACAGTGGTACATATACAATCCTACAGGAAGAAATACGTTTGTAGGTTTATATATTCAAAAGAATGAAATTGCAAAACTTCTTAATGAATTAAATAACGCTGCTCGATTAAAAGCAATGTCTCGGGTGGCCGAAGAACTCGGTTGGCTAAAAATTGATGACGAAACTTCGGATATAAATTTATTGTCATCCGATGGTTACGCGCCAGGTTCGGATAGGATCGTAACCTTTGACCACAACGATCCACAAACAAAGTCGGTTTTATCACTTGCTGAACAAGCTGACGAAATAATTCGGGGGTCAAATTCACTTGATGAAGAACAACGCGGTTGGATTCGAGAACACATCCGTGCCGGCATTGATTTTATAAAGAACCATAAGAAAATGCTCGCTGGAGCGGCTTCGGCTCTGCTTTTGAAACCGTTGTTGGCGGCATACGAGGCTGTTGCTGAAGAGCCCGCGAAAGCTGCCATTCTTGCAGCGATCGAAGCTGTCAAATCAATGTTCGGAATCTAAATGTTGAGGTGCCCTGATATCCGCTCGACCTCGTTCGCCCCCCTTCCTCTTGGAAAGGGTATGAGGATGGGGTTCGGCGGTGAATAGTAAGTGCCACCTTTGTCAGCCCGTGGCGGCGCTACTCGCTGCCGCCCTCGCAACCATTTCAACCACTTCTCTCGCCCAGAACCCCGCGATGACCCCGCGCCCGCTCGCCGAATGGCCCGGTGCTGAAATCGCAGACGGCGTCGCCTTTCAAGGCGATGGCTCCGTCACGCTCGAAGCCTCGGCGGACACCGGCCTCCCCGTTATCACCTTCTGGCGGCCCGTGCTGCATGACGAGGGCAGCCGCTATCCCATCGCGGGCCGCATGGATTGCCGGGTTGCCGCCACCCAAGGCCCGTTTGACGCTGCCGCCTTCGATCCGGTCGCGCGCCACAAGGCCGTGGCCGATCAGCGCCGCGATCAGGGCTATCTTGATGATGAGCAGGTCGTCTCCACCAACGACACCGCCCAGCAGCTCGACGTGATCGGCCGCCGCGATGGCCCGCGCTCCTATTACGTGCTCAGCTACATCATGGCCCGCGATGGTGAGCGGCTGATCGACATTCGCCGCAATTGCACCTTCCTCTTCGGCCGGGGCGCGTCCAAGCCTGACGTGCTCGCCCTTGTGAACCGCTACACCAAAATCACCTTCGCCTTCTCTGGCGCCTTCTCCGAGCAGGACTCCTGATGCCCAAAAGAACCGACATTTCCTCGATCCTCGTCATTGGCGCAGGCCCCATCATCATCGGGCAGGCGTGCGAGTTCGATTATTCTGGCACGCAGGCGATCAAGGCGCTGAAGGAGGAGGGCTACCGCGTCATCCTCGTCAACAGCAACCCGGCGACGATCATGACCGATCCCGAGTTTGCGGACGCAACCTATATCGAGCCGATCACCCCCGATATCGTCGCCAAGATCATCGCCAAGGAACGGCCCGATGCGCTGCTGCCCACGATGGGCGGGCAGACGGCGCTGAACTGCGCGCTGAAGCTCGATGAGATGGGCGTACTCAAGGAATACGGCGTCGAGATGATCGGTGCCAAAGCCGACGCCATCGACAAGGCCGAAAACCGCCAGCGCTTCCGCGAGGCGATGGACGCGATTGGCCTCGAAAGCGCGCGCTCAGGCGTCGCCAACACGCTCGAACAAGCCCGCGCCGTGCTCGAACGCACCGGGCTGCCGAGCATAATCCGCCCCAGCTTCACCCTCGGCGGGACCGGGGGCGGGATTGCCTACAACAAGGCCGAATTCGACAAGATCGTGATGGAAGGCCTCTCGGCCTCGCCCACCACCGAGGTGCTGATCGAAGAATCGCTGCTCGGGTGGAAAGAATTCGAGATGGAGGTGGTGCGCGACCGCAAGGATAACGCGATCATCATCTGCGCGATCGAGAATGTCGACCCAATGGGCGTCCACACCGGGGACTCGATCACCGTCGCCCCGGCGCTGACGCTGACCGACAAGGAATATCAGATCATGCGTTCCGCCAGCATTGCGGTGCTGCGCGAGATCGGGGTGGAGACGGGCGGCTCCAATGTCCAGTTCGCGGTCAATCCCAAGGATGGGCGCCTGATCGTGATCGAGATGAACCCGCGCGTCTCGCGCTCCTCGGCGCTGGCGTCGAAGGCGACGGGCTTCCCCATCGCCCGCGTCGCGGCCAAGCTGGCGGTAGGCTACACGCTGGATGAGCTTACCAACGAGATCACGGGCGCGACGCCGGCGAGCTTTGAGCCGACCATCGATTACGTCGTCACCAAGATCCCCCGCTTCGCCTTCGAAAAGTTCAAGGGCGCGGCGACCGATCTTTCGACCGCGATGAAATCGGTCGGAGAAGTCATGGCGATTGGCCGCAACTTCCAGGAATCGATGCAGAAGGCGCTGCGGGGGCTGGAAACCGGGCTCGACGGGTTCAACCGCGTGCCCGAGCTGGAAGGCCAGGCCAAGGACGTCATCACCGCCGCGCTCTCGCGCCGCACCCCGGACCGGCTGCTCAAGGTCGGTCAGGCTTTCCGCGAGGGGATGAGCGTTGAAGAAGTCGCGGCAGTGACGTTCTACGATCCGTGGTTCCTGCGCCAGATCGAGGCTATCATCGCCGCCGAGCGCGCCATTCAGGCCGATGGCCTGCCGCGTGATGCGGCGGGTCTGCGGCGCTTGAAGGCGATGGGTTTCTCCGACCGCCGCTTGGCCACTCTCGCGGTGCGTTCCGTCGGTGTGGCTGGGGGACTGGGCGAGACTCAGGCCAAGCGCTCCGGCCTGCTCCACGATGCGCTCGTCGCCATGGCGGGCGCGACCAGCGCGGCGGAAGTGCGGCAGCTGCGCCAGAAGCTTGGGGTGAACCCGGTGTTCAAGCGCATCGACAGCTGCGCCGCCGAGTTCGAGGCGATCACGCCCTACATGTATTCGACCTACGAGGCCCCGAGCTTCGGCGCGCCGGAATGCGAGGCTGACCCAACGGACCGCAAAAAGATCGTCATCCTTGGCGGCGGGCCCAACCGGATCGGACAGGGGATCGAGTTCGATTACTGCTGCGTCCACGCCTGCTTCGCACTGGCGGAGCAGGGGTACGAGACGATCATGATCAACTGCAACCCCGAAACTGTCTCGACCGATTACGACACCTCGGATCGCCTGTATTTTGAGCCGCTGACCGATGAGGACGTGCTCGAAATTCTCAGGGTTGAACAGTCGAAAGGCGAGCTCGTCGGCGTGATCGTCCAGTTCGGCGGGCAGACCCCATTGAAGCTGGCGCAGGCGCTGGAGGATGCGGGAATCCCCATCCTCGGCACCTCGCCCGATGCGATTGACCTCGCCGAAGACCGTGAGCGCTTCGCCAAGCTGGTGAGCAAGCTCAAGCTCACCCAGCCCGAAAACGGCATCGCCCGCAGCCGCGACGAGGCCGCAGCGGTCGCTGCCCGGATCGGCTATCCCGTGCTGCTGCGCCCGTCTTATGTGCTAGGCGGGCGGGCGATGGAGATTGTCGACAGCGAAGCGCAGCTCGATGACTACATCGCCACTGCGGTGAACGTCTCGGGCGACTCCCCGGTGCTGATCGACCAGTATCTGCGCGATGCGATCGAATGCGATGTCGATGCGCTGTGCGATGGCGAGGAGGTGCGCATTGCGGGCGTGATGCAGCATATCGAGGAGGCCGGGGTTCACTCCGGTGACAGCGCCTGCACCCTGCCGCCCTATTCGCTGCCCGCCGACATCATTGCGGAAATGGAGCGTCAGGCGGTGGCGCTGGCTCATGCGCTGGGTGTGGTCGGCCTGATGAACATCCAGTTCGCGGTGAAAGACGGGCAGGTCTACCTGATCGAGGTCAATCCGCGCGCCAGCCGCACCGTGCCCTTCGTCGCCAAGGCCATCGGCCAGCCGGTCGCCAAGATCGCCGCGCGGGTGATGGCGGGCGAGAAGCTCAGCAGCTTCCCGCCCTTCAAGCGCGATCTGCCCTATATGGCGGTCAAGGAAGCGGTGTTCCCTTTCGCCCGCTTCCCCGGCGCCGACCCGGTGCTCAGCCCCGAAATGAAATCGACCGGCGAGGTCATGGGTATCGACGCCACCTTCGAAGCCGCATTCCTCAAGTCACAGCTGGGCGCTGGTATGATTCCGCCCACCAGCGGCACGGTGTTTGTCAGCGTCAAGAACACCGACAAACCGGTGATCGTGCCAGCTGTGCGCCAGTTGATCGAGCATGGTTTCCGCGTGATCGCCACAGGCGGCACGCAAAGCTACCTTTCCGAACAGGGGCTTGCCGTGGAGCGGGTCAACAAGGTCGCCGAGGGCCAGCCGCACATCGTCGACAAGATCATCGATGGCGAGATTGCGCTGATCTTCAACACCACCGAAGGCTGGCAATCGCTGATGGACAGCAAATCGATCCGTCAGGCCGCGCTCGCGGGCAAGGTGCCTTACTACACCACGGCGACCGCATCCGTAGCGGTAGCGGCGGCGATTTCGGCGATCCACCCGGACCAGCTTGAAGTCCGCTCGATGCAGGACTATTATGACAGCTGACTGAACTTCTTCTCCTGACATCGGAAAATGCGCTCACCGCCGTTTTTATCTGACGGCGACAGGCTTTTTCTTCCCAGTCAGGATGGGGCAAAAGACAGAAAGAAAGACGATGGCGACGATGGAAAAGGTGCCGATGCTGGCCGAAGGGTATGAGCGGCTGACGGCCGACCTCAAGGCCCTGCGTGAAGAGCGCCCCAAGATCGTCGAGGCGATCGAGGAAGCCCGCGCACACGGCGACCTCTCGGAAAACGCCGAATATCACGCCGCGAAGGAGCGTCAGGGCCAGGTCGAAGCCATGATCGGCGAGATCGAGAACATGGTCAGCCGCGCGCAGATCATCGATCCGACCACGCTGTCGGGCAACAAGATCATCTTTGGCGCGACCGTGACCCTGCTTGACGAGAACGACAAGCCGGTGCGCTACCAGATCGTCGGCCAGACCGAGGCTGACGCGAACAAGGGCCGTATCAGCTATTCCTCTCCGCTCGCCCGCGCGCTGATTGGCAAGCAGGTGGGGGACGAGATCGAGGTGACGGTGCCGTCGGGCGAGAAGTTCTACCTCGTCGACAAGATCGAGTTCATCTGAGGCCGGTGGCGGTCCCACCCGTCAGACCGGTTGCCGAACGCAAGGTGGCGGCGCATTTCCGAAATGCGGGTGCGCTCAGCATGGCGGATGCGATCCCCTATACCCCCACGCGACCGAGCCTTGTGCGCGCCTTCGAGCGACTGAAGGGCGCGGACGTGCTGTTGACCGACGGGCGAGGCAAGTGGTGGCTGGATGAAGCGCGCTGGCAGGGCCGCCGCTCCGACCGTCGCACCAGGGCGGTGGTCGCGCTGCTGGCCGTGGGTGTGGCGGCAGCGGTTGCCGCGCTGCGCTAGGCGCGGCAATGCCCGGTCATTGACGGGTCATTGACGGGTCATTGCACATTCGCGCTTTGTTTCATGTGAAACATTGTGTCTGTCAGGCGAGGCGCTTTTCCATCGCGTAGTTGTGGATCGCGACCTCACGGCCCTCGAAGGGAATGGTGAAGTCGCGGCGGTGGAGCAGGCTGTAACCTGCCCGCTCGAATACCGGCTTGGCGAGTTCGCTTGCCTCGGTGAAGATCTGTGCCACCCCCAACGCCCGTGCGGCCATTTCGGCCTCCGCCAGCAAGTGTCGGGCGAGGCCCGTGCTGGTGTGATTGGGGTGGCAATAGAGCATGTCGACATGCCCATCCGTCTCCATCACGGCATAGGCGACGGGGGCATCATCGGCATCGACCGCGACGCGGATCCAATCGCCCTTTGTCGCGCCTTGGATCAGCCGCTCCACCGAGTAGCGCGCGCTCCACGCCGACACCTGCTCGGGAGAATAGGCCTTCAGCGCGGTCTGCCTGATCGCGGCGAGGGTTAGCGCGGCGATGACAGGCGCATCACTATCCCGATAGCGCCGTGTGATCACCATGGCCCCGATCAGTCCTCAGGGGTAAGCAGCTTGTGGATGTGGACCACCACATACTTCATCTCGGCATCATCCACCGTGCGTTGCGCCTGCGCGCGCCAGGCGTCGCAGGCGGCATCGAACGAACTGTAGACGCCGACGACATGGATGCTTTCCGGGTCCTGAAATTCAAGTCCGCGCGGGTCTTTGACGCGGCCGCCCATCACGAGGTGGAGCCGCTGGGTGGGGGTGGTTTCTGCCATTGTTTTCGCCCTTGGGGAGGAGTGCTGCGCGCCCCTTAACGCTTAGCGCGCCAAGGGCAAGATACTGCGTTCTACCGCTTGGCCTTGCGCTTGAGATCCTGGGCGACCTGAACCGCGGCTGTGCGTGCCTTGCGCACCTTGTCCCCGGCAGCATCACCAAGGTCCGCCGCGCGTTCCTGCCCGGTGCGAGCGGTTTCGAGCGCGTCGTCGATCATGGTCATGACGTAGCCCATCACCGCTTCTCCGATCAGCGTGCCAAGCTGGGTTCCGCTGCGCACCGCGACCCGTTTGACCCCCGATGTCGCGCTGTTCTTCACGCCGCTCACCGCCTCGCCCGCACCTGTCGCCACCCGGTGGGCGAGCTGTCGGCCCGGGCGGGTGAGCAGGCCGATCGCCAGCCCTAGCGCCAGCGCGCCGCCGATCACGGTCAGCGGGTGCGCGCGGGTATAGTCCACCGCCGCCGTGGCGGCCTCGCGTGCCTGCACCGCCAGCGTGCGCTCAGCATTGCGGCGCTCGGCCGCCTCGATCCGGGCGCGCAGGGCATCGCGCTTGCCATCGGCAGAGAAGGGGGAGAGGTCGGTCACGCAAGGTCTCCTTCAAGGGCGGATTCGGGTGCGGGTTCAGGGGCCGCATCTTCGATATCGTCCGCTTCCTCGCTGTCTTCAAGCCAATCGAGAATTGGGCCGCGCGCGAAAAACAGGATGATCGCGCCAATCAGCAGTGCGAGCACGCCCTTGTGGTCGCTCGCCTGCGCTCGGGCCTGCGCCAGCACGTCGCGCGCGCCCGCCTTCATGCGTCCGGTGATGGTCGTGGACACGCTCGATGACACGCGGCTTGCGATGCCCTGTTCGCTGAGGCTTCCGCGAAGACGCGCCAGATCCTCGGTCAGCACAGCGCGGGCGGCATCGCGCAGGGCGCGGTCTTCAATGAAGCGGTCGGGCAGGGGGGTCATGGCGCATCGCTCCCGCCGAACAGCGCAACCAGCAGCTTGCCATCGCGCAGAGCCACCATCGCCAGCGCGGCCACCCCCGCCAGCATAGCGCCGACCACGATGGCAATCGCGCCCCAGACCGTCACCAGCGGAGCGAGCGCGATTACCGCGCCCACCGCCAGCGCGATCAGCGCGATGTGGAGCAGCACCAGCGCCAGCACCAGAGCCGCGAGCGCACGGCCCGCGGCCTTGCCGGCAATCCCGGCGCGGGTCTTCTGGAAGGCAATCTCCGCCTCGGCATAGGTGCGCGCATCATCGACCAGCGCAGTGAGGTCGTCGCGCAGCGACGTCAGCGCATCCGGCGCGTCATCCGCTGCGCTCTCCGCAGCGGCGAGCGGCGCGGTGTCCGGCGCGTCCTCAGCCTCCAGCGGCGGCTGCATCACGCCGGGGTCGCTCTCCTGCATGGCCTGCTATCCGCGTTTCGATCAGCGGCGCTTGCCGCCCAGCATCCGCGCAAGGAAAAAACCGAACACGGCCGCAATACCCACCGCCATGCCAGGGCTCTTGCGGACCATGGCGCGCGCGTCTTCGCCCAGTTCCTCGACGCTCTTGGCTTCGAGCTTGGCCGAGGTTTCGGCCAGCGTGCGCGAGGCCTTGCGGGCATAGTCGCCATATTGCTCGCCGAGCTTCTCGTCGATCTGCGGCGCGGTGTCGCCCACCACCTTGCCGAGCGAGGCGATGGCTTCGCTGGCGACCTGCTTGCCATCGGCGGCAAGTTCACCGGCCTTGCCGAGCGCCTGTTCCCCGTAAGCCTTGGCCTCGCTGACGAGATCGCCGCTCTTGCCCTTGGCCTGTTCGCCAACAGTGGCAAGCCGGGTCCCGGCCTCAACGCGGAGTGCGGCGGCACCGGCCTTGGCTTCCTCCAGCGCGGCTTCGAACCGGCCCTTGGCTTCGGCAACGCCGTTCGGGACGGGGTCCGCGCTCTTGGCGGTGGCCCCGGTCTTGAGCGAGGCAGCCTTGGCCGGGCTCTTTGTCTTGGCAGCGCCGCCCTTGGCAGGGCTGGCCGCGGTCTTGCGGGCCTTGGGTGCGGCCGGTTTGGCGGGTGTGGTGTCAGCCATGATCGTGTCCAATCTCCAATTGCTCCGGCCCAGAAGCGCGGCCCGCTTGCACCTGTGCGTTCCGGCGCATAGGGACTGCGGGCGCGCGGCGCGAGCCAGAATCGCGGCGTCCAAAGTGTCTTAGAACCCTACAACACATTCCTGCGGGAGCCAAACATGACCGCCATCATCGACATCCACGGGCGCGAGATTCTCGACAGCCGCGGCAATCCCACCGTCGAAGTGGACGTGCTGCTTGACGATGGCAGCTTTGGCCGTGCCGCGGTGCCCTCGGGCGCGTCGACGGGGGCGCATGAGGCGGTGGAGCTGCGAGATGGCGATGGCGCGCGTTACCTCGGCAAGGGCGTGCTGAAGGCGGTGCTGGGGATCAATACCGAGATCCGCGACCTCTTGATCGAGAATTTTGACGCCGAGGACCAACGCGATATCGACCTGGCGTTGATCGCTCTCGATGACACCACCAACAAGGCGCGGCTCGGGGCCAATGCCTTGCTCGGCACCAGCCTCGCGGTGGCCAAGGCTGCGGCCAATGCGCGGGGCTTGCCGCTCTATGCCTATCTCGGCGGGGTCTCGGCCCATGTGCTGCCGGTGCCGATGATGAATATCATCAATGGCGGCGAACATGCCGACAACCCGATCGACATTCAGGAATTCATGATCATGCCGGTCGGCGCGGATAGCCTCGCAGAGGCGGTGCGCTGGGGGGCAGAGGTGTTCCACACCTTGAAGAAGGGTCTGGCGCAAAAGGGCCTCTCCACCAGCGTCGGCGATGAAGGCGGCTTTGCGCCTGATCTCGCCAGCACCCGCGCTGCGCTCGATTTCATCATGGAAAGCATCGCCAAGGCCGGGTTCACCCCCGGCGAGGACATTGTGCTGGCATTGGATTGCGCCGCGACCGAGTTCTTCCGCGATGGTAAATACGAAATCTCAGGCGAAGGCCTCAGCCTCTCGCCCGAAGACATGGCCGATTACCTCGCCAAGCTGGCCGCCGAATACCCGATCCGTTCGATCGAGGACGGTATGAGCGAGGATGATTTCACAGGCTGGGCCGCGCTCACCGCCAAGCTGGGGTGCACCGTGCAACTGGTGGGCGATGATCTGTTCGTCACCAACCCCGCGCGCCTCAAGGATGGCATCGCCCGGGGCCTCGCCAATTCGCTGCTGGTTAAGGTCAACCAGATCGGCACGCTGACCGAAACCCTCGCCGCAGTCGATATGGCCCACCGCGCAGGCTACACCTGCGTCATGAGCCACCGCTCGGGCGAGACTGAGGACGCGACCATCGCCGATCTGGCGGTCGCCACCAATTGCGGGCAGATCAAGACCGGATCACTCGCCCGCAGCGACCGGCTTGCCAAGTACAACCAGCTGATCCGCATCGAGGAAGAGCTGGGCGACAGCACAGTCTATGCCGGCAAGGGTTGCTTCGGCGGGCGTTTCTGATCGAGCCGGAACCGCTGGATCGCCGCATCGAGGTGCGCCGCCGCCAGATGCGCGCCGATAATGTCGAGTATCGCAAGCTGCTCTTCGAGAGCGGCCAGGATGGCAGGCGCGCGCAGTTCGCACGCGTCCACAAGAGGCTTTTGTTCCACGGTCAGATCCCAGATTATCCCAATTCGCCCCATGCCATGGCCTGCGAGCCAAGGGGTGGGGACGGGTCTGGTATCGGATTAATCCCCTATGGTGATCTACTCAGGGAAACTACGTAGGAAAGGGGCTGCACCGCGCTGGGACAGCCATCCTCCCGACCATTATCCCCCGAAACGGTCCTGCAGAGCCAGCAACGCCAGCGCCGCCTTCGCTGCTTCGCCGCCCTTGTCCTTTTGCGAGGGGTCCGCGCGGACCAGCGCCTGCGCTTCGTTCTCGACCGTGAGGATGCCATTGCCGATCGCGATGCCGTCCATCGTCAGCGCCATGATCGCCCGCGCGCTTTCTCCGGCAACGATTTCAAAGTGATAGGTTTCGCCGCGGATCACCACGCCGATGGCGACGAAGGCGTCATAGCGGTCGGCTTCGGCAGCGAGCGCAATCGCGCCTGGGATTTCGAGCGCGCCGGGTACGGTCAGCACCTCGACTGTGTGTCCCTCGGCCTCCAGCGTCGCGCGGGCACCTGCGATCAGCATGTCGTTCAGGTGGGCGTAGAAGCGCGCTTCCACGATAAGGATGTCGGCCATGATGGGGTTACTCCGGAATGGGGTGGAAATCGGTGATGGTGAGGCCGTAGCCTTCCAATGCGACCAGATCAGGGCGGCTGTTCGACAACAGCACCATGTCCGAGACGCCGAGGTCGACCAGAATCTGCGAGCCGATGCCGATATTACGCAGCTCCTCATCGGGCCGCCATTCGCCGGTTCCGACGCGGCCGGTAAGGATCACGATCACGCCTGAGCCGTGGTCGCCAATTGCCTGCATCGCGCGCTGCAGCGTGCGCTTGCGCGGTCCGGGCGCACCCAGAACATCGTCAAACACCGAAATCGGGTGGACGCGGGCGAGGGTGGGTTCGCCGGGGACGACATGGCCCTTTTGCAGCACATAGGCCTCGGAGCTCGCGACCCGGTCACGATAGGTAATCATCCGCCATTGGCCGCCATAATCCGAGGTGAAGGCGCGCTCGGACAGACGCTCGACCAGATGATCATTGCGCATCCGGTAGGCGATGAGATCGCGGATCGTGCCGATCTTGAGATCATGCTTGCGCGCGAAGGCGATCAGGTCGTCAAGCCGGGCCATCGAGCCATCGTCGTTCATGATCTCGCAGATCACGCCGGAAGGGTTGAGCCCGGCAAGGCGCGAGATATCGACCGCGGCCTCGGTATGCCCGGCACGCACCAAGGTGCCGCCGTCGCGCGCCATCAGCGGAAAGACGTGGCCGGGAGTGACCAGATCATCCGCGCCCTTGGCGGCATCAATCGCCACAGAGATGGTGCGCGCGCGGTCCGCAGCGGAAATTCCGGTGGTGACGCCTTCCTTCGCCTCGATCGAGATGGTGAAGGCGGTCTGCATCGATTCCTTGTTGTTGCGGCTCATCGGCTGCAGGCCCAAGTGCTCGACCCGGTCCTTGGTCAGCGCGAGGCAAATCAGGCCCCGTCCATGGGTGGCCATGAAGTTGATCGCCTGCGGGGTGACCATCTGCGCGGGAATAATGAGATCGCCCTCGTTCTCGCGGTCCTCATCATCGACGAGGATATACATGCGACCGTTGCGCGCCTCATCGATGATTTCCTCTATGGTGGCGAGCACCGGTCGGTCGCTGTTGGCGGCGAGAAAGGCCTCAAGCTTGGCGAGGGTCTCAGCGGTCGGGTTCCAGCTGTCCTCGGTGCAATCGCGCAAGGTGTTGGCATGAAGGCCCGCCGCGCGGGCGAGGCCGGCGCGGGTCATGGTGCTTGATGTGACAAGGTCGCGGACTTGTGTGATGATTGATGTGCTCATGCGCGATCAGTATCACATCACAATGTGAAATCAAGTGGCAGTTGATTGTTCAATTTGCCCCGCCCAAGGCGTGTTTCATCAACTTGCGCAACAAAGCACGCGAGATCGCGACGCAGCAATGTGATCTTTGATGTTAGTGGGGGAGTGATGGTGGACGCACTAGGGCTCGAACCTAGGACCCGCTGATTAAGAGTCAGCTGCTCTACCAACTGAGCTATGCGTCCATTCCGACGGTGCCGGATCAGCGCAACGGGGCGTCGAAGACTGCACCCGATTCGCGTGAGGCGCTGCATGTAGCGTGTCTTGCCCCGATGGCAAGGCCCTAAACGTCCCAAACCGCCTTCAGACCGCCAAACCCCGGCGCGGAGCCATGCGGTTCCACCGGTTGATCATCATCAACAGGCCAATGCAGATCATGTTGGTCATCATTGACGAGCCGCCATGGCTCATCCACGGCAAAGGGATGCCCTTTGCGGGCGCCATGCCCATCACCATCAAGAGGTTGATGGCGATGTAGAAGAAGATCGTGGCCGTGGCACCGGCGGCCAGCAGGGCACTGAAGCGGTCCTGTGATTTGCTCGCGACCTTCATGCCCCACCGCAGGATCAGGCCGTACATGGCGAGCACGAACAGGCCACCTATCAGCCCCCATTCTTCAGCCATGGTGGAAAAGACGAAATCGGTGTGCGGTTCGGGCAGGTAGTCGAGGTGGCTCTGGGTGCCGTTGTTGAACCCCTTGCCGAAGATGCCGCCCGATCCGATCGCAATCTTGGACTGGGAAATGTGATACCCGGCGCCCAGCGGATCGCTTTCAGGGTCGAGGAAGGTCGTCACCCGGGCACGCTGATAATCATGCAGCGCGAAAAAATAGACCAGCGGCGTCGCTGCCACCGCCGCGCCGCCCGCAGCGAGGAACCACCACAAGGGTAGGCCTGCGAGGAACATCACCACCACCCCGCCAAAGGCAATTGCGATTGAAGTGCCAAGATCGGGCTGCATCAGCACAAGGCCAATTGGCAGCACGATCAGCATCCCGGCGGGCACCACCGAGCGCCATGAGCCGATCATCCCGGCAGGCAATGTGGCATAGAACCGCGCCATCGCCAACACCACCGCGGGCTTCATGATCTCCGATGGCTGGATCCGGATCGGGCCGAATTCCAGCCACCGCTGGCTGCCGCCCTTGACCTGTCCGATCACTTCGACCGCCAGCAACAACAGCAGCACGCTCAGATAGGCGGGGTAGGTCAGTACCTCCACGGCGTTGCGGGGCAGGGCGGCGATGATCCCTGCCATCACCGCAAATATAGCGAAGCGGATGAAATGCGATGTCGCAAAGGGCTCCATCGCTCCGCCCCCGGCCGAATAGAGCACCATTCCACCAAAGGTGGTGAGCAGCACCAGTGGGATCAGCATCTCCCAAGGCTGACGGGCGATCGGCTCGGGCACGATCCCGCTGCGGGCGGTGAGGGTGTTCATGGCATGGTCTCGGGCACAATGGGGGAAGGGGCGGGGTTCGCGATAGGGATAGCCGGCGCCTCGGTTGCAGGGGTCGTCACCGGGCTGGGCGGGGTCGCAACCGAACTGGTTTCGCCGCGGGGCTTGATCGCATCGGTGGCGATGGCCTCCGACTGGCGTGCGGCGAGCCGCGCTTCGGCTTCGACCTGATCGAAGATTTCCTTTTCGCGCCGGGGCGGCGGCTTCACCGCAGCTCCGCGGGCTGCGGCATAGGCGGCATAGCGTTGTTCGAGCCGTTGCTGCGCCGTGCCACCCCATTGCTGTTCGAGCGCGCGCAGGGCGTCGAGTCCCTTTTGCGGGTCGAACAGAAACGTCATCACGTCGCGCGCAATCGGATAGGCAGACCCTGATCCGCCGCCATGCTCAATCACCACCGCACCAGCATAGCGCGGGTTGTCGAACGGCGCGAAAAATACAAACAGGCCATGGTCGCGGTATTTCCACGGGCCGCTGCGCCCATCGGAAATACTCAGCGAAACGACCTGCGCGGTACCGGTCTTGCCCGCCATTTTGACATCAGGCAGCGGCAACTGCGCGCGTCGGGCGGTCCCCGCGCCGTTGACGACATCGCTCATCGCTTGTCGGATATAGGCAATATCGTCAGGCCTAAAGTCATAGGCCAACGGTTCCTTGGCGGCGCCGCTCATCACAAGCCGCGGATTGAGCGCCTTGCCGGTCGCGAGGCGTGCGCTGAGCACGGCAAGCTGCAGCGGACTGGCGAGATAATAGCCCTGACCGATCGAGGCATTGACGGTATCGAAGGGTTCCCAGGGGCGCCCGAACTTTTTTTCTTTCCACGCGGCATTGGGTACGGTGCCGAAAAACTGGCTGTTCACCGGCAATTCGAACTGCTTGCCCATGCCGAACAGGCTGGCCATGTCCGCGACCTGATCGAAGCCGACAGCCTGCGCGAAATGATAGAAATAGCTGTCGCAGCTCTGCGCGATGGCCTTGTTCATATCGACCACCCCATGACTGGAGTGGCAGTTGAAGAAGCGATTGCCGATCCTCCGCCCGCCGCCGCAGACGATTGTGTCGGTGGGCTTTACCCCTGCGCGCAGAAACGCCATGCAATGCATCGGCTTGATGGTCGAACCCGGAGGGTAGAGCCCCTGCAACACCTTGTTACGCAGCGGAACGCGCTCGTCTTCGCGCAGCATGGCATATTCGACGCTGCCGATGCCGTCCGAAAAGCTGTTGGGGTCAAAGCTTGGCATGGACGCCATGCACAGCAGATCACCGCTGCGGCAGTCGATTACGACGACCGAGCCGCTCTCCAGCCCGATCCGCCGCGCGGCATAATCCTGAAGCGGGCCATCGATGGTGAGCCGCACGGGCTTTCCCTGAACATCTTCCCGAGTTTCCAGATCGCGCACGATCCGACCGCCCGCAGTCACCTCAACCCGGCGCGCACCGGGAACCCCGCGCAGCTTCTTCTCGAACTGCTTTTCCAGTCCGTCTTTGCCGATTTTGTAACCCGGCGTGACCAGCAACGGGTTGGGATCCTCCTCATACTCCTCGGCCGATGCGGGGCCGACATAGCCAACCACATGCCCGACGCTGGAGGCGGTCGGATAGAGGCGTGAAAAACCGCGCTGCGGAACCACACCCGACAGTTCTGGCAGACGGACGCTGAGCGCGGCGAATTGCTCGTAGTTAAGGCCGCTCGCCACCTCGACCGGCTGAAACCCGTGCGACGTCGTCAGCTTGTCCTTGATATCGGCAATTCTGGTGGGGGTGAGGGACAGCAATTCGCCCAGCCGGTCGATCGTGGCTTCCGCATTCTGCATCCGCTCGGGGATGACATCCACCCGGAAGTCAGCGCGGTTGGAGGCGAGCGGCGCGCCGTTGCGGTCGAGGATCCATCCCCGCCGCGGGGGAATCAGCGTGAGGTTGACCCGGTTGCTTTCCGATTGGAGCCGGTACTTCTCGTTCTGCGCCACCGCGAGATACCCGAGGCGCAAAGCGAGCAGCACACCCAGACCGCCCTGTATGGCACCCAGCACCACGGCGCGACGTTCAAAGGTGCTACGCAGGATCGATGCATTGATGACCCGGCCTTGCGGCTGCGGGCCATCGCGCAGTCCGAACAGGCTCTTCACGCGATCCTCCGCGCCCGGGCGAGCCGGAACTGATCCAGTCTGGCAACCAGTCGCGCGATGATCGGATAGAGCAGGATCGAGAGCACGGCCTGGGGTGCGGCAACGCTGACCGCTTCCATCGTCATGGCAGCACCCGAAACCAGCAGCGTTGCAAGCCAATAGGCCGCCGCAATCAGACCGGCCGTGAACCAGTCCTGCCAAAAACCGCGCCATGGGAAGCGGGTCTCGATCATCTCGATCGCCATCAGCGCCAGCGACCACAGCAAGATCGCGCTGCCAAAGGGCTGGCCGCTGACCAGGTCATCAACAGCGCCAAGCGGACCTCCCACCCACAGGGGCAAGAGCCCCGGACGGACCATGCGCCAGCCGAGCAGCATCAGGAAGCCCAGCGGCGGGATGAGCGGCATCACATCGGCAATCACGATGACAGGCACGACCGACGCCAGCACGATGGAAATATAGGGCACGCTGCGCACCCGCAGGGGCGAGGGCGCGCGATTGATGCTTTGGCCGTGGAGTTCGGAGTGGGGACGGGAGATGATCCGATCCATCACTCGCGCCCCGCCCCTGCATCGGCACGCGCCGGGGCTGCGCTTGCCGGAGAGGCTGATGTTGCAGGCGTAACACGTCCGGGGTTCGGTGCATCGCCATTGCCGGTTACAGCGGTATCCGGCTGATCAAGCGCCCCGCCTTGGATCGCGGCAACCGCTGCGGGCTGATAGATGGGCTCGACCGCCACATAATCGGTCGCCGCCGGTTCTGCCACCAGCCGCGCGATCCCGCCATCGGGGGTAAGCTTGCTGATCACCGCGACCGCAATGCCGGGGCGGTAATAGCCGCCAGCGCCGCTTGTCAGCATAACATCGCCGACCTTCAGGGGATTGATGCCCAGATTAACGAGGCGGATCCTCAGCAAGCCATCCCCGCGCCCTTCGGCAAAGGCGATCACGTCATCCTTGGCGCGGCGCACCGGAAGCACGCTTTCGGTATCGGTCAGCAGCAGCACGCGCGCCGAGATGCGGCCACTTTCGAGCACGCGCCCGATCACGCCGCGCTCAGATATCACCGGCATCCCGGGCACCACGCCATCATTACTTCCCGCGCCAAGAACGGCGTGGCGGCGGGTGCTGGTGGCGGTCGAGCCGACCAACCGCGCCATCACCACCGGCGGCGCTGACGTCTCGCGCAGGCCCAACAGGCCCTTGAGGCGGCGGTTCTCCGCTTTGACGGCTGCGGCTTCTGCAAGACGAATGCGGGCCAGTTCCACTTCTTCCCGCAGCGCTGCATTCTGCCTGCCAGCCTCGAAGTATCCGGCGATGCTGGAAAACAGGCCCTGCGATGTGGCGCGCGTGGCAGCGCCAACCTCGCCAGCCGGGGAGACGGCATCGGTCGCAAGGCCGCGAAGCGGGGCAAAGGCGGCGGGCTGCCACAAGGACAGGAGCAGCAGGCAAAGGCCCGCAATCGCTGTCACGCCGGCCAGCAGGTAGCCGGTGAACAGCGAATACTGCGCCTTCTTGGAAAAACTGGACCGGCGCGAAGAGGGCGGCGCCATGGCTTACAGTCCCTTCTGCCAGAACCCCCGGCTCACATGCGGGCGGATCACGCGGTCATCAGCACGCCGCGATAGATCGGATCTTCCATCGCACGGCCCGTACCGATGGCAACGCAGGTGAGCGGGTCTTCGGCGACCGAAACGGGAAGGCCCGTTTCTTCGCGCAAATGTTCATCGAGGCGCCGGATAAGCGCGCCGCCGCCGGTCAGCACGATGCCCTGGTCGACAATATCCGCAGCCAGTTCTGGCGCGGTGTTTTCGAGCGCAATGCGCACGCCTTCGACGATCGCCCCGATCGGTTCGGACAGGGCTTCGGCGATATGCGCCTGATTGATCGTGATCTCCTTGGGCACGCCGTTGACGAGGTCACGGCCCTTCAGGGTGATGATCTCGCCGATCCCATCTTCAGGGATCATGGCAATGCCGTAATCCTTCTTGATCCGCTCTGCGGTCGCATCGCCGATCAACAGGTTGTGGTGACGGCGCACGTATGAAACGATCGCCTCGTCCATCTTGTCGCCCCCGGTGCGCACCGAGGTGGTGTAGGCGAGACCGCGCAAGGAGAGCACTGCAACTTCAGTGGTGCCGCCGCCGATATCGACCACCATTGAGCCAACCGGCTCGGTCACGGGCATGTCCGCGCCAATGGCCGCTGCCATCGGTTCAAGAATAAGGTGCACGTTGGACGCCCCGGCATTTGAAGCGGCATCGCGGATCGCGCGGCGTTCCACCGAGGTCGAGCCCGAGGGCACGCAGATTACGATTTCGGGGTAGCGGAACATGGACTTCTTGCCGTGCACCTTCTGGATGAAGTGCTTGATCATCTGCTCAGCCACTTCGATGTCGGCGATCACGCCGTCACGAAGGGGCCGGATCGCTTCGATGCTGTCTGGGGTCTTGCCCATCATCATCTTGGCATCATCGCCGACGGCCTTGACCCGGCGAATCCCGTTGATCGTCTCGATCGCCACCACCGACGGCTCGTTGAGGACGATGCCCTGATCCTGCACGTAAACCAGCGTATTGGCGGTTCCGAGATCGATCGCCATGTTCTGCGAGCCGAATTTGAAAAGATTGGACAGAAAGCTCATCGGTGTTGGTGTTCCAGTGGTAGCGGGGCAGGGCCGCAGCCGGTTGAGACGTGCGGCTGCGGGGGTTATTCGACCCGGTTATGACATGACAGGGCGCGCCTAGCGAATCCGCAGGCAAAAGGCCAAAATATTTGTGCACCGCCTTGGTGATTTCTGTGCGCCGCCCTCGTTTTTGCGACTGCTGACAGCTAGCGTGCGACAAATGCCCGAAATCCGACGCCTCCCATCCGCTTTGGTGAACCGCATTGCTGCTGGTGAGGTGGTCGAGCGTCCGGCTGCGGCGCTCAAAGAGCTGGTCGAGAACGCCATTGATGCCGGCGCGCGGCGAATCGGGGTGGTGCTGGTCGAAGGCGGGCTGGAGCGAATCGAGGTGGTCGATGATGGCTGCGGGATGGGGCCTGAGGCGATGGCGCTGGCGCTGGAACGTCACGCGACCTCGAAGCTGCCCGACTCCCTGATCGGCCCCGACGGCGCGATTGAATTGGTGACCACGCTGGGGTTTCGCGGCGAGGCTTTGCCGTCGATCGCTAGCGTTGCACGGCTGACGATCGAAAGCCGCGAGGCGAGAGCAGCGGAAGGCTGGCGCCGCGTGGTCGATCATGGCGCGGCGCTGGCGGATGAGCCTGCCGCGCTGCCTCCGGGCACCCGGGTGCGGGTCGAAGATCTGTTCGCCAAAGTGCCCGCGCGGCGCAAATTCTTGAGATCCGCCCGCAGCGAGTATGCCGCCTGTCTGGACGTTGTGCGCCGCCTTGCGATGGCGCGACCCGATATTGCGTTTACGCTGGAAACGGTGGGTGAGGGGGGCAAGCGCATGGTCCTGAGCCTCCAAGCGGGCGAGCAGCTCGCGACCCGTGTAGCCCGGATTATCGCGCATGAATTGAAGGACAATTCTGTCCCCATCGAACAATTGCGCGAAACGCCGCATGGGGTGATGCGGCTGACTGGGATTGCGGGCCTGCCGACTTACAATCGCGGCGTCGCCGATCACCAATACCTCTTCGTCAATGGCCGCCCGGTAAAGGATCGCCTGCTGGTGGGGGCGGTGCGCGGAGCCTATGCCGACATGCTCGCGCGCGACCGCCACGCGGTGCTGGCGCTTTTCCTCGACCTGCCCCCGCAGGATGTCGACGTGAATGTACACCCGGCCAAGACCGAGGTGCGGTTCCGGGACAGCGCTGGCGTTCGCGGGTTCATCGTCTCCGGGCTGCGGCAAGCGCTGGCGACAGGGGATCGCCGTAGTGCGCAGGGGCCTGATCGTGCGGCGATGGCACGGTGGGTGAGTGAGACCACTTCTTCTACCATCCCCTCGGGGGAAGGGCCGGGGTCGGGGGGGCTGCCGTATCCCGTCTGGACCGGAGCCCCCCTCCAAAACCCCTCCCCTCAAGGAGAGGGGCTATTGCTCCGTGAGGCCGGGTTGGCGCGGTCGCAACCTCAAGGCCGCGCAGAGGAAGCTGCGCCGGTGCCAGTGGGGGCACGGGAATACCCTCTCGGCATCGCGCGCGGTCAGGTGGCGAACACCTACATCGTTGCCGAAGCCGCTGATGGCCTCGTGCTGGTCGATCAGCACGCCGCCCACGAACGCCTCGTTCTCGAACGCCTGCGCGCCGCTGGGGCAGAAGAAGCCAACCGCCGCAGCCAAGCCCTGCTGGTCCCCGATGTGGTCGAGATGGACGAAGTCGATTGCGACCGCTTGGAAGACGCCGCCGAGGGCCTTGCCCGCTACGGCCTCGTGATTGAGCGCTTCGGTCCCGTCGCGATGCTGGTCCGCGCGCTTCCCGCCTCGCTGCCCAAGGCTGACAGTGCCGCGCTGCTGCGCGACCTCGCCGACGACATTGCTAAACACGGGAAGCAGGAAGACAGCGGGGCGCTGCTGCTGGCCGAGCGGCTCGAACTGGTGCTGGCGACGATGGCCTGCCACGGATCGGTCAGGGCCGGACGCACGCTCAGCGTGGCGGAAATGAACGCGCTGCTGCGCGAGATGGAAGCGACCCCGCGCTCAGGCCAATGCAATCACGGGCGGCCAACGTGGGTGAAGCTCAGCATGGAGGATGTCGAGAAGCTGTTCGGACGGCACTAGCTCCGTAGCGCTGCCCTCACATCCGCCAGCTCGCCGTCTGCCGTCACATCTTCGGGCAAGCCCATCACTGCGCGCAAAAGGGCTGCGACTGCCACATTGTCGAACACGTCCAGTTTCGTCCCTTCGGCAAAGTCCGGGCCGGTTGCGATGAACAGCGCGAGCATTTCCAGATCCGCATTGTCGTAGCCGTGTGCGCCGCCCTCGATCGGGGCGGGCAGCGGGCCGGGCACGATCATCCAGCCGGGTTCGGCAATGCAGATGATTGCCGCAACCCTAGGGTTCTTTCCATAGGCAAGGCGGGCCGGCAGGTCTTGCTTGCGCGCGCAGGTCATATGGTCGTGCGACACCAGCAGCGCCTGCGCCACGCGTTCGTCGGTGCCTGTCACCGGCTCGATCGCGGCATAGGGCCCGCCGGTGATCAGCTGATAGCTCGCCCGGTCGATCAGCGGATCGAGCGGGATCAGCCGCTCCGAACTTACCTGCCGCATCCCGTGATCGGCGACAATCACGAGGTTCGCCGAGATCCCCAGCATTGCCATCCCGTCGACCAGTTCGCCGACCCGCTTATCCACTTCGGCGACCGCGGCGTTCACTTCCGCGCTGTCGGGTCCGAAGCGGTGACCGGCTGTGTCGACCGTGTCGAAATAGATCGTCACGAAATCCGGGCGGATCGCGGGCGGACGGCGCATCCAGTCGAGCACGGTGTTGACCCGCTGGACATTGCTGACCGCCTGATCGTAGCGTAGCCAGTCGCTGGGCCGCGTTCCGCGGATCGGCACTTCGCTGCCCGGCCAGAACATGGTGGCAGAGCGGATCCCCGCACGTTCGGCGGTGACCCACAGCGGCTCGGCCTCGTCCCACCAGAAGGGATCGAGCGCCTGCGGATTGTTGCCGAGACCGAACATCTGCCCCGGACGGCGCGGATCCAGCATCGAATTGTCAACGATCCCGCTGCGATCCGGCCGCTTACCAGTGACGAGGGTGTAGAAATTGGGGAAGGTCTTTGTCGGAAAACTCGGCCGCATCGGACCGCTGGCCCCTGCTGCCGCGAGCGCCGAAAGGCGCGGCGTGATGCCGCGCTCAAGGTAATCGGGGCGAAAGCCGTCGATCCCGACAAGGATGGTAATCGGACGGGCAGTGCCTTGTGCCCAGGCTTGGGCAGGCAAGAGCAAGGCGGCGAGCAGGATCAGGAGGTAACGCATCATTTAAGCCTAGCCGCGCTGCACGACAATTGCGAGACGCGCGCGGATCAGACGTTGAACTTGAACAATAGCACGTCGCCGTCCTGCACGACGTATTCCTTGCCTTCCTGCCGCAGCTTGCCGGCTTCCTTCGCACCTGCTTCGCCGCCTAGCGTCACGTAGTCCTCGTAAGCGATGGTTTCGGCGCGGATGAAGCCGCGTTCGAAGTCGGAGTGGATCTCGCCTGCCGCCTGGGGGGCCTTGGCACCATCGGGGAAGGTCCAGGCGCGGGCTTCCTTGGGGCCCGCGGTGAAGAAGGTCTTGAGGCCCAGCAGCTTGTATCCGGCGCGGATCACGCGGGCGAGGCCGCTTTCGGTGAGGCCGAGGGCTTCGAGGAATTCGCCGCGGTCTTCCACCGGCATCGCCACCAGCTCGGCTTCGATCGCGGCCGAGACCACCACGGCCTCCGCACCCTCTGCTGCGGCCTTGGCGAAGACCTTGGCCGAGAGTTCGTTGCCTTCCGCTGCATCTTCCTCCGCGACGTTGCACACATACAGCACCGGCTTTGCGGTCAGCAGCTGCGCCTGACGGAACAGCCGCGCTTCTTCCTCGTCGCCCGGCTCCGTCAGGCGGGCCGGCTTGCCCTCGCGCAGCAGTTCGAGCGCCTGGCCGAGCACGCTCGCCATCGCCTTGGCTTCCTTGTCGCCAGCCGCGCCGCGCTTGGCAGCCGCAGGCACACGCTTCTCGAGGCTCTCAAGGTCCGAGAGCATCAATTCGGTCTCCACCACTTCGGCATCCGCAATGGGATCGACCTTGTTGGCGACGTGCTGGATGTCGTCATCCTCAAAGCAGCGCAGCACATGAACAATCGCGTCCACCTCGCGGATATTGCCGAGGAACTGGTTGCCGAGCCCTTCGCCCTTGCTCGCGCCCTTAACAAGGCCGGCGATGTCGACAAAACCCAGCTGGGTCTCGATGATCTTCGCGCTCTTGGCAATGGCGGCGATCTTCTGCAGGCGCTCGTCGGGCACCGCGACCTGACCAACGTTCGGTTCAATCGTGCAGAACGGGTAATTCGCCGCCTGCGCCGCCTGTGTCTCGGTGAGCGCATTGAACAAGGTCGACTTGCCGACATTGGGCAGGCCGACAATCCCGCAACGGAAACCCATATCTTAATCCTCGGTCTTGCCGTCGATGCGCCATGGGGGAAAGCGGCGGAAGGCGCCGGCGCTGAACAGGCAGATTTCATTGCCTGCCGGATCGTGCAGCCGGGCCTCGCGCCAGCCCCAAGTCTCATCGACGGGATCTGATGTGAAACGCAGGCCCGCGCTCTTGAGGATTGCCACAGTCTGGTCAAGCTGTTCGATCTCAAAATAGACCACCGTCGTGGGCGCGGCGACCTGATCGGCGTGGTGGATCGAGAAGGTTTCGCCACTCGGCGTCTCGAACCGAGCGTAGCGCGGGGGTGCGTCAACGATCTGGGTCAGGCCCAGCGCAGTGTAGAACGCGACCGAGGCGGCATAGTCGGTGCAGCCGACCGTGACCTGATTGAGCCGCATCAGCGTTGATGCACGCTGCGGACGAGCGGGCCGATCAGCGGCGAGCCGCCGAGCCACGCGGTCTGCACCTCAGCGGTGACGGTATTGATCGGCTCTTGCGGCTTGCTGCCGGGCGCGACCGGCAGGCGCAGCGGGCGGGTGCCGGGTGCTTGTGCGATCAGGCTGGCTATGGCGCGGGCGACGTCCATCGGATCATTGCTGCGGCCCGACCCGTCTTCGGTCCCCATGCGGGCAACCTGCTGCGGGTAGCCATCGGTGTGGTTCGTCTCAGCGCGCTCCTTCAGCGCGGCGGAATAGACGTTGCGGTTGACCCAGACCTTGGTGGGATAACCGCCGGGCTCGATAATGCTGACATCGATACCGTGCGGCACCAGCTCATAGGCGAGCTGTTCGCTCATCGCTTCCAATGCGAATTTGGTGGCGGAGTAATGGCCGGAATAGGGCGCAATCACCCGTCCCAGCTGGCTCGAGACTTGGATGATCAGCCCGCCGCCTTTCTTGCGCATCCCCGGCAGCACCGCGCGCGCCATGCGGTGGGGGCCGAAAACGTTGGTCTCGAACATCAGGCGGGTCGCCTCCATGTCCTGCACCTCAACTGGCGAGGTGATGCCGATCCCGGCGTTGTTGACGAGCACGTCGATGGGTCCGCCATTGATCTGTTCGGCCGCGGCGACCCCGGCGCTGCATTGCTCGTCCGAGGTCACGTCGATGCCGATGATGTGGATGTCGAGCTTTTCCTTTGCCGACAGCTCCAGCAGCGATGTAGCCTCAGGGCGGGGCAGGTTGCGCATAGTGGCGAAGACCTTCGCTCCCTGCCGCGCCAGCAGTTCTGCCGAAAGCCGCCCGAAGCCGGACGAGCAGCCGGTTATGAGCACGCTTTTGCCCTTGAGGCTGACCTGCGGGTCGTAAACCGGCACGGCAGCGCCGGCGCGGACACTGGCAGCGAGCGAAGCCGTGGCGGCGGCTCCGGCGAGAAGCGTGCGGCGGTCGAGGCTCATGGCGGTATTCCCTGATTGAAACGGATCAACCAAGCCTATTGGCTTTGCGCCATTGTGCAAGCATCTGCGGCGAGGTGAGGCGGATCACCTTGGCCGCATGAGGCGCAAGGTGGGCTTCTGTGCGCACTCGCGGCCCGGTATTCCAGTTCATCACATACCAGAAGAACGCCGCATCGAACCGCTCGGGGCACCCTTCGGGCATATCGGGGCGCGATTGGCCGCGGTGGGTGACGATGCGGCGTATCAGCCGCCACAGGCACAAGCGGATCGGGAAATCGAGATAGATCACCGTATCCGCCCGTTCGAGCCGAGGGGCGAGGGTGCTGCCGTAATTGCCCTCGATCAGCCACTGTTCCTGCGCCACGGCCTCGGTGAGGCGCGCGTGAAGTTCGGCCTTTTCGGTTTCGACCCAGCCTGCCTGCCAGCCAAGCTGATCCATGTGGACCAGCGGCAGTCCAAGCAGGGGCGCGAGTTCGCGGGCGAGGGTGCTCTTGCCCGAACCGCAGGGGCCGATGATGAGGACGCGTTCCAAGGATCAGCCCTGCTGCCTGAGCGCCACATCATTCATGAAGCGCACGTCATCGCCCTTCGCCAGCCATTCGGCTTCTGCACCAATAGCACCGAGCATCGCAGCCAGATCGTCCTGTTCGTCTTTGGCGAAATTGCCGAGCACGTGGCCCGTCACGCGGTCCTTGTGTCCCGGATGGCCGATGCCGAGCCGGATGCGGCGGAATTCTGCGCCCAGATGCTGGTCGATTGAGCGCAGACCATTATGCCCCGCATGGCCGCCGCCCTGCTTCACTTTGACTTTGAAGGGGGCAAGGTCGAGCTCGTCATGGAACACGGTCAGCGCCTCGGTGCCGAGCTTGTAGAACCGCAGCGCTTCCCCGACGCTGCGGCCGCTTTCGTTCATGAAGGTGGCAGGCTTCAGCAGCAGCACCTTGTGCGTCCCGATGCGCCCTTCTTGCACCCAGCCCTGAAACTTCGCCTGCACCGGGCCGAAGCCGTGCATCTCGGCGATCACGTCCACAGCCATGAAGCCGACATTGTGCCGGTGGAGCGCATAGCGCGGTCCGGGATTTCCAAGGCCGACCCAGATCTGCATGGCGTGTTCCTAACGATGCCTGACACAAAACGAAACGCCGGACTTCCCGCGAAGGAAGCCCGGCGTTCAGAAGCCAAAAGCGGCGATCGGGCCTGATTACCCGTTGTTGGTATCGCCTTCGCTGCTCTTGAGGCCCGAAGGGGCGACGAGCGTGGCAATGGTGAAGTCGCGATCGGTGATGACACTCTTCACGCCAGCGGGCAGCGCGACTTCGCTGATGTGGATCGCATCGCCGATTTCCTTGCCGGTGACATCGATCTGGATGTCGTCAGGGATTTCGGCGTTCGGGCACAGCAGCTCAAGCTCGTGACGCACGATGTTGAGCACGCCGCCCTTCTTGAGGCCGGGCGAAGCGGCTTCGTTGATGAATACCACCGGCACCATCACTTCGACCATGCTGTCGCCGGTCATGCGCAGGAAATCGACATGGGTCGGGCGGTCGGTCACCGGGTGGAACGCAACATCCTTGGGCAGAGTGCGAATGGTCTGGCCACCGATCTCGATGTTGACGATCGAGTTCATGAAGTGGCCGGTCATCAGCTGACGGACCAGTTCCTTCTGCTCGACGTGGATCAGGGTGGGTTCTTCCTTGCCGCCATAAATGACAGCAGGCGTCCGACCATCGCGGCGAAGTGCTCGGGAGGCTCCCTTGCCAGCCCGTTCGCGCGCTTCGGCCGGCAGGTTCAGAGCTTCGCTCATAGTCATGCCTTTCGAATGCGTGTTGAGAGATATACCATCAGCGCACCGCCTCCAGGGATGACCGGAGCGCCGAAGCGCGGGCCCTTAGAGAGAGATCGCTGGTTTGGCAACCGCTTTAGCGCGGGGGCCTGCCTGCATGCGCCGGACCTGATAGCCCTCAGCCTCGAGCAGCGCCGCAAGCCCGTCCGGCCCGACCAGATGGGCAGTTCCCACCGCGATCAGCGGGCGCGGGTCCTGTTCCAGCATGGGGACGAGCGCCTTGACCCAGCGCCAGTTACGCCCCGCCAGCAGCGCCTCGCGCAAGGCTGGGTCGGCAAGAAAGCCCTCTCGGGTTGATTGTTCGATTGTGGCTGCGTCGCCCGCAAGCCAAGCGCGTTGCAGCCGTGCGGGGTCCTTGCGGGTCTTTTCGCTCTCGCGAACCACCGCTGCGAGCATGCTGCGCTGGGCGCTTTCCGGCAGGCGGTCGAAAATCGACAGCTGCCCGCGAAGCCCCTCGAGCTCGCGCACCGGCCGCCCGGCAAAATCTTTGATCAGCGCGCTGTCGACGCCATTGGCAGGATCGCCGGTCGCATTGATCCGGGCCAGCGCGATGGCGGCGGCCCATGTTTCCTCCACGGCGAAATCATCGGACTCCATCCCGCCGCGCTCCAGCAGCCTGGCTAGCTGCGGGCGCAATTCGGGCGGCAGGCGCGTGGCGAGCGGGGGCAGGCCAGGGCGCTGCGCAAGGCTGAAATAGATTGAGGGGCCCTCGTCGCGGCCTTTCAATTCACCGATCTCCACCACGAGCAGATCGGCCGTGTCGATGACCCGGCCGATCTCGTTTGTGCGCCATTGGGTGCCGTCGGGGAGGGCGTGGATGGTTCCAAGCATCCAGCCCTCCACCGTGCCGTCAGCACTGGCGATTTCGTAGAGCAGCGGGTTGGGCGGGGTCCCGTCTGCCAGCTCCTTGCCGGGCGCATCGGTGCACCCGGCGAGGGCAAGGATGGTGAGGGGGGCGAGCACGACCAGCGCAGCGCGGCGCAACGCCTTGCCCCATTCGCCCCCCATGGATACTGTCATCGCAGGCAAGCTCGGATCACTTGACCCGGCTCGTGGTGATGCCCTTCTGCGCGAGGAGATCCTGCACGTTCTTGGGGCCCGCAAGGTGGCCAGCGCCAACCGCGATGAACACTGTGCCGGGGGTGTCGAGGCGGGTGTCGATCCACTCGGCCCAGTTGGCATTGCGGCTATACAGCAGCGCTTCAGCGACGGCCGGATCGGTCATGCCTTCGTTCATGACGGCAGCCAGCGCATCCGCATCGCCCTTGACCCATTCTGCGACCATCCGATCCAGCATGGGCTTCAATTCATCGATCCCGGTGGCAGCTTCCATCATGAACGCGATCTGCGCTTCCTGGGTCATGTTATCGAAGATGCCGAGCTGGAATTCGAGGGTCTCGAGTGAGCCCTTGGGCTTTTCGGGGACTTTGGAGAGCAGCACCTTTTCCACCCCGCTTGCTGGGTCGTAGCCCTGCTGCATCAGCGGAAGGATCGAGAGCGTGAGGCCCGCCAGCCATGGCTTGAACGGATCGAAGGCTTCAACCGGTGCACCGATTTTCCCCATTGCGGTACCAAAGGTCGCGGTCTGTTCAGGGGTCAGCAGCGAAC
Source organism: Erythrobacteraceae bacterium CCH12-C2 (assembly GCA_001556995.1). Lineage (GTDB taxonomy): Bacteria > Pseudomonadota > Alphaproteobacteria > Sphingomonadales > Sphingomonadaceae > Erythrobacter. The sequence continues at coordinate 119,769 of LSKF01000102.1, forward strand.
GCAGCGTGGTGCCAGCAGGCAGCAGGCCCTTGGACATGGTGAGCTGTTGCCCCTGGGCCTCGCTCGCCGCGTCCATCGGAATTTCGGTGACGATCGTGTCTGATCCGGTCAGCGCGGTCGCGATGGTCTCGTCGTACCACTCGATCCCCTTGGGCAGCACATGGACCGTGCCGAACAGGTAGATCGTGGTGTCCTCGTCCGCGACCTTCCACAATGCCGGGCCCTTGGTGGCTGCGGTGGTTGTGGCAGCGCTGGTGGCCGTGTGGTTATCGGCCAGAGCAGGGTTTGCGGCGAACAGCGCAAATGGGGCGGCGGTCAGGGCAAGCAGGTTGGCAAGTTTCATCGGGGGTTCCTTTTGAGGTTGGTGGGTAGAACGTTCTGGAATTGAACGGGGAATGAAATCTCTCCTGATCAAGGTCAGAAATAGCGTCGATAAAGCCAGACAACGGTCAGCACAGCGAGCACGATCAGCCACACGATCATCGGGTCCTGCGCGGGCAGCCAGCCCGCGCGGGTGGCAATCCACCATGTCGGCGCGCCGATAAGATAGAAGTGGGCGCCGATCACGCTGGCTTCGGCATAGGTAGCTTTCTCGTGCTCATCTATCGTCCGCCACCACAACCAGGTCAGCAGCGGCGTCAGCAGCGACCAGCCGACAATCGCCACAACTGCTGTCAGGTTGCTGATGGGACCGTTTGAAAACAGTGACGTCGAAGCGCTGTCGTTGCTGATGGCAAAGGCGAAACCCAGGAAGACACCCAGCCCACACATGGCATAAGTGAGCCGCGTCGCCTTGCGGGTACTTCTCGCCACCGGTTCGCCTGATGCGCTCGGCCAGAACCGCCACATGCCGTAGGCCACCAGTGCGAAAAGGCCGACGATGCTAGCGAGGATCACGACACTGACCAGCTCGACTGATGCACGTTTGATCGCGACGCTAAGATAGCCAGCGAAGACCCCGGCGAGGACAATCAGCGCTACGCCGCCCAGCGTGCCGATCAGCATGCGCAACAGGAGCACAGTGCGGTCGGACCTGGCAGTCGTTTCTTCAATCATGTCAGGCTTCGTCATGAAAAATTTCCTCGATTGTCATCTCGAACAGCCGCGCGATGCGGAAGGCGAGGGGGAGGGACGGGTCGTGCTTGCCGGTTTCGATGGCGTTGACCGCCTGCCGCGAAACATCGAGATGCACCGCGAGATCGGCCTGGCTCCAGTCGCGCTCGGCACGGAGGACTTTGAGGCGGTTTTTCATGGATTTGCGCCTCCGCGCCACCGGCTCGCTGCCAAAGCGACATGAAAAACCAAAGCAACGAGTGAGAGGCCCAAGGTCACATCAATCGCTGCCAAGAGTTCCAATGTCCTCAAAACAGGAAACACTCCAAGCATCATCAGCAATCCAGCTGCACCAAGCGCCCAGCGAGACGCCGTCCACAAATGAGCCTGAATGAATTCGTCATGGCTGTAGGCGAACGGGAGGAACCCGATTGACGCGGCAGCAAAAACGCCGAAGAGATTGGGTGCCATTGTATCTTGCGGCGCAAAAATCAGCCAGCACACATTGAGAAGTGAGGCCGGAAGCCCGATCCACAGCGTGGTGAAGTAGCGCGTCCTGTCATCTGACGAAACACGGCCGGGTCTGTAAGGCATCATCTGTCTCCCAGCAGGCGCTTGACGAACAGGCCGATGTAGAAGGCGGCGATGGCCAGCAGAGGCACCACAGCCGCGGGAATGTTCTTGCCATCTTCGGTGTCGGTCGCGCCGTCAAAAAAGCCTTCGGCAGCGGGCAGGCCGAGGAAGGTGATAAGCATCGTCCCGAAGGCAACACTTGCGCCGGCGTTCCACAGACCTTCCGTGAACTCATCCGCGCGCCGGGTGAACAGCATGACGTAGGTGCTGCTGATCACGAGCAGAATTAGGGGTAGGGCTATCACCAGCGGAGCATCGGCGAACGCGGCGGCGACGGTCAAAATGAGGGCACCAAGGCCAACCCAACTGGCGCCCATGAAAATGCTGGCGCGGTTCATTTTTGCTTTCGCCATGGCGTCAAAATCCCAAGGCGGTGGTCAGCTTGGCGAGCACATTTCCGATCGCAAAGCCGCTGAGGCCGAGCAGCACGTAGGCCTGCCAACGCTTCATCGTAATCGTGCGGTCCATTACATCAGGCTCCTACTTCGATAGTGGGGGGCGGAGGGGCCGGGCTAGCCCCTCCGCCTGCGAGGGACATCACGCGCCGGGAGTGGCGGCGGGCGATGTGGGGGAGGGGGCGCGCTCGGCGAAACGGATGCTTTCAGCGCGCGCATTGGCAATGGCAACGCGCACCTGCGGCGCAGTGGCTGCCAGCGCGCTGACGCGGCAGTCGCGCTCGAGCCGGACCGAGGCGCTATCGCGTCCGCCGTTCTGGCACATCTGGCGCACCCAGGTGCGGACCCGCTCGTCAAGACGAGAGACGCCCTCATTGGTGGTCAGGTCAAGATCGTCATGCGCTACCGAGGCATCGAATTCGGTCGTGTTTGCAGGCGAAGCATGCGCGACCGCGGGGGCCAGGATCAGGGCAGCAGCAAGAGCAAGGGGAAGGCGAAGGGTCATGGCGGTTCTCCTGGGGAGGAAGAGGGGGTGTCATCACAACCTTCCGGAATGTCAGGTTGCCCTGACTATATGTCGTGATTCGCTGACCATGTCAACACAACCTGACTTTGTGTCGTCAAAACGTGACCTGCACGCCTTCCGCCCCCCCCTGTGCTGCAACGCGGCATTGACGCTATCGGGGTGTTCGGCCATGGCGAGGCGCCATGAGCGCCCTCTCCCAATTTACGCCCGCGCCGCGCGATCCTGCGCGCTCGTTTCAGGATATGATCCTGACCCTCCACGATTTTTGGAGCCATGAGGCGGGCTGCGTGATTCTCCAGCCCTATGACATGCGCATGGGCGCGGGCACGTTCCACACGGCCACCACTTTGCGCGCCCTCGGGCCGGAGCCGTGGAATGCGGCTTTCGTCCAACCCTGCCGCCGCCCGACCGACGGTCGCTATGGCGAGAACCCGAACCGGCTGCAGCACTACTACCAGTATCAGGTGATCCTGAAGCCCTCGCCGCCGGACATTCAGGAGCTCTATCTCAAGAGCCTCGCCGCGATCGGCATCGATCCGCTCGCGCACGACATCCGCTTTGTCGAGGACGACTGGGAAAGCCCAACGCTCGGTGCCTGGGGGCTGGGCTGGGAAGTGTGGTGCGACGGGATGGAAGTCACCCAGTTCACCTATTTCCAACAGATGGGCGGCTTCGACTGCAAGCCGGTCGCGGGCGAGCTGACCTACGGGCTTGAGCGCCTTGCGATGTATATTCAGGGCGTCGACAACGTGTACGATCTGGCCTTCAACAGCGCCGGGGTTTCCTATGGCGATGTGTTCCTCGAGAACGAGCGCCAGATGTCGAAGTGGAACTTTGAGGTTGCCGATACCGACGCGCTGTTCGACCTCTTCGCCAAGGCCGAGGCCGAATGCCGCAATGCGCTTGGCGCCGGGGTGCCCATCGCCGCCTATGAACAGGCGGTCGAGGCGAGCCATGTGTTCAACCTGCTCCAGGCGCGCGGGGTGATCTCCGTGCAGGAACGCGCCAGCTATATGGGCCGCGTGCGCGACCTCGCGCGCTCATCCTGCGAGGCCTATGCCGAGAAGATGACGCCCGAGTGGCAGGCGAAGTATCCCGGGTGGGTGCTGTGAGTTCGCGTAACCTCAACCCCGTTCGCCCTGAGCTTGTCGAAGGGCTGTCCTTCTTTTCGCCCCATGCAATCAAGAAAAGTGCAGTGCTTCGACAAGCTCAGCACGAACGGAAATTCTGATGGCCGACTTCCTGCTCGAACTGCGCTGCGAGGAAATCCCCGCCCGGATGCAACCCAAGGCCAAGGAAGATCTGGCGCGGCTATTTGCCGATGCGCTGGACAAGGCCGGACTGACGGCGGGTTCGATCGAAACCTTCGCCACGCCGCGCCGTCTGGCCCTGATCGCCAAGGATCTGCCGCTTGCGACCGAGGCCGTGAGCGAGGAAACCAAGGGCCCCAAGGTCGGCGCGCCACCGCAGGCGCTCGAAGGCTTTCTGCGGAAGGTTGGTCTTAGCGAGGACCAGCTGGTCGAGCGCGATGGCGTATATTTCGCCGTGGTCGAAAAGCCGGGGCGCAAAACCGCCGAGGTTCTCGCCGAGGCCATTCCGGCGATCATCCGCGCTTTTCCCTGGCCCAAATCGATGCGCTGGGGCGCCGCTTCGCTCAGCACCGGATCGTTGCGCTGGGTGCGTCCGCTTTCGGGCATCATCGCCTTGCTGGACGACGCGGTGGTTCCTTGCGAGATTGACGGCATCGTCAGCGGGCGCGTGACGATGGGGCACCGCTTCCACCATTCCGGCCCGGTCGAGATCGCCAATGCCGGGGCCTATATCGAAACCCTGCGCGCGGCGCATGTGGTCGTTCACTTCTCCGAGCGCTGCAAGCTTATCCGCGAAGGCGCCGCCAAGGCCGCAGCCGCAGCAGGCCTGACGCTCGTCGAAGACGAAGGTCTGGTGATCGAGAACGCCGGGCTGACCGAGTGGCCGGTTCCGCTGCTCGGCCGCTTCGACGAGGCGTTCCTCGATGTCCCGCCCGAGGTGATCCAGCTCACCGCGCGGGTGAACCAGAAGTATTTCGTCTGCCAGGACAGCGCGGGCAAGCTCGCCAACGCCTTTATCTGCACCGCCAATATCGAGGCGATCGACCCGCCGGTGGTGATCGACGGCAACCGCAAGGTCCTCGCCGCGCGCCTTTCGGATGCGCGGTTCTTCTGGGAGCAGGACCAGAAGACCCCGCTTGCCGTCCATGCCGAGAAGCTGTCGCGGATCACCTTCCACGAGAAGCTGGGCACGGTCGCCGACAAGGTCGAGCGTGTCGCCAAGCTGGCGCGGTGGTTGGTGGAACAGGGCATCGTCACACCCACCTCCGTTCGCCCTGAGCCTGTCGAAGGGCCGTTCTTCTCTTCCGAAGCAAAGAACGGGGCTTCGATAAGCTCAGCCCGAACGGTTGAGGAGTTGGCCGACCTCGCCGAGCAAGCCGCCCGCCTGTGCAAGGCCGATTTGGTCACCGAAATGGTCGGCGAATTCCCCGAATTGCAGGGCCTGATGGGCGGATACTACGCCGCGAAGGAAGGCCTTCCGGTGGAGGTCGCCGAGGCAATCCGCGATCACTACAAGCCGGTCGGGCAGGGCGATGACGTGCCGACCGCGCCGGTGACGGTGGCGGTGTCGCTAGCGGATAAGTTGGATACGTTGGTTGGGTTTTTCAACATTGAACAAAGGCCGACTGGCTCGAAAGATCCCTTTGCAATTCGTCGAGCGGCACTCGGCTTTTTATCTCTGATCTTAAAAAACAAGATACGGGTTCCGCTGGTACATCTTTTCCGGGTGGCCGTTACCAACCTAAGATACGATATCATCGGTTTTGAGGGAGGTGCTGTCGCGGCGGTATCCGACCTATTCAAACCGTATCCAGATTTTGGCGTTATAGATGACGGCAAAACTATCGACAGCCCCTTCTACAATATAGATTTTACCATAAATCACACGTCAGGGTGGTTGCGGACAATTCGGCTTCGTGTGCCCAAGGAATTGATAGAGTTCCTCGTTGACCGCCTCAAGGTTCAGCAACGCGAAGCGGGCGTCCGCCACGATCTGATCGATGCTGTGTTCGCGCTCGGCGGGGAGGATGATCTTGTCCGCCTGCTCGCGCGCGTTCACGCGTTGCAGGCCTTCGTCACCACCGAGGATGGCACCAACCTCCTTGCAGGCTACAAGCGCGCGGCGAATATCCTCAAAAAGGAAAACTACCTCGTCACCCCAGCGGAAGCTGGGGCCTCGGGCGGCAGTGCGCAAACGCCTGAGGTGCCAGCTTTCGCTGGCATGACGGATGAAGCGGGGGAGGTTCAAGCCCTTTCCTACACCCCCGATCCGGCCGAAAAGGCGCTGATCGACGCGCTTGCCGATGCCGCTCCCCGCGCTGCCGCGGCGGTGGAGGCCGAGCGGTTCGCCGATGCGATGGCTGCGCTTGCCACCTTGCGCGCGCCCATCGACCGGTTCTTTGAAGAGGTGACCGTCAACGACGCGGATGCGGACAAGCGTTCCGCACGCCTTGCGCTGCTGGCGCGTTTCCGTGATGCGGTGCACCAGGTTGCCGATTTCAGCCGGATCGAGGGCTAGAAAAGACGAAAGCGCCACAGTGTCAACTTCGCTTAACGGAAAAAACGCCCTGAAATAGATAGAGTTACTGCCCGAACCTACTTTTGCAAAGTTGACAGTGTCAACTTCGCCGCAGCATTTGAGGACTGCTATGACGTTGAAGACGGTCTATGTATTCGGAGGCAAGGCCGCTCACTCCGATCCGCGTCAGAAGGACAAGACCGTAGCGGGGGGCAAGGGCGCGAACCTCGCGGAGATGGCCAGCATCGGCCTGCCGGTTCCCCCGGGCTTCACCATCACCACCGAAGAATGCGTGGCTTATCTGCGCGATGGCGCCGATTTCTCCGATGGGTTGCGAAGTGATGTGGCTGAGGCCTTGGCCCATGTCGAGGCGACTGTGGGCAAGCGCTTCGGCGATGCGGCGGACCCGCTGCTGGTATCCGTGCGCTCCGGTGCGCGGGTGTCGATGCCGGGGATGATGGACACGGTACTCAACCTCGGGCTTAATGATGCGACCGTGCAGGGCCTCGCAGCATCCTCCGGCGATGCACGTTTTGCGTGGGATTCGTACCGCCGCTTCATCCAGATGTATTCCGACGTGGTGCTTGGCCTCGATCACGGCCTGTTTGAAGAAGCGCTGGAGATCGCCAAGGAAGACAAGGGCTTCTACAGCGATACCGAGATGGAGTCTGAGGACTGGCAGGCGCTCGTCGGCGAGTTCAAGCAGATTGTTGCGGATGAGCTCGGCTGGGACTTCCCGCAGGATGTCCACGAACAGCTGTGGGGCGCGATCCGGGCTGTGTTCGACAGCTGGGACAGCGACCGCGCCAAAGTCTATCGCCGGTTGAACGACATTCCGGGTGACTGGGGCACCGCGGTCAACGTGCAGGCGATGGTGTTCGGCAACATGGGCGAAACCAGCGCCACCGGGGTCGCCTTCACCCGCGATCCGGCGACGGGGACGCGGGCCTACTACGGCGAATACCTGATCAACGCCCAAGGCGAGGACGTGGTCGCGGGGATCCGCACGCCGCAATACCTCACGAAGGCGGCGCGCGAGGCGGCGGGGGCCAAGCCGCTGTCGATGGAAGAGGCTTTGCCCGAGGCTTACGCGGAACTCGCCCGCGTGTTCGACCTGCTGGAACTTCACTACAAGGACATGCAGGATATTGAATTCACGGTGGAACGCGGTACGCTGTGGATGCTCCAAACCCGCTCGGGCAAACGCACCGCCAAGGCCGCGCTCAAGATGGCGGTCGATATGGTCGCCGAGGGCCTGATCGACGAACGCGAGGCCGTGCGCAGGGTCGATCCGATGGCTTTGGACCAGCTGCTCCACCCAACGCTCGATCCCAAGGCCGAGCGCCATGTGCTGACCTCGGGCCTGCCTGCCTCACCGGGCGCTGCAGCGGGCCGGATCGTGCTCGACGCCGACACGGCCGAGCGATGGGCAGGGCGCGGCGAGAAGGTCATTCTGGTGCGGGTCGAAACCTCGCCAGAGGACATTCACGGCATGCATGCGGCCCAAGGCATTCTGACCGCGCGCGGCGGGATGACCAGCCACGCCGCGGTGGTGGCGCGCGGGATGGGGCGGCCTTGCGTGTCGGGCGCGGGCGCTGTGTCGATTGATCGCACCTCGCGCACGCTGCGGATCGGTTCGACCGAGCTTAAGGAAGGCGATGCGATCACGCTCGACGGCGCGACGGGGCAAGTCATGCTCGGCATCGTGCCAACGGTCGAGCCGGAGCTTGCGGGCGATTTTGGTGTGCTGATGGTGTGGGCCGACAAGCTGCGCCGGATGAAGGTGCGCACCAATGCTGAGACGCCCGAGGATTGCCGCATGGCGCGGCAATTCGGCGCGGAAGGCATCGGGCTGTGCCGTACCGAACACATGTTCTTCGAAGCCTCGCGCATCTCGCTGGTGCGCCAGATGATTTTGGCGGATGACGAAGCGGGCCGCCGCCGGGCACTCGAAAAGCTGCTGCCCGAACAGCGCGCCGATTTCACTGCGATCTTCGAGGTAATGGCGGGCCTACCCTGCACGATCCGCCTGCTCGATCCGCCGCTGCACGAATTCCTGCCCCACGCCGACGAGGAATTCGCCGAACTCGCTGATGCAACCGGACTGGGCGTGGATCACCTGAAGCGGCGAGCAGGGGAGCTCCACGAATTCAACCCGATGCTCGGCCACCGCGGGTGCCGTTTGGGGATCACCTATCCCGAAATCTACGAAATGCAGGCCCGCGCGATCTTTGAGGCCGTGTGCGCGGTAAAGGCATCGTCGGGCGAGGCACCGCTGCCCGAAATCATGATCCCGCTGGTCGCTACCAAGCGCGAGCTGGCGATCCTTCGCGCGCTCGTCGACCGGGTGGCTGAAGCGGTGTTCGCCGAACAGGGCACGCGGGTCGATTATCTGGTTGGCACCATGATCGAACTGCCGCGTGCAGCGCTTATGGCAGGGGAGATCGCCGAAGAGGGTGAATTCTTCAGCTTCGGCACCAATGACCTGACGCAGACGACGCTGGGCGTGTCACGCGACGATGCGGCGCGGTTCCTGTCGGTCTATGTCGACAAGGGCATTTTTCCGCGCGATCCCTTTGTGAGCCTCGACATCGAGGGCGTCGGGCAGCTGGTCGAACTGGCGGCGGAGCGGGGAAGGGCGACCCGGCCTGCGATCAAGCTCGGCATCTGCGGCGAGCATGGCGGTGATCCGGCGAGCATCGCCTTTTGCGAAAGCGTGGGCCTCGATTACGTCAGCGCCTCGCCCTACCGGGTGCCGATTGCGCGGCTTGCAGCAGCGCAAGCGGCGCTCAAGCAGGCTTAGGTTCCAGCGAGGGATCGCCGCCCGGTTAGGGTGACGATTTCGAAGGTCTCAGGCGTCTTTCCATCGGCATCGGCGCGGGCGGCAAAGGCGTTGCGGGAGCGGGCGACGGCAGCCTTGCCCAGCGGCGCAGCTGGTCGTGCCAGCGCATTGGTGAGACCCTGATCGCGCAGGTCCGCCACCAAGCGGTCAAAGTTGTCATAGCGCGCTGTCAAAACATGGCTGTCCACGACGGGGTCTTTCCATCCGGCGCGCTGGAGCAGTTGCGGCGCGGCGCGCGGATCGACCAATGGGTGAAGGCGGGCGGCGGGCCGTTCGGGTTCAGCAGCCATCATCGCGGCGCGCAGCGCGGACAAGCTTTGCCCGCCGATGAAGCTGGCAATCGTTAGTCCACCTGGCACCAGCGCGCCGCGCAGGTGTATCAGCGCCCCGGGCAGATCATTGACGGCGTCAAGTTGGCCCACCACGCCGATGAAATCGTAGGGCCCGCCGGGGAGGGGAAGTGAAGGATCGGCGGCCTCAGCCAGTGTCAAAATTGCCGTGCCTTGACCAAGATAGTCCGCCAATCGAGCAGGGCACGGGCCGATAACCAATGAATGGGTGGGTTCGAGACGGACGAAGCTCAGCCGCTCGATCATGTCCTCGGCAATTTCGTCGAGCAGAAAGGTTGCCGCATCAGCGCGATTTTGTTGCCGCGCCGCCGCACGGGCGAGGCGGGCAAGGCGGCGGTGCTCGGCAAAGATCTTCGGCACGGGCGTTGGTGTCATGGAAGGCGCCCTGCCGTGCTTGCCAGCTGAGTGCAAGCCGTGCGACACCAGACGCTATGGCTGTGGTCGCCCATCTCGCCAGCGCTGTCGCTCCCGTGGTGGATATGATCTATCCGCCGCGTTGTCCCGCCTGCGGCGCGGGGATTGCGAGCCAGGATGGGCTGTGCGCGGCATGTTGGGCTTCGCTCGACGTTCCGTCATCCACTTTCGCTGACAGCGCTGGGGTGCCGGTTTTTGCTGCGACGTATTACAATGAAACCTCGCGCAAGCTGGTGCTGGCTTACAAGCACGGCGGGCGGATCGCGCTTGCGCGGTTGCTGGCGCAACTGATCGCGGCACGGTTGCCGGAGCGGTCCCCTAGCCAAGCGCCGCCGCTGCTCGTGCCGGTGCCGCTGCATCGCTGGCGCATCTGGCAGCGTGGGTTCAACCAGGCGGCGTTGCTGGCGCGCGAGTTGGCTCGGCTTGGCAAGGGCGAGGTGCTGGTTGACGGACTGTGGCGGCCCAAGCGCACCCCCAACCTCGGCGGATTGGGGCGCGAGGCGCGCGAGGCGGCGCTGTCCGGAGCCATTGGCCTACGGCCCGGGCGAGCGGCGCGAATCGCCGGACGCGATGTCATTTTGATCGACGATGTGTTCACCAGCGGCGCAACAAGTCGGGCCTGTATGGCTGCGCTGGAAGCAGCGCATCCAGCCAGCATCGCGATCGCCTGTTTTGCCAGGGTAGAAGAGGGCCATACGCAGTCTATGCTCGGCTACAAAACATAACGCCCGAGGCCTTGCGAGCCTCGGGCGCCACGTGACGAAACGGTGAGGATCCGCTCGAGCGAGCCAGGATGGCCACCCCCTAACTTGGCCATCGGGATCCTGTCCCCTATCGTTCAACCGGCCGCGCTGGCACCCCGTTGCCAGTCTGCGGTCCGATCACCCCCTGAACGTGACGCCGGGCGGCGCTGCTGTTCAGTGAAGAACCCCTTGCAGAAGTTCTGACCTTCTTGTTCCACTGCGCGCTTAAAGGCGGAAGACGGTTACTTCAATTGAGCCATTTTTTTCCGCGTCCTGTTGTGAACTTGCAACAATCATCGCATGAGCGGCGCGGCGGTGGCACGATCGGCAAACCTTGGCGGGTCGCGGGGAACAGATTTTTCAAAGGAGTTTGCGCAGTGACCGACAGAGCCTTGACCACGGCGGAACGCGAATGCGGTGCCGTGTTCGCGCCAAAGTTCGATGCCAACGGATTGCTGACGGCGGTGGTAACAGATGCATCCTCGGGCAGGGTTCTGGTCGTGGCACATATGAACGCCGAGGCACTCGAAGCGACTCTGGGTAGCGGGCGGGTGCATTTCTGGTCGCGGTCTCGCCAGTCGCTGTGGATGAAGGGTGAGACGTCAGGCCATGTGCTCGAGGTCGCAGCCATCATGGTTGATTGCGATCAGGATGCACTCGTGATCGAGGCGAGTCCCGCTGGTCCGACCTGCCACACGGGCGCGAATTCCTGCTTTTACCGTCGGCTTGACCTGCGCGATGGGGAGCCTGTTCTCGTAAAGGTCAACACTTGACGCTCACGTAAAGGGAAGGTATGCGCTGGCCATGGCTACAGCACCCGCCCCAGACGAAAAGCCCGATCCGGTCGCCTTGGACGCTGAACCGCGCCGCAATGGCGCCCACCTTGATCGTCCAGACAAACATGCGCGCGAGCAGTTCACGATTTCCGATTTGACCTCGGAATTCGGCTGCACCGCCCGCGCATTGCGTTTTTACGAGGACGAAGGCCTGATCAATCCGGCCCGCGTCGGCCTCACCCGGGTCTATTCCAAACGCGACCGCGCGCGACTTGCGTGGATCATGCGCGCCAAGAATGTCGGCTTTTCGCTGACGGAAATCCGCGAGATGATCGATCTTTACGATCTCGATGATGGCCGGGTCGAACAGCGCCGCGTCACCATTGCGAAATGCCGTGCGCATATCGCCAAACTGCAGGATCAGCGCGCTGACATCGATTCCTCCATCAAGGAATTGACCGAGTTTGTGGCGGAAATCGAGAAGCTTGATCTGGGCTGATCGACTACCGCCTACCAACGTTCCGCAGAAAACACGCTCACCAAAGGGATTTCGTGATGCCGACCTATACCGCCCCGACCCGCGACACACGCTTCATCGTCAACGAAGTGCTGGACCTTGCCAGCTACGGCAACCTGCCGGGCTTTGAAAACGCGACCACCGATGTGATCGATACGGTCATCAACGAGGCCGGCAAGTTCTGCGCCGAGGTGCTGGCGCCTATCAATCAGGCCGGTGACGAGCACGGCTGCACCCGCCACGAGGACGGCTCGGTCACGACCCCTCCGGGCTTTAAGGAGGCATATCAGGCCTATGTCGAGAGCGGTTGGGGCACGCTCGCTCAGCCCGAGGAGTTTGGCGGGCAGGGCCTGCCCCACGTCCTCGGCTTCGTACTCGAGGAATACACCGGCACCGCCAATCAAGCCTTTGCGATGTATCCCGGCCTCACTCACGGCGCGATCTCGGCGATCCTTGCCAAGGGCTCGGACGAGCAGAAGGCCACTTACGTTCCCAAGATGATCTCGGGTGAGTGGTCGGGCACCATGAACCTGACCGAACCGCATTGCGGCACCGATCTCGGCATGATCCGCACTAAGGCCGTGCCCAATGGCGATGGCACCTATGCGATCACCGGCACCAAGATCTTCATCTCGGCCGGCGAGCATGACCTCACCAGCAACATCATCCATCTGGTGTTGGCCAAGACCCCGGGTGCACCCGATTCAACCAAGGGCATCTCGCTCTTCATCGTCCCCAAGTTCCTGCTAGATGCCGATGGCAATCCGGGCGTGCGCAACGGCGTCACCTGCGGATCCATCGAGAAGAAGATGGGCATTCACGGCAACTCGACCTGCCTGCTCAACTACGACGGCGCGACCGGCTACCTCGTCGGCGAGGAGAACAAGGGCCTCGCCGCGATGTTCATCATGATGAACGCCGCGCGCCTCGGCGTCGGCATTCAGGGTTATGCTCAGGCCGAAGTCGCCTACCAGAACGCTGTCACCTATGCGCTCGACCGCCGTCAGGGCCGCGCGCTGACCGGCCCCGCTGATCCCGAGGCCAAGGCTGATCCGATTTTCGTCCACCCCGACGTGCGCCGGATGCTGATGGACGCCAAGGTGTTCACCGAGTCGATGCGGGCGCTGTGCCTGTGGGGCGCGTTGCAGGTCGATCTCACCCACAAGGCCCAGACCCTGGAAGAGCGCGAGACCGCCGATCTGCTGATCGGGCTGATGACCCCGGTCATCAAGGGCTACGGCACCGACAAGGGCTATGACATCGCCACCAACATGCAGCAGGTCTATGGCGGCCACGGCTATGTGCGCGAATGGGGCATGGAGCAGTTCGTGCGCGATAGCCGCATCGCGATGATCTACGAAGGCGCCAACGGGGTGCAGGCGATGGACCTTTGTGGGCGCAAGCTGGCCGCTGGCGGGGGCAAGGCGATTCAGGCCTTCTTCGCGATGATCGACGAGGAAATCGCCGCCGCCAAGCAGGACGAGACCCTGAAGCCCATCGCCGAACGCCTCGAAAAGGCGCTGGGCGAGCAGAAGGCGGCGACGCAGTGGTTCATGATGAACGCCTTCACCAACCCCAACAATCTTGGCGCGGGCGCGCATCACTACATGCACATCATGGGGATCGTGACGCTCGGCTTTTTTTGGCTGAAGATGGCGAAGGTGGCGCTGGCGAAGCTTGCCGAAGGCGCGGATGACGCGGCGTTCTACGAAGCCAAGCTGGTCTCGGCCAATTATTACGCTGAACGCTTCCTGCCTGATGCCGGCGCGCTACGGCGCAAGCTGGAAGCGGGCAGCGAGTACATGATGAAGCTCCCCGCAGAGGCCTTTGCCACCGCGGCTTAAGAGCCTGCCCTACCGAAAAGAAACGCCGGGCCGCCACGCCATTGCAAGGCGGCCCGTTTTTCTTTTGCGCCTGCGTCAGCTTAGTCGAGTTTGCCCATGAAGCGCTGGCTTCCGGCCTTGACCCTTGGAGCTGCCGCACTGGCCGCGGTGCGAGGGGCTGCACGCTCCCACAGCGGGACCGGGTTTCTGTTCGTCAGTCGCACAATGGCGGGTGGCGGATCGTGCGGCGTGCTTTCGGATGCACTGGGAGTTGCGGGCGCGGATTGGGGTGCCAGCGCTATTTTCTCAGGGTTCGGTGCGACGGCTTCTGGTTCGGGTTCGGGTTCCGGCTCTGGAGCAGCTTCCTCGTCTATCGCGGGAACGTTTTCCGGCCCATTGTTCGCGGGCGGCGTTGAAGGCGCGGGATTAGCCGCCACTTGCGGTGCCGTCTCCGTAGGTGCAGAGGCGACCGGACCAGTCTCTGCTGACACAGGCGCCGCTGGCTGCTCTTCATTCCGCGTCGCGTTCAAGATTTTCTCGGCAACCTCTTCAATCGAACCAACCACCAACAGGGGCTGGCCGCCAACCATGCCAACATTGGTCTGGCCGTTCTCGGCGGTGCGCAGCCACGCAATGTTTTCGGCGACGACAAGGTAATTGCCGCCGCGCGATTCAAGCTTGATGAACTTCATGAACGCTTCTCTCAAGCCGCACGGAAGGATGCCCTGATGCGAGGGATACGGCTGTAGCGCTGATGTGGTTAAGAAGGCCTATTCCACCGGCAGGAAATCCGGCACCGAGAGGTAGCGTTCCCCGGTATCGTAATTGAAGCCCATCACCCGCGCGCCGGCGGCCAGTTCTGGCAGCTTCTTGGCGATGGCGGCGAGTGTTGCGCCGCTGGAGATGCCGACCAGCATGCCTTCCTCGCGCGCCGCGCGGCGGGCCATGTCCTTGGCTTCCTCGGCCCCGACGGCAATCGCACCATCAATCGCCGCGGTGTGGAGATTGCCGGGAATGAAGCCGGCGCCGATCCCCTGGATCGGGTGCGGGCCGGGCTGGCCGCCATTGATGACCGGGGAGAGTTCGGGTTCAACCCCGTAAGCCTTGAACTGCGGCCAGTGCTTTTTCAGCTCCTCAGCGCAACCCGTTAGGTGGCCGCCAGTGCCGACTCCGGTGATCATCACATCAATTGGAGTGTCGGCGAAATCGGCAAGGATCTCCTGCGCGGTCGTGCGGGCGTGGACGGCGGGGTTGGCGCCATTGTCGAACTGGCTCGGCATCCATGCGCCGCGAGTCTGTTCAACCAGCTCCTGCGCCCGTTCGATCGCGCCCTTCATACCGCGCTCGCGCGGGGTGAGATCAAAGCTGGCGCCATAGGCAAGCATCAGCCTCCGCCTTTCGATCGACATCGATTCGGGCATGACCAAAACCAACTTGTAGCCCTTCACCGCGGCGACCATGGCGAGGCCGATTCCCGTATTGCCGCTGGTCGGCTCGACGATGGTGCCGCCGGGTTGGAGCACCCCGCGGGCTTCCGCATCCTCGACCATAGCCAGCGCGATCCGGTCTTTGATCGAGCCACCGGGATTGGCGCGCTCGGACTTCACCCACACTTCGTGATCGGGGAACATCCGGGCGAGGCGGATATGCGGGGTTGCGCCGATGGTGGCGAGGATGGAAGTGGCCTTCATGTCGATACCTCTCGTTTGAGCGCCTGCGGCTCGAAGCTTTTGGCACGGCGCAGCTCGGGGAAATACCACGCCCACACCAGCGTGACGACTATCGCACCCGCCCCGCCGAACACAACCGCCCCCGTTGCGCCGAGCAGTGCGGCGGCAAGGCCCGATTGCAACTCACCGAGCTCGTTCGAAGCTGAAATGGCGAGGCCCGAAATCGCCGAGACTCGCCCGCGCCGGTCGTCAGGCGTGAACAATTGCACCAGCGATGACCGGATAAAGACCGACACCATGTCGACCGCTCCCATCGCCGCGAGAATCGCCAGCGAGAGGAGAAAGCTGCGCGAATAGGCAAAGGCGATGGTGAAGGCGCCGAAAGCCGCCACCGCCCACAGCATCTTCACGCCGACATCGCGCTCCAGCGGGCGTAAAGAGAGCCACAAGGCCACCACCGCTGCCCCCAAAGCCGGGGCAGCACGCATCAGGCCAAGGCCCTCTGGCCCCACGAAGAGGATGTCGCGCGCGAATACAGGCAACAGCGCGGTCGCGCCTGCCAGCAGCACTGCGAACAGGTCGAGCGTGATACAACCCAGCAGGAACCGCTCGCGCCAGACATAGACCATGCCTTCGACGATTTGCTTCAGCGGCTTGAGGCGCGGGCCTTCATGCTTGGCCTTGATCGGACGGACAGTGAGGATCAGCAGTGAAGCCGCCAGCAGCAGTCCGGCTGAAGACGCATGGGGCAGCCACGCGGATTGTGCGAAGATCAGCCCGCCCACCGCCGGCCCCGCGACGCTCGCACTCTGCCAGGCAATCGATGACAGGGCGATTGCGCGCGGGAGAAGGGTGGGGGGCACGATATTGGGGGCAATCGCGCTCATCGCCGGGCCGACAAACACCCGCGCCGTGCCATGCGCAGCGGCAAGGATGAAGAGGATCGGAATATTGAGCGCATCCTGCCAGGTCAGCACTGCCAGGAGCACGGCGACGAGGCCGTCGATCCCATTCGCGAATGCCGCGACATGGCGACGATCAAACCGATCGGCCGCAAGCCCCGCCACAGGGGTCAGCACGAAGAGCGGAATGAACTGTGCCAGCCCGAGCAGTCCGAGCTGGAACGAGGCCTCGGCCACGCTCATCCCGTAATCAGCGCGGGCGACCTCGTAAAGCTGGTATCCCAGCAGCACCACCAACGACATGGTGGCGAACACCGCCATGAAGCGGGCGAGCCAGTAACGCCGGTAATCACCGATCTGAAGCGGGGAGGTTGGTTCCATTGCGCATGCGCCATGGCAGGCGATCATGCGCCTGCCAAGCGGGCGAAAACTTGCAAGGGTCAAGCCTCAGCTACCGCCGCAGGTCTATAAGAGCCTCAGCGGCGGCGGCGCAGGCGCGGGTTGGGCTGTAGCTGGTCGATAATCGCAACGAAGTCATCCAGCCGGATGATTCGCTCAAATTGGAAGCCCGCCCGCGAGTCCCGGGTCCAGATCACATAGGCTTCGATCCGGCCCACAACCGGTAGGCGGATAATGATCCGATCCCCGCGCTGCAGATTGCCGGCATCGTCAACCATGAAGCCGTGCGCCGAGAGATTGCAGACATGCAGATGCATGTCGCCATGCACAAAGTGCTCTACGATAGCTGGATATTCAACCGGATGGCGCGCGGCGCGCCGCATATCGGTTACGCTGAGATTAGCCCCACCAATCACCCGATGCGATCCTTCTCTATGTTATCGACACTCGGCCGATAACTGCCCGAGAAAGGCTTATAATTGGTAAAGGTGACGTTTTGGAGCGCGATTAGCGGTTCACCAGAGCGTGACGTTTCTTGCCGAGGCTGAGACGCAATGAAGCGCCTTCAGGCGGGAGCACGAGGTAAGCGGGATCAGAAATCGTTTCGCCTTCGAGCTTCACCGCACCTTCGGCAAGCTTGCGCTTGGCCTCGCCATTGGAGGCGGTCAGGCCCAGGTCGGTGAGCAGTGCGGCAATGCGCATGCCGTCCGGTCCGGTCGCGATTGTCGGGAGATCTTCGCCTGCACCAGACCCGGCAAAGGTCTCGCGTGCCGTCGCTTCGGCGCGGGTCGCGGCGTCCTCGCCCCGGACAAGAGCGGTGACCTCGTTGGCCAGCACCACCTTGGCGGCGTTGATCTCGGCCCCCTCGAGCGCTTCAAGGCGCTTGATCTCGTCGAGAGGCAGATCGGTGAACAGCCGCAGGAACCGGCCAACGTCGCGGTCATCGACATTGCGCCAATATTGCCAGAAATCGTAGGCTGGGAGCATGTCCTCGTTGAGCCAGATTGCGCCCGAGACCGACTTGCCCATCTTCTGCCCATCCGAACGGGTGATCAGCGGCGCGGTCACGCCATAGACCTCGGTCCCGTCGATCCGACGAGCGAGCTCGATCCCATTGACAATATTGCCCCATTGATCGCTGCCACCCAGTTGCAACTTGCAGCCATATTCCCTTGAGAGAACGACAAAATCATACGCCTGCATGATCATGTAGTTGAACTCGAGGAAGGTCAGGGGCTGCTCACGGTCCAACCGCAACCTCACCGAATCGAAAGTCAGCATCCGGTTGACGGTGAGGTGCCTGCCAACCTCGCGTAGCAGCTCGATATAGCCGAGCTTGCTCAGCCAATCATCGTTGTTGATCAGCAGCGCGCCGGTCTCGCTCTCATCAAAGCGCAAGATCTTGCGGAAGCTGTCCTTGATCGACGCGATATTGCTGGCGAGCACCGCATCGGTGAGCATCTGGCGCGTTTCGTCCTTTCCCGAGGGATCGCCGACTTTGGCTGTCCCGCCGCCCATGATCACGATCGGACGGTGACCGGCCTGTTGAACCCGGCGCAACAGCATGATCGAAGCGAGGTTGCCGATATGCAGCGAAGGCGCCGTCGGATCGAACCCGACATAGGCGGTGACGACCTGCTCGCTCGCAAGCTTGTCCAGCGCGACCGGATCGGTCACCTGGTGGATGTGGCCACGCTCTTCGAGCAGGCGGAGAAGGGCGGATTCGTAGGTGCTCATGGGGCGCGGCCCTATCAGCGCGCAGGCGCGACGGGAAGTGGCTTGCCGGAAAGCGAGCGAGGCGGCAGAGACAGGGAATGCAACCGCTCATGCTCCACCGAACCTGCGACCTCGGCCCGATCCGCGCCGTGACCGCTTCGATCACTGCGACAGAAAATGGCTGCGAGGCCGAGTTCCGGCTCGAGGGGCATGTCCCTGCGATCATCTTGCCACCTCACGCTGCGTCGGAGCGGATGGACAACCTCTGGAAGACCACCTGTTTCGAGATCTTCTGGCAGCCGCTGGGCGGAACATATTACCGCGAGTTCAACCTTTCGCCGTCAGGGCGATGGGCGGCCTACGATTTTGATGCTTTCCGCGAGGGGATGCGCGACGCGCCGGTTGATGCCATCGCGATTGCCTGTTCGCACACCGATACCGGCTTGGTCCTCAATGCCAGCATTGCCGCCGCATTGCCCGCGCCCGCGCAAGTCGCCCTCAACGCGATTGTCGAGCACCCCGGCGGCGGATTACAGTTTTGGGCGCTCGCGTTTCCGCCTGGCAAGCCCGAGTTTCACTCCGAAGCCTGCCGTCAGGTGATCATCGAGCGCTGAGGCTTTGCGAGCCGAACGGCGCGTTAAGCTTCACGATTGTGGCATTGAGCACGAAGGCAAAGCTGACCCAGATGAAATAGGGCACGTTGAGCCACCCTGCGAAACTGTCCCCCGAGACGCGCGGCAAGACCACCATCAGGACGGTGACCGAGAGCCAGAGGAATACGTTCTCGATCAGCGCCCAATCCGGACGGCGCAGCTTGAAGAACAGCGGCGACCAGAGGAAGTGGAGCACGAAATTCGCGCCGAACAACGCAAACACCAGCATGCGATCCGCAGGCGTGGGCGCGGCCATCAACCCGACGTAGAAGCTCCACCCCGAGAGACCAAGGATCACCGTCCAGGCCGGTCCAAACAGCCAATCGGGCGGTTGCCAGCGCGGCTTTTTGAGGTTCCTGTACCATGAGCCGATATCGGTCAGCGCGCCGCCCGCGCCGCCGAGGATGATGGCCCAGGCGGCGGCGATAAGGGCGGTGGTCCAATCCATGCATCTGCATATAGGGAGTAACCGCGCAAATACCATTGCCTTTGCCGCAAGGGTGATCCACCCCTTGGCCTTATGAAGAACGGGATCGACCGGTTGCTCGCCGATACAGAGCTGCTCCGCCAGTTAAAGGGCCGCCGCGTTGCGCTGGTGGCGCATCCGGCGAGCGTAACGGCGGACCTCACCCACAGTCTCGATGCGCTGATTGCGGCAGGGGTGCAGGTCAACAGCGCCTTTGGTCCGCAGCATGGGCTCAAGGGCGACAAGCAGGACAATATGGTCGAAACCGCGGACGAGATGGATCCGCGCTACGGCATCCCGATCTTCTCGCTCTATGGCGAGGTGCGGCGGCCCACGGGGCAGATGATGTCGAGTGCCGACGTCTTCCTGTTCGACCTTCAGGATCTGGGCTGCCGGATCTACACCTTTGTCACCACGCTGCTCTACCTCCTCGAGGAGGCTGCCAAGGCGGGCAAGGAGGTCTGGGTGCTTGATCGGCCCAATCCCGCGGGCCGGCCGGTTGAAGGCACGCTGCTGGTTCCGGGGCAGGAAAGCTTTGTCGGCGCCGCTCCGATGCCGATGCGCCACGGCCTCACGATGGGGGAGATGGGCCACTGGTTCATCGCGCATTTCGGTCTCAACGTCGCTTACAAGGTGGTGGCGATGGAGGGCTGGCGGCCTGATGATGCTGACGGCTTTGGCTGGCCGGCGTCTCGTCTGTGGATCAATCCTTCGCCCAATGCCGCCAACCTCAATATGGCGCGCTGCTATGCTGGCACCGTGATGCTGGAAGGCACCACGCTGTCAGAGGGTCGCGGTACCACGCGGCCTCTCGAGGTGTTGTTCGGTGCGCCGGATATTGACGCGGGCGGGGTGCACAAGGTGATGCGCAAGCTCGCGCCGGAGTGGCTCGCAGGATGCGCGATCCGGGAATGCTGGTTTGAACCGACTTTCCACAAGCACCAAGGTACGCTCTGTAATGCCTTGATGATCCATGCGGAAAACACATTTTATGATCATCATGCTTTCAAACCGTGGCGCCTTCAGGCGCTGGCTTTCAAGGCCATCAGGATACTCTATCCTGATTACCCGCTGTGGCGCGATTTTCCTTATGAGTATGAACTCACGAGGCTCGCGATTGACGTCATCAACGGCGGGCCATCCTTGCGCCAATGGGTCGATGATCCGGCCGCGACGCCGGATGATCTTGACGCCATGACGTCACATGATGAAGCCGCATGGGTTGCTGCGGTGCGGGGGCACCTGCTTTACTGATTCGCGTCAATGCCGCGACAACCGGGCTGCAACCGCCCGGCAACGACATGACAACGGATGGCGGACGAACTGCCACCGAGGGGAGAGAGCAAACGATGGCAACCGCAGCAGCGAGCAGCACGGGCCCGCAATCGGTCAGGCTCACCTTGTGGATCCTGCTGACGGTCTATGTCTTCAATTTCATCGACCGCCAGATCGTCAATATCCTGGCTGAGCCGATTGCCCGCGATCTTCAACTCTCCGACACCCAGATCGGTTTGATGACGGGGCTGGCCTTTGCGCTGTTCTACACTGTGCTGGGTCTCCCCATCGCCCGTTTTGCTGACCGACCCACTACAAGCCGCCCGCGGCTGATTGCTGTGGCCCTCGCGCTGTGGTCGGCGATGACGGCGCTGTGCGGGCTGGCACAGAATTTCTGGCAATTGCTGCTGGCGCGCATTGGCGTCGGCGTGGGCGAGGCGGGCTGCACACCGCCGGCGCACTCGCTCATCAGCGATATGGTGCCGCCTGAGAAGCGCTCCTCGGCGCTGGCCTTCTATTCGCTTGGCATTCCGGTGGGCACGCTGCTAGGCATGGTGATCGGGGGAACGCTAGCTGATCTGGTGGGCTGGCGCGAGGCTTTCGTGATTGTTGGCTTGCCGGGGGTCGCTCTGGCGCTGGTGCTGTGGTTCGTGCTCAAGGACCCGCGCCGTTCTGACGCCGCCGTGCTCTTGCGCGCAAATAACCCACCACCAGCGGCGCTGCCACTGGGGCAGGCGGTCAGTGAAGTCATGCGTTCGCGCGCGTTCCTGTTCCTGCTTGCCGCAGGATCGTCGGCCGCCTTTCTCTCTTACGGCAAGACAACCTGGACGACGATTTTCTTCCAGCGCACCCACGATCTCAGTCCCGGGCAGGTGGGCCTGTGGTTCGGCCTGATCGGAGGGATTGGGGGTATGGTGGGGACGTGGCTCGGCGGCTATCTGGCCGACCGCTTCGGGGCCAAGAACCGTCGCCATGTGCTGACCGCACCGGCCGTGGGCATGACGCTTTCGATCCCGCTCGCCATCGCCGCCTATCAAGCGACGAGCTGGCCGCTGGCGTTGGTGCTTTTGTTTCTGCCGCAGGTGTTCAACTCGCTCTACTACGGGCCGACCTATTCTGCGGCTCAAGGCCTCGTGCCGCTGCGGGCGCGGGCGATTGCGGCGGCGGTATTGCTGTTTTGTCAGAACCTCATCGGGTTGGGCCTCGGGCCGCTGTTCTTCGGTATGCTGTCGGACTGGTTGCAGCCGGCCTACGGCGCGGATTCGGTGCGCTATGTGCTCTACGGCGCGGCGCTGCTGGGGCTCTTGCCGGCGTTCTTCTTCTGGCGGTGCAGCCTGCACCTTGATGCTGAGCTCGATCAGAAGGGCGCTTAATCCGGTGCGCGGACGGGCTGCACCAGCGTCACCAGCACGAAGCTGATCAGCATCAGCAGATACCAGCTGCCATATTTGGCGATGCTGACCATGCGCCATTCGTCCTCTTGCCCGGGATAGTTCCAGGCATTGGCGAAGGTCGCGATATTTTCGGCAAACCAGATGAACAGCGCGACGAGGCCGAAGCCGACCAGCAAGGGCATCCAGCGATGTGCGCGCCAGTTGCGGAAGTGGACGCGGGTGCGCCAGAAAATCGCTGCCGTGGCGGCAAACAGGGCCCAGCGGATGTCGATGGTGACGTGGTGGGTGAAGAAGTTGATGTAGATCGCCGCCGCCAAGGCCCATGTCGTCCACGCAGGTGGGTAGCCGGTGAAGCGGAAGTCGAAAATCCGCCACACTCGGGCGATGTAACTCCCCACGGCGGCATACATGAAGCCCGAGAACAACGGCACCGCGCCGATATGGAGCACGCTTGCCTCGGGATAGGTCCACGATCCGGCCTGCGTCTTGAACAGCTCCATCACCGTGCCGACGACGTGGAAGATCAGGATTACCCGCGCCTCACGCCATGTTTCAAGCCGGAAGGCGAGCATCCCGGCCTGAATGGCGATGGCGGTGAGGGTCAGGAAGTCATAGCGGTGGAGCGCGGCGCCGTCAGGATAGAACAGGTGTGTCCCCAGCAAGAGCGCCAACAGCAAGCCCCCGAACAAGCAAGCCCAGCCCTGCTTGAAGCCGAACAGCAGGAACTCGTACAACGCGAGCCGCCAGCCCGTGCCGGGGTCGTAGGCTTCGAGCCTGAGGCGGACGGTCTCGAAGCGGGTGTGGCGGGGCGGTGTCATCCGCCGCTGAGATGCTGAAATCGATCGCCGCCGTCAACGACGACCGCGGATCTCCGCCATGTCCTTGGGGGTGAGCTTCAACTCAACGCGGGGCTGGAGGCTGGGGCTCATCGCGAGAACCACTGAGCAACCATCGATCCGCCGATCGACCGCATAGATATACTGCCCCATATCCGCCGTGGCGGGCCCACGTTCGAAGCGCGGCTGACGACCGGGATTATCGGCCGTCGGCAGCTTCTCGTCGCGGCACTTGTTGCCGGCCGCAAAGTCCGGCCGCAATTCGCGCCCGGCCGCTTCCGGGGCGGCGATGGTGATAGGCTGCGGGGCAGGGGGCGTATCAGTTGCCCCGAGAAGGGCGATGACAAGCGGCAGGGCGAATTGGTGCATGGCAGTCTCCTCGTCCCGAAGACTACCACAATGTCCTGCAAATCAAAAGGCTTCGCTTACGCGCCGTGCTTGCGGCTCAGCTCCCGCATCGCATCGTCCAACCCGTCCAGCGTCAGGGGATACATCCGGTCACCCACCAGCTGCTTGATCATCTTGGTCGACTGCGAATAGTTCCACTGCTTCTCCGGCACCGGGTTCAGCCACACGGTCGCGGGGTAGGTGTTCGCCACGCGCTGGAGCCACACCGCGCCCGCCTCCTCGTTCATGTGCTCGACGCTGCCGCCCGGATGGGTGATTTCATAGGGGCTCATCGCCGCATCGCCGACGAACACGATCTTGTAATCGTGGCCATATTTGTGGAGCACATCCCAGGTCTTGGTGCGTTCCTGCCAGCGGCGCTTGTTGTCCTTCCACACGCCTTCGTAAAGGCAGTTATGGAAGTAGAAGAATTCCATGTTCTTGAATTCGCTGGTGGCGGCGCTGAACAGCTCCTCGACCAGCTTGATGAAGGGGTCCATCGAACCGCCGACGTCGAGGAACAGCAGCAGTTTGACCGCATTGCGGCGTTCGGCGCGCATGTGGATGTCGAGCCAGCCCTGCTTGGCCGTGCCCTTGATCGTGGCGTCGATATCAAGCTGATCCTGCGCGCCTTCGCGGGCGAAGCGGCGCAGACGGCGCAGCGCCATCTTGATGTTGCGGGTGCCGAGTTCCTTGGTGTTGTCGAGGTTCTTGAACTCGCGCTTTTCCCAGACCTTGATCGCCTTGCCGTGCTTGGCCTCTCCGCCGATCCGTACGCCTTCGGGGTTGTAGCCCGAATTGCCGAAGGGCGATGTGCCCCCGGTGCCAACCCACTTGTTGCCGCCTTGATGGCGCTTTTCCTGTTCTTCGAGCCGCTTTTTGAGCGTCTCCATGATCTCGTCCCAATCGCCGAGCGACTTGATCGCTTCCATTTCTTCGGGCGTCAGGAACTTCTCGGCGACCGCTTTCAGCCAGTCTTCGGGGATATCGACCGGGTTCTGTCCGTAATCGGACATGATCCCCTTGAACACCTTGTGGAACACCTGATCGAAGCGGTCGAGCAGGCCCTCATCCTTCACGAAGGTCGCGCGGGAGAGATAGTAGAACGCCTCGGGCGTCTGATCGATCACGTCCCGATCGAGCGCCTCAAGCAGGGTGAGGTGCTCCTTGAAACTGGCGCCGATCCCGGCGGCTCTGAGCTCGTCGATGAAATTGAAGAACATGAGACGGTGCTTAACCTGCGCGGGCAGGCCTGAACAGTCCTCTTTGTCACGCGGTTCCGGCGCCCCGGTTAACGCTTCGCTTACCATCGCGCGGTAGGGGTTAGGTAATTCATCAGGGGCGCATAACCATGCATCAAATTGCGATCGACACTGCCAATGCTCATGCCTTGGGGATGATCCCCGAGAGCTGCGGCGCGGTGACGGTGGGGTGCACCGATGTTGCCGGCGTGGTCGAGGCGGTGATCGCCTCGTCCAAGACCCTGCGTTCGGAGCACGAGGCGCTCGCTGAAACCGTGCGTGCGCTCGAGGCTGATCAGCACAAGGTGGCCGAAGCGAGCGATGAGGCGCGGCTCTTGTCCGAGCGCGCGATCGAGCGGCTCAACGAGGGCACCGCGCTGATCCAGTCCTCGCTCGGCCAGATCGCTTCGCTGATAGAGCTTGTGGATACCCTCGGCCAGCACGTCACCAGCTTTTCCGCGGCGATGGAGCAGGTGCGCCGCTCCGCGCAGGACATCGACACCATTGCCGAGACGACCAATATCCTTGCGCTTAACGCCACGATCGAGGCGATGCGCGCGGGCGATGCCGGGCGCACCTTCGCGGTGGTCGCTGCCGAGGTGAAGAGCCTCGCCAACGACACGCGCAAGGCGACCGAGGAAATCGCGCAGACTATCGATGCACTCGGCGGCGAGGCTGAGGTGGTGATCGGGCGGATCGAGGCTGGGGCCAAGGCCAGCGGCGAGGCGCGGGCTTCGGTCGCGCAGATCGAAGGCAGCCTCGCCAATGTCGGCGCGCTGGTCGAGGAGGTTGACAAGCAGAACGACGTCATCGCGCGTTCGACGGGGACGATCTCCAGCCATGTCGACAAGGTCCAGCGGGTGCTCACCAGCTTCGATGCGGCTGCGCGCAGCAACGAAGACCGACTCTACGGCGCGCATCGCAAAATGGAAGAGCTGGAAATCACCGCCTCCGAGATGTTCGACCGGATCGTCCATGCTGGCCTCTCGCCTGAGGACAGCGCGATGGTGAGCCAGGCGCAGGCGATGGTGAAGGAACTGGCCGCGCACACCGAAGCAGCGCTGGCGCACGGCGCGGTGTCGATGGCGGCGATCTTCGACACCGATTACCAGCCAGTGCCCGGCACCAACCCGCAGCTGTTCCGCACTCGTCTGTCGGATTGGGCCGACGCCGAATGGCGCCCCTTCCTCGACCGGGCGAAGGCGAACGATCCGCGCGTGCTGGCAGCGGCCTGCACCGACATGAACGGCTTCCTGCCGACCCACCTCACCGACCGCTCACGCCGTCCGACGGGTGATATCAACCACGACACGCAGTTCTGCCGCAATGGTCGGATCATGCTCGAGGCGATCGACCGCAAGTCCAAGGCCAGCACCGCGCCCTATATGATGGCGGTCTACCGCCAGGAAGGCGACGGCAATTCTTATGTCGTGGTGCGCAACGTCTATGTCCCGCTGGTGATCGGTGGGCGGCGCTGGGGCGATTTCGAGCTGGCTTACAGCTTCGATTGAGCCACGTACCGGCCTTCGATGTTCCACGTGGAACATCGAATGACCCGACAATGATCGCGCAATGACCCCGCAATGACGGGCCGGCGACCGTCAACCCTCAGCTCGGATTGCGCCGCGCCATGAACGCGAGGCGTTCGAACAGCATAATGTCCTGCTCGTTCTTCAGCAGTGCCCCGTGCAGCGGCGGGATCGCGCTCGCGGGGTTGCTGCTCTGGAGCACTTCCAGCGGCATGTCCTCGTTCAGCAGCAGCTTGAGCCAATCGAGCAACTCGCTGGTCGAGGGCTTCTTCTTCAGGCCCGGCACTTCGCGCAGGTCGTAAAAGATATCCATCGCCTTCTTCACCAGCACCTTCTGGATGCCGGGGAAGTGGACGTCGATGATCTCCTGCATCGTCTCGCGGTCGGGGAACTTGATGTAGTGGAAGAAACAGCGGCGCAGGAAGGCGTCGGGCAGCTCCTTCTCGTTGTTCGAGGTGATCACCACGATCGGGCGTTCCTTGGCCTCGATCCGCTCCTGCGTTTCGTAAACGTCGAAGCTCATGCGGTCGAGTTCCTGCAACAGATCGTTCGGGAACTCGATGTCAGCCTTGTCGATCTCGTCGATCAGCAGCACGGGGAGCTGCGGCGCGGTGAAGGCTTCCCACAGCTTGCCCTTCTTGATGTAGTTGCGGATGTCGTGGACGCGCTCGTCGCCCAGCTGGCCATCGCGCAGGCGCGCCACGGCGTCATATTCGTAGAGGCCCTGCTGCGCCTTGGTAGTGGACTTGATGTTCCACTCGATCAGCGGCGCGCCCAGGGCCTTGGAAATCTCATGCGCCAGCACGGTCTTGCCGGTGCCCGGCTCGCCCTTCACCAGCAGCGGACGGCGCAGCATCACGGCGGCATTGACCGCAACCTTGAGGTCTTCGGTGGCGATATAGGACTTGGTGCCTTCAAAACGCTGCTGGTCGGTCATGGGTTTTCCTATGAGACTGAATTTCGACGCGCAGCGATAAGGGCGGGCTTCGCTTGGCGCAAGGGGTTCGGGCCTCTCGGTTTAGTGAGGCAAGAGCAGGATACGCTGGGCGATGGCTTCAAGCTGGCCATTATCAACCACGGCGGCCGGATTATTCCAGCCAAGGGTGAGCACATGCGCTCTCCCGTCCTTGTCTTGCAGCAACCATGTGAGGTTCAGCACCCCCGGCTCGCTGCCGCCCTTGAAGCCGATATAGTGCCAATGGGCCTTGATCGCGGGCGTGGCAGACGGGTTGATCGCCATGATCCGGAAAGCTTCCGCGTCAGCCGTCTTGCGCATGTGCCCAAGCAGCTTGGCAAGATCGGCGGGCGAAGCGAACCATTCGATCTGCAGCGCCTTGGGGCCACCTGCGAAGGCGGCGTTGATCTCGTCGACGGAAGGATGGGCGAGGGCAGCGAAGGCTGCGACGGCGGGGTTGGCCAGAACTTCGCGCGCGGCGCGACCCTCCAGCACGTTAGGCTCCAGCGTCTTGAGGAGGAACAATTGGCGCGTTGTCAGGAATGGATTGTTGGCTTCCGGATTGCCGTGGCCGCTATCGCGCAGCAGTTTGAGGATGCGCTCCTGCCCCAGCACCGCAATCAATTGGTCGGTGGCGGTGTTGTCGCTGATCGATATCATCAAGCTGGCAAGCGTGTGGAGCGTAACCGGCGAACCCTCGGGCCAGTTCTGCATCTGCCCGCTGGGGAAGCTTTTCTGGTCAAGCGGCACCACGTCAGTCCACTTCCGGCGGCCCGCCTTCACGTCTTCAGCCAGCGTCGCCAAGACATAGAGCTTGAAGGTGGAGCCCAGCGCGAGCGGGGTGCCGGCGCCGATGCTGATAAGAGGCGCGCCGACATCCAACGGGCCGAACCATGCATTGACCGAGCCCGGCAATGCGGCGAGATCGGCAGCGATCTTTTCTGGTGTGTCGCCTGCCACAGCGAGCGTGTCGAAGCTGGTAAAGCGCAATTCGTTGATCCGGCCTTCGTCGTCCGGATCAATCGCGATCCCGCCCTTACCAATCCCGCGTTCAAACCGGATTTCCAGCGCAGCGCGGGTGCCGTCGCGCGGGGCAAGCAGCGCGACTTCGACCGCCGGGCCGAACTGTGCGGTGATGCTGGCGCTGAGGCCGGTGATCTGGTCAACCGAAATGGCTTTCAGAAAGCCATCGGTGAAAATCTCTTCGGGCTTCACCTTGCCATTGAGCAGCGCCACAACCTCTTCGGCGCGGGCTTCGAGCGAGGTCTTTGCGGGTGCCACGGTGCCGGTCTCCTGTGCGTGCGCGGCCTGCGGGGCTGTTGTCAGCGCAAGGCAGGCGAGGGCAATTGCAAGAAAGACGGAGCGCATTATCGGGTCTCTCGTGTGGCGACGGCGAGCGTTTTGCATGATAACCTGGGCCGCTCCAACACTTTCTGACCATGTGCAACCGCACCGGAGATGATCTATGCCGACCGAGACCATCGTCATCACTGCCGCCGCGGGCCACCGGCTTGAGGGCGCGTTGGAGCTGCCCACGGGCCTTGTGCGCGGGGCGGCGCTGTTTGCGCATTGCTTTACCTGCACCAAACAGAGCCGCGCGGCGGTGAGCGTTGCGCGGGCTTTGGCGCGGCAGGGGATCGCGTGCCTGCGGTTCGATTTCACCGGGCTTGGTGGGAGCGAGGGCGAATTCGGGAGCGCAGGTTTTGCCACGGACATGGCCGATCTGGTCGCGGCAGCTGAGGCGCTGAACGCGCGCTTGCCGGGGCCGCTGCTGCTGATCGGGCACAGCTTGGGCGGCGCGGCAGTGCTGGCAGCGGCGGGGCTTATGGCGAAGGGGAAGGTTGCCGCTGTCGCCACGATCGGTGCGCCTTCGGACGTGCCGCATGTGCTCCACATTATCCACGGCGATCATGACGCGATCCGCCGCGAAGGATCGGGGCCGGTGCGGATCGGCGGGCAGAGCTTTGCGATCAGCCGCGAATTTCTGGAACGCACCGAGGCGGTCGATCTGCTCGCTGCGGTCAAGGCGCTGCGATTGCCGTATCTGTGCCTCCATTCCCCCACCGATACCATCGTCGGGATCGAGCACGCGGGCGCCTTGTTCGAGGCGGCGTTCCATCCCAAGAGCTTCGTCAGCCTTGCGGGCGCCGATCACCTGCTGACCCGCGCCGAAGACGCCGAATTCGCCGCCAGCATGATCGCGGCCTGGGCGGCGCGCTATCTGCCGCTGACCGCCGACTGGCCGATGCCTGAGAATGGCGTGGTGGTGCAAACCGGTCACGGCAAGTTCGGCACTGAGGTTCACACCCCGCGCCACCGCTTCGTGGCGGACGAGCCTCGCTCCTATGGCGGGGATGATACCGGGCCGACGCCTTATGATCTCTTGCTGGCAGCGCTGGGCACCTGCACTGCGATGACAATGAAGCTCTATGCTGACCAGAAGGGCTGGCCCTTCGAAGGCGTGCGCATCCATCTGACCCATGACCGCGACCATGCCGAGGATTGCGGCCATATGCTTGAGGAAGACGCCAAGGTGCAGGCGCTCAACCGGGCGATCACCGTGCTGGGCGATGCCCTGACCGACGAACAGCGCGCCAAGATCATCGCCATCGCCGACAAGTGCCCCGTGCACCGAACGCTGGAGGGGCACTTGCACATCCACACCGAAGCCTCGGAATAGATCGGCGCACCTCTGCGCGGGGCACGCCGCGGCAATTGCCCACATTCCTAGGCAGCGCCATGGTGGACTTGGCGCTTGCCGCGTTGCAGGAAACCGCCATGGGGCCGCAATTTCTTCGGACTGCAGAATGGCTCGGGGCCGAGCGTGCGCGGGGTTACCTGCTGTTGCTGGCGGCGGTCAATGTCGTGACGCTGGCGTTTCTGCTGCTGACTTCCAAGGATGGGATCGACCGCAACGGCTTTCTGATCGGCACCGATTTCATCAGTTTCTGGACCTCAGGCCGGATGCTCATGGCAGGAGCCAATGTCTATGACACGCTGGCCCATGTCGACGCGCAGCGCGAGCTTTACGCGTTGGAAGGGGAATACACCGCCTTCTTCTATCCCCCCAATTTCCTCCCCTTTGTATGGCCACTGAGTCTGCTGCCCTACTTCCCGGCACTCGCGGGATGGCTGGCGGTAACGGGGGCAGCCTGGCTGGCGATGGTGCGAGGGTGGTTTGCGGCGCTGGGACTTAAGCGGCCGGGCGTAGTGTTGATCCTGGCCTTTCCGCCGCTGATTGTCACGCTGACCCACGGGCAGACGTCGTTTCTGGTGGGGGCCTTGCTGGGGGGCGGGCTGCTGCTGGTGCGGACGCGGCCGTGGCTGGCGGGCGTGCTGATCGGCCTTGCGACCATCAAGCCGCAATTTGGCCTGCTGGTGCCTGTTGCCTTGCTGGCGAGCGGGCAGTGGCGCACGATTGCCAGTGCCGGGGCAGCAGCGGTTGGGCTGGCAGCCTTTGCGGCGGTCGCCTTTGGCCCCCAGGTCTGGAGCGATTGGCTCACGATCACCCAGACTGCCAGTAGCGCGACCGACAGCGGGGCCATCGGCTTTGCCAAGATGGTGAGCGTCTTTGCCGGCCTGCGTCTTGTCGGCGTGCCCAGCGAAGTAGCGCTGGCTGTGCAGGGCGTGGTGACAGTGACCGCAGCGGCCATGGTGGCAGGCACGGGCTGGCGGCATGGTTTCACGCCCGGCCTTGCCGCCCTTGTGTTGGCGGGGGCACCGATTGCGACGCCCTTCGTGCTCGATTACGACTTGTTGCTGATCGCCGTTCCCCTGGCTTACCTGTTTGCCCAGGGGCAGGCCGATGGCTTTGCCGGTTGGGAGCGCATCACCATCGCGGGAGCCTTTGCCGGGGGAGCCCTTGCCCGGCCCTTGGCGATCTATACCGGCGTGCCGATCATGCCATGGCTGCTGATCGCCCTCTTCGTTCTGGTATGGCGGCGGGCGCGTTCCGAAGCATCGTCCGGCGCGCGTTAGATCCGCGCCGCGGCCCCCAGCCAGACAAGTGCCAGCTGGATCGCGAGCACCGCCGCCGTCGCGATTTGCCAGCCTGTTCCTGCCTCACGCATCCCGCGATCCCATGTCCATCGCGCCAAGACCACGGTGACCAAAGTGGACAGCGAGATCGTGACCCAACCGGGCTGTCCGCTCAGGATGACGAACAGGCAGAGCAGGGTCACCATCTGGATCAGGAAAGCGGCGGCGAACCACGCGATCGGTATCGGACGATAGGCCGCATCGGGGATGTGCCAATCGGGCAGCGCGCTATCAGGACGCGAGACCCGGCGCTCACCTGCAAAGATGTCCGCTTCGCGAGGGTCTGGAAATTGATGCTCAGGCATCGATAAGGTCGGGGTCGACCTCGCCCGCGCGGTTCTGGATGAAGTTGAAGCGGTGTTCGGGGTTGCGGCCCATCAACTCGTCGACCAACCGCGCAACCCCTGCGCGCTGCTCAAATTCCTGCGGCAAGGTGATGCGGATGAGCCCGCGGGTTTCGGGCGCCATGGTCGTTTCGCGCAGCTGCTGCGGGTTCATTTCGCCAAGGCCCTTGAAGCGGCTGACTTCGACCTTCTTGCCCTTGAACACGGTGGCCTCCAGCTCGGCTCGGTGCGCGTCGTCGCGGGCGTAGCGGCTCTCCTTGCCTGCGGTGAGGCGGTAGAGCGGGGGCTGGGCGAGGAACAGGTGCCCGCGTTTGACGATGTCGGGCATCTCCTGAAAGAAGAAGGTCATCAAGAGCGTGGCGATATGCGCGCCGTCGACATCGGCGTCGGTCATGATGATGATGCGGTCGTAGCGCAGATTGTCAGCGTTGCAGTCCTTGCGGGTGCCGCAGCCTAGCGCGAGCGCGAGATCGGCGATTTCGCTGTTGGCGCGGATCTTGTCGGCGGTGGCGCTGGCGACGTTGAGGATCTTGCCGCGGATCGGCAGGATCGCTTGGCTTTTGCGGTCGCGCGCCTGCTTGGCACTGCCGCCCGCGCTGTCGCCCTCGACGATGAACAGCTCGGTCTCGCGCCCGCCTTCACCTGAGCAATCGGTGAGCTTGCCGGGAAGGCGCAGCTTCTTGGCGTTGGTCGCGGTCTTGCGCTTGATCTCGCGTTCCTGCTTGCGCTTGAGGCGCTCATCCATCCGCTCCATCACCTCGCCGAGCAGCGCCTTGCCGCGCTCCATATTGTCGGTGAGGAAGTGGTCGAAATGGTCGCGCACCGCATTCTCGACCAAGCGCGCCGCCTCGGGAGAGGTCAGGCGGTCCTTGGTCTGCGACTGGAATTGCGGATCGCGGATGAAGACAGAGAGCATCACCTCGGCCCCGGTCATCACGTCATCGGCGGTGATGTCCTTGGCCTTCTTCTGGCCGACCAGCTCGCCGAAGGCGCGCAAGGCCCGGGTGAGCGCGGTGCGAAGGCCCTGTTCGTGGGTGCCACCATCGGGCGTGGGGACGGTGTTGCAGTACCAGCTCGTCGAACCATCCGAATAGAGCGGCCAGGCGATGGCCCATTCGGCCCGGCCTTGGCCCACACCGTCAGCGAGCGGGAAGTCCTGACTGCCGGTGAAGGGCTGGGCGGTCACGCATTCGCGCGTTCCCACCTGTTCGGCGAGGTGATCGGCCAGCCCTCCTGGGAACTTGAAGGTCGCCTCAGCGGGCACCTCCTCCGAGGCGAGCGAGGGCGCGCATTTCCAGCGGATCTCCACCCCGGCAAACAGATAGGCCTTGGACCGGGCAAGCTTGAACAACCTCTTGGGATTGAACTGGCGGTCGCCGAAAATCTCCGGGTCCGGGGTGAAAGCCACCGTGGTCCCGCGCCGGTTGGGGGCGGCGCCGAGCTGTTGCAGGGGGCCTTGGGTGATCCCGCGGGAGAATTCCTGCGCGTAAAGCTGCCTCTCTCGCGCGACCTCCACCCGCGTGTGCACCGACAGGGCATTGACCACGCTAACCCCCACGCCGTGCAGACCGCCGCTGGTGGCATAGGCTTTGCCGGAAAACTTGCCGCCCGAATGGAGCGTTGAAAGGATGACTTCGAGCGTCGACTTGCCGGGGAACTTGGGATGTTCATCGACCGGGATACCGCGACCGTTATCGGCGATGATCAGGCGATTGCCTTCCTCGAGCCGCATCTCGATCCGGGTCGCGTGCCCTGCGACAGCTTCGTCCATCGCATTGTCGAGCACTTCGGCGGCGAGGTGGTGGAAGGCGCGGTCATCGGTGCCGCCGATATACATGCCGGGGCGGCGGCGGACGGGCTCCAACCCTTCGAGCACCTCGATCGAGGAGGAATTGTAATCGCCGCTTGAGGTCGGCGTGTTGGCGAAGAGATCGTCGGGGGTGGTGTCAGCCATGCGCGCAGCTATAGGCCCGCGCGCGGCGGCCTCACAAGCCACCCCTCGTGGTTTTACTCAGCGGCCAAAGCCGCTTGGCGCCGGATCGACCGCGATGACCTCGCCCCCGCGCACTTCGCGCACTTCGAGCGCCCGCTCGATCACGCCATTGCGGCCAAAGCGGAACGCGCCGTCGACCCCGAGGAAGCCGCCCTTGTCGTAGAGCTCGTTCTTGGGGAAGGGGGTGCCGACCTTCCACTCGCGCGCGATCCGCAAAGTGAGCAGCACCGCGTCATACCCGAGCGTTGCCATGCGGTAAGGCTGCGCACCAAAGCGCGCTTCATAGCTTTCGGCAAAGCGCTTGAAGCGTTGATCGGACACGGCAGCGAACAGCGCTCCTTCGAGCGATGCGGCACGCGGCAAGGTGGCCTCGCCGCTCCATAGCTCGGTGCCGATGAGGCGGGTCCGGGTGCGTGCGCCGCGCTGCAATTCGTCGGCCGCTTCGATCGCGAGCCTTGTGCTGTCTGCAATCAGAACAGTGTCGTAGCCCCCCGCCGTCCGCAAACGATTGGCGGCGCTGACGATCGAGCTGTTGCCGCGCGAGTAAACCTCGCGGCCCGCCAGTGTCCCGCCAAAATCGCGTAGCGCTCTGTCGAGTGCCGCAGCCGAACGCGCGCCGTAATCGCCTTCGGGCAGAAGCGCGGCGAACCGATTGGCGCCGCGAGCGCGCGCGAATTCCACCGAACGGCGGATCGAATGGTCGGGCATGTGGCCCATCACGAAGACGTCCGGCCCTGCAACGCTGCTATCGTTTGAAAAGGCGATGACCGGGACCCTGGCGGGACGCGCGGCGGCCTGCACGGCGGGCACAGCTTCGCCCATCAGGGGCCCGAGGATCAGCTTGTTGCCATCAACAATCGCCTGCTGCGCCGCCGCGCCGATACCAGTGGAGGTGTCATAGGTGGTGATCCGCAGGTTCTCAGCGCTGGTGTCAAGCAGCGCCATCGTCGTCGCGTTGGCGATGGCTTGCCCGACTGCTGCGGTCTCGCCGCTCATCGGGACCAGCAAGGCGATGCGGTGACGCCCCGTGTCCGTCGGCAGCGCAGTGGCCGATGGCTCGGGCGCGGGGGGAGGGGGCGCAGGGGCGACCTCGGTCTTGGGGATCACTTGACACCCCGCCGCCAGCAGTGCCGCACCTGCCAGCGCGAGATGGCGGCCCGTCAGCGCCAGCCTGACCTGCGCTAGCCATACGGCCCCTTTGCGTGCAAATATAAGCTTCATTCTTGCCGACCCCTCAGCCATCCTCCATGGCTCACTGTGTGAGACCCGTGGAGCTACCATCGATCCCCGAAGGGACCCCCGAGGCGGGGCTGTATATCGTTGCCACCCCGATTGGCAATCTCGGCGACGTTACCTTGCGGGCACTGGCGGTGCTGGGCGGTGCGAGCCTAATCGCCTGCGAGGATACGCGGGTGACGGGCAAGTTGTTGAAACATTACGGTATCAAGGCGCGGCTGCAACGGCTCGACGATCACGCGCCGCCAGAGGTGCGCGCGCGGGTGATCGACGAAGCGAGGCATTCTCCGGTTGCGCTGGTGAGCGATGCGGGTACGCCGCTGATTTCCGATCCGGGCTATCGCCTGGTGCGTGAGGCGCGGGCGGCGGGTGTCACGGTGACGGCCATTCCGGGGGCCTGCGCGGCGGTCTCGGCGCTCGCGATCGCGGGCCTGCCGAGCGACCGGTTCCTGTTTGCGGGCTTCCTCCCGGTCAAGGACAAGGCGCGGTTCGCGGTGCTTGAAGAGCTGGCTGGCGTGGCCGCGACGCTGGTCTTTTACGAAACCGCGCCCCGGCTCGAGCGCTCCTTGCGCGCAATTGCCGAGCTGTGGCCCGAACGCGAGGTCGCGGTCGCGCGCGAGATCACCAAGCTGCACGAGGAATGCCGCAGCGGGACGGCTGAGGCGCTGGCGGATCACTACGCTGCCCATCCCCCCAAGGGGGAGATCGTGCTGCTGATCAGCCCGCCTTCGGAAGCCGAAGCCCCCGTACCTGATACCGACGTGCTCCTGCGCGCGGCGCTCGCGGAGGCCGGGCCGGGCAAGGCGGCCGGAGTGGTGGCGAAGGCGACCGGGGTCGATCGCGCTGTTCTCTACGCCCGCGCCTTGGAGCTGAAGGGGGAATGAGCGCGCGCACGCCCGAGGAACGCCACGAGGCCGATCAGCGCGGCCGTCAGGGCGAGGCCGCAGCGGCGATGTTCCTTGCCCAACAGGGCTGGCGCATCCTCGCCGAGCGGGTCAAGACCAAGGCGGGTGAGATCGACCTTGTCGCCAAGCGCACCGGCCTTGTCGCCTTCATCGAGGTCAAGTGGCGCGCGCGGGCCGCTACCCTTGCCGACGCCATCGACGAGCGCCGCCTCGCCCGTGTCGCGGCAGCAGTGGAATGCGTGTGGCACAACTATGCGACCGAGGGCGAGGATATCCGCATCGACGTGATCCTGCTTGCACCGGGCCGCAAGCCCACCCACATCGAAAACGTCTGGATGCCGATGGGATAAGGCCGCAGCCGTTCGCCCTGAGCTTGTCGAAGGGTTGTCTTTCTACTTTAACCTTCGCACCGAAGCAGGACAGTGCTTCGACAAGCTCAGCACGAACGGAATTTGGGAAATGAGTCTGAAAATCGCCGTCCAGATGGACCCCATCGACCGGATCAACATCGCGGGCGACAGCTCTTTTGCGCTGATGCTGGCGGCGCAAGCGCGCGGCTACAGCCTCTATGAATATCACGTCGAAAGCCTGACGCTGGATGAGGAGGATCGCCTTTTCGCTCACGCTTACCCGGTCACGGTGCAGCGGGTTGATGGCGCGCATTTCACGCGCGGCAAGCAAGTGCGGCTCGACCTTGGCAAGGACGTCGATGTCGTCCTGATGCGGCAGGACCCGCCGTTTCACATGGGTTACATCACCGCCACGCATATGCTCGAGCGTATCGGGCATGAGACGCTGGTGGTGAACGACCCTGCCAATGTCCGCAATTCGCCCGAAAAGGTGATGGTGCTCAATTATCGCCGCTTCATGCCGCCGACGCTGGTGACCCGTTCGGTCGACGAGGTGCGGCGTTTCATGGCCAAACACGGGGCCATCGTTGTCAAGCCGATCCACGGGAATGGCGGCAAGGCGATCTTCCGAATCGGCGAGAACGGCGAGAATCTCTCGGCGCTGTTCGAGGTGTTCAACCAGACCTGGCCCGAGCCGCACATGGTCCAGCCCTTCCTTCCCGAGGTAGCGGAAGGCGACAAGCGCATCGTGCTCGTTGATGGCGAGGTGGCTGGCGCGATCAACCGGGTGCCGGGGGAGGGGGAGTTCCGTAGCAACCTCGCGATGGGCGGCTCTGCGCAGCCGACCGAGCTGACCGAGCGCGAGGCAGAAATCTGCGCGGCGCTCGGTCCGGACTTGAAGCGACTAGGTCTCACTTTCGTGGGCATTGACGTGATCGGCGGCAAGTGGCTGACGGAGATCAATGTCACCTCACCGACCGGGATCGTGGCCATCGACCGCTTCAACGGCACGGATACAGCCGGGATGATCTGGGACGCCATCGAACGCCGGGTTGTGGCGCTCAAGCGGGCATGATAGCAATGTAGCGATTGCTACAGGAGTCGCTATCTCATGCCTGACAAGCTCGCTACCGTCCATCGTGTCATCGATGCCATTGCCGCCAAGGACTATGACCTTGCCCTGCCCTGGTTCACCGAGGACTGCGAGTATACCAACCTGCCCATGGGAAGCGTCACCGGTCCGGCCGGGGTCAAGGCCGTGCTTGAGCCCTTCTTCACGCCAACCATCAGCAATGAACTTATCGTCCTGCGCTCAGCGGTTGAAGGGGACACGGTTTTTACTGAAAGGCTCGACCGCCACCAGATCGCCACAGGCTGGGTCGAATTGCCGGTCACGGGCGTATTCGTCTTCCGCGAGGGCAAAATTGCGGTATGGCGCGAATACTTCGATCTTGGCACGCTGGTGCGGCAATGGCCGGCGCTAGGTGCCACCCTTTCCTGACGGCGAACTCGCGTACCTGCGGGTGTGCCGACGGGCAACCTGCAGGACAAAACACCGACTGCCATGACCGAACGCTTGATCGAACTTGTCGAGGCCTGGGGCTACCTTGGCGTGGCCATCGCGATGTTCCTCGAAAACGTGTTCCCACCAATCCCATCCGAGGTGATCATGGGCTTGACCGGGATGGCGGTGGCCGACGGCAAGCTCGACTTTGGCGGGGCGGTCGCCGCGGGCACGGCGGGCGCGGTGCTCGGCAACTGGGTGTGGTACTGGATCGGCCGGACTGTCGGCTATGAGCGTTTCCGCCCCCTGATCGACCGCTTCGGCCGCTGGCTGACGCTCGATTGGGCCGAAGTTGAAAAGATCGTCGGCATCTTCAAGCGTTTCGACAGCGCGATCGTGTTCTGGGCGCGGTTCCTGCCGCAGGTGCGTACGATGATCTCGTTGCCTGCAGGGATGCTGCTGATGAGCCAGCTGCGGTTCGTGGGCTGGACCTTGCTTGGCACGGGTATCTGGAACGCGGTTCTGATCGGCACCGGCTACATCCTGCGCAACGAATTCAGCCAGTTCGACGAATATTATGGCTGGGTGGCGGTGGTGATGATCGTCGCGGTGGTGGCGCTGTATCTCTACCGCGTGGTGACGTGGAAGCCTTCCAGCGCAGAGTGACGCCTAGCCGCGCGGGTGGGCGTTGCGGTAATTCTCAAGCATGCTTGCCGCATCGACCCGCGTATAGATCTGGGTTGAGCCCAATGAGGCGTGTCCGAGCAGTTCCTGAAGGCTTCTGAGGTCCGCTCCGGCGCCTAGCAAATGCGTGGCAAAGGAGTGCCGGAGCGCGTGGGGCGTGGCGGTGTCCGGCAGGCCGAGTGCGCGCCGCGCCTGCGCCATCGCCTTTTGCACCATGCCGGGCGACAGCGGCCCGCCCTTTGCTCCCCGAAACAAGGGCTCTTTGGCCGAGAGCGGCCATTCGCATAGCCTGACATACTCCGCTACCGCCGCACAGGTGATCGGCAGGATCGGCACCATGCGCTGCTTTCCGCCCTTGCCGGTGACTTGCAGCACCTCGCCGAGCGGAACATCGCGGCCTTTGAGCGACAGCGCCTCGGCGATGCGCAGGCCTGATCCGTAGAGGAGCAGCAGCACCGCCCGGTCCCGTGCGCCGATCCAGTCCTTGGTGGCCGCGCCGTCGACCATGTCGGCCAAGTTCACCGCCTCGTCAGGGGTTACGGGACGAGGGAGGCCCTTTTTCAGGCGCGGCCCGCGAAGACGCGGTGCGGCAGGATCGGGGTCGCCTGCTTGTTGGCGGGCAAACGCGATGAAGGCCTTGAGCGCCGAAAGCTCGCGCGCGGTGCTGGCATTAGTGAGGCCATCTCCCCGGCGCGCGGCCAGAAAGGCGCGCAGGTGAAAGGCTTCGGTTCGAGCGACCGCGTCCCAGCTTTCGAGCGCATTGGCGGCGCAAAGGCGCTCAGCCGCCGCCACATAAGCCCGCACGGTATGGGGCGAACGGCGCAGGTTGTCGGTCAGATGCGCCCGCCAGATCGCCAGCAGGGCCGCCGCGCTCATGCCGCCACCAGCGTATCGGCCACTAGCTCGGCCAGCAGCGCATCAAGCACCCCGCGCCCCGGCGGCAGCACGCCAATCCGCGCTCCCTCGGCCCAGACCAGCCCAAGGTCCGCAAGGCGGGCGAGGGCCCCCTCATCCACCAACCCCGCGCGCGGCAGGCCAAAGCGGGCCGACAGCGCGGTGAGATCGACCCCCTCGGTGAGCCGTAGTCCCATCAGCAGCGCCTCGGCGGCCTGCTCGGATACGGTCAACGCCCGCGCCTCGGCGATCCCGTTGCCTTGTGCGGTGACTGCATGGAGAAAATTCTCGGGCTTCTTGTGCCGCACCGTCGCTTGCGCCGAGCGCCGCCCATGCGCGCCGGGGCCGATCCCGGCATAGTCCTGATAGCGCCAATAGGTAAGGTTGTGGCGGCTTTCCTCTCCGGGGCGCGCGTGGTTGCTCGTCTCGTAGGCGGGCAGGCCCGCTGCCTCGGTCAGCTCTTGCGTGATGTCGAACAATTCCGCAGCGGCGTCGTCGTCCAGGGG
Source organism: Erythrobacteraceae bacterium CCH12-C2 (assembly GCA_001556995.1). Taxonomy (GTDB): domain Bacteria; phylum Pseudomonadota; class Alphaproteobacteria; order Sphingomonadales; family Sphingomonadaceae; genus Erythrobacter. The sequence goes on from LSKF01000102.1 coordinate 159,327, forward strand.
CGTGAAGACGCCGCGCCGCACGTCCGTTGCAAAGCGCGTGCCGGGTTCGATGGTCAATTGGTAGAGCGAGAGGTGCCCGGTGCCGAAGCTGAGCGCGCGGGTCAGGCGGTCGCGCCATAGATCGGGCGTGTGGCCGGGAAGGGCATAGATCAGATCAAAGCTGACCCGCGCGAAGTGCGCCTGTGCGTTTTCCAGCGCCGTCAGCGCCTCATCCGCGCCGTGCAGTCGGCCGAGAAATCGCAACTCCTCATCGTCAAGCGATTGCACCCCCAGCGACACGCGGTTCACCCCCGCCGCTGCCAGTCCTGCAAAATTGGCCGCTTCGACCGAGGACGGGTTGGCTTCCAGCGTGATCTCGATCCCGTCGGCAAAGCGCCATAGGGCCTCCGCCTCAGCCAGCAGCGCGGCCACCAGTGCAGGCGGCATCAACGACGGCGTACCGCCGCCAAAGAAGATTGAGGTGAGGCTCTGTCCGCCCGCCACGGCTGCCTCGGCTCGCATGTCGGCGATCAGCGCCGCCTCCCACGCGGCCACGTCCACGCCCGCACGGACATGCGAGTTGAAGTCGCAATAGGGGCATTTCTTTGCGCAGAAGGGCCAGTGGATGTAGAGCGCGCGGGCCATAGAGGCACCTTACCTGCCGAACTGCTCCGCGACCAGCTTGGCGAAGGCATCGGCGCGGTGGCTGATGGCGTGCTTTTCCTCCGGCGCGATCTCGGCGAAGGTTTGGGTCCGCCCCGCAGGCACAAACACCGGATCATAGCCAAAGCCGAGAAGCCCCTGCGGCGGCCACGTCAAAGCGCCATCGCAGCGGCCCTCGTAGATTGCGTATTCGCCGTCAGGCCAGGCAATCGCGAGCACGCAGTGGAACGCGGCTGAGCGGTCAACATCCGCGCCCTTCTCGGCCAACATCCCCTCGACCTTGCCCATCGCCATGTACCAGTCGCGTCCCGTTGCGCCTTCGAACCACTGCCGCTCGGCCCAATCGGCTGTGTAGACGCCGGGGCGACCATCCAGCGCCGCCACTGACAGCCCGCTGTCATCCGCCAGCGCGGCGAGGCCCGAAGCCTCCGCCGCCGCGCGCGCCTTGATCAGCGCGTTCTGGGCAAAGTTGGTGCCGGTTTCAGCGGGCTCCGGCAGACCAAGCGATCCGGCCGAGATGCAGGATACGCCATAGGGGTCGAGCAGTGCGCTGATCTCCTTGAGCTTGCCCGCATTATGCGTGGCAATCACCAGTGAGCCGGACCCGAGTCTTCGTGTCATTTCACCGCATCCAGCTGCGCTGCGAAAATCCGGTCTGCGCCGATCCGGGCCAAGCGCAACAGGCGCAGCAGCGCCTCCTCGTCATAGGTTGCGCCCTCGGCGGTGGCCTGTACTTCGGCGATCTTGCCGCCCGACAGGAGCACGAAATTGCCGTCAGCCTCAGCGTTCGAATCCTCGTCGTAATCAAGGTCGAGTACGGGTGTGCCCTTGAAGATGCCGCAGGAAATGCCCGCCACCTGTGCCGAGATCGGATCATGCTTGATCTCGCCTGCGGCCATCAGGCCATTGACGGCCAGACGCAGCGCAATCCACGCGCCCGAGATCGAAGCCGTGCGCGTGCCGCCATCGGCCTGGATCACGTCGCAATCGAGCGTGATTTGCCGCTCGCCCAGCTTTTGCAGATCCACCACAGCCCGCAAGGAGCGACCGATCAGTCGCTGGATTTCCTGCGTGCGGCCCGATTGCTTGCCCTTGGCCGCCTCGCGCTGGCCGCGGGTGTGGGTCGCGCGCGGGAGCATCGAATATTCCCCCGTCACCCAGCCTTCGCCCTTGCCGCGCATCCACGGCGGTACGCCCTTTTCGATGCTGGCGGTGCACAGCACCTTGGTATCGCCAAAGCCGATCAGGCACGAGCCTTCCGCGTGCTTGGTGAAGCCGGTTTCAATCGTGATGGCGCGCATTTCATCGGGCGCGCGTCCTGAAGGGCGCATGGGGGTCTCCGTTCGTGTGTTGCGGGCCATTAGGCGGGGCGGACTTGCCGCCGCAAGCGCAAAGACTAAGAATGCCCCCATGGCATCGCTCCCCGTCACGGAATTGACCGCCCGCGCCCGCGAAATCTTTCGCCGGTTGGTGGAGGAGTATATCGAAAGCGGGCAGCCGGTGGGTTCCAAAACATTGGCGGCGGATGGCACATTGAACCTCTCGCCCGCGTCGATCCGATCGGTGCTGGCCGACCTTGAGATGGCGGGCCTGCTCGCCGCACCGCATATCAGCGCGGGGCGGATGCCGACCGATGCGGGCCTCAGGATCTTTGTCGACGGGATGATGCGCGTGGCCGAGCCCACGGCTCAAGAGCAGGCCGCAATTGAAGCACGTCTGGCCGAGGCCGGGCCGGTCGAGGCGGCGCTGCAACAGGCGAGCGCCATCCTCTCTGACCTGTCAGGCGCTGCGGGCATGGTGCTGGTCGCCCCGCGCGAACAAAAGCTCGCGCAGTTCAGCCTCGTCGATCTGGGCCAAGGCCGCGCGCTCGCTGTGCTGGTGGGCGAGGATGGCGGGGTGGAGAACCGCATTGTCACCCTTGGCGGCGCGATCAGTGCGAGCGCGCTCGACCGGGCGAGCAATTACATCACCGCACGCCTCGCTGGTCGCACACTCGCAGAAGCCGCGCAGGCGATGCGGGCCGAAATCAATGCCGGCAAGTCGCAGCTCGATGATGCAAGCCGCCATCTGGTCGTACAGGGGCTTGCGGTCTGGAGCGAGGATGCCACTGCGCGCCCCGTGCTCATCGTGCGCGGCGCGGCAAACCTGCTCGATGAGAGTGCGCTCGGCGATATCGAGCGGGTGCGCTGTCTGCTCGAAGACCTCGAAAACAAGCAGTCCATCGCCGAAGTGCTCGAAAGCGCGCGCATGGCCGAGGCGACGCGGATTTTTATCGGTAGCGAGAACCGGCTATTCGCTCTTTCGGGATCATCCGTGATCGCCTCACCCTACCGTGATCGCGAGGGCAAGGTGGTTGGCGTGCTGGGCGTGATCGGCCCGACCCGGTTGAATTACGCGCGGGTTGTCCCCATGGTGGATTTGACCGCCCGTTCGCTGGGCAAGCTCATCGCTTGAATGGAAAGCCACACGACATGACCGAGAATGACAAGCCGCTGGATCAGGCGGTGGAAGACGAATTGAAGGGCGTGCCCGAAGACATGCGCGAGGACGCAAAGGCCGATGCGGGTGATTCGTTCGCAGAAGCGCTTGAATCCCTGCGCCGCGATCTGGAGGCGGCCAAGCAGGAAGTGCTCTACGCGCAGGCCGAAACGCAGAACGTGCGCCGCCGTCTGGAGCGTGAAAAGGACGAGGCGCGCGCCTATGCCGCGACCGGCTTTGCCCGCGATATTCTGAGCGTGGCCGATAATCTCGCCCGCGCGGTGCAGGCGATCCCGGAATCGCTGCGCGCCGATGACAGCATGAAGGGCCTCGTGATCGGGATCGAGGCGACCCAGCGCGAGCTGGAAAAGGTCTTTGCCAGCCATGGCATCACCCGGATTGCTGCGGTCGGCCTGCCGCTCGATCCCAACCAGCATCAGGCCATGCTGGAAGTGCCCACCACCGACCATGAACCGGGTACGGTGGTGTCGGAGATGGCGTCCGGATGGATGATCAAGGACCGCCTGCTGCGCGCCGCCATGGTGGCGGTGGCCAAGGCGCCAGAGTAAGTCGGCCAGGGCTAGGCCTCAAACGGTAAGATCGTCTCGTAAAGAGCCAGCGGCGGAGCGCCCGTTATAGCGGCGCCCTGTCGCAGCATATAGGTATGGCGCACGATCTCGGCCTGCTGCTCGATCCCGTATTGCGCGAGGTGCCAGCCTGGCTTGATCGCGTAATCATAGCGGCACCAAGGGTGGCGGCGCGTGATCAGATACCACTCTCCTAGCGTCTGGGTCTGCCAGACATGGGTCATCTCGTGGATGAAATGGGCCTGTTGCGCGAGCGCTGCCTTGGCGAAGTCATCGCAGTAATGGCTGGCTGCTGGGTGGAAGTGAAGGTGACCTCTGGGGGCCATCGTTACCTTGCGCGGATGGAAGGGAAAGAACTTGCGCCGCCTGATCCGCACTGGCGTGTAATCAATCGCCTCGCCAAACACCGAACGGGCAAGGGCAATCTCACCTGCGGTCAGCGCACGCTCACCGCCAACCGGGCAGGGGGGAGGGGAGGCATCAGCCGCCACCCCTGCCACATCCAGCCCGGTCAGCGGCGCGTTCAGCGTTCTTCCCCGGCAGCGCGCACTTCGGCCTCGAACACCTGCGTCGCCCCGCCCGACATGGTCAGCGTGACCTTGACTGTGTCACCGGGCTTGAGGCTGGCGGGCGGTTCCATCGCCATTACGTGGAGCGCGCCGGGCTTGAATTCGACCTTGCTGCCCTTGGTCAGCGCCACAGGCAGGGCCTCCATCATCTGCACCTTGAAATCATATTCGCCGTAATCGTGCATCATGGTCATGCCTGCGCCTTCCACGTCAGCCTTGCGGATGGTTAGGCCCTGCTCGCCTTCGTAGGAAAGATCGAAATAGACCGCCGCCGGGTTGCCCGCGACGGGGGCCAGCACAAGGCGGGCATTGGTGATGGTCATGCCGGGCACTTGCCCCGCCACGGCTTCAGCGGCGGGCGCTTCGGCTTCGCCGCCGCAGGCCGCAAGACCGAGGATTGCGACCGCCATGCCGGCAGCCACCGCGCCCTTGGACAAACCTGTGAGCGGACCCTTGAAATGTTTCACTTGGCTAATCTCCCTTGTGGAATGGCCCGAAAACTAGGGCCTGCGACGTCTTGTGCCAAGCAAAACCGCTCCTATATCGCGCCTACAAACGAGCCGCCAAAGCGCTCTGCCCATCCTGGGGGAGCCGACGGCAGCGGTGTCCAACAATTGTCCAGATGGATGGGAAAATTATGGGTAAAGTAATCGGTATCGACCTTGGCACCACCAATTCCTGTGTCGCCGTAATGGATGGCGGCAAGGCCAAGGTGATCGAAAATTCCGAAGGCGCGCGCACCACGCCCTCGATCGTGGCCTTCACCAAGGATGGCCAGCGCTTGATCGGCCAGCCTGCCAAGCGGCAGGCGGTCACCAACCCCGACAACACCCTGTTTGCCATCAAGCGCCTGATCGGTCGCCGCTTTGACGATCCCATGACCAAGAAGGACATGGAATTGGTCCCCTACAAAATCACCAAGGGCAAGAACGGCGATGCCTGGGTGACCGCGGGCGGCGAAGATTACAGCCCTAGCCAAGTCTCGGCCTTCATTCTCCAGAAGATGAAGGAAACGGCCGAAAGCTACCTCGGCGAGCCCGTCACGCAGGCCGTGATCACCGTTCCCGCCTATTTCAACGACGCCCAGCGTCAGGCGACCAAGGATGCAGGCCAGATCGCCGGTCTTGAAGTGCTGCGCATCATCAACGAGCCGACTGCGGCCGCGCTCGCCTATGGCATGGACAAGAACGACGGCAAGACCATCGCCGTCTATGACCTTGGCGGCGGCACCTTCGACGTTTCGATCCTCGAGATCGGCGACGGCGTGTTCGAAGTGAAGTCGACCAACGGCGACACCTTCCTCGGCGGCGAAGATTTCGACAATGCGATCGTCGAGTTCCTCGCGGATTCCTTCAAGAAGAAGGAAGCGATGGATCTCAAGACCGACAAGCTTGCGCTCCAGCGCCTCAAGGAAGCGGCGGAAAAGGCGAAGATCGAGCTGTCGAGCGCGGCTACCACCGAAATCAACCTGCCCTTCATCACCGCGCGTATGGAAGGCGGGAGCACCACCCCGCTGCACCTCGTTGAAACCATCACCCGCGCCGACCTTGAAAAGATGGTCGACGGCCTGATCCAGCGCACGCTCGATCCGTGCAAGAAGGCGCTGGCGGACGCAGGCATCACCAAGGATCAGGTCGATGAGGTGATCCTCGTCGGCGGCATGACCCGCATGCCCAAGGTGCGCGAAGTCGTCGAACAGTTCTTCGGCGCCAAGCCCCACACCGGCGTGAACCCGGATGAAGTCGTCGCCATGGGCGCCGCCATTCAGGCAGGCGTTTTGCAGGGCGACGTCAAGGACGTGCTGCTGCTCGACGTGACCCCGCTCTCGCTCGGCATTGAAACGCTGGGCGGTGTGTTCACCCGGATGATCGACCGCAACACCACCATCCCGACCAAGAAGACCCAGACCTACTCGACCGCCGAGGACAACCAGAACGCGGTGACGATCAAGGTCTATCAGGGCGAGCGCGAGATGGCGGCGGACAACAAGCTGCTCGGCAATTTCGACCTGATCGGCATCCCGCCCGCCCCGCGCGGCGTGCCGCAGATCGAAGTGACCTTCGATATCGACGCCAACGGCATCGTCAGCGTCTCGGCGCGCGACAAGGGCACCGGCAAGGAGCAGACGATCAAGATCCAGGCCTCGGGCGGTCTCAGCGATGCTGACATCGACCAGATGGTCAAGGACGCCGAGAAGTTCGCTGAAGAGGACAAGAAGCGCCGGGCGGCTGCGGAAGCGCGCAACCAGGCCGACAGCCTCGTCCACGCCACTGAAAAGCAGCTTGAAGAGCACGGCGCCAAGATCGACCCCGCAACCAAGAGCGATGTCGAAGCCGCGATTGCCGCGGTCAAGACCGCGCTCGAGGGCGGCGATGCCGATGACATCAACGCCAAGGCGCAGGCGCTGACCCAGGCGGCGATGAAGATGGGCCAGCAGATCTACGAAGCGCAGCAGGCTGCGGGTCCCGAAGGCGAAGGCCCTGCGGCGGAAGAGGCTCCGGCCGAAGACGTCGTCGACGCCGAGTTCTCTGAGGTCGACGAAGACAAGAAGGGCTAACACCCCGATGCCATCCCAAGCGTCGCTGATGGGTCCGGTCCCCCTTTCCGGCCTATCGGCGGCGACTGGCCACGGGGAATAGGTCAAGACCATGTCCAGCGCCCAGCTCGATTACTACCAGACGCTCGAAGTCAGCCGCGATGCCGATGGGGCCACGCTTAAAAGCGCCTATCGCAAGCTCGCGATGCAGTTCCACCCGGACCGCAATCCGGGCGACGCCACGTGCGAGGCGAAGTTCAAGGCGATCAACGAGGCCTATGACTGCCTCAAGGACCCGCAAAAGCGCGCGGCCTATGATCGCTATGGCCATCAGGCCTTCACCCAGGGAATGAACGGTGGTGGCGGCGGCGGTGGCTTCGGCGGCGGGCGGGGCGATTTTGCCGATATCGGCGATATCTTTGAAACGATCTTCGGCAGCGCCTTTGGCGGGGGCGGCGGCGCGCAGCGCCAGCAGAACCGGCGCGGCGCAGACTTGCGTTATGACATGCAGGTCACTCTCGAAGAGGCGTTCCACGGCAAGTCGACCGAGATCGAGATCGAAGTCTCGCAATCCTGTGACACCTGCGACGGATCAGGCGCGACCCCCGGCACCTCCGAACGCAAGTGCAACCTGTGTCAGGGTATGGGCAGCGTGCGCGCCAAGCAGGGCCTGTTCGTCATCGAACGCCCGTGCCCGACCTGCTCGGGTCGCGGCTCTGTGATCGAAAACCCCTGCCGCGCCTGCCGGGGCGAGGGCCGCGTCGACAAGGCGCAGACCCTCAAGGTCGATATCCCCGCAGGCGTCGACACTGGCACCCGCATTCGTCTGCCAGGGAAAGGCGAGGCCGGGCAACGCGGCGCGCCGGCGGGCGACCTCTACATCTTCCTCCACGTCCAGCCCCACGAAGTGTTCCAGCGCGAAGGCACCACCCTCGCCACCCGCGTTCCGGTGAGCTTCACCACGGCGGCACTCGGCGGTTGTGTCGAAATCCCTGACCTTGATGGCTCGACCAATCGGCTCGAAATCCCGGTAGGTATCCAGTCGGGCAAGCAGCTGCGCATCCGCGGGGCGGGCATGCCGGTGCTGCAAGGGCGCGGGCGAGGTGATCTTGTGGTCGAGATAGCGGTCGAGACCCCAACCAAACTTACGCGCCGCCAGAAGGAAATCTTGGAGGAATTCAAGGCCACCGAAACCGGCGACGAGTGCCCGGAAAGCCGCGGGTTCTTTAACAAGCTCAAGGATGTGTTCGGAGGCTGATTGGACGGCGCCCCGCGCTGACTTTGCGCCAGCCCAACGTTAACCCATGCGTTCGCGCACCTCGAGCCTGATCTGATCAAGCAGGCCGCGCTGGCAGCGTCCAGCCACTTCCTCTTCCTGCAGCACGGCAAGAAATACTGCACGCTTGGCCTCGATGAGCCGGCCTGGCGAGATCGCGCCTTGAATTGCCGAAGCCAGCAAATCGATCATCCGCTCCGCCCCGTGCAACCGGCCCCACAGGTAATCGTTCTCGCGGTAATCGCGGCTGAAGAACGCGCCGAAATTGTAAAACTCGATCCCCCGCAGCGTCGCCGCCGTGCCGCCCTCACGGATCGAGCGGGCGTCTTCCGGGGAGATACGGTCGATTTTGACCGGGTTATATTCGTCGATCCCCTCACGGCGTGACAGCGGCAGGGTGGCGACGTCGTAGAAGGGAAAGCCGAGATAGGTCAGCAGCATCCGTCGCTTGAGGGTTTTGGGCATATCCTCCAGCGCGTCAATCAGCAGCTCCTCGGCAGCAAGATCGGTAGCCGGCAGGAGGCGCGTGGTGGCGAGGTAATCGAGCACCGCGCCGGGGGCCTGAACCCCCTTCGCCGCCAGCTCCGCAAAGCGCGGCGATTGCAGCACGTCTCCGTCGGCACGATGGTAGAGCGCAAGGATTCCGTACAGCTGGTCCCGCGCGCGATCGACCGCGTCAGCGGCGATGTCCGGGTCAAGCTGCCAATCGCGCGCGAGCTTGCGGGCGAGCAGCTGCAGGCGGCGGATGCGAAAGCCGGTGTCGTGCGCGCGGAAGAAAGCGATGGCCGCCGGGGTTGCCCCACCGCTGGTATCGGTGAGCCGATCAAGCCCACGTGCCTCCAGTTCGCAGCGCAGAGCCTGCACCAACAGCGACGCGTCGGCCATCGACTGACCTGCTGCCTTGAGGGTCAGCCGCGCCAGTTGATCAAGGATGGCCTCGAACTTGGTGAGCGCGTAGGCCCCGAAGGCATAGCCCGCCCGCTCGGCCGCAGCCTGCTGCGCCTTGCTCCGCCAGCTGGCAAGGCGGTTGGGCGTAGGGCGATCGAGCAGGAAGGTGAAGCCGAACAGCTTTTCCACCGCGTGATCAATGTCGGGTTGAAGATCCATGACGATACGTTTGAGCCGCGCCGCTTCACGCGATTGCTGTTCGATCCGTTCCAGATCATCGCGGATGGGCTGCTCGCGCGGAATCGTCGAAAGCGAGCCGAAGATCGCACCAAAGAAACCGACCTCGCGGGCAAGGTTGCCTGGGGTTGGCCCACTGCCATCGGGGCGCGGGTCGAGATAGACGAAGCGGCGGTCGACCTCGCGCTGAGCAGGGCGGCCATAGAGCGCGCTGAGCGCCGCGCCGAATGGAGCGTTGACCAGCACCGCCCCATCAATCAGTGCCACCCGGTCGAGCGTGCCCCGTTTGACGTGCGCGGGCATCACACGCTGGAGAAACCGCTCGCGCGTGACCCAGTGGTGCCTCTCTGTCGCAGCCAAAGCGTCGATTTCAGCGAGGGTAAGTGGCGGGAAGGCACCGGGGAAACTCGCGGTCGCGCGCGCGGCCAGCACCAATTCGAGCGTGTCGGCGAGCGGCTGCGGCGGATCATGGCCGACCGGTGCGCGAAAGCAGATCGGCAGGCGATGCTCGGTCTCATCGACCATGCCCGGCGAATTGAGATGGAGCGTTTCCGGGTGGCCGCGAAAATCGGTGACCGTGACCGCCAGATCAACCGGATGGCCGGGCGGGAGCAGAGGGATCCCGTCCCCCTCTGCCGCCATCTTGGCAAAGGCTTCATAAAGCATCGCGGAAAACCGCGCGCCCGAAAACGGCGGACTGAACCAGCGTCCGCGCACCAGGCGCGAAACCTTGCGCCGTACTTCCTCACGGGTTTCGGGCGACACGGTCGCGCTCACGGCATTGCCGGGGCGGGAAAGGAACCACTCGGCGATTGGCTGGGCCCAGAGCTTGCCATAGCGCCAGAACGGCTCAGCATCGGGATCGGTGAGTTTGCTGACATCGGCATTGGCGAGCCACAGATCGGTCAGCGGCTCCAAGCTGTGCCCTGAATGCAGCGCCTGAGCAAGGAACACCGCATTGATTCCGCCCGCGCTCGCACCGGTCAGAATATCGGGCAGCACCCGCAGGCGCAGGCCATGTTCCTGCTCGATTACCCTGAGAAAATCGCGATAGGCCGCCGCCACACCTTCCAGCGGCACCGCAGCCGGGTTGTGGAAGGCGCGGCTGGCGCGGGCGAGGTGCCAGACCTCTTTGGTGATCCCGTGCATGTACACCGCAAGGCTGACGCCGCCGTAGCACACGAGGGCAAGGCGCAGTTCCTTCTGGCGCATGGCCGTACCCTAACGCGCATTCCGTCAGCAATGCAATTGCGTTCCGTGTCTGTTCCGGTTAGAGCGCGCAGATATGGCAAAGGCAAAGCGGCGATATGTGTGTCAGGCCTGCGGGAGCGTCTCCTCGCGTTGGCAGGGACAATGTGCCGATTGCGCGGAGTGGAACACGCTGGTCGAGGATGTGCCCGCGACCGTGTTCTCGCAGAAGCATGATCTGTCCCGAGGGGGGCGCTCGGTGGCGTTCGAGCCATTGAATGCACCGACGCAGCTTCCGGTCAGGAAGTCCACCGGTCTGGCGGAGTTCGATCGCGCACTTGGCGGAGGGTTGGTGCCGGGCTCGGCAGTGCTGCTGGGCGGTGATCCGGGAATCGGCAAGTCGACCTTGCTGTTGCAATGCGCGGCGACCATCGCGCGCGGGGGCAATGATGTCGTTTATGTGAGCGGGGAAGAAGCCGCCGGGCAGGTGCGCCTGCGCGCGGCCCGCATGGGGGTGGCCGATGCCCCGATCCGGCTCGCGTCGGAAACCTCTGTCAGAGACATCCTTACGACGCTCGGCATGGGTCAGCCCCCCGCGCTTCTGGTCATCGATTCGATCCAGACCATGCATTCCGATACCATCGAAGGTGCGCCCGGAACCGTCAGCCAGGTGCGCGGCTGCGCGCTCGAACTGATCCGCTACGCCAAGGAAAGCGGCTGTGCATTGGTGCTGGTGGGCCATGTAACCAAGGACGGCACGATCGCCGGCCCCCGCGTGCTCGAACACATGGTCGATGTCGTCATGAGCTTTGAGGGTGAACGCAGTCACCAATACCGTATCCTGCGCGCCCTCAAGAACCGCTTCGGCGCGGTCGACGAGATTGGCGTTTTCGCCATGGCGGGTGAGGGACTGGAGGAAGTTGCCAATCCCTCACTCTTGTTCCTTTCGGGGCGCGACACGTCGCTGGCGGGCAGTGCGGTATTCCCCGCGCTGGAAGGCACCCGGCCTGTGCTGGTCGAGATTCAGGCATTGATCGTCCGCCTGCAATCGGGCGCGACCCCGCGCCGGGCGGTGGTGGGGTGGGACACCGGGCGGCTCGCCATGTTGCTAGCAGTGCTCGAGTCGCGCTGCGGGCTGAATTTCTCCTCGGCCGAAGTCTATCTCAACATCGCCGGAGGTTACCGCCTGACCGACCCGGCAGCCGACCTTGCCGTGGCGGCCGCGCTCGTCTCGGCCCTGGCTGACCGCCCTTTGCCCGACAAGGCGGCGTGGTTTGGCGAGATCAGCCTCGCCGGCGAGATCCGGCCCGTAGCCCACGCGCCGCTGCGCTTGCGTGAGGCGGCAAAACTGGGCTTTTCGCGCTGCTATGGTCCGGCGGGCGCAGCGGACGGGGCCAAGGGCGCGGATTACCGCGGGCTGGCCGCACTTGCGAACGTCGTTGACCAGGTGATGGGCAGCGCATAACTCTCTGCCTCATGGCCGTGCTCGATATCATTGTGGTGATCATTGTCGGTATCGCCGCAATCGGCGGCTTTATGCGCGGGTTGGTGCAGGAGGTGCTGTCGCTGGCCGCGTGGATGTTGGCGGCATTTTCGGTCCATCTCCTTCATTCCCCGATCACCGCCACGTTGCGCAGTGTGTATAATGTTGATCCCGGGACGCCGCTGCTGTCCTTCGCGTTGCTCCTGCTGATACCCTATGCCGGGATGAAGGTGATTGCAGGTACGGTCAGCGGCGCGTCCGAGGGTGCGGTTCTCGGGCCTATTGACCGCGCGCTCGGGTTCGGATTTGGCGCGATCAAAGGCGCGCTTATCGCCGTATTCGCCTTTTCGGTGCTGGTGCTCGGCTTCGATCAGAGCTGGGGGTACAAGGGCCGCCCGAACTGGATCATCACGGCGCGTACCTATGCCGCTGCGGATGCGTTCTCGCGGCAGTTGTTGCCTATCATTGCTTTCCGGCGCGAAAAGCTCCGACTGGAATCCGAGGCGAGCGAAGCGGCGGCTGCGCGGATCGTAGGCTGATAGGCATGGCGGCTGCGCGCCCGGTGAAACTCTATTCCCCCGCCCTGCTTGGCCTCGCCATCGAGCTGGCGTGCTTCCCGCTCGATGACAGTCTGCCGCTCCGGGCCGAGGCGCGCTCGCGCAGCTGCGGTAGTGTGATCACGGTAGGTCTGGCCTTGGGACCCGCGCAGGACATTGCCCGGATCGGAATGCAGGTCAGCGCCTGCGCGATCGGGCAGGCCTCGGCAGCCCTGTTGGCGCAGAGCGCTGTCGGCACCGTGGGCGATCGCGTCGTGCAGACGACGCAGCAGATTGGGGATTGGCTGGCGGGGGAAGGCCCCTTGCCCGACTGGCCGGGGATCGCCGTGCTGACGCCCGCTCTTTCGCATCCGGGGCGTCACGGCGCCTTGCTGCTTCCGTGGACGGCGGTTTGCTCAGCGCTTTCAAGCATGGCGACACACGGCTAGGGATCGCTGAAACAAGGTGCCGCGTGCGGCGCAAGGGGATAAGGGACAATGGCAGAAGCCGAAGCGCTCGCCGCACGCGAGCCGAGTGACCAGGAAATCCGGTTGGTAATCGGCGCGTCGAGCGCGGGCACCATCTTCGAGTGGTACGATTTCTTTATCTACGGCACGCTGGCCTACATCCTCAAGGATGCGTTCTACGCCACCGACAATGAGACGCTTGGCCTGCTGCTGGTCTGGTCGACCTTTGCGGTGGGCTTTGCTTTCCGGCCGCTCGGGGCGGTTCTGTTCGGGTTCCTGGGCGACAAGCTCGGGCGGAAATACACGTTCCTTGTCACCGTAACTCTGATGGGGATTGCGACGGCAGGCGTCGGTTTGATCCCCACGGTGGACAGCATCGGCATGGCCGCGCCGATCATCGTGATCCTGCTGCGGGTGATGCAGGGCTTGGCGCTGGGCGGAGAGTATGGGGGCGCAGCGATCTATGTTGCCGAGCACGCCCCGCCAGAAAAGCGCGGGTTTTACACCAGCTTCATTCAGGCGAGCGTTGCGGGCGGGTTTGTCCTGTCGATCATCGTGGTGCTGGCCTGCCGCGCGCTGATCCCCGCAGATGCCTTTGCCGCATGGGGATGGCGCGTGCCGTTCCTGCTCTCGCTTTTGCTGCTGGGCATTTCGCTTTGGATGCGGTTGAAACTGTCCGAAAGCCCAGTGTTTCAGGCGATGAAGGAGGCGGGCGAGACGGCGGGCAATCCCTTTGTCGAAAGCTTGACCTACCCCGGCAACCCCAAGCGGCTGTTTGTGGCGCTGTTCGGCATCACCGGAATTCTGACGACGATCTGGTACACCGGGTTCTTCTCGGCGATGAGCTTTCTGCGCGGACCGATGCATGTCGATGATCTCACGGTCGAACTGGTGCTGCTCGTCTCGGGCCTGATCGTGATGAGTTTCTATGTGATAGTCGGCAAATGGTCGGACCGGGTCGGGCGCAAGAAACCAATTATCATTGGTTCTGCGCTCAGCCTTGTCCTGCTGTTTCCGCTGTTCTGGCTGATGGGCAGCCTTGCCAACCCCGGCCTTTCCGCCGCAGCCGAACGCACGCCCATTGTGGTGAGCGGCCCGGCCTGCGTGACTGATCCCTTTGCCGAGCTGTTCAAGCGCGAGCAGACCGATTGCGGGAAAGTCCTCGAAACACTCACCGCCTCGGGCGTGCCTTACACGCTTCAGTCGGGGAACAACCTGTCGCTCATGGCTGGCGGGCAGGACGTTGCGATCGACCCCGCATGGTTCGAAAGCGGGCCCGCGCGGACGGAAGGGATCCGCGAGGCGCTCTCAGAATTTGGCTTCGACTTTGCCAAGCAGCGGCCGAGCGCGGTGAACATTGTCGGGATTGTTGGCATCTTGCTGGCGCTGGGCGTGCTGTCAGCCCTGACCTATGGTTCGGTCGCGGCGCTGCTGTCGGAGATGTTTCCGCCGCGCATTCGGTATTCCTCGATGTCGATCCCGTACCACATTGGGGCCGGCTATCTCGGCGGGTTCTTGCCGCTGATCGCCGGAGTGATCGTGGCTAGCACGGGAGATATCTATTCCGGGCTGTGGTACACGTGGGGCGTGGTGGCCTTCGGACTGGTGGTAGCATGGTGGGGCATTCCCGGCGGGCCGCCGCGAGATTTTGCTGATGGATAACGGCAATTTGGACGGCGGGCAGGAGGATTCCAGCCCGGTCTTGCCCGCTCCTAGCTTGCGTTTGGTGGTCGATAGTGGGGCACTAGCGGCCAATTGGCGGGCGCTCGATACGCTTTCGGGCTCGGCTGCGGCAGGGGCTGCGGTCAAGGCTGATTGCTATGGCCTTGGGGTCGATGCGTGTGTGCCGGTGCTGCGCGATGCGGGGTGCCAGACCTTTTTTGTCGCCCATTGGAGCGAGGTTCAGGCCGTGGCTCGCCATGTGCCGGCGGGCCAGATCGCGGTGCTGCATGGCCCACTGACAGAAGCCGACTGCGTCTATGCCCGGGCCAGTGGGGTGATCCCTGTCATCAACTCGCTGGAGCAGGCGGAACGTTGGACCTCAAGCGGCGGCGGACGGTGCCACCTGATGGTCGACACAGGGATCAACCGCCTCGGCATCGTGCCAAGCGAGGCCAATGATCCGCGGATTGCCGCGCTCGACATCGATAACCTGATGAGCCACCTCGCCAGCGCCGACGAGGATAGCGCAATGAACCCGCAACAATTGGCCGCATTCCAAGGGGTGCGGGGGCAGATCAAGCACCGCCGCGCGAGCCTCGCCAACAGCGCCGGAATTGGGCTCGGGGTCGATTATGCCTTCGACCTCACCCGACCTGGAATAGCACTTTATGGCGGCGTCCCGCGCGCGGAGCTGGCGGGTGCAATCAAGCCTGTTGCCCAAGTCGAAGCCGCCATCCTCCAGACCCGCTATCTCTCCGCCGGCGATAGCGTCGGTTACAATGCTGCTTTTACTGCCACAAAGCCAATGCGGGTAGGGACGGTCTCGATCGGCTATGCCGATGGCTTTCTGCGCTCGCGCGGCCCCGACAATGCGCTCCATCACAAGGGCCGGGCGCTACAAATCCTCGGCAAGGTGTCGATGGACATGGTGGTCGTTGACCTTGGAGCCGCGCCTGACTTGTCCGCCGGCGATTGGGTCGCGGTGCCATGGAACATCGCCGATGCTGCGCAGCAAATGGCTCTTTCGCCTTATGAAATGCTGACCGTGATTGGACGCCGGCTACGCGGCTGTTAGCCTGTTTCAGCCGTTCTTGTTGCACCGCAGCTTGTGCAGGTGCTAATGACGCTGATCTCGGGTCAAAAAAATTGGGGTCAGAACAAAATGGTCGGCAGAGCAAAGGCAGCATCGCGGCAGGCAGGTGATGTCATCATCATCAAGAAATACGCTAACCGGCGGCTCTATAACACGGCATCGTCGAGCTACATCACGCTCGAGGATCTGGCCCGCATGGTGCGCGAAAATGTCGATTTTCAGGTGCTCGATGCAAAGACCGGGGATGATATCACCCATTCAATCCTGACCCAGATCATAATGGACGAAGAGGCGAATGGCGAGCAGATGCTCCCGGTAAGCTTCCTGCGCCAGCTGATCGGCATGTATGGCAATTCAATGCAGGCGCTGATGCCGTCCTATCTTGAGGCCAGCATGGCCAATTTCCGCGAGAACCAATCGAAAATTCGCGAAGCCTTCGAAAAGGGCATCAGCGCGACGCCCTTCGCCGCGATCCACGAAACCAACATGGCGATGATGCGCGCCGCCGCCGATGTGTTCCTGCCCGGCGTCGGCAAGGCCAAGGAAAAGCCCGCAGCACCGGCCAATGACGAACTGGCTCAGCTGCGCGAACAGATGGCCGCCATGCAAAAGAAGCTGGACGAATTGGGCAAATAGCGCTGATAGCGGCGCGCCCTGCGGCTACTGGCCGCACCCGTCAGACAGGAAACCGATCAGTGTCCCAGATCCGCCACGCGCTCACCGTGAAGCGCGAAGATGATTTCGCCAAGTGGTATCAGGAAGTCATCAGTGCCGCCGATCTCGCCGAGGAATCGGGGGTGCGCGGCTGCATGGTGATCAAGCCTTGGGGCTATGGCATCTGGGAGCGCATCCAGCGCTTGATGGACGACCGGATCAAGGCGGCGGGCGTGCAGAACTGCTACTTCCCGCTGTTCATCCCGCTTGCCAATTTCACCCGCGAGGCGGAGCACGTTGAAGGCTTCGCTAAGGAAATGGCGGTTGTCACCCACCACCGGCTGATTTCGGACGGGAAGGGCGGGCTGATCCCCGATCCCGCGGCCAAGCTCGAAGAGCCGCTGGTGGTGCGCCCGACCTCGGAGACAATCATCGGCGATGCCATGGCGCGCTGGGTGCAATCATGGCGCGATTTGCCGCTGCTCACCAACCAGTGGGCCAATGTCGTGCGTTGGGAGATGCGCACGCGGATGTTCCTGCGCACCAGCGAGTTCCTCTGGCAGGAGGGCCACACAGCGCACGAGACGCGCGAGGATGCGCTGGCTGAAACGCACCGCGCGCTGGAAATGTACCGCGCCTGTGCCGAGGATGACCTCGCGCTCCCCGTGATCGCGGGTGAGAAGCCCGAGAACGAGCGCTTCCCCGGCGCGGTCGAGACCTGGTCGATCGAAGCGATGATGCAGGATGGCAAGGCGCTCCAGGCGGGCACCTCGCACTATCTCGGCACCAATTTCGCCCATGCGGCGGGCATCCAGTATCAGGACCGCGAGGGCGCTCAGCAATATTGCCACACCACCAGCTGGGGTGTTTCGACCCGGCTGATCGGCGGGGTCATCATGACCCACGGCGACGACGACGGGCTGCGCGTTCCGCCCGCCATCGCCCCGCAGCAGATCGTGATCATCCCGATGCTGCGCGAGGCTCCTGAGGATGCCGAGCTAATCGCCTATTGCGAAAGCGTGCGCACCGCCTTGGCCGCGCAGACCGCGCTGGGCGAGCGGGTGCGGGTGCTGCTCGACACCAAGCCCGGCAAGGCTGCGGCCAAGCGCTGGGACTGGGTCCGCAAGGGCGCACCGGTCATCATCGAAGTCGGTCCGCGCGACATGGCCGAGGGCAAGCTCGCCGTGCTGCGCCGTGATCAGCTGTGGAACACCGCCAACGGCAAGCCCGCCTTCACCTACCCTGCACAAGGCGATTTCGTGGCCGAGGCGGGCGCGCTGCTCGAAGCAATTCAGACGTCGCTTTACGAAGAGGCCCGCGCGCGGCGTGATGCGAATATCACCCGCGGGGTGACCCAATGGCAGGCGGTGGTCGATCACTTCGAGAAGGGCGGAAAGTATCCCGGCTGGGTCGAAGTGGAGTGGTCAAAGCCCACCGGCGCGGCGCTCGATGCCGTGGTCGAAAAGCTGAAGGCGGTGAAGCTCACCATCCGCAACGTCCCGCGCGGCAGCGAGCCAGCGACAGGGGCGTGCATCTTCACCGGCGCACCGGCGACTGAGCGCATTCTGGTGGCCCGCGCCTACTAGGCTTGCGCGAAGGCAAAGGCGCGGGCAGACAGGCACGCATGATCAAACATGCCCTCCTGCTCGCCGCCCTCATGGCCGCCCCGATCGCTGCTCAAACCCACCCTGCTGAACAGGTTTCGCAGCAGCGGCTGAAAGCCGACGTCGAGAAACTGGTCAGCTTCGGCACGCGACACACCTTGTCGTCACAGACCGATCCCAAGCGCGGGATCGGGGCAGCGGTCGATTGGGGGCTCGACGAGTTCAAGCGCATCGGCGCCAAGTGCGGCGATTGCCTTGAAGTCCTGCCCGTGGGCGAGGTGATCCAGCCCGATGGTCGCCGCATCCCGACTGCGACGTTGATCCGCAACGCGGTAGCCATCCAGCGCGGCACCGAGCGGCCCAACGAGGTCGTGATTGTGCAGGGCCATATCGACAGCCGCGTCTCCGATCCGCTCGACTTCACCAAGGATGCGCCCGGGGCCAATGACGACGGCTCAGGCACCGCCCTGGTGCTGGAGGCGGCGCGTGCCTTGTCCGGCACGAAGTATCCCAGCACCATCATCTATGCCCTGCTTTCGGGCGAGGAGCAGGGGTTGTTCGGCGGGCGCATTCTTGCCGATTGGGCGGAGAAGCAGGGCTTCACCGTCAAGGCGGTGCTCAACAACGACATCGTCGGCAATTCCTGCGGCAAGGACGGCTATTGTGAGCCCAAGGTGGTGCGCGTGTTCTCAGAAGGCCCGCGCGCTGACCTGACCGAGCGTTTGCGCGCTGCCGCCACGCGCTTTGGCGGGGAGAACGACACGCCTTCGCGCAACCTCTCGCGCTGGGTGGCGGGGTTGGCCGAGAAGCACCCTGCGGAAATGCAGGTCCGCCAGATCTGGCGCACCGACCGCATGGGGCGCGGCGGGGATCAGGTGCCGTTCTTGCAGAAGGGCTACCCCGCGATCCGTTTCTCGGTGGGTGTCGAGGATTACGACCACCAGCATCAGGACCTACGTACCGAAAACGGGGTGTTCTACGGCGACACCATCGAAGAAATGGATTTCGCCTATCTCGCCGGGGTGACGAAGCTGAACGTGCGCGCGCTCGATGCGCTCGCCCGCGCGCCGATGCCGCCCAAGGTGAGCGTGGATGCGGCGGTGCGGGTGGATACGGTTGTGAAAGCCGTGTCAGTGCCCGGGGCGATTGAATATCGCCTGATGGTGAGGCGGACCGACGAAACGCAGTGGCGAGATAAGTTGCCCGGCGGCGACATGGGGCAGGGCATTTCTCCGGGCACTTTCTCATACCCTCATGATGGCCCATCTGCGGGTGGTGCCGCTATAGACATGGTCGTGCCGCTTCGCGGAGACGACTGGATGTTCGGTGTCATTGCTTGCAACGGTGCGTTCTGTTCGCCCGTCGCCAGCGCGGTGCCCGGCGGCGCGTTCGAGCCAGTGGGTAAGGAATAGCATTCAATCACTACCGTTCGCCCTGAGCCTGTCGAAGGGCCGCGCTTCTTCTTGAGAATTGCACCGGAAGTGAAGGACTGGGCTTCGACAAGCTCAGCCCGAACGGTTATTGGGGTTCATGCCCAAGCCCCCCAAACTCCCCCAAGGGATGCCGACCGCCCAACAGGTGCTCGACTTCATCCAGTCCTCCGATATTCCCGCGGGCAAGCGCGAGATCGCCAAAGCCTTTGGGCTCAAGGGACAAGAAAAGATCAAACTCAAGGCCCTGCTCAAAGACATGGCCGAGGATGGTCTGATCGACGGCAAGAAGTCGGCCTTCCACCGGATGGGCGGGGTGCCCAAGGTGACGACGCTCAAGATCGTCGGCATCGAGGATGGCGACCTTATCGCCGAGCCCGATAACTGGGACCCGGAAGCCCCCGGCAAGCCGCCGCGTCTCACCATTCGCGAACCGCGCCCGAGGCCCGGCGTGAAGCGCCCGCCCGCCTTGAAGCGCGGCGACCGCATCCTCGCCCGCACCGAAGAAACCGAGCAGGGCTGGATTGCTCACCCCATGAAAAAGCTCCCCTCGCGCACTGAGGGGCTGATGGGCGTGGTCGAGATCGACAAGACCGGCAAGGCCTGGCTCGCGCCCGTCGATAAACGCGTGCGTCAGTCCGCGCCGATTGCGGATCGCGGCGAGGCCGAGGCCGGCCAGCTGGTGATCGCCGAACGCGTGGGCCGCTCCGACCGGGCGGGAGTGAAGGTCATCGAGGTCGTGGGCGACCCGCTCGCCCCGCGCTCCTTCAGCCTGATCGCGATTGCCAAGCACGGCATCCCGCACATCTTCCCCGAAGACACGCTGGAAGAAGCCCCCCGCGCCGCCAAGCTGAAGCTCTCGGAAAAGACCCGCGAAGACCTCAGGCACCTGCCCATCGTTGCAATCGACCCCGCCGACGCACGCGATCACGATGACGCAATCTGGGCCGAGCCGGATGGGCAGGGCGGCTTCAACGCCGTCGTCGCCATTGCCGATGTCAGCTTCTACGTCCGCCCCGGATCGGCGCTCGACCGCGAGGCGCGGAAGCGTGGCAATTCGGTCTATTTCCCCGACCGCGTCGTGCCGATGTTGCCCGAGGTGCTGTCGGCCGATGTCTGCTCGCTCAAGGAAGGCGAGGACCGCGCCGCAATGGCCTGTCATCTCCACATCAATGCCGACGGCAAGGTATCAAGCTTCCGCTTCACCCGCGCCTTGGTGCGGATCGCGCACAACATCGCCTATGAGGACGCGCAGAAGGCGGTCGATGGCGGCAATCCGCCCGAATATCTCGCCAACCTGTGGGACGCATGGAAAGCGCTTGCCGCCGCACGCCATGCCCGCGATCCACTCGAACTCGAACTGCCCGAACGCCGCGTGGTGCTCGACGCCGAGGGCCGCATCGCCGAAATCGCGATCCTCGAGCGATTGGATGCGCACCGCGTGGTCGAGGATTTCATGATCGCCGCCAACGTTGCCGCCGCCAAGGCACTGGAGGCCAAGACCGCGCCGGTGGTCTACCGCATCCACGAACCGCCAAGCCGCGAGAAGCTGATCGCGCTGCGAGATTACCTCGCCACGATGGGCAAGAAGCTCGCGCTGGGTCAGGTGGTCACGCCGGGGCTGTTCAACCGGATGCTCAAGGACGTCACCGACGAGGCCGAGAAGGCGCTCGTTATGGAGGCGGTGCTGAGGAGTCAGACTCAGGCCTATTACGGCCCCGCCAATGCTGGGCACTTCGGACTGTCACTGGGTTCCTACGCCCACTTCACCTCACCGATCCGCCGTTATTCCGACCTTCTGGTCCACCGCGCGCTGGTGGATGCTTACAAGCTTGAGCAACCCGCTCCGCCAGGCTCGATCCCCGCCACCAGCGGGCTTTCGGACCGCGACCGCGCCAGCCTCCAGCAGATCAGTGACGCCATCAGCCAGACCGAACGGCGCGCAATGGAGGCCGAGCGCGACACCATCGACCGCTATGTCGCGGCGTGGCTATCCGCGCGGGTGGGCGAGGTGTTTGACACCCGCATTACCGGGGTGCAGGCTTTCGGCTTCTTCGCCACCATCGTTGGCCTTGGCGGCGATGGGCTGGTGCCGATCTCGACGCTGGGGGGCGAATATTTCCGCCATGACGAGGCGGCGCAGGCATTGGTGGGCAGCGACAGCGGTACGACCTATGCCAGCGGTGACCGGCTGAAGCTGAAGCTGGCCGAAGCCAATCCGCTCACCGGATCGCTCAAATTCGTGCTGCCGCAAGCCGACGCCAACGCCATTGAGCCGCGCGGCGCACGCCCGGATGATCGTCGGGGCGGGGCAGGAGGCGGACCGAAGAAGGCGGGCAAGTTCATGGTCGGCAAGCGCGGCCGCCCCGGCAATATCCGCCATCAGGGGCGCAAAAAGTAACGCTGCGCGTCAGGCCAGCAAAGCGTTGGCGGCTTCGTCGTAATCGGGCGGGATGACGTAGAGCGGGCAGGGCAGGCTCCCCGCCGCGCCGGAGAAGTGCGTCACCAGCGGCCCAGGCGTGCTGCCTTTGGCCGCGCCCAGCACGAGGGCCGCGACTTCCTTGTGCTCGGCAAGGAATTCGCTGACGATCCTTTGCCCTGGGCCAATCTTGACCGAGATGGTCGGCATGATCCCGCTTTCCGCCAGCAGATTGCCCGCCACCCCGTGGGCGAGCATTTCCGCCCGGTCGCGCGCCTCAGCCTCGATGGTCGCCTGCACCGCGCCGAAAGCGCTGAAATTCTGCTGCGGCACCAGTGCCAGCAAATGCACCGCGCCGCCTACGGCCACCGCCCGCCGCGCAGCATAGCGCAAGGCGGCGGTCGCCTCTTCGCTTTCGTCGATGATGACCAGGAATGTGCGCATTTTTGTGCCCCGTGCGCGTGGTGATATCTCTGCATTCGTATGGTTTGGCAAGTCCCGCACGCTGACCCCTTGCCCGCGCCAAGGGAATTGGCCAGAGAACCCAGCAGGATCGATTACGGGAGTATCAGCGGATCATGGCCTTGGACATCAAGATGCCCGCCCTTTCACCCACGATGGAGGAAGGCACGCTCGCGAAGTGGCTGGTCAAGGTCGGCGATACCGTCGCGTCAGGCGACGTCATGGCCGAGATCGAGACCGACAAGGCGACGATGGAGTTCGAAGCGGTAGATGAAGGCATGATCGCGGAAATCCTGATAGCAGAGGGCACCGAGGGCGTGAAGGTCGGCGCGGTCATCGCGCGGCTCACGGTCGAGGGCGAGGAAGCCGCGCCTGCTACGCCGCCAGCGGCCCCTGCGAACGCGGTGAGTGTCGAACCCAAGGGCGATAGCGCCGAGGTGGTTGGCGAGGCGGCGCCCGCCGCCGGGAACCCCGCACCGGCCAAAGCTAGCGCCGACTCAGGCGCGCGCATCATCGCCTCGCCGCTTGCCAAGCGCATAGCAGCGGACAAGGGGATCGACCTTGCCCGGGTCAAAGGCAGCGGTCCCAACGGCCGGATCGTCAAGGACGATGTCACAAACTTCGCTCCCACCGCGGCAGCTCCGGCCCCTGCGACGAGTGCTCCAGCACCCGTACCGACGCCTACGCCGGCTCCCACTATCGAAGGTGGCGCGCCGTTCGCCGAGGAAAAGCTCTCGGGCGTCCGCAAGGTCATCGCCCGCCGCCTGACCGAGAGCAAGCAGACCGTCCCGCATTTCTATCTCACCATCGACATCCGGCTCGACCCGCTGCTCGAATTGCGCGCGCAATTGAACAAGTCGCTGGAACCCGATGGGGTCAAGCTGTCGGTCAACGACCTCCTCATCAAGGCATTGGCACGCGCGCTGATCCGCGTTCCGCAGTGCAATGTCAGCTATCACGGCGACACCCTGCGGCGGTACAGCCGCGCCGATATCTCGGTGGCGGTGGCCGCGCCTTCGGGCCTGATCACGCCCGTTATCACCAATGCCGACACCAAGGGTCTCGCCGCGATCTCCACCGAGATGAAGGCGCTCGCGGCCAAGGCGCGCGACGGCAAGCTGATGCCGCACGAATACCAAGGCGGCACGGCGAGCCTCTCCAATCTCGGCATGTACGGGATCAAGCAGTTCGACGCGGTGATCAACCCGCCGCAGGGCATGATCCTCGCGGTCGGTGCGGGACAGCAGGCACCTTATGTGGTCGATGGCGAGATTAAGGCCGCCACCGTGCTCCACGCCAGCGGCAGCTTCGACCACCGCGCCATCGACGGCGCAGATGGCGCGCAGCTGATGGAGGCGATCAAGCAGCTGTGCGAGAACCCGATGGGGCTTGTGGTGTGAGCTCAGCAACTTCTCCAACATGGATTGAAATTGCTACGCTGATTGCTGCTCTTCTAGCTGCAACAGGACCCGTCGTCCGACTGTGGGAGATTTTGCGCGGCGATAAGGAGAGGCTAAATCTGCATATAGATTGGGTTGAATTTGGACCAAATCACGAACTTGGCGATGCCCCCTTTTTGTATGTCGCCAATCTCGGTGAGCGGCCAGTATTTATAACTGATATTCATTATCTTACTGGGTTATTTTTCCGCAAGAGACGCGCTTTTACTGCTCTAGAGTGGGATGACCCGATAGATTTGGCGTTTCCTTATACAATTGAACCGAATCAAATTAGGCGATTTCATATCTCGGAGTACCATGCGCGCCGGTATCTCCACCCGATGACCTTCCGAATGCGCGTGTCGGCAGTGTTGAAGCGCTCAACACTTTGGATTGAAGTACGGACCTCAGGCGGAACGAGAGCGCGTCTTGGAGCTGAGGACGTCCTGCCTTGGTCAAGTCGCCCCGAGTGGCGAAAGGTCATCGAGAAAGATAATGACTGACCGCTCCCCCCAAATCCGCGTCACTGCGATGCCGGTCGACACCAACCCCTATGGCGGGGTGTTTGGCGGGTGGTTGATGGCACAGATGGCGCTGGGGGCGGGCTCACTCGCAAGCCGGGTGGGGCAGGGCAAGGCGGTGGTGGTCTCCGCGACCGATTTTGCTTTTCCCGGCGCGATGGCAGTGGGTGACGAGCTTTCTGTCTATTGCGACCTACTCGCCACCGGCACCACCTCGCTCACCATCGCCGCCGAGGCTGTCGCGCGCGAACGCAACGGCGAGGCGACCCAGTCTGTCGCGCGCGGCACCTTCAAATTTGTTCTGATCGGCGAGGATGGCCGCCCGCGGGCTTTGCACCAATTGAACAACATCCGTTCGGGCTGAGCTTGTCGAAGCCCTGTCCTTTCTTTCCGGCGACGGCGCAGAAGAAGGACGGCCCTTCGACAAGCTCAGGGCGAACGGACTAAAGTGACGGGAAACTAGAATGGCTACTGAATATGACGTGATCGTGCTTGGCTCCGGCCCCGGCGGCTATGTTGCGGCAATCCGCTGCGCGCAGCTCGGGCTCAAGACCGCCATCGTGGAACGCGAGAACTTGGGCGGCATCTGCCTCAACTGGGGTTGCATCCCGACCAAGGCGATGCTGCGCTCAGCCGAGATCTTCCACTACATGCAGCACGCGGGCGATTATGGCCTTGTCGCCAAAGGCATCGAGGCCGACCTCGCCGCGATCGTCAAGCGCAGCCGCGGGGTGGCCAAGCAGCTCAATCAGGGCATCGGCCACCTGATGAAGAAGAACAAGATCACCGTGCACATGGGTGAGGGGCGGCTGACCGGGCCCACGGGCCTCACGGTGAAGGGCGAGAAGGGTGAGGAAGCGCTCACCGCCAAGCATATCATCGTCGCCACTGGAGCCCGCGCCCGCGATCTGCCTTTCGCCCCCGCCGACGGCAAGCGCGTGTGGACTTATCGCCATGCGATGACCCCTGCGGAACTGCCCGCCAAGCTTCTGGTGATCGGCTCGGGCGCGATCGGGATCGAGTTTGCGAGCTTCTACAATGACCTTGGCAGCGAGGTCACCGTGGTGGAAATGCTCGACCGGATCGTGCCGGTGGAGGATGCTGACGTGTCCGCCTTCCTCGAAAAGAGCCTCAAAAAGCAGGGCATCACGATCATGACTGGCGCCGGGGTGGAGGCGATCAAGGTCGGCGACAAGGGCATCACCGCCACCATTAAGGACAAAGCGGGCAAGAGCGCGAGCCAAGAATTCACCCACGTTATCGTCGCTATCGGCATCGTTCCCAATACTGAGAATATCGGCCTCGAAGGCCTCGCCGAGATGGACCGCGGGTTCATCCAGATCGACCCCTATGGCCGCACCAAGACCAAGGGCCTCTGGGCCATCGGCGACTGCACCCCGGGGCCGTGGCTGGCGCACAAGGCGAGCCACGAGGGCGTGACCTGCGCCGAGGCCATCGCGGCTGAGCTCGGCAATACCGAGGTCCACCCGCACCCCTTGAACCGCCTCGCGATTCCGGGCTGCACCTATTGCCACCCGCAGATCGCGAGCGTCGGGCTGACCGAAGCCAAGGCGAAAGAAGCAGGCTACGAACTCAAGGTCGGCTCCTTCCCCTTCATCGGCAACGGCAAGGCGATTGCGCTGGGTGAGGCCGAGGGCTTCATCAAGACCATCTTTGACGCCAAAACCGGCGAGCTGCTGGGCGCACACATGGTGGGTGCCGAAGTCACCGAATTGATCCAAGGCTACACCATCGGCAAGACGCTCGAAACCACCGAGGCGGAGCTGATGCAGACCGTCTTCCCGCACCCGACCCTGTCGGAAATGATGCACGAAAGCGTGCTCGACGCTTACGGCCGGGCGCTGCATTTCTGATGGGCCAGAACGCACCCGAGGCGCTGAAGGGCGAGGACTGGGCGGGCGAAATGGGCGCGCGCTGGCTCGCCAGCCTCGACCGCTTCGAGGGCATGATCGCCCCTATCGGGGCTGCGCTTTTGGCGAAGGCGAATTATCAGCCCGGCGAACGCGTGCTCGATCTTGGCTGCGGGGGTGGGGCGACCACGCTCGCGATTGCTGAGACGGTCGGGCCTGAGGGCGCTGCGGTCGGGCTCGATGTCGCGCCGATGCTCATCGAGCGGGCGCAGGCCCGCGCCGCCGAGGGGGCAAGCACCGCACGCTTCATCTGCGCCGATGCCGCCACGGCCAAGCTCGATGAGCCGCCCTTCGACCGACTATTCTCGCGTTTTGGCTCGATGTTCTTTGAAGCCCCGGTTCCGGCCTTCACCAACTTGCGCGCCATGCTCAAGCCCGGCGCGCGGATCGACCTCGCAGTCTGGGCGGCCCCGCGCGACAATCTGTGGATGATGGAGGTGATGGGCACCGTGCGCCAGCACATCGACATCCCCCCGGCCACGCCGCGCGCGCCGGGCCCTTTTGCCTTTGAAGACCTGACCTATCTGGAGGAAATTCTCATCGGCGCCGGTTTCTCAGGCATGGATGTGACTGCCTATGAAGGCCGACAGCCCGTCGGCGGGCCGGGAGCGGCACCTGAAGAAGCGGTCGATTTCGTCCTCAGCTCCATGGCCGTGGGCCGCGTGCTCGATGAAGCCGGCGCGGAAACACGGTCCGCCGCCCGTGCGGATCTGATAAACCTGTTCACTGCCCGCTATGTGCCGGGTGAGGGCGTTCTCATGGCTTGCAAGGTCTGGCTGGTGACAGCGCGGGCGTGAGCTTGGCGGACAGGGTGGGATTCGAACCCACGGTAGGCTTGCACCTACGGCGGTTTTCAAGACCGCTGCCTTAAACCACTCGGCCACCTGTCCGCTCGGGCGGAGCCTTTAGCCAGACTTTGCGCCCAAGTCATCCCACTTCGGTTGTTGGGTATTCAGTCAAGGTGTGACATCCCTGCGTTCGATGATTCCTCGCCGCCTCTTCGCGCTTGCGCTTGCTGCCGCCAGCCTGACCGTCACCGGCGCTGCGCCGGTCTCGGTTCCGGCACTGGCGCAGGTGGGGGCAAGCGACGGTATCCCTTTCGACGCCTATCTCGAACTGCTCAAGGCCCGCGCGCGGGGCGAAGGCGTGAGCGAGGCGACCATCGACCGCATGACGGCGGGTCTCACCCCCAACCCGCGCGTGATCGCGCTCGACCAGAACCAACCCGGCACCGCGACCGCTCGCGGTTATCCGCCGATGTCCGGCTATATCGCCGCCCATGTCGATGCTGCGCGGATCGGCGGCGGGCGGGCGGTCTATGCCCAGCACCGCGATCTCTTGGCGCGGATCGAGCGGGAGTATGGCGTGCCGGGGCCGATCATTGTCGCGATCTTCGGGCACGAGACCAGCTATGGCCGGGTCAAGGGCGAGTTTGATCTCGCCCGCAGCCTCGCCACACTGGCTTGGGAAGGGCGCCGACGCGAGCTGTTTGCGGGCGAGTTCGTTGCGCTGATGAAAATTGCCGACCAGGGCTATGACCGCTCGCAATTGATTGGCAGCTACGCCGGGGCTTTCGGCAATCCGCAGTTCCTGCCCAGCGTCTACCTTCGGCTCGCCACGGACGGCGACGGGGACGGACGCGCCGACATCTTCACCAATCGCGCCGACACCTTTGCCTCCATCGCCAATTATTTTCGCGATGCCGGATGGCGACAGGGTCAGCCTTGGGGTGTTCGCGCGAGCGTTCCTGCCGAGTTCAACCTTTCAGCTTACCGAACCCGCCTCACCGCGCCGCAATGCCCGCGCGTGTACGAGCGCATGAGCCGCTGGATGACAGTTGCGGAATGGCGCGCGCTCGGCGTGGTTGCGCAACGCGGCCTTCCTGATGACACGATGGTTTCCCTGTTCCAGCCCGATGGTCCCGGCACCCCGGCCTGGCTGCTGACGGGCAATTATCGGGTCATTCTCGAATACAACTGCTCCAGCTACTATGCGACGAGTGTTGGCCTGCTGGCCGATGAAATCGTGAACTGAGCATGGCCTGCGCCTCGCCAAGTGCGGGGGTGAGCATTATAGCGGCAGTGATGAAAGTGCTCTTGCGACACCCGCTCTTCCCTCTTGCAGCCCTGCTGACAGTAACCACGCTGACCGCCCCAGCGAGCGCGCTCGCCCCGGCCGAACCGCGCGTGCTGCCCGCCGTGCCCACGGCGGCTGAGGCGCCGGTTGCTCTGCTGGTCGATCTCACCAGCGGTCAGGTGCTCCACGCCCGCGATCCTGATCGGCGCTTCATGCCCGCCTCGGTGACCAAGGTGATGACGATGTATCTCGCCTTCGAGCTGATCGAGGCGGGCCGGCTCGATCCGCGGCAAGTGTTCGTGATGAGCCCCACCATCGCCCGCGACTGGCGGCGCAAGGGCTCCACCATGTTCCTCGACGCCGGAGAGCGCGTGCGGGTGGATGATCTCTTGATCGGCATCGCCAATGTCTCGGCCAATGATGGCGCGGCGGTGCTGGCGGAGGGGCAGGCAGGTTCGGTTGCCGCGTGGGCGCAGGCGATGAACCAGACCGCCTTGTCGCTCGGCATGACCGGGAGCCATTTCGGCACGCCCAATGGCTGGCCCGATGAAGGCCGCACCTTCACCACGGCGAATGACCTTGTGACGCTCGCCCGGGCGATGATCACCCGGCACCGCGAGAAATTCGGATATTACATCGGCCGTGCGGGGTTCGATTACAAAGGCATTGCCCAGGTCAATCACGATCCCATGATCGGGAAGGTTGCGGGCGCGGATGGGATCAAGACCGGGTTCACCAATGAGTCGGGCTTTTCCTATCTGGGAACCGCGCAGCGTCAGGGGCAGCGGCTGGTGCTGGTGTTGGCGGGAGTGGAGAATGGGCGGCTGCGCGGGCGGCTGGCCCGATCCTACGTCGAATGGGGCTTCACCGCGTTTGATCGTCGCCGCCTGTTCGGCAGCAATGATGTTGTTGGCGAAGCGCGAGTGCAGGATGGCTCGGCCCGGCAAGTGCCGCTGATCGCGCGGGTGCCGGTGAGCGTCAATGTTCCGCATGGCAGCACCGCTAAACTGCGCGCGACCATCCACTATGATGGCCCCTTGCGCGCGCCGCTCGCGGCGGGCCAGCAAGTCGGGATGCTGGAGATTACCGCACCCGGCATGGCCCCGGCCAATATCCCGCTGTTTACAAAGGAAGCCGTGGGAAAGGCCGACCCGCTCGATCGCATTGTGAACGCTGTGGCCGGGCTCTTCGCGTGACTCAGGGACGTGGCTGCTTCATCGCATTTGAAGGCGGGGAGGGGGCGGGCAAGTCCACGCAGGCGCGGCTGCTGGCCGAGGCGTTGCGGGAGCGCGGCTTTGGCGTGGTGATGACCCGCGAGCCCGGCGGCACGCCCGGGGCTGAGGCGATCCGCGCGCTGCTGCTCAGCCCGCCGGGGGAAAGCTGGACCGCCGAGGCAGAGGCGTTGCTTTTCGCGGCCGCGCGGGCCGACCATGTCGCGCGCCTGATCCGCCCCGCGCTCGCCCGCGGCGATTGGGTAATCTGCGACCGCTTCGTCGATTCAAGCCGAGCCTATCAGGGCGGGGCGGGCGGCCTCGGGGATGAGGCGATCCTTGCCATCCACGCCTTCGGCAGCGACAGCCTAAGGCCGGACCGTGTCATCCTGTTAGAGGGCGATGAAGCCGCACTCGCCGCCCGCCTTGCCGCGCGCTCTGCGGAGACCGACGCGATTGAGGGGCGTCCAGCAGCCTATCACCGCGCTGTTGCCGCTGCTTTCCGAAGCCTCGCGGATAACGACCCACAAGGCTTCGCCCGCATCGACGCCAGCGGGACGCCGCACGAGGTCCACGCCCGCATCATCGCTGCGATTGCCGATTTGTTGGGGGAAGACGGGCAATGACCCGCTGGCCCAACCACGAGGAAGCTTGGCGACAGTGGCGCGATGCGCTGCAAGGCGAGCGCATGCATCACGGCTGGCTGTTGGCCGGAAAGAGCGGGCTGGGCAAAGTCGACTTCGCCCTCGCCGCAGCGCGCGAGCTGGTGGCTGAACCTGGGGTGCCGCAGCCTGCGGGCGATCACCCTGATATCATCGTCCTGACCTATGGCCCCAAGGACGACAAGGGCGAGAAAGCCCAGGCCGAAGGCAAGCCCTTCGAGCTCGCGCGTTCGATCCGCATCAAGCAGATCCGCGCGATGCAACGGCGGCTGATAACCCGGCCGACGCTGGGGAGCCGCCGCGCGATCATCATCAATCCGGCCGATGATCTCGAAAAATCCGCCGCCAAT
This sequence comes from Erythrobacteraceae bacterium CCH12-C2, assembly GCA_001556995.1. Taxonomy (GTDB): domain Bacteria; phylum Pseudomonadota; class Alphaproteobacteria; order Sphingomonadales; family Sphingomonadaceae; genus Erythrobacter. The sequence continues at coordinate 189,728 of LSKF01000102.1, forward strand.
GCGCTGCTCAAGAGCCTGGAGGAGCCGCCCGTGGGCACCTTCTTCCTGCTGGTGACCCATCGCCCGGCGCGGCTGCTGCCCACGATCCGCTCGCGCTGCCGAACCTTGCGGTTTCCGGTGCTCAGCGATGGGCAGTTGGCGGCTATGCTGGAGCGGGAGGGGTTACCCCCCGATCCAGCGGCGATAACCGCTGCGGAGGGCTCCTTCGGCGTAGCGCAGCGCTTTGCCGAACAGAACCTGGCTCCGATCGCCGCGACGATCGAAGCGCTGCTCACCAATGCCGACCACCGCCTGACCCGGCGCGGTGAGCTCGCGCGGCAGATTGGTCCGCGTGCTGACCGGGATCGGGTGCAGGCCGTTCTCGATCTAGCGCAGGCTCTGGTGGCGCGCCGGGCGCGCAGCACCGACGATCCCGATGCCCGCTTGCGGCTGCTCGACACCCATGCGGCCCTCGTCAGGCTGGCGGCAGAGGCACCCACGGCCAATTTCGACCCCGGCTTGCTGCCCTTCGAGATCGGCAGCTTGCTTGTGGCGGCAGCCAGCGCTAGCGATCCGGCCCATGTCTGACCCTGCCAACACCCCATTCTACATCACCACCGCCATCAGCTATCCCAATGGGAAGCCGCATATCGGCCACGCCTATGAGGCTATCGCCGCTGACGTCATTGCGCGCTTCCAGCGCCTGATGGGACGCCGCGTGCGGTTCCAGACCGGGACGGACGAGCACGGGCTGAAAATGGCGCGCAAGGCTGAAGAACAGGGCCGCACACCCGCTGATCTGGCAGACGAAATGTCGGGGTACTTCAGAGAGATGTGCGACGCTCTCAATGTCTCCTATGACCGTTTCATCCGCACCAGCGAGCCCGATCACCACCGCGCCAGCCAGGCGATCTGGCAGGCGATGGAGGCGGCAGGCGATCTCTATCTTGATCGCTATGAAGGCTGGTACTCGGTCCGCGACGAAGCCTATTACGACGAAAGCGAGCTGACCGTCGGCGAAGACGGCACAAAGCTCTCCCCGCAAGGCACGCCGGTGGAGTGGACGGTAGAGGAGAGCTGGTTCTTCCGCCTTTCCAAGTATCAGGATCAATTGCTTGATCTGCTTCGTAAACCCGGTTTCCTCGAACCGGCAAGTCGCCGCAACGAGATGATCGCCTTTGTCGAACAGGGCCTGCGCGATCTGTCGGTCAGCCGGACCTCGTTCGATTGGGGCGTGAAGGTCCCCGGCAGCGAGGGGCACGTGATGTATGTGTGGGTCGATGCCCTCACAAACTATCTCACAGGTCTGGGCTATCCCGATGATATGGGAGAGTTTTGGCCCGCCAGTCTGCACCTGATCGGCAAGGATATCGTGCGCTTCCACACGATCTACTGGCCCGCGTTTCTGATGAGCGCTGGCCTGCCGGTGCCGCAGAAGGTGTTCGGCCACGGCTTCCTGCTCAACCGCGGGCAGAAGGAATCGAAGTCGCTCGGCAACGTCACCGATCCGCTGGCGCTGGCCGAAACCTTCGGCGTGGACGCCCTGCGGTATTTCCTGATGCGCGAAGTCGCCTTCGGGCAGGATGGGAGCTATTCGCCCGAAGCGATTGTTTTGCGGTCTAATGCTGAGCTGGCAAATAGCTTTGGCAACTTGGCACAGCGAACTCTTTCGATGATTGCGAAGAATTTGGACGGGAAGGTGCCCGGATACGGTACTCGCCCTGAGGACATGCAGCTACTCCTTCAAGTCCGAAGTGCGGTGTTGAATGACCTGCGCTACGAATTCGAAAAGCTGGCGTTCTCGTCTGGCCTCGAAGCATGGATGAAGGCTGTTTTTGCCTGCAATCAGTACGTCGACGAGATGGCACCTTGGGCACTAAAGAAAACCGATCCTGAGCGGATGGAAGAAGTGCTGGGTACGCTCTACAGATGCATCATTGATCTGGCGATCGGGCTCTCGCCTGTCGCTCCGGACTCGATGAAGAAGCTCTTAGATTCAATGGGGCAACCAGAAGACGCTCGTGATTTCAACTGGATTGGAAACGCCCCTCCAGGAAATCCCACCGGCTTCACCGTCGCTCCGCCGACCCCGCTGTTCCCCCGGCTCGAACTCCCGGCCGAGGAGGTCGCGAGCTGATGCTGGTCGATAGCCACTGCCATCTGGAATACAAAGGCCTCGTCGAGGACCGCGAGGGCGTGCTCGCTCGCGCCCGGGCGGCGGGGGTAGGGGCGTTTCTCAACATTTCGACCCGTCAGAGCGAGTGGGAGCAGGTCGTCGGCACCGCCGCGCGCGAGCCTGATGTCTTCGCCAGCATCGGCATCCACCCGCATGAGGCCGACGGACATCAGGACTTGGGCCGCGCCGTCTTGTTGGAGGCGACGCAGCACCCGAGGGTCATCGCCATCGGCGAAACCGGGCTCGACTACTATTACGACAAATCGGACAGAGCGGCACAGAAGGCTCTGTTTCGCATGCATATTGATGTCGCGCGCGAAACCCAGTTGCCGCTCATCATCCACACCCGCGATGCTGAGAATGACACCTTCACCATTCTTGCCGAGGAGGCAGGGAAGGGGGCTTTTCCAGCCCTGATCCATTGCTTCACCGCCTCGGCCGATTTCGCCCACAAAGTGCTGGGACTGGGGCTGACGATCTCGCTGTCCGGGATTGTGACCTTCAAGAATGCCAAGGACTTGCAGGAGGTAGCAAAGATCATTCCCGACGACCGGCTGCTCGTCGAAACCGACAGCCCGTTCCTCGCCCCCGTGCCGCATCGGGGCCGAGTGTGCGAGCCGGCTTACGTCGCCGATACTGCGGCTTTCGTCGCGGGCCTGCGCGGAACGAATGTGGAACGGCTGACGGCGCTGACCACCGCCAATTTCTTCAACCTGTTCACCAAGGCGGCGCTGTGAAGCTGGTGATGCTCGGCTCGGGCACCTCGACCGGGGTGCCGCGGCTGGGCGGACCCGATGGCGCGGGTGACTGGGGCGATTGCGATCCGCAAGAGCCTCGCAACCGCCGCACGCGGGTCTCGATCCTGGTCGAGAGTAACGAAGGTCGTCGACTGCTCGTCGACACCTCATCCGATTGTCGTGCGCAGCTGCTTGCCAATCGGATCGACAGCATCGACGCGGTATTCTGGACGCATGATCACGCCGATCACTGCCATGGCATCGATGATCTGCGGGTGCTGCGATATCGCCGCGCTGGCCCGATCCCGGGCTTTGCCGAGACCGAAACGGTGCGTCGGTTGCGGCAGCGGTTCGGTTATGTCTTTGCGGGACAAGAGGGGTATCCGACAATCTGCACCCTCGACACGCTGGATCGCCTTCGGATGATTGCCGGGTTCGGGGTCGATTGGTGCCAGATGGCGCATGGCCCTGGCGAGACGACTGCGTATCGCTTTGAAGCTGATGGCAAGAGTATTGCCTATGCTACCGATTTTAGTGCGATTTCTGATGAAATGATCGATCTGTTTTATAAGGTCGACATCCTCGTCAGCGACTGCCTGCGCCGTGAACCGCATCCCACCCATGCGCATCTCGGTATGGCGATTGAGCTCGGAGAACGCTGCAAGGCGGGCCGCGTGGTCCTCAGCCACCTCGACAAGAGCATGGATTATCAGTCGCTTTGCCGCGATGTGCCGGAGTTCGTGACTGTCGGTTATGATGGGCTGGAGATTGTTGCGTGACGCCGGATCTGCTGATCCCGATCATCAGCAGCATTGCATGGCTGGTTCTTTGTGGAGCTGCCTTAGCATCCTACCGGCTCAAGTGGGGTCAGATGGTGAAAATGGCTCTGGTGTGGGTGGCAATTTTTGTCGGACTTTATGTCGTGGTGGAGTGGTTCCTGTTCGCTCAGGACGCCGCCAGCGCGCTGGTATAGATTTTACATAATATATATTATCCATCTCAAGGATCGCGATGATCGACATCGAAAAACAGCCCCCTATCGACCGTCTCCTCGGCATTATGGCCCGCCTTCGCGACCCGCAGCACGGATGTGAATGGGATCTCGCGCAGGATTTCGGCACCATCGCGCCGTACACCATCGAGGAAGCCTACGAAGTCGCCGACGCGATTGCTCGCAACGACATGGGTGATCTCAAAGATGAACTCGGCGATCTGCTGCTCCAGGTCGTGTTCCACGCCCGCATGGCTGAGGAAGCCGGCCACTTCGCCTTTGACGATGTCGCCGCATCAATCAGCGCCAAGATGGAAGCACGACACCCGCACATCTTCGGTAAGGCTTCCGGCACGATGGACGAAGCCCGCTGGGAGGACCTCAAAGCCGATGAGCGCGCTGCGAAAGGCATTACCAGCGCGCTCGAAGGCGTGGCACTCACGCTCCCGGCGCTGATGCGGGCGCAGAAGCTCCAGAAACGCGCCGCACGCACCGGGTTTGACTGGCCCGATCCCTCAGGTTCCGAAGCCAAGATTCACGAAGAAATTGAAGAATTAAAGGTCGCATCCTCAGATCTCGAAAAATTCGAGGAAGCCGGTGACCTGCTGTTTGCCGTGGTCAATTTCGTTCGCGCGCACGGCGTCAGTGCCGAGGACGCGCTGCGGGCCGCCAATGCCAAGTTTGAGCGCCGCTTCCGTGCGATGGAGGCTCTGGGTGGTGGAGATTTCCCGTCACTGACACTGGAGCAACAGGAAACACTGTGGCAGCAGGTAAAGAAAGCCGAATAACCTGCTATTCGGACGCAAAAAGCGAGCTGAACTGACCAAGCTCCTTGGGGTTCAGCCGCACTGTCAGCCTTCGCATTGGCCCCTCCGCGCCCTCGCCGCCGTCGCTTTCTGCCAGCACATCGCCATGGGCATGCAGCCAAGCGATCCGGCGGCCATCGCGGACCGGAATCACGAAGGTCGCTTCTTGCGCGCCGCCGGTCAGCAACCGGGCCAGTTCTGCTTCAAGCCCGTCAACCCCCTCGCCCGTCGCCGCCGAGAGGATAACAGCCCCCTGCCCTTGCGCCGCCTCGGACAATTCTGCCCGTTCTTCAGCGTTTAACAGGTCACACTTGTTCCAAACTTCAAGGATCGGAATCGCGCTCGTTCCCGTTTCCGGATCGACCACGCCGAGATCGGCCAGCACCTCCAGCACCTGCTTCTTTTGTGCGGTATGGCTGGGATTCGCCATGTCGCGCACGTGGCAGATGACATCTGCGCCGGTCACTTCCTCGAGCGTCGCGCGGAAGGCGGCCACAAGCTGCGTCGGAAGATCAGAGATAAAGCCCACCGTGTCGGACAGGATTGCCTTCTCCACCCCCGGCAGACCGATCGCCCTCATTGTGGGGTCCAGGGTAGCGAATAGCAGATCCTCCGCCATCACATCCGCCCCGGTGAGACGGTTGAACAAGGTGGACTTGCCAGCATTGGTGTAGCCCACCAGCGCGATCACCGGCCAGGGTGCCCTGCCCCGCCTTTCGCGGTGAAGCGTGCGGGTTTTCCTCACCTGATCGAGCTCGCGCCGGAGCCGGCTCATGCGCTGGCGGATCATCCGGCGGTCGGCCTCGATCTGGGTTTCCCCCGGGCCGCCGAGAAAGCCGAAGCCACCGCGCTGGCGCTCAAGGTGGGTCCAGCTGCGCACGAGGCGGCTCTGCTGGTAATCGAGATGGGCGAGTTCCACTTGCAGACGCCCTTCGGCCGTCGCCGCGCGCTCGCCAAAGATTTCGAGGATCAGGCCGGTGCGGTCGATCACCTTGCGCTTCAGCCGATCTTCCAGATTGCGCTGTTGGATCGGGGTGAGCGCGCCGTCGACGATGACCAGCTCGGCCGCGTGTTGCTCGCACCACACCGCGATGTTTTCGACCTGCCCCGAGCCGAACAGCGTGTTGGGCTGCATCTTGCGGATCGGAAGGATGGCCGAATGGGCTATCACCACGCCGATCGCCAGTGCCAGCCCCTCAGCCTCGGCCAGGCGCTCGGCGGCGTCAAGATCATAGCGCAGCGCCTTGATATCCGGGCACAGGACAACGGCCCGCGCGCCGCGGGTCACTTCGTCCTGGAGTTCGCTTTCAAAGGTCAGTCGTCCGCCCCGTCATCATCATGACCGGCGTCATCATCGTCGACACTCAGATCGACCGGCACGGCAGGCTGAATGGTCGAGACCGCATGCTTATAGGCAAGTTGCACAGCGCCATCGCGTTCGAGCAGCATGCAGAAGAGGTCAAAGGCGGCGATCCGACCCTGAAGCATGACGCCGTTCACGAGGAACATGGTCACCTGCACATGGGCCTCGGCCACACGGTTCAGGAACACGTCCTGCAGCAGCTTCTGCTTTTTGCTGCCGGGCTGGCTGGCGAATTGCTCGGCGTCGAGCGATTGGCCCGGCATGATCGTGCTGATCGCGTGTTTATATACCAGCTGCGATTGTCCGTCGCGGCGCAGCAGGATCGAGAAGTTGTCGAACCACGTCACGATACCCTGCAGCTTCACCCCCTTGACCAGAAACATGGTCACGGGAATCTTGTTCTTTCTCAGGATATTGAGGAACGCGTCCTGCAGATTGCCGGGCCGCTGCGTTGATCCGGTAGCACTGCTGGTGCGCGGCTCGCTGGACGCGGCGGGGCGCGTGACAGGGCGGGGGGAGAGCGTTCGCCCGCTGGACATGGTCTTGGCTCCTGTTCTTGGCGGCCGCCTTTGCGGTCCGCAAAATATACGGGTGCCGCATCGCATAGATCAGCCCCGCTCGGCATATAATGGCGATTGCAAGGCCTTGGGACAAGGCTTGAATCGGAACGAAGGCTGAAACCAAGCCGCAGCTCAGTCCTCTCCCTCGCGCCGATCCGCCATGCCCAGTAGCTTGAGCTTCCGATGCAAAGCGGATCGCTCCATCCCAATAAAGCTCGCTGTCTTGGAAATATTGCCAGAAAACCGGCGAATCTGGATGGCGAGATATTCGCGTTCAAAACTCTCGCGGGCCTCGCGCAGCGGAACCCCCATGATTGCCGAAAGGCTGTCCCCGGCGATGCCGATCTGTCCCCCGATGATTTCAGGCGGCAACATTTCAGGCTCGACCATCGTCAACCTCTCACGCGGGGTCATGATGATCGTGCGCTCGACGACGTTCCTTAGCTGGCGGACATTGCCCGGCCAGTCATAGGCCTGCAGCGCCGCCATCGCCTCTGGCGAGATGTCGGGCGGAGAAAGTCCCTGATCGGTTGAATAGCGGGTGAAGAAATGCTCGGCCAAAGCGGGCACATCCTCGCGGCGCTGCGCAAGCGATGGGATCGCCACTGGCACCACGTTGAGCCGGTAGAACAGATCCTCACGAAACCGCTTCTCCGCCATTTCGACGGTAAGATCACGCGTGGTGGAGGATACGACCCGGACATCGACCCCGATCTGACGCGTGCCGCCGACGCGCACAAAGCTCTGATCGGTCAGCACCCGCAAGATGCGCGCCTGAGTGGACAGCGGCATGTCGGCGATCTCATCAAGATAGAGCGTCCCGCCGTCCGCAAGTTCCAGCAAGCCCGGGCGCACCTGCTTGCCGCCGCTTTCTTCGCCGAACAGCTCCTGTTCGAAGCGTTCAGGCGTAATCCGAGCCGAATTGACCAGCACAAACGCGCCATTGGCCCGCGCGCTCCAAGCATGCAGCAGGCGGGCCGCCACTTCCTTGCCAGCCCCTGGAGGGCCCGAAATCAGCACCCGGCTCCCGGTGCTCGCCACCCGCTTGAGCGTCGCGCGCACGCTATTAATCGCGGGTGAGTTCCCGGTGAATTCGGCGCTGCCCCAACTGCCTTCCCGCAAACGGCTGTTTTCACGCCGGAGCCGCTCGGTCTCGGTCGCACGCTCGACCAGCAGCAGCAGGCGCTCCGCCTCAAACGGCTTTTCGATGAAGTCCATCGCCCCGCGCCCGACCGCAGCGACCGCGGTGTCGATATTGCCGTGACCGGAAAAGATGATCACCGGCAGATTGGGCTCGCGCGCCTTGATCGCATCGAGCAGCTCCAGCCCGTCCATCGCGCTGCCGTGGAGCCAGACATCGAGCAGCACGAGGCTCGGGCGGCGCTCATCAATCGCAGCAAGCGCCTCGCCGCTGTCGGCCGCCGTGCGGCAGGCATACCCCTCGTCGCCGAGCACCCCGGCAACCAGTTCGCGGATGTCGCGTTCATCATCGACGATCAGGATTTCGAGCGCCACGGGCACGGTCCTTTGGCTGGCAATAAAGAATGGGGAAAAGGCGCGGTCATGCGCCAGCGCCTTCTGGTGGTTGCGGACTACGCGCAAAGCGCAAGGTAACGCGGGTGCCGCCGCTTGGCGTGCTGGCAAAGCTCATGTCACCGCCATGCTCGTCAACGATCTTGTTGACGATGGCGAGCCCGAGTCCGGTGCCCTTGTCCCGAGTGGTGACATAGGGTTCGGTTATTCTCTCTCGGTCCGACGGCAGGCCGATGCCGTTATCCTCGATCGCAATCGTGACGAAGGCACCCGCATCGCGGATGCTGACGTCGATCTCGCCGGCATATTGCCCCAGCGCCTCAGCAGCACGCGCTTCGACCGCTTCGACCGCGTTCTTGAGCACATTGGTCATCGCCTGCCCGAATTGATGGCGATCGCAGCGCACTTCGCGGTTAATCAATTCGGCAGAGGTGACGGTAAAGGCGATCCCGGAATGGGCGACTTCCTGTAAGAACACCGCCTGCCGGAGCAGATCGAGCACGTCCTCATCGCGAAACACCGGCTTGGGGAGGCGCGCAAAAGACGAGAATTCGTCGACCATCTTCCGCAGGCCGCCAACCTGACGCACGATCGTATCGGTCAATTCGTCAAACAGTTCGCGCTCGCCATCGTCCACCTGCGTTGCGTAGCGGCGCTTGAGGCGTTCGGTCGCCAGCTGTATCGGGGTGAGCGGGTTCTTGATCTCGTGGGCAATGCGGCGGGCCACGTCCGACCAGGCGGCCTGCCGCTGGTCGAGCAGTTGGCGGGTAATATCTTCAAAGGTGATCACATGCCCGCTCGAACCCGGCGCAACCTTGACGGCAAGGGTAAGCAACTCGGTGCCTTTGGCATGGGTGATGATGGCGCGCTCCTTGCCCTCGGCAATCATGCGGCATAGTTCGGGGGAGAGCTCGTCGAGCGCATGGCCGATCATGCTGTTGCCTTCGTCGGAGGCCTTGGCCCCTTCCGGAGCAAGCAGCGCCGCTGCAAGCGAGTTCATCAGCGTCACCCTGGCATCGGCATCAACCGAGATGACCCCGGCCGTCACCGATTCAAGCACGGCTTCGGTGAAGGCGCGGCGGTCATCGATCTGGCGATTGGCGCTGACCAGCGCCTTGGTCTGCTTCTCCAGCTGTGCGGTCATGCGGTTGAAAGCACGGTTGAGCAACCCGATCTCATCCGCCCCGGTGCGGCCCTCAAGCCGGAGCGCAAAGTTGCCTTGCCCCACCTTGCGCGCGGCACCCACAAGATTGGTGAGCGGCTCAACCTGGCGATCGGCAAAGCGCAGCGCGAACCAGATAGCCAGACCCACAAGCAGCAGGCTGACCGCCACAAGCGCAATATTAAAGCGCAGCTGCAAGGTGCGCGCGCTTCCGGTCAGCCGGTCATAGGCCGTAACGATCGACTGCGCCTTGGACCACGAATTGAACATCGTCTCTTCGGTGGTGCGAGCGTTGTAGAGATAGACCCCGGCCTCGGCATCAATCGCTGCCAGCGCCTCGATCCGTTCCGGGCTGCCCTTGACCACAGCAAGTTCGCCACCATCGAGCCGGGGGAGAGCGGCGCGGCTGAATTCGAGCGGGTTGGTATCCTGCGACAGGTCTAGGACGACCGCCGTTCGGAACGATCCGTCTGCCATGCGCTGCAAGATCGCGCTCTCGGAGATTTCACGGCCCTGCGCCTGATAGGCGTAGAAATCGGGAAAATCAGGATCTGTGATCGGCACCCGCACAAGCGTGTCACGCATGTCGGTTGCCATCGCGATGGTGTTCTGTTCGACGTTGCGCTGGTTGGCATCATAGTAACTTTGCGCCAGCGCATTGGCATTTTCCATCAGCCCGCGCGATTCGTCGGAGAACCAGAAATCGACCCCGGTCTGGAACAAGAAGGCGGCAAATCCCGCCACCAGCAGGGTTGGCAGGGCGGCGACCATCGAGAAGAAAAACACCAGCCTGACATGCAGACGCGCCGTGCTTCCCGCTGCGCGGCGCAGCGCGAGACGGCGGCCGATCAGCACCAGCAGCGCCATCGCTGGCACCAACGTCGCCATGAGCAACCCTGAAACCTTCATGGTCGGCACTAGGTCATCGGGTTCGCCCGCGCGCGAAAAAGTCAGATAGGTCGCACTCACCGCCGCGACGAGAGCGATGACCGCGACGACCTCAAGCCACAGGAACACATTGGCGCGCCGGGCAGCGATCACGAAACGGCGCCACCAGCGCGGAAGTTGCTGAGCCTTGAGGCTCGGAATGCGGGTTGCAGGGCCGTCCATCGTTGCGCGCATACAACAATGGTGTGGCAAAATTGCAAGGCCAAACTGGCTGACAGCGGTTCGCGCTGGGAAAAGGGCGATCACCCATCAGGGCGAAGAAAACCGCTCTGGCTCCAACCCCAACTCACCGATCCGCTTGCGCAAGGTGTTGCGGTTGATACCTAGCAATTGCGCGGCGCGCAGCTGGTTGCCTCCCGTCCGCCCCAGCGCATATTCGATCAGGGGCTTTTCAAAAGCCGCCAGTGCGCGGTGATAGAGCGCGCCGGGCGGAGGAGATTCAACGGCAAGCCAGCCCGTCAGCGCCGCGCCGAAGCCGCCCTGCCCACCGCTCTGCGGCGCCTGAGCCGGGGCGACCTCCGGTCCGATGATGTCGAGCACCCCATCGGCATCGATGCGCTCCTCACGCGCCATCAAGGCAAGGCGATAGACGACATTGCGCAGCTCGCGCACATTCCCGCGCCAGTTTCGCGCTTCAAGCTGCGCAAGCCCATCAGGCGTAACTAGACGCCGCGGCAAGCCATCCTGGGCCGCGAGCCCGAGGAAGTGCTGCACCAGGGCCGCAATATCCTCGCGCCGCTCGCGCAAGGGGGGCAGCACGATCGGCACCACGTTGAGACGATAAAACAGATCCTCGCGGAAGGTGCCGGCGGCGATCATCGGGGTCAGGTCACGGTTGGTCGCGGCGATGATCCGGACGTTGACCGCAATCTCCTGCCGCCCGCCGACGCGCCGAATGCGCCCCGATTGCAGCGCGCGCAGAAGCCGGGTCTGCGCCTCGGCGGGCATGTCGCCAATTTCGTCGAGGAACAGCGTGCCGCCATTGGCCTGCTCGAACTTGCCGATGGCCTGCGCGATGGCGCCCGTAAACGCGCCTTTCTCATGCCCGAACAACTCGCTCTCAACCAGATCGGCCGGGATGGCCGCGGTGTTGACCGCCACAAAGGGCCCTGAGCGCCGGTTGCCGAGTTCGTGGATCGCCTCGGCCACCAGCTCCTTGCCCGTGCCGCTTTCCCCGGTGATGAGTACGGTCAGATCATTGCGCAGCACTCGCGTGATCATCCGGTAGACGCCCTGCATCGCCGGACTGCGTCCGACCAGCGGCATGCGTTCACCCTCCTCATCGGGCAGGGCTGCATCGCTGAGCGTCTTATCGGGCGCGCGCGATCCGGCGGCTTGGCGCACGGCCTGCACCAGCTCATCGAGATCGAACGGTTTGGGGAAGTATTCGAAGGCCTCGCTCTCGCTGGCCCGCACCGCCGTATCGAGGGTGTTCTGGGCCGACAGCACGATTACGGGCATGTCGGGCGCTTTCGCTCGCACAGCAGCGAGGCTGGCGAGCCCATCGCCATCTTCAAGGATGACGTCGGTCAGCATCACCGCGTATTGCCGCCCTTCAAGCAAGTGGTCGCGCGCGGCAATCCCGGTGCAATGGGCGATGGCAAAGCCTTCGTCCTCTAACGCGGCGATGATGACGGTCGCGATTGCCGCATCATCCTCCACCAGCAGGATCGGATCGGTGCGCGTCTGCGGCATGGCTTAGGACTCGCTCGCCTGCGGCAGATGGAGGCGGAAATGGGTGAGCCCGGTACGCGGGTCACGCTCGTGCGAGACGTTGCCGTTCATGTCTCGCACCAACTTGCGCACAAGCGATAGGCCCAGTCCCTGCCCCGATGGTTTCGAGGACACGAAGGGCTCGAACACGTGATCGCGCAAGGCGGGATCAATACCAGGACCATTATCGCTCACTGTGATCTCGATCGGCAAAGGCACCGCGCGCCCTTGCCTGATCGCGCTAAAGGCCATCCCGCTCACGAAACGCGTCTGGACAATGATCATTGCTCCGCCAGGCCCTTGCAATGCGGCCTCGCGGGCGTTGGCAATCAGATTGATGAGCACCTGCTGGAGCCCATCGCGATTGGCGAGCACCGGCGGCAGCGAAGGATCGAACTCCTCACGGATTTCAACATGGTCCGCATCACCCGCAGCCGCCGCGCGAATGGTGGCGACCGCCGCGCGGATCGCCTCATGCGGATTGCACGGTGCCATCGCGCCAGTACGGGTGCTGCCGAGCTGCTGCATCCGATCGATGAGCCGCGCAATACGATCAACCTCGTCCGTGATCATCCGGGCGAGCTTCTTGTCGGCAGGCGGCAATTTGCGTTCGGCCAACTGCCCCGCCCCACGGATCGCTGCCAGCGGGTTCTTGATCTCATGCGCCAGCACTGATGGGGCGCCGAGCATGGCCTCCCCGCTAGCGGGCCCCGCGCCATCATCATGCCCAAGCTGCGACAAGGTGACCACCTGCCAACCCGGAAAGCCGCCCAGCGGCGACGCAGTGAGATTGACCCGCACCTCAGCTCCCGCCACCCGGATCGTCATGTCGCGCACCACCAGCGCCTCTTCGCCACTGGCAAGGCGCGCGGCTACGCGCGGATCGAGCGGGCCGATCCGGTCAAGCAAGGGCTGTCCAATCAGGCGGCTGGCACTGGTGCCCAGCAGGTCTTCGGCGGCGTGGTTGGCTTCGGCAATCCGACCCTCGCGATCGACCAGTACAAGCGCAAAGATCAGGCCTGCGATCTGTGCGGCAGATCCCGGTCGTGGCTTCACATCCTCCGCAGCCGCTGCGGTCCGCCCTGTTGTCGCCTTAATCGCCACGCGTCAGGCGGCCTGTTGCATCAGCAAGGGAGAATAGAAACGCTCGATCTCACCCAGCACCTGATCGGCATCATCGATGAAGTTGACCATGTTGCGGAACTCGGCCGAGCCATGCAGTCCCTTGGTGTACCATCCCAGATGTTTGCGGGCCATCTTTGCGCCCGTATTGCGGCCATAGTGATCGAGCATCCGATGATAATGCTCGACCACGAGGTTGAATTGTTCATCCATGCCGGGGGTGGGCCGCGCTTCGCCGGTGCGCCACCAGTGCATCACCTGACCCAGCAGCCACGGACGACCATACGCCCCGCGCCCGATCATCACGCCGTCTGCGCCCGATTGTTCGAGCGCCTTGGCCGCGTCGTCGATACTGCAGATGTCACCATTGACGATCACCGGAATGCGGACGGCCTCCTTCACCTTGCGGATGAAGGCCCAATCGGCGCTGCCCTTGTACATCTGGTTGCGGGTGCGCCCGTGGACGGTGATCATCTGCACGCCGATATCCTCGGCCATGCGCGCAAGCTCGGGCGCGTTGAGGCTGTTGTGATCCCAGCCCATCCGCATCTTGACGGTGACGGGCACCTTCACCGCCTTGACCGTGGCTTCCATCAGCCGGACTGCCAGCGGCACTTCGCGCATCAGCGCGGAGCCGGCGAGCTGGCCGACCACCTTGCGCACCGGGCAGCCGAAATTGATGTCGATGATCGCCGCGCCATTGCCTTCCTGGATCCGCGCTGCCTCGGCCATGCTTGCGGGGTCGCAGCCGACAAGCTGCATCGAGACGGGTTCCTCAATCCGGTCCCACGCGGTCTTCTGCGTGCTCACCCGGGTTTCTCGGATTGCGGCTTCGCTCGCCACCATCTCGGTGACGTTGAGTCCCGAGCCATAGCGCCGCACCAGCGTGCGGAACGGCATGTCGGTCACCCCGGTCATCGGCGCAAGCACGACTGGTTCGGCGACCGTTACCGGGCCGATGGCAATCGGCTTCAAGGCCGGTGGAGGGGGAAGCATGGTCATTGAGGGAATGGTGCCTAAAATATGGGCAGGCGCATAGTGGATTGCCGAAAGCCCGTCCAGACCCTAAGCGAACGCCCCGATGGAGACTACTGCCCCCCTCCCCCCCTTCGCCGCAATTGTTGTGGCTGCTGGCAAGGGTCTGCGCGTTGGTGGCAACACCCCGAAGCAGTTTCGGATGTGGCGTGGAAAGCCGCTGATCCGGCACAGTATTGAAGCCTTGCTGGCCTCAGGCGCTGCGCCGCTGGTGGTGGTGATTGCGAAGGGAGCTGAAGCTGAAGCGCGGGCCGCTCTGGCAGGGCTTGAAGGGCTTGAATTTGTCCCAGGCGGCGTGACCCGTCAGGATTCGGTGCGATGCGGGCTCGAAGCCCTCGCCGCCGCTGCGCCCGAGCGGGTGCTGATCCACGACGCTGCTCGGCCCGATCTGCCGCGCGCTGTCATCGCCCGCTTGTTGAACGCGCTTGAAGCGCAACCGGGCGCGATCCCAGTGTTGCCAGTGGTCGACAGCCTTGCGGTGGCAAGCAGCGGCGTAATGGCGGGCAAGGCCGAGCGCGAGGCCCTGCGCCGGGTACAAACCCCGCAGGCCTTCCGCTTCACTGCCATCGTCGACGCGCACCGCGCATGGACCGGCCCCACCGATGCTGGCGATGATGCACAAGTGCTGATGGCAAGCTCAGGTTCAGTCGCGCTGGTCGATGGTGACGAGCGTCTCAAGAAAATCACCTTTGCCGAGGATTTCATGGACCAAAGCCCCCTACCCCCGTTCCGCATCGGCCAGGGCTATGATGTCCACCGGCTGGAGGCTGGCGAAGAGCTTTGGCTTGGCGGGGTGCTGATTCCGCACGACAAGGGGCTTTCGGGGCATTCCGATGCTGACGTCGCGCTCCACGCGATCACCGACGCGGTGCTGGGCGCTATTGGCGAAGGCGATATCGGCTCCCATTTCCCGCCGAGCGACCCGCAATGGCGCGGGGCGCGTTCTGGGCGGTTTCTGGAACATGCGGTCGGGTTGGCGCGCGCAGCAGGCTACACGGTGGGCAATATCGACCTTACCCTGATCTGCGAGGCCCCCAAGATCGGCCCCCACCGCCCTGCGATGCGGGCCGAGGTGGCGCGGTTGATGGGGCTCGCCGACGATGCCGTCAGCATCAAGGCCACCACTACCGAGAAACTCGGCTTCACCGGCCGCGGCGAAGGGATCGCCGCGCAGGCCATCGTCTGTCTTGTTCGTGTATCGGAAGGAACCGCCGTATGACCCCCACCATGACCTCGCACTGGAGCGCGCCTGCCCTCGCCCTGATCGCTCTGGGCACCGCCCAGACCGCAGCAGCCCAGCAGCAGACGTGCGTGCGCGCTGCCGATTTGGGCGACGCCGTCGTCTATGCCATGCCGATTGCCTATGACGCGGTGCGCAACGCCTGCGCCAACCGCTTGGCCCGCGATGGCTTCATCGCCACCAAAGGCGATGCCTTCGCCGCCGGATTCCGCACGCGCCAAAGCGCGGCTTGGCCCGGCGCCTTCCGCTTGCTGAAGACCTTCATGGCGGGTGACACCAGCGGGGGCGCTGGCTCGGGCCAGGACATGATCGCCATGATCTCGTCGCTGCCCGAAGAATCGCTGCGCCCCTTTGTCGACGGCCTGATCAGCCAGATGATCGCCGGCGAGATCAAGGGCGATGATTGCGGCAAGATCGAGCGCGGTGTAGAACTCATCAGCCCGCTCCCGACCGACAATGTCGGCAGCCTGTTCGCCTTCATTGCCGAGATGGCTGATCTCAAGAACCCGGCCATCTGCAATACTGCCGCCGAAGCGAAGAAGAAGTAATGCCGCTCTATCTCCTCCCCAGCGACATTACAGAACTGGCTGCCCGTGTTGTGGTCGAGAATGCCAGCGTCGGACGCAGTGTGGCGCTGGCCGAAAGCTGCACGGGCGGGCTGGTCGCTGGGGCGCTGACCGAGATTGTCGGGTCATCCGCTGTGCTCGACCGCGGGTTTGTGACCTATTCCAACGATGCCAAGATCGAGATGCTGGGGGTCTCCCCCGACATCATCGATACTTTCGGCGCGGTCTCAATTGCTTGCGCCTGGGCAATGGCCAAGGGTGCGCTCGATCGTTCCAAGGCAGATGTCGCTGTGGCGATCAGCGGCGTGGCGGGGCCCGGCGGCGGCACCCCGCAAAAGCCGGTGGGCACGGTCGTCTTCGCCCGCGTGATCCGCAATTCCGTGGGTGAGCCCGAGGGAGAACTCAAGTTCTTCGAAGGCGGTGAGGGCCCCGATGGCCGGGCGGAAATCCGCCGTCAGGCGGCGCTGTGTGCGCTGGAATTGCTGCTGCCGTAAAGCTGCGCCGCGCGCTGTTCGAAGGCTGCGACCATTTTGCGAAACGCCTTGTCGAAATACTGCCCGGCGATGCGTTCGAACAGCTTGTTCTTGAACGTGAAATCGACGAGGAAATCGATCTCGCAGGTGTGATCATCCACCGCGCGAAAGGTCCAGACATTGTCGAGATCGCTGAGCGGCCCATCGAGGTAGTGCACGTCGATTTTAAGCGGGCGGGACTTCTTGACCCGTGAGGTGAAGCTCTCGCGGATCGCCTTGAAGCCCACCACCATGTCGGCGACCATCTCGGTCTCGCTGTTTGATCGCACGCGGGTGGCGATCACCCAGGGCAGAAATTCGCCATACCGGCCCACATCCGCCACCAGATCAAACATCTGTTCGGCGCTGTAAGGCAGGCGGCGGGTTTCGCGGATGCCCGGCACTATGCTCGCGCCTTCGCTCCGGCGCGCGCGAGCTTTTCTTCCCGCGCGGCCCGCATCACCGCAAAATCCTCGCCTGCGTGATAGCTCGACCGGGTCAGCGGGCTGGCTGCGACCTGCAGGAAGCCCTTGGCCCGCGCGATCGCGCCATAGGCTGTGAACGCCTTGGGGGTGACGAACTCTTCCACCTTGGCGTGCTTGGGCGTGGGCTGAAGATATTGCCCCATGGTGATGAAATCGACCTCGGCCGAGCGCATGTCGTCCATCACCTGGTGCACTTCAAGCCGCTGCTCGCCGAGCCCGAGCATGATCCCCGATTTGGTGAAGATCAGCGGGTTGTGCGCCTTGACCTCCTCCAGCAGCCGCAGCGAGGCATAATACCGCGCGCCGGGACGGATGGTGGGATAGAGCCGCGGGACGGTTTCGAGATTGTGGTTATACACATCCGGCCCCGCCTCGCAGATCATCTCGACCGCGCGGCGCATCTTGCCGCGGAAATCGGGGGTAAGAATCTCGATCGTGGTGCTGGGCGTAGTGCGGCGCAGCGCCTCGATCACCTTGACGAACTGGCTCGCCCCGCCGTCGGGTAAATCATCGCGGTCCACGCTGGTGACGACGATATGTTCGAGCCCCATCTTAGCCGCCGCAATCGCGGTATGTTCAGGCTCCAGCGGATCAACAGCGCGCGGCATCCCGGTCTTGACGTTGCAGAACGCGCAGGCGCGCGTGCAGACATCGCCCAGGATCATCACCGTGGCGTGCTTCTTGGTCCAGCACTCGCCGATATTGGGACAGGCGGCCTCCTCGCACACCGTGTTGAGATTGAGCTCTCGCATCAACCGCCGAGTTTCGTGATAGCCTTCACTCACCGGCGCACGGACACGGATCCAATCCGGCTTGCGCTGGCGAGCGGGCCGCTCAGGCTGCGTTTCGGGCTGCGGCGTGCTGGCGAGATCGTTCATAGGGGCCATTTAGGCATCCCGCTGGGGTCTCGCAAGCTGGCGTCTTGCATGACCGGCTAATTGGCTGAGTAACAAAAAGGCGCCGGGTTTACGCCCGGCGCCTTGTTTAATTCATCAATGCGGGCGGCGCTTAGCCGCCGCTGGCTTGTTGTGCCGCGTAGGCTGTCCAGAGCTTGGCAATCGGCAGGCGGGGACCTTCGACCTTTGCCAAGGCCTCGCGCGCAGCGGCAAAATCGCCAGCACCGATCAGGGCAATACCGAGGCGCGTCAGCACAAGATTGGTATCAGCGCCGGCAAGCGCGAGGCTCTTTTGGTAAAAGCCCGCAGCTTTGGCATGCTCACCATAGCTTAGGAACGCGTCACCTGCAGCGACGACCGTGCGATAGGTTGCGGCTGCCGCGTTGGCATCACGCTCCAAGGCCGGCAGGTCAGCACGATCTGTTGCGATACGGCCGCTAGCGATTTTCAGCTGTTCGTCGACGAAGCTGTCCGAGCCTTTGGGGATCACGCCCCGGGCATAGGCCTGGTCGATGACATCCTTGACTTCCTTCGGCAAACGGCGCGCGTCGGCAGCTTCGATGTAATAGATATACTCGTTCTTATCCTGAATCATGTCGAGTTGCCTGCTCAGGCGCAGCAGATCGAGCATCACCGGCGCGTCAAAATCGTTGAGGTTGCGCGTGAGGTTCACAGCATCGCGCCAGTTTTCGGGCTGCGGATTGTCGATCACCCAAGCCGTGACGAAGTCATAGACCTGCGGCACGATCTGATTGGTATAGGCGACGGAAATTCCGCGCCGATACCAGCGTGCATCGACTGGCTGACCCTGCGCCTTGCGCTGCGCGATCGCATCGCTGAGATACTTCAGTCCTTCGATATTGCGGTCTTCGCTGAAATACAGCTCGGCCATGTTCATTTGCAGGTCAGATGCGGAAATCTTGGCGTCGGCGTAGTTAAGGTCCATTGCGCGCTGCAGATAGCTGCGTGCCTTGTCGTATTGCTTGAGACTGGCAGCAAGCTGGAACGCAACCAGCGTGAAGCGGGGCACCTCGGCTGGTTGCACCTTGCCGCTGGCGAGCATCAATTCGACACCCTTGAACTGGAAGGCTTCGTCCTTGGCGGTGATGCCCGTATTGAAGATCAGCCCGCCAATCGCGAGCTGTTCATCCGGTGATACGGCCTGCGGCAACAAGGTATTGAGCTGCGCCTTGATCGCGTTGGGATCAGCGCCCGGCGCCTTGCTGGCCGTTTCGATTGCCTGATATCCGGCAACAAATTCCTTCGAATAAACGGGCTTGGCGGCCGCTTTGTCATCCTCTTTTTTCTTGTCGCGCTTTTGCGCATGGGCAGCATCGGCAAAGCCGGGGACGGCCAGCACGGCGGTGCCGCTCGCGAGCGCGACGGCGAGCGCAAGCTGCCGGGCAAGGCCGGGAAGCTGGCGACGGGGCGAAGTCAAATTGGTCACGGCATCCTCCAGTTGATACGCAGAACCGCATCCAACTGGCTGCGGAACTGCCTGAACCATGTTGCCGCCTTTGAACGGATGGCAACAGATTTGCAATTGCCGCTAGGCAGTCGGTGCTGAATGGCCTTTGAATGCCTTGTACGGGCCTTGGTCAGCAATACTGCAAATGTGGAAAAATGCGCAGTGTTCTTACCTTGTTCGCAGCCAAAGGTAGCGAAAGCGGCCTGCGGAGCCTAAATGCAGAGGACAAGCGGCGAACACACCCCGCAGGCCCGCGATGTGCGGCCCGGTGAACACAAGCAGAAACGGCCCAAGCCTTGAGCGACGACAGCGACATCCTCGATTCCCCCGCCCCTGTGCCGATGGGCGGCTTTGACCGTATCGACATCGTCGATGAGATGAAGTCGAGCTATCTCGACTATGCGATGAGCGTGATCGTCAGCCGCGCGCTGCCCGATGTGCGCGACGGGTTGAAGCCGGTTCACCGCCGCATCCTCTTCGCCAGCCAGGAAGGCGGCTTCGTCGCCGGGCGGCCTTATCGCAAGAGCGCCAAGATCGTCGGCGACGTGATGGGTAACTACCACCCGCACGGCGATAGCGCGATCTACGACGCATTGGCGCGCATGACGCAGCCATGGTCGATGCGGGTGCCCTTGATCGACGGTCAGGGCAATTTCGGCTCGATGGACCCCGATCCCCCAGCCTCGATGCGCTACACCGAAGCGCGGCTGGCGCGGGTGGCGAATTCGTTGCTCGATGATCTCGACAAGGACACGGTCGATTTCACCGACAACTACGATGGCAGCCGCAAGGAGCCGACGGTACTGCCGGCGCGCTTCCCGAACCTGCTGGTCAACGGCGCGGGCGGGATCGCGGTCGGCATGGCGACCAATGTCCCGCCGCATAACCTCGGCGAAGTGATCGACGCCTGCTTTGCCTATATGGACAACCCTGCGATCACCTCGGAAGAGCTGATCCAGTATATCCCCGGCCCCGATTTCCCCACTGCGCCGTTGATCCTCGGCACGCACGGCGCGCGCCAGGCCTACACCACCGGGCGCGGGTCGATCCTGATGCGCTGCCGGCACGAGATCGAAAGCACCCGCGGCGCCAAGAGCGAAGGGCGCGAAAGCATCGTCTTCACCTCGATTCCCTATCAGGTCGGCAAATCCGCGCTGGTGGAGAAGATCGCCGAAGCCGCCAAGGACAAGCGGATCGAAGGCATCAGCGACATCCGCGATGAAAGCTCGCGTGAAGGCGTGCGGGTGGTCATCGACCTGAAGCGCGATGCCACGCCCGAGGTGGTGCTCAATCAAATCTGGCGGCATACGCCCGCGCAGTCGAGCTTCCCCGCCAACATGCTGGCGATCCGCGGCGGGCGACCCGAAACACTGCGCCTGCGCGATTTCATCCAGGCCTTCATCACCTTCCGCGAGGAAGTGATCACCCGCCGCACCAAGTACGAACTCGCCAAAGCGCGCGAGCGGGCGCATATCTTGCTCGGCCTAGTGGTCGCGGTGTCCAACCTCGACGAGGTGGTGGCGATGATCCGCTCGGCCCCCAACCCGGCCGAAGCACGCGCGCGCCTGATGGCCAAGGAATGGCCGATTGGCGACATTGCGCAATATATTCGCCTTGTCGAAGCGATTGAGCCTGATGCCGATCAGGAAGGGGGCACCTATCGCCTGTCCGAACGGCAGGTAAAGGCGATCCTCGAACTGCGCCTCCACCGCCTGACCGCATTGGGCCGCGACGAGATCGGCGGCGAGTTGCAGGGGTTGGCGGTTGCTATTGCGGAATATCTCGCGATCCTCGCCGACCGAGTAAAGCTCTACGCGGTGATGCGCGAGGAACTGACCGAGATCCGCGCCACCTACGCCACCCCGCGCCTGTCAGAAATCGCCCCCGCTTGGGATGGGCTGGAGGACGAAGACCTGATCGAGCGCGAGGAGATGGTCGTCACGGTCACCCATGATGGCTACATCAAGCGCACGCCCTTGAACACGTTCCGCGCACAGGCGCGCGGCGGCAAGGGCCGCTCAGGGATGGCGACCAAGGACGAGGACGCTGTCGTCGAATTGTTCGTCACTTCGACCCACAATCCGGTGCTGTTCTTCACCAACACGGGCCGGGTTTACCGTCTGAAGGTGTGGAAGCTGCCCGAAGGCGGTCCGCAGACCAAGGGCCGCCCCATGGTCAACCTGCTCCCGCTGGGCGATGAGGAGCGCGTCACTAACGTTCTCCCTCTGCCCGAGGACGAAGCCTCATGGGCCAACCTCAACATCGTCTTCGCGACCGAACAGGGCATGGTGCGGCGCAATTCGATGGACGCTTTCGCCAACATCCCAACCGCGGGGAAATACGCCATGGGCTTCGTCGAAGGCTCCGGTGACCGGCTCATCGGCGTGCAACTCCTCTCGGAAGAACAGGAAATCTTCCTGGCTTCTGACAGTGGCAAGGCGATCCGGTTCTCCGCCACCGACGCGCGCGAGACCAAGAGCCGCACGGGGATTGGCGTGCGCGGCATGAGCCTCAAGAAGGGCGGCAAGGTCGTCTCGATGGCGGTGCTCGATCCGCTCACCGCCGACATGGAGACGCGCGAGGCGTACCTGCGCGCAGCGGCGTGGAAGAACAACGATGCCGTCCCCACCCTGCCCGCTGAGCAAGTCGCGGCGATGGCCGAAACCGAGGAATTCATCCTCACCATCACCGCCAACGGCTATGGCAAGATCTCCTCGGCCTACGAATACCGTACCACATCGCGCGGGGGCCAAGGGATCACCAATATCGGCACGCCCGAAAGCAACCCCGAACGCAACGGCCCGGTGGTGGCGAGTTTCCCGGTGAAGCATGGATCGCAGCTGATGCTGGTGACCGATCAGGCCAAGCTGATCCGCTTGGGGATCGATTTCCGCCACTTGATCGAGGGGGGGTTCGAGAACCTCAAGGGCTTCAGCATTTCGGGGCGCGGGTCCTCGGGCATCCGCATCTTCGATGTCGCCAAGGGCGAGCACATCGTCGGCGCGGCGCTAATCGACGAGACCGAGGAGCCGGAGAACCCCGCCGAGGAAGCGATTGCCGCGGAACTGGCCAACGACAGCGAGCCGCCCGTCACCTGACGGGCTGCTCGCCCCGCAAGCATTGCACGATCCCGGTGGCGATCATTACTTGCCCGACATAGTAAAGCGGCCAGATCAACAGATCGGGCAGCAGGGCCAGATCATAGGGCCCCATCCGCGCAAAGATCAGCCAGTCGCTGACCGCGAACAGCACCGCTCCGGTGCCGACCCGATAGCGCGGGTAGTGGCTCATCCACGCGGCGGATGCCATCGCGCCGAGGAAGGCGGCATAGAACGCGATCTGCCCCGCGCCGCTTAGAAGATAGCTGATCAAAGGCGTTCCAATCAGCAGGGCCGCACCGATCAGTTTCTGCGTGGGTGACGGGCGCTTGTGGCGGTTCCTGAGATAGAGCCCCACCGCCACGACATGCGCCGCCGCAAAGAAGGCGCCGCCTGTGACGAAGTCGAGCTCTATCGCGACATCCCCCGCTGCAGCCAAAGCCAGTGCCGTCGCCAGAAGAAAACCATCCGACCGGTGCTTGCTCGGCGGCACCCGCAACAGCACATAAATGACCAACAGCCCGACAGACGCGCCTTTCGCGACCAATCCCCACGTGCCTTCGAAGACCGGATTGTCACTTAGGAAGTAGAATGCCGTTGCCGCCGTGATGCTCGCCAAAAGCCACGGTCTTTGTTCGATCAGCGCCTGCTTCGCCATGGCTGCCGCCCTTCCCCTCCCGCACGATCCGCCCCGAGGGCTTGCCGCCGCGCTAACACGCAATTACGTGGCCTGCCATGACTGGATCAGCGACTATGCACGATGTGCACATCATCGGCGGAGGGCTCGCGGGGAGCGAAGCGGCGTGGCAGCTCGCGCAGCGCGGCGTTCGCGTGCGCCTGTCGGAGATGCGCGGCAGCGGCGAGATGACCCCCGCCCACCAGACCGACGGCCTTGCCGAACTGGTCTGCTCCAATTCCTTCCGCTCGGATGATGACACCAAGAACGCGGTCGGCCTGCTGCACCACGAAATGCGGATGCTGGACAGCCTCATCATGCGCGCCGGTCACATCGCCCGCGTGCCGGCCGGGAGCGCCATGGCGGTGGACCGCGATGTGTTCTCAGCCGAGGTCGAGCGCGCACTGAGCCAGCACCCCAACATCACCATCGTGCGCGAACGGGTGGACGCCCTGCCCGCTTCTGGCCTCACCATCGTCGCCACCGGCCCGCTTACCGCCGAGGCGCTCGCGGGCAGCATCGTGCGCGCCACCGGGGCCGAGCGGCTCGCCTTCTTCGATGCCATCGCGCCAATCGTGCACCGCGACAGCATCGACATGTCGAAATGCTGGATCCAGTCGCGCTGGAACAAGCGGACCGAGGCCTCGAACGAAGGCGGCGACTACATCAATTGCCCCATGAACGAAGAGCAATACCGCGCCTTCCACCGCGGGCTCATCGAGGGCGAGAAGACCGAATTCAAGCAGTGGGAAAAGGACACCCCCTATTTCGACGGCTGCATGCCGATCGAAGTAATGGCCGAGCGCGGTGTAGAGACGCTGCGCTATGGCCCGATGAAGGGCGTCGGCCTCGACAACCCCTTTGATGTCACGCCCGAATTTCCGCAAGGGCGCTGGCCCTATGCCGTGGTGCAGCTGCGCCAAGACAACAAGCTTGGCACGCTGTGGAACATGGTGGGCTTCCAGACCAAGCTCAAATATGCCGCGCAGATCGAGTTGTTCCGCACCATTCCGGGGCTGGAGAACGCCGAATTCGCGCGGCTCGGCGGACTGCACCGCAACACCTTCCTCAATTCGCCGCAAGTGCTCGACCGTCAGCTGCGGCTGCGCGCCGCGCCGCATATCCGCTTTGCCGGGCAGGTGACGGGCTGCGAGGGTTATGTCGAAAGTGCAGCTATTGGGCTTGTCGCGGGGATGATGACTGCCGCGGAGCTGGCCGGGCGTGTTTGGCAACCCCTGCCCGCTACCACCGCATTGGGCGCGCTGCTCAGCCACATCACCGGCGATGCCGAGGCCGAGACCTTTCAGCCCATGAACGTTAATTTCGGCCTTTTCCCGCCGCTCCATGACGTCGGCAAAAAGGTGCGCAAGGAAGCCTATACTGACCGCGCCAAGGCCGATCTCGCCCGCTGGATCGCCGAAACGCGCGGGGCTGTGCCAGCCTGACCAATCAGCACTTGCAGGCTGGCTTCTTCGGCGTCGGCTTGGGCGCGGTGGTAGCGAATTCGCGCGGTGTCAGCCGGCCATTGCCGTCCGCATCGGCCCCCTCGAAGCGGTCCACCGTTGCCACCGCCCATTCCTCGAAGGTCAGCAGGTTGTTCCCATCCTTGTCGAGCTTGCGGAATGCATCGGTGCGGGTGGAGAGCATCTCGTTGCGAGTGATCAGCCGGTCGCGGTTGCGATCATAGCGGAAGAAGCGCTGTTCCTCGCGCGACAATTCGCTCACCTCAGGCGGCCAAGGGCCTTGCAGCGTGCCGGGGTCAGCGAGCGGCAAATCCTCCGGGTTTGGTATAGCAACAGCGGGCGGAGGCGGCGGGGCATTCGCTTCAACAGCAGCGCGGCCCTGCCACCACACGACCCCCACCCCGGCCAATGCCAGGCCACCGATTACTCCAAGAACAATCTCGCGCATCGGTCTGCCCCCGATTGCTGAACCGGGCGCACAATACACCGATTTACTTCAAGAGGATAGCGGCCTTCATTGCCACGAAGGGCGCACCGCGTCCCTCCATCAGAGGCCGCCCCCCGCGCCGCAGTGCACGCTTGCTCAAGGCATCCAGCACGGCGAGGCCGCGCAGCGGCTTGGGAAGGCGGGCACCCGAGCATGAGATCGCGACACCGGCTGCAATCAACGCCGCACGCTCGGCTGCATCTGAGACCCGCGATGCCGCATCAGCGAGCGCCCAACGGTAGGCCGCCGCTGTCACAGCATCGCGCTCCACCGGCATGAGATGACCCTCGACCAGTGCGCCAAAAAACGCGCTGCGTTGCTTGCCGAAACTGGCGATCGCAGGTGGGTCCAGAGGATCGGCGGTCATCAGCACCTCCCAACCATCGACCATCGCGATCAGCGCTGCTTCGCGGCCATTCCAGTGTGTTCCAATCGCATCGAGCACGACGTCGCCCCGCGGACGTTCGCTGACAGGCTTGCCCAAGACATCACGCCACCATGCGAGACGCATCTGCCCGAGCATCGGCTCGTGCGTGCGGGTGACGATCCGGGCCAAGCGCCGATCAAGCTGAAGAACTATGCTTAACGGCCCGCGAACCGGCGGCGCGCTCCAGGCCAAGGCGAGCTCTGCCTCAGGCGGCAGGGGATCGAGTGCATCTTCGTTCACGCGGGCGCTGCGTAGCAATGCCCTGGCCCAAAAGGCAAGCGAACTGTCTCAATAGAAGACGTGAACCAACGTTGGTTCATCCAACGGGCGCTTCAAGTTTTGTTAACCATGTTCTTTTGCGGACCGCTTACCAGTGCCATCCTAAGTGGGACGATAGCTTGCGCTGGGCCTTCATGAAACGGCGCGTAGCAACATGTGAAATTGCGGTGCTTGCGTATCAGTCAGGCGCTGCAACCTGATGAGTGCAGGAATTAGAAATTTGAAAAGTCTTACGTTTTCTCTGTTAGCGTCCGCGCTCGTGGTGTAATTTCTGGTGTAGATTGAGGTGATCGCATGG
>LSKF01000011.1 GCA_001556995.1 Erythrobacteraceae bacterium CCH12-C2
GCCCCACCGCATCCAACTACTTTGACCGGGTGTCGAAGCAGGTGATCCTCGACGCCCTGACCGATGTCGGAGGTCTCGAGCTCTCCTCGCGCTTTGCCTCGGTCAAGAAGTGCGACCTCGCGATGAGCGCCGAGCGCGTCTTTGCTGGCACCTACATCACCGAGGTTGAGGTTCGCGAAAAGGCCCTGGCCTGGGTTCCTGAGGTCATGCGCTTCGCTTGCCTTGCGCCAGATGCTGGCGAAGCTGAGATCGACTCCGCTGGAGCGGAGCAGGGCGGTGATGACGAACATCAGTCTCCCCGCGAGCTGGCCGCCTGATCTCCTCCTGACAGGCATAGCCACTCGCACCTGGTGAAGCGGTCCTTTGGCTTATGCCGGAGGGCCGCTTCCTTTTTGGAAGCAGAGCAGAGGGGGCTCGGGAACCTGTGGCACTGACCGGCGAACCCGTCGCCGACTGTCCGGATGCCTCAATCAGGAGAACCATCATGGCCTATCGCAAGGGGCAGGGCAGCGGCCTGTCGCCCGCTGCCCGCATCACTCAGGAAATCATCGCCCGTCTGGAAGCCGGCACGAAGCCGTGGATCAAGCCATGGCGCGGTGTCCCGGTCTCCCGGCCCTTACGGGCCTGCGGGATTCCGTACCGCGGGATGAACGTGTTCTGGCTCTGGATGGTCGCCGACATGTGCGGCTACGCCTCGCCGTTCTGGATGA
>LSKF01000103.1 GCA_001556995.1 Erythrobacteraceae bacterium CCH12-C2
CATCAGCCAATCTGGCCGCGTTCCTTCACATTATCGATACCTCGCGATTATCCGGTATCCTGCAGGCCGATGCCTATAGCGGCTACAACGACCTCTATCGCGAAGGACGCGACCCCGGCCCCGTGCTCGAGGCAGGCTGCTTCGCCCATGCGAGGCGCAAGTTCTTCGAGCTGGCCGATGTCGTAAGCTCGGCCCGCAAGAAGAGTCGCGGACAGAGCGCCGCCATGA
>LSKF01000104.1 GCA_001556995.1 Erythrobacteraceae bacterium CCH12-C2
ACCCGCCACTTGCTGCGTGGCAGGCGGGCGATGGGGGGTAGGTCCACCGGCTCAGGCACACCGGCACGGTCAAACCTCAGTGCGCTGGCAAACAGCGACCCATCGCCGCGCTCGCCTTCATAACACACCAGCGCACCCTCGGAGAGATGCGCGCGTGACCAGTGCCAGGTGTTGAAGCCCTTCTCCAAGGGCTCGGCCCCGCGATTGTGATCAAGATAGGCCTTGCCGCTCCAGCTGATGCCCGGCGAGTCCATCTCCACCTCGATCCGCGCGCGCGGGGCGAGGCAGTGCCAGATGTGGTTCTCTTGCGCATCGAGCGCGAAAGCGACCCGATTGAGCGCCTCGGGGAAGACCCGCACGCGCCCGCGCACCCGGCGCTGCCACGGCACGAACAGGCGGGTGTCGCCTTCGTCGATGTCGATCGTCAGCGCCTCGCCATCCCAGCGCACCGCGCTCGGCCCGATCAACAGATTGCTGGCATCGCGCTCCACCGTGCCGCGGCCTCGCTCGGTCATCACCCAGCGGTGCTGCGGCCCATAGAGCGCGACGTTGAGCGAGGAGTGATTGAGCGGATCACCCCGCCCGCTGCGCTTGTAATAGGGCGAGAACACGCTGCCCAGAAAGGCGATGATCGTCAGCCCGTGTTGCCCATCGTCGCTGATCGCGTCGACATACCACCAGCTGTAGCCACCGGCCGGGACGTCCTCATCGAAGCGAGGTCCCGTCCGATCACCCGCGCGGCCAGCTGCCCGGACAAGGCTGCCATGGGCACCCCAGCCGCCGGATGGGTCGCCCCGCCCGTACAATAGAGACCCGGCAGGCGGGTGCGCGGTCCCTGCCGTTGGAAGGAGGCCGCCCAGCCGTGCGACGCTCTGCCATAGAGGGCGCCGCCCGTGGCCGGGAACAGGCCTTCCCAGTCCTGCGGGGTCATCAACTGATGCGGGAAGGACTGCTCCAGATGCAGGCCGCAGCGTGTCAGCGTGGCGATCATGGCCTTGGTGCATCGCTCTCTCTCCTCGGGTGTGTAGTGGTGAACGTCTCCATCAGCGGGGGCGTTGACGATAATCTGCAGGCGCTCGCGCGTTCCCGACGGGGGTGCAGGGTCATGCGCGCGCGCACCGCGGTCGATGGCGCAGACATAGACGGTGGGCTCGGTCGGGGTCTGTCCGGCCGCGATCTCACGGAACTCGCGGGCATAATCGCGCGAGAAGAAGACGTTGTGATGAGTGAGGTCGAAGCCCTCGGTGCGGGCGTGGGCATACCAAACCAGCGCTGACAAGGAGCGTTTGGCGGGCGGGATCGGGGGCACCGCGCGGACCGCGCCGTCGCCAAAGCGCCCAGTGGCGAGCGCGCCGGGATCGCCGTTGCAGATCACGATGTCGGCGGCAATCACCTCGCCGCTAGCGAGGCGCACGCCGCTGGTACGGCCATTGGCGGTGAGGATTTCGGCCACCGCCGCATTGGTCTTCACCCGCGCGCCCTGCTCCTGCGCCAAACCCGCAATCGCTTTGGCCAGCGCATGAATCCCGCCGTCAATCAGCCACACCCCGCGCGCCTCGACATGGGCGATCAGCATCAGCGTGGCAGGCGCGGCAAACGGGGACGAGCCGCAATAGGTGGCATAGCGCCCGAACAATTGTTGCAAACGGGCGTCCTTGAAATGCCCGCCCAGCGCCTTCCACATCCCATCGAACGGGCGCATCGCCAGCGCGTCGCCGATCCGCCACGGGCCGATGCGCCACATCATGGGCAGCGGCGTTGACGCCTTGTCGCCGCGAAGGAAGGGATCCTCGAGTACACCGAAGATCCGCGCCGCCTCGGCGGTGAAGTTGCTGTACCCGCGCGCTGCTTCGGCACCGGCAAAGGCATCGACGGCATCGATGCTGCGGGCGCGGTCAGCGTAAAGATCGAGGTGCCCGCTATCGTCCCACGCATGCCGAGCGATCACCTCGGCGCGGGTTACGGTGACATGATCCTCAAGCCGCGCACCGCAGGTGGCAAAGACCTCATCGAAAACCGCGCGATAGGTGAACACTGTCGGCCCGCCATCGATCTCCGCGCCGTCCACCAGAACGCGTCGCGCCTTGCCGCCGACCCAAGCCTCCTTCTCCAGCACGGTAACATCGGCGCCGCGCGCGGCGAGCAGGGCGGCGCTGGTTAGCCCGCCAATCCCTGCCCCGATCACGGCGACTCGCGCGTTCACACCGTCTCCTCTCGTCAACCCTTGCGAATATCATTGACCTTACGCGCGTGTCTGTCCAATTATTTAGACATATGGACTGTGAAGCACTTCGACCATGAGCCTCTGGCCCGCTTTGCGGATCGGCTGGATCGCGCGCCGCAACCGGGTGTTTGCCAATCCCCGCTTCCAATATTGGGCCGCGCGTTTGCCAATGGTGCGTTGGATCGCGCGCAGCCGCGCCGATGCAGCGTTCGATCTGCTTGCGGGCTTCGCCTATGCGCAGGTGCTGCGGGCGTTTGTAGAGGGCGGGCTGTTCGATATCTTGAAGGACGGCCCGCTTGAGGCTGGCGCCGTCGCCATGCGCATGGAGCTGTCGGAGAATGCCGCACTGACCCTGCTGCGCGCGGGCCGCCCGCTGAAACTCTCCGAGGAGGCCGCGCACGATCAATGGATGGTCGGCGAGCAAGGCGCTGTATTTGCTAGCAACCCCGGCGTGCAGGCGATGGTGCGGCACCACCGGCTGCTCTATGCCGACCTCGCCGATCCGATCGCGCTGCTGCGCGCCGATCGCCGCGAGCCGACCGCACTGAGCCAGTTCTGGACCTATGCCGGCGCGCTCCATGGCGGGGCCGAGCGCGGGGAACAGACCGCCGAATACTCCGAACTGATGGCCGCCTCGCAACACTTCGTGGCCGACGAGGTGCTCGCCTCTGTATCGTTCAGCAACGTCAAGCGGCTGCTCGATGTCGGCGGCGGGCATGGGGCGTTCCTCAAAGCAATCGGCACCGCGCACCCGCACCTCTCGCTCGGCCTGTTCGATCTGCCCGAAGTGGTCGCGACCGGCGGCGCGGTGCTGGCTGATGCCTTGGGCGCAGCGCGGATCACCGCGGTTCCGGGCAATTTCTTCAGCGATTCCATACCTGAAGGCTACGACATGGTGTCGCTTATCCGCATCCTGCACGATCACGACGACGCCCCTGCCGCAGCGCTTCTCGCCAATATCCGCAAGAGCCTCGCCCCCGGCGCATACCTGCTGATTGCCGAGCCAATGGCGCGGATTCCGGGCGCGGAGTCCATGGGGGAGGCGTTTTTCGGGCTTTACCTCTGGGCAATGGGCTCGGGCCGGGCGCGCAGCCCGGCAGAAATCGCCGGAATGTGCCGCGCAGCAGGATTCTCCTCGGCTCGGCCCGTCGCAACTGCGCAACCAGTCAACGCAAGCATCATCATTGCGTCGGCCTGAGGGAAACTTGTCCAAAAAATTTGACAGTGATTTACGTAAGGCGTAGCAAACAGTCGGCAGGCCGCAGCGGCGCAGTTCTCGACTCGGTGTCGGCGACTCGCAAAGGCCTGTGGAGAGATTGAGTTTATGCATACCTTGGCTGTCATTCTCGAAGCACCGGAGCGTCTCGCTCTGCGGTCGCTTGAGATGAAGCCGGTGGAGGCTGCCGATGTCGTGGTTGAGATCGCCTGGAGCGGGATCAGCACCGGCACCGAGAAACTACTCTGGAGCGGGCGGATGCCGCCCTTCCCCGGTCTTGGTTATCCGCTGGTGCCGGGATACGAATCGGTCGGTCGCATCATCGATGCCGGTCCCGAAGCGCGCGGACGGATCGGCGACTGGGTGTTTGTCCCTGGTGCCAATTGCTACACCGATGCCCGCGGGCTGTTCGGCGGCACGGCGCGGCGCCTGATCGTTGCCTCAGCCCGGGCCATTCCCATCCCTGAACATCTCGGCGAGTCCGGTGTGCTGTGTGCTCTCGCCGCCACCGCACTCCACGCGATCAAGGGCGGCTTTGCCCGGCGCGAGGCGCTGCCCGATCTGATCGTTGGGCACGGCGTGCTTGGCCGCCTGCTTGCCCGGCTGACGCTGGCGCTCGGCGGCGCGGCGCCGACGGTGTGGGAAGCCAATCCTGCCCGCCGCATGGGCGCGGCCGGCTACAATGTCATCGATCCAGCCCAAGACGAGCGCCGCGATTATCACGCGATTTATGACGCCAGCGGTGACGCCGGGCTGATCGATACCCTCATTATGCGCCTCGCCAAGGGCGGCGAGATCGTGCTGGCGGGTTTCTACTCCGAGCCAATCAGCTTCGCTTTCCCGGCCGCCTTCATGAAGGAAGCCCACTTCCGCGTGGCCGCCGAATGGCAGCCGGGCGACCTCGCTGAAACCCGCGCCCTGATTGAATGCGGGCGACTGGACCTCAAGGGTCTGGTCACCAACCGCCGCCCTGCCGGCGAAGCTCTGGACGCCTATCCGCAGGCCTTCAGCGATCCTGCTTGTCTCAAAATGGTTCTCGATTGGAGCGAATGCTAGATGTCTGTGCTCGATACCCGAACCTTGGAAGACCAAGCCGCCGCCCTTCGCGAAGAGGCAAGCCACGAGCCTGATCCGGTCCACACCGGCGAAGTGAAGAGCGAAACGCAGGTCATCGCGATCTACGGCAAGGGCGGCTCGGGCAAGAGCTTTGCCCTCTCCAACCTCAGCTACATGATGGCCCAGCAGGGCAAGCGCGTGCTGCTGATCGGCTGCGACCCCAAGAGCGACACCACCAGCCTGCTGTTCGGCGGCAAGAGCTGCCCGACGATCATCGAAACCTCCAGCCGCAAGAAACTCGCGGGCGAAGAGGTGAAGATCGAAGACGTCTGCTTCCAGCGCGACGGCGTCTTCGCCATGGAGCTCGGCGGCCCCGAAGTCGGGCGCGGCTGCGGCGGGCGCGGGATCATCCACGGGTTCGAACTGCTCGAAAAGCTGGGCTTCCACGACTGGGGCTTTGACTACGTCCTCCTCGATTTCCTCGGCGACGTGGTGTGCGGCGGCTTCGGCCTGCCGATTGCCCGCGACATGTGCCAGAAGGTGATCGTTGTCGGATCGAACGACCTGCAATCGCTCTATGTCGCCAACAACGTCTGCCAAGCGGTCGAATATTTCCGCAAGATGGGGGGCAATGTCGGCGTCGCGGGCATGATTGTGAACAAGGATGACGGCACGGGCGAGGCCAAGGCCTTCGCGGACGCAGTCGGCATTCCGGTGCTCACCGCCATCCCGGCGAACGAGGACATCCGCCGCAAGAGCGCGAACTACCAGAT
Source organism: Erythrobacteraceae bacterium CCH12-C2 (assembly GCA_001556995.1). Taxonomy (GTDB): domain Bacteria; phylum Pseudomonadota; class Alphaproteobacteria; order Sphingomonadales; family Sphingomonadaceae; genus Erythrobacter. Next base: position 5,270 of record LSKF01000104.1, read on the forward strand.
CATCGGCATCCCCGGCGGCGAATGGGCGAGCCTGTTTGAAGAGCTCGCCATCAACGTCGCCGAAGCGCCGCCGCTGCGCCCCAATCCGCTCTCGCAAGATGGGTTGCTCGGGCTGTTCAGCCCGGATGAAACCGGCGGCAATGTCGAACTCGTCCCTGCCACGCAGGCCGACATGCGAGGCGGGGTCTATGAAACCCGCCCCACCCTCGAAGTGATCTACGACGAAGCATGAGCGACGCTTTCTCCCCCCCCGCGTCACGCGCCCCTGACCGGATCGAGCTTGGCTCACCCCCGGTAGAAGGCGGCTGCGCGTCAAAGGACACCATGTCCGAAGCCGCACGGGCGGCGGGCAAGAGCGATATCCTCGATCAATATGCGGCCGATTATCCAGTCGGCCCGCATGACCAACCCCAATCCATGTGCCCCGCGTTCGGGTCACTCCGGGTGGGCCTGAGAATGCGGCGTACCGCGACCGTGCTCTCAGGCTCGGCCTGCTGTGTTTACGGCCTCACGTTCACTTCGCACTTCTACGGCGCGCGGCGGACCGTGGGCTATGTGCCGTTCTCCAGCGAAACGCTGGTCACGGGCAAGCTGTTCGAAGACATCAAGGAAGCGGTTGAAGGTCTCGCCGATCCTGAAAACTACGACGCGATCGTGGTCACCAACCTGTGCGTGCCCACGGCCAGCGGCGTGCCGCTGCGGCTGCTGGGCAAGCAGATCAATGGCGTACGGATCATCGGCATCGACGTGCCGGGCTTCGGCATTCCTACCCATGCCGAGGCCAAGGACGTCCTCGCCGGCGCGATGCTGCAATATGCGCGCGAAGAAGTGATGGCAGGCCCCGTCGCCGCTCCGCGCGAACGCTCCGACAAGCCCAGCGTGGCGCTGCTCGGTGAGATGTTCCCAGCGGACCCGGTTGTGATCGGGCAGATGCTCGCCCCCCTCGGCCTTGCCGCTGGCCCGGTCGTGCCGACCCGCGAATGGCGCGAACTTTACGCCGCGCTCGATTGCGCTGTCGTCGCCGCGATCCATCCCTTCTACACCGCCAGCATCCGCGAGTTTCAAGCCGCCGGACGCTCGATCATCGGCTCCGCTCCGGTCGGCGCAGATGGAACGGCGGCGTGGCTGCAAGCCATCGGCGATACGCTGGGGCTGCCGCAGGAAAAGGTCGACGGCGTCAAGAACGCGATGGTCGCCGCCTGTCGCGGGGCGCTTGCCACAATGCCGATCAAGGGCCGGATCACGCTCTCGGGCTATGAAGGCTCGGAGCTCCTGGTCGCCCGCCTGCTGGTCGAAAGCGGTGCGGATGTCCGCTATGTCGGCTCCGCCTGCCCGCGCACACAATGGTCAGATGCTGACCGTGAATGGCTCGAAGCGCGCGGCGTGCAGGTGCAGTTCCGCGCTAGCCTTGAGCAAGATATTGCCGCGATCGAGGAATACCGCCCCGATCTCGCGATCGGCACCACGCCGGTCGTGCAGCACGCCAAGGCCAAGGCGATCCCCGCCCTCTACTTCACCAACCTGATCTCCGCCCGTCCGCTGATGGGTCCGGCAGGGGCGGGAAGCCTTGCGACCGTGATCAACGCGGCGATGGGCAACAAGGCGCGCTTTGATGCAATGCGCGATTTCTTCGAAGGTGTCGGCACCGAGCACGCTGCGGGCGTTTGGGAAGACCTCCCCGTCGACCGGCCCAAGTTCCGCAAGAAATACGCGGCCCTCAACGAAGCGGCTCGCAAGGCGTCCGAGGCGGTGGGATCATGACCCTCATCCTCGATCACGATCGGGCGGGCGGATACTGGGGCGCGACCTACGTCTTCACCGCTGTGAAGGGACTGCAGGTCATCATCGACGGCCCGGTGGGCTGCGAGAACCTGCCCGTCACCAGCGTGCTGCACTACACCGACGCCCTGCCCCCGCATGAACTCCCCATTGTCGTCACCGGCCTTGGCGAGGAAGAGCTCGGCAAAACCGGCACCGAAGGCGCGATGAAGCGCGCGTGGAAGACACTCGATCCCGAACTGCCCTGTGTGGTGGTAACGGGTTCCATCGCGGAGATGATCGGCGGCGGGGTCACGCCTGAAGGCACCAATATCAAGCGCTTCCTGCCGCGCACGATCGATGAAGATCAGTGGCAATCGGCTGACCGCGCCCTGACCTGGCTGTGGACCGAATTCGGCCCCAAGAAGATGCCCGCTCCGCGCGAACGCCGCGACGGCGAAAAGCCGAAAGTCAACATCATCGGCCCGTCCTATGGCATGTTCAACATGCCATCCGATCTGACCGAGATCCGCCGCTTGATCGAAGGCATCGGCGCGGAAGTCGGCGTGGTCTTCCCGCTCGGCACACACCTAGCCGACATTTCCAAGCTCGCGACGGCAGACGCCAATGTCTGCATGTACCGTGAATTCGGCCGCAACCTATGCGAGACGCTGGAGCGGCCCTATTTTCAGGCGCCGGTCGGCCTGACCCAGACCACCAAGTTCCTGCGCGCGCTCGCCGCCGAGCTCGGGCTCGATCCCGAGCCCTTCATCGAGCGCGAGAAGCACACCACCATCAAGCCGCTCTGGGATCTTTGGCGTTCGGTCACGCAGGATTTCTTCGGCACAGCAAGCTTCGGCATCGTCGCCAATGAAACCTATGCGCGCGGCATCCGCGCCTTTCTTGAAGGCGACATGGGCCTGCCCTGCACCATCGCGGCATCGCGCTGCGCAGGGATCAAGACCGATAATCAGGCTGTGCGCGCATCCTTGCACAGCAATCCGCCGCTCGTGATGTTCGGCAGTTATAACGAACGGATGTATCTGGCCGAGAAGACCAGTGGCGGTCACGGCCCGAGCACGCAGTTCATTCCCGCCAGCTTCCCCGGCGCCGCTATCCGCCGCCACACCGGCACGCCCTTCATGGGCTATTCGGGCGCGACGTATCTGGTGCAGGAAGTGTGCAATGCGCTGTTCGACGCGCTGTTCCACATCCTGCCGCTCGGCACCGAAATGGACAAGGTCGAGGCCACGCCCGCGCGCGGCGAAGCCCAATTGACCTGGGACAATGACGCCAAGGCCCGGCTCGACCAGCTTGTCGAAGCCCAGCCCGTGCTGGTCCGCATTTCCGCGGCCAAACGCCTGCGTGACGCGGCTGAGCGGACTGCGCGTCAGCGCGGTGAGACCACAGTTACGGGAGACTGCCTAGCAGATGCGCTGCTTGAAGGGGCGGGAGCATGATGACGATGCTTCGCCCCAACCCTTTGTCGCTGTCGCAGTTCACCGCTGCGGCTGCGCAAACCAATGCCCTCCTCGAGGGGGCTCTCCAATCCACGTGGGGGATCACGCGGGGATGCCGACGGGGGCCTTCGGGCCCTCACACACACCCAACTGAACGGAGACAACCCGATGAACGAACGTATCGGAACCCACCTGACGCCTGAAGAGGCCCAGGAAATCCACAAGGGCTTCATGGGCACCTTCACCCTTTACGTGGTGATTGCCATCGTCGCTCACGCCCTGATGTGGGCCTACAAGCCCTGGATCGGCGCTGGTTTCGGCCAGTAATCGTCAGGCAGCCGGATTTCGCCGGCTGACGTGACTTGCAATCCCAATCAATAAAGGAATTTCCCATGTGGAGAATCTGGTTTTACTTTGACATCCGTCGCGCTCTGGTTGCGCTGCATGTTGGTCTCGCCGTTCTGGCGTTCACCATCCACTTCATCCTGCTCAGCACGGATCGTTACAACTGGCTCGAACGCGCTCCTGGCGTGGCCGCGCCGGCTCAGGCCGCTATCGAATCGTCGGAAAGCCCGGCGGCGGGATAGCACCTGCTCGAATGTGAGGGGGCAGGTTCGCCTGCCTGCCTCCTAACACTCTTGTGCAAATTCAAACGCCCACCGCAATGGTGGGGAGGATGGACCTATGGCGCTCCTTAGTTTCGAGCGGAAGTACCGCGTACGCGGTGGCACATTAATCGGCGGCGACCTATTCGACTTCTGGGTCGGCCCGTTTTATGTCGGATTCTTTGGAGTTACGACGGCAATCAGTGCGCTGCTTGGGACAGCGCTGATCTTTGCCGCCGCCACGCAAGGTCCGACCCTCAACCCCTGGCTGATCTCGATCAACCCACCCCCAGTCGAATATGGCCTCGCCATGGCACCGCTGAAAGAAGGCGGATATTGGCAGATCATCACCGGCTGCGCTGTTGTCGCCTTCGTTTCGTGGGTGCTGCGGCAAGCGGAAATCTCGCGCAAGCTCGGCATGAGTTATCACGTGCCGATCGCCTTCAGCGTCGCGGTGTTCGCCTATGTCACGCTCAATGTCATCCGTCCGTTCTTGATGGGTGCATGGGGCAATGGCTTCCCCTATGGCATCTGGACCCACCTCAACTGGGTTTCCGGCGTCGGCTACGCCTTCGGCAACTTCCACTATAACCCTGTGCACATGCTCGCGATCACGTTCTTTTTTACGAACTGTCTCGCGCTCGCGCTGCATGGCGGTCTGGTGTTGTCGGCGGTCAATCCGACCGGGGGCACCGACGTCAAGTCGCCTGAATACGAAGACACTTATTTCCGTGACTTCATCGGCTATTCGGTCGGCACGCTCGGCATCCACCGGGTGGGGCTCTTCCTCGCGCTTAATGCCGCGTTCTGGAGCGCCATCTGCATCGTCATCTCCGGCACTCTGTATGTCGGCAGCTGGATCGAATTCTGGGATTTCTGGAAGAAGATCCCGATCTGGTCGTAAGGAGCACCTGAACCATGGCGACGTACCAAAACATCTTTACCCAGGTGCAAGTGCAAGGGCCGCCCGAAATGGGCGTCCCGCACCTCGACGGCTCCGAAGGGCGCATCGCGCTGGTCGGCCACAACTACTGGATGGGCAAGCTTGGCCAGGCCCAGATCGGGCCGATCTACCTTGGCCTCTTGGGCACGATCAGCCTCGTCTTTGGCGGCGCGGCGATCATGATCATCGGGCTCAACTTCTGGGCGCAGGCCGGATGGAGCCCGCAGACCTTCATGCGCGAGTTCTTCTGGCTTTCGCTCAATCCTCCGGGCCCGGAATATGGCTTCAGCCCGTTCGTCCCGCTGGACAAGGGCGGCTGGTTCATCATGGCCGGCGCGTTCCTGACCATATCGGTCTTGTGCTGGTGGGCGCGCACCTACATGCGGGCCAAGGCGCTGGGCATGGGGATGCACATTCCTTGGGCCTTTGCCTCGGCGATCTGGCTGTTCCTGGTGCTGGGTTTCATCCGTCCGATGCTGCTGGGCGATTGGTCACAAGCCGTGCCTTACGGCATCTTTAGCCACCTCGATTGGACCAACAATTTCTCGCTGGTCTACGGTAACCTGTTCTACAATCCGTTCCACGCGCTCTCGATCGCGTTCCTTTACGGGTCGGCGGTGTTGTTCGCGATGCACGGGGCGACAATCCTCGCGCTCGGCCGTTATGGCGGGGAACGCGAAATCGAACAAATTACCGATCGCGGTACGGCAGCTGAACGCGGCGCGCTGTTCTGGCGCTGGGTGATGGGCTTCAACGCGACGTTTGAATCCATCCACCGCTGGGCCTGGTGGTTCGCAGTGCTGACCACGCTGACCGGCGGGATCGGCATCCTGCTGACCGGCACGGTGGTCGACAACTGGTATCTGTGGGCTCAGGAGCATTACTACGGCGCTGACACGATCAATTATGATCCGACCGGTGCCATCCAGGATGCGAGCGGCCAATAAACATTGATCCGATACGCGAGCTGGGCCTGCACAGCCCGGCTCGCGCGATCATCAAAAAGCCCGGCGCGGACATTAGTCCCGCCGGGCTTTCGCTTGCGCACTAGGCGTCGTCAGTGAAGATCGGGACCGGTCAGCCCTCGCGCCGCGCCGCCAGTCGTGATCGCAGGTCGATCAGATGCAGCGGGAGCGAGGCGGCAAGCGGTAGCGCGATCCACCACCACTCCGCTCCCGTCAATGCCGCCCGCAGGCCGATCATCATCAACGCTCCGGGGCCAAGCAAGCAGGCAACCGCACCCCAGCCCCAGCCCCGCACCAGCCGCAGCCACAGCGCTTCGGCAGCGAGCACGCCGAGGATCAGATCGGCCGCATGACCGCTGGCAAACAGCCACTCCATCATACCCTCAGGCTCCTCCCGGTGCCGGGTCCGGCATCAACCGAAAGGCGCGTTGAGCTGGACCACCGCCCAATTGAGCGCGCCGGCAAAGCTCACCCATGCCAGATAGGGCACCAGCAGCACCGCCGCCATCTTCGAGAACCGCCCGCAATAGACAATCAGCACGAGGATCGAGAGCCACAGCAGGATGACCTCGTAAAACGCCCAATCGGGCCGCTGCAGGCGAAAGAAGATCAGGCTCCAGCTGATGTTGAGAAAGCCATTCAAGGCAAACAAGCCGATCACCCACTCCGACGCGGCCGAGGTCGGTGCCTCGCGCCAGGCATAGACCCCGGCCATAGTGATCAGCGCATAGATGAGCGTCCATCCTATCGGAAACACCACATCGGGCGGGTTCCACGCGGGCTTGGCGAGGGCCTGATACCATGGCCCGAGATCGGTTACGGTCGCCCCCAGCGCCGCAACACAAATCGCCGCAGCGGTGGCGACCGTCACGGGCAGGATCATCATTCGGTTCATGGGGAGCAGGTCTAGCGCGTTGCGGCCCTCAAGCCTAGCAGGTGCGCGGTATCCTTGAGGAAAATCTTCACGTGCGCCATCGGCTTCGCGCGTACCAGTTTCTTGTGCATGTAAGCCTGCCAGGTCAGTTCCTGCACATCCTTGTCATCGCACATGGTCACAAACCGCTCGCGGCGCTTGTCGGACGAGTACCAGAAATACTGCATCATCCCGAGCACCCAGAACACGGTGCCGTGTTCCATTATGAAGCGCTTGCGCGCGGTGCGCAGCTGCTTCGCATCGCCGGTCTTGAGAAAGGAGGCGGCCGCCTCGCCCACCACCCGGCCGCCGACCATGGCGTAATAGATCCCCTCGCCCGAGGCGGGCGCGACAACACCTGCAGCATCGCCGGCAACGATCACATCGGCGCCATTGTCCCAGCGCTTCAGCGGCTTCAAAGGGATCGGCGCGCCTTCGCGGCGCAGCGTCTCGCAGCGTTCAAGGCCCAAGTCATCGCGCATCGTCGCAATCGCGCCGCGCAAGCTGAAGCCCTTGTTGGCACTGCCCACCCCGATGCTCGCGGTCTCGCCATGGGGGAAGACCCAGGCGTAGAAATCGGGCGAAAGGCGGCCCTGATAAAACACGTCACACCGCGAGGCATCAAACTGCTCGGAGTTGCGCTGGGGCGCCTTGATGACCTCGTGATAGGCAAAGACACAAGGGATGCGTTCCGCCCCCGGCAAGCACTGCTTGGCCACCGCCGAGCGCGCGCCATCTGCGCCGATGACCACGCGGGCGCGCACCCGCTCAATGGGCGCGCCGCGAGTGCGGCGGAAGGTGACGATGGGGTGGGCATTGTCGTCGCGCTCGATCTTCTCAAAGGTGGCGGTCAAACGTTCGGCACCCGAATGGCGGGCGCGTTCACGCAGCCATTCGTCGAAGTCCTCGCGGTCGACCATGCCGACATAGCCGATCTCGCCCACCGGCATATCGACCGCACGGCCCGAAGGCGCGATCATCCGGGCGGATCGGGCCTTGGCGACCAGCAGGTGCTGGGGAATATCGAAATCGGCGAGGAGGCGCGGCGGCACCGCTCCGCCGCAGGGCTTGATCCGCCCGCCGCGCTCAATCAGCAGGACCGAATGGCCTGCGAGCGCGAGATCGGTTGCGGCGGTGGAGCCCGACGGGCCGCCACCAATGATGACGGCGTCATAGATCGTCTCGTTCATGCGAACATCCCCCCGGCCCTGTCTGGCCTCTTTTGATTGGTGTTGGCGGCGCGGACCGCAGCCCCGCCGGTCGCCTTGACGGCGAGAATGGCGGCGAGCACGAAGGCGGCCGCTTCAATCGCAAACACCAGCTGGAACGCGGCGCCATCGGCCCCGAGCGCGCGGCGCGCCAGATCGACCCCGACCGCGCCGGTCAGCCCGCCGAGCCCGAAGGCGATGGCTTGCGAGGCTCCCCATACGCCCATGCGCACGCCTTCGCGAGTGGTCTCGCCCGCGCCGGCGAGACCCATCATCGCGCCGATCGCAGCGACCGCGAAAACGCCGTTGCCAAAGCCCAGCACAAACACATTGATCCCCAGCGGCCAGCCCGGCCCGCTCACCGCCGCGAGCCCGAGCGCGCCCAGCGCCGCAGCCGAGAGCAGGCAGCCGCTCACCACCCAGACTCTGAGGCCATCAGGCCGCTTGCCGCTAAAGGCGCTGCCGCCGATCCCGGTGACGATCATCCCGAGCAGGATGCCGCCCTGATGCTGCCCGCCCAGCTGGGTCGATTCTCCCGGCGTAAGGCCGAAAACCAGCCCGGCGAAGGGCTCAAGGATCAAATCCTGCATCGAAAATGCGATCATCGAGACGAAGATGAAAATGGTGAACCGGCGCGCGGCCGTTTCGTGCCAGATCTCTGAGAGCGCGGCGCGGAAATCGGGCGCGCCCTCGCTGGTCGCGGCCTGACCGAACTGGCCGGCCTGCTGTTCCAGCCGGAAGGTCGCCAGCGCTGTCAGAGTGACCATGGTCACGGCCAGACAGCCGGCCACCGTCATCAGGCGCTCAAACGAGAACGGCTCGATCAGCGCGCCCACGGTGATCGCCGAAGCGACGATCCCGGCCACCATCATGATCCACGTTACCGCCGCAGCCGCCGCGCGCCGCGCTGGGGCGACGCCTGAGGCCAGCAAGGCCAGCGCCGACGTGCCGCCCGCACCCACGCCCGCACCGATCAGCGTATAGGCCAGCACCGCGAGCGCGAAAGCCGGAGCGAAGGCCGCCTCCAGCAGGATCGTCGCCTGCGTCGCGAGCAAGCCGCCTGCGGCCAGCACCGCCACGCCGCCGATGATCCAGCGCGTGCGGCTGCCGCCTTTGTCCGAGGCATGGCCCCAGAGCGGGCGGCCCAGCTGCACGGCGTAATGCCAGGCGACTAACCCCGCGGGGATGGCAGCCACCAGCCCCAGTTCAACCACCATCACACGATTAAGCACCGTCGTCGCCAGCATCACCAGCGCGCCAATCGAGGCCTGCACCAGGCCGATACGCACGATCCCCAGCCAACCGAACCCCGCCGCCTCAGCCGTCTTCGCGCTCGCCGGGGCGTGGGTGCCGTGCATCAGATATAGCCTCCTATGCCGAGTGCTGCTGCCAGCATCCCCAGCACGTAGAGCGTCACGCCCACGCCGTTGTACCACGGGGCCTGCTTCGCCGGATTGCGGATCAGGCGCGGCATGGCCGCGATCTGCGCGGCGAGAACGCCCGTCACGATCAGCGCCGAAATGCTGAAGCCCCAGATCGCCAGCAGCGCGATAACCACGATCTGCGCCGAAGCCATGGTGATGCAGGCAAACCGCGCCGCGGCCTCAACCCCCATCACCACCGGGAGCGACGTCAGCCCGGTCTGCCGGTCACCCTCAACCGCCTTGAAATCGTTGAGCACCATGATCCCGTACGCGCCGAGCGAATACATGAGCAGCACGCTGATGACTTCAACCGAAGGCATCGCGCCCAGTATCACGGCGGCGCCGGTGAACCAGCTCAGCCCTTCATAGGTAAGCCCGCAGGCCAGGGGGCCGACCCAGCCATTGGCCTTCAACCGCAACGGCGGGGCGGAATAGGCCCAGGCGAAGGCGAGACCGACCAGCGCCGCCACAAACACCAATGGCCCTAGCAGCCAGCCGACCGAGGCTGAAATCAGCGTGGCGATAATCGCGATGTAAAGGCCCCAGCGCCCACCAATGCGCCCCGAGGGGATCGGACGGTCAGGCTCGTTGATGGCATCGACATGGCGATCGAACCAATCATTCACCGCTTGGCTAGTGCCGCACACCAACGGGCCCGCGAGCAGAACACCGCCCGCAACGAACCACCAGCGCCCCTCCAGCCCCGCGCCGGACGATACGGTCCCGCACATGAAAGCCCACATCGGCGGAAACCAGGTGATCGGCTTGAGGAGTTGCAGCACATCGCGCGCTGCCGGAACAGGCACACTGCGAGTCGAGATTGCCATATGTCCCATAGATTGAAGCTATGCCTGACAAGCAAATGCGTCAAATAAATTTGACACTATAAATTCGCCCATTGCCGATTTTTTTGGTTTTTCTCGGTCTAGTGCGTGTCATGCTGTCAATTTCAAGCTGTCAGATGGTCGAGACATATCCGCCGCCATTTCTGACTTACTCGGCGTCAGAAGGTGCCTCGCCGCGCGGCTTGCGCCAGATCGAAGGCACCCCATGGCCCGTCAATAGGCCATAATGCCCCCTGCACACCCAGGGTGCACGCGCATGTCCGGAGTGAAATGGCCGCTCTGGCCGAAGGCTCAATCGGGTTCGCCGGTAAGATTGCCAAGCCCATAACGGTGGAGCTTGGAGTAGAGGCTCTGGCGCGACAGGCCGAGGATCTCCGCCGCCGACGCGCGATTATCCGAGGTGTAGGACAGCGCCGCCTCGATACACAGCCGCTCGATCAGATCGGTGCTCTCGCGCACAATATCCTTCAGCGACATGCGCCCCACCAGATCGGTGAGCTGCTCGACCGAACGCGGGAGTTCCTGCGCATTCGGGGGGAGATCGCGCAAACGCCGGCCAATCGGGCGGATGACAAAGGCGTAGTGCGGATCATCTCCAACGGTTCTTACCGCTGATAATTCAACCGGTTCGCCCTCAGCATCGGTTCCCACGCGGAGCACGGTAGAGACATTGCGAGCAGCGCCATGCTGATCGATCTGCCCTTCGATCAGGTCGAGATCGATCCCCGGACGGCCGATCGATTCCGACAGGTGGCGCCCGCGCAGATGATCAACGCTTGCCGCCTGCACCAGCTCGACAAAGGCAGCGTTGGCGGTGACGATATCGAGGTTGCTATCGGCCACGACAAAAGCGTCGGGCATCTGGTCAACCAGTTCAAGAACGGGGGAAAAATCCGCCACTGGCCGCTCGCTGAACGGCATCAGGCGCACCAGCAGGAATTGGCCACGGTCCTGCGTGAAGCCGGTGATCGACGCCATGACCTCGCGCGATCCGCGGGCGATATGGAGCGAGGTCGGACTGACATTGTCCGAAACCAGCGCCGCCCCGACCAGCGACTGCAACCGGTCATGCGAATTTTTATCGAGCAATACTGGTAGTTTCTTGCCCGGAAGGGTGCCCACGCGAGCGCCGACCATGGCATGAGCGGCCGGGTTGGCCTCGCGAATCCGCAAGGTTGCCGCTTCGATAATCAGCACCGCCTCGCTCGATCGTTCGAACAGCATGCGGTACCGCGCTTCAAGCTGGCGCATGCGCAGGTAATCGCGTTCCAGCGATTGCTGTACCTGCAACAGACGCTGCTGGAGCTTGCCCGCTTCGCGCAGATCCCGGCCAAAGGCGATGCGATGCGTGCCGCGATTGACGCTGAGCACGGCATAGCGGATCGGCACATCCCCATCGCGCGAGGGATGGTTCACCTGCCGCCAATGCTGCACCTCGCCGCGCCGGGCAGCAGCCAGCATCTCCATGATTTCGGGGCGACTTTCGTCAGTAACCGTCTCGATCCAATTGGTGCCGACCCAGCCCGCAAAGGCCGGAAATTCTCGCGGATCGAAGGCCGCGTCGAGGATCGTGCCGGTATCATCAAGCACCAAAGTGACGTCGCCCGCCACCATTGCCAGCTTCATCGCGGCATCAGCATCGAGCGTATTGAACAGTTCCGCCGCCCGCCCAAACGGGTGCTTGCCTTCAATGCTGTGTTTGCGGGTGAGCATGGGTGCGGAACCTATCCGAGGTTCACAGCACGGGCGGAGGCAACCTTCACCAGAGAATTGGCCAGCTCGAGTGCGGCAAGGGCATCAAAGCCCGTGCCGTCTGCGCCCGCTTCCACCGCAATGTCCGGATTCTCGTTGATCATTCGTCCGCCGACCAGCACGATGATGTGGGGGTTGGCAGATACGTTGCGTACCGCCTTGATAAGGTTCGTGAGCGCCGAGCTAGGACAATCGCGGCTGAGCGTCAATCCGACCAGGTCGAATGGCTGGCGGGCCAGACGATCGAGCAATTCGCGCCGTTCGGGCTTGACCAGTGCCTCGCTTTGCCAGCCCCCGCGCGAGAAGACTTCCTCGATCATCAGCGTGCCGAAATTGTGGTGATCACCCGGCATGGGCGAGAACAAGGCGCTGCGGGGCATGGCGAGCCCGCTGAGATCGGCAGGCGAACGCGCAGCAATCTCGCGCATCACTTCCTGCAGGCGCCACAAGCCCATTGTAACATCAATGAAATCACATTCATCATTTTCCCACATCTCGCCCAGACGGCGCGCTGCGGGAGCCAGCAGATCGAGGCAGATCGTTTCCACGCTGGCGCCATCAGCGATGAAGGCATCGACTTCCTCAAGCAGGCTCGCCGCCTCGAGCCGCAGGGGGAGCATGGCGAAACGCGAGGCGTCATCGGGGTTGATGGGGCGGGATCGCTTGGCCTTGGCCGGACGGTCGCTGGCGGAATGCGCCATCAGCAGGCGGGGGATGATTTCACTTTCGATGATGCTGTTAACCGAATCGCCCGGGTCCGACTTGCCCATCGACGTTTTGCGGCGAACTCGTTCCAACGGGGCGGAAATAACCCCGCGCAACACCGCCGAACCCGCGCCAAACATGCTCGAAGCCTTCGATTCTCCCATTCCCTTGGACCCTCCCAGGTCGTGCGGAGAAACCTTCCGCAGGAGGTAGCAACCACATCGTGTCGAAGCCGCGCTGGCCCGTCCCAAAAACCAGCGACTCTGTGTTTACGCTTTTTTCGATCATGGCGCAAACCAGCTTACCGAGGAATATACAAACGTCAATAAAGGTATACGTCCAATCTAGTTGACACCTATGTTGGAAAGGGTAATCATCCGAATCTGAGAAAGAGGCTAACGCATCACATGACTCGGACGGATCGTTCATCCCCGGTCGAACCTGGAACCACAGTGAAGGGGGCGGGCCAGACAAGCGGAAACAGCCGCGCTCTTTACAGCGCCGAAGAACGCCAGCGGCGCGACTCGACTCCTTGGACGCTGGTTCAAGGTATCCTCGCACCGCTGCAATTCGTGGTGTTCCTCATCAGCCTCGGCCTCGTGGTCCGCACCCTCACCACGGGCGAAGGCGCTTTTGCTGCTGACGTTTCGATCGTGGTGAAGACGCTGGTGCTCTACACCATCATGATCACCGGCTCGATCTGGGAGAAGGTGGTGTTCGGCAAATGGCTGTTCGCCCCCGCGTTCTTCTGGGAAGACGTGTTCTCCATGCTCGTGCTCGGGCTGCACACCCTCTATCTGGTGATGCTGCTGGGCGGGGTCGGCACGATTGAACAGCGGATGCTGGTCGCGTTGGCGGGCTACGGCGCTTATGTCATCAATGCGGGCCAGTTTATTTGGAAGCTTCGAATGGCGCGGCTCGAAGGTGCGCAGAACAAGCCTTCAGCCACGGCGGTGGCGGCATGAGCGCGCTCGACCTTCTTGATGGCTGCGCCAGCGAGATCGCCCGCGACGACGGCGCTGCCAAGAGCGCTGCGCTTCCCGTGCTGCGCGAACGTGGTCAGCGTGAGGTGTTCTGCGGGCTCACCGGGATCATCTGGCTGCATCGCAAGATGCAGGACGCCTTCTTCCTCGTGGTCGGTTCGCGGACCTGCGCCCACCTGCTGCAATCGGCCGCGGGCGTGATGATCTTCGCCGAGCCGCGCTTTGCCACCGCAATCATGGAAGAGCGTGACCTTGCCGGCATGGTCGATGCGCAGGACGAGCTGGACCGTGTCGTTACCCGCCTGCTCGAACGCCGCCCGGATATCCGCACGCTGTTTCTTGTGGGCTCGTGCCCGTCTGAAGTGATCAAGCTCGATCTTGCCAAGGCCGCGCAGCGCCTCGGCGCGCAATACATGCCGCGGGTGCGGATCCTGAACTATTCGGGCAGCGGGATCGAAACCACCTTCACCCAAGGCGAAGATGCCTGCCTTGCCGCGCTGGTGCCCGTCATGCCCGCCAGTACCGCCGATGCGGCCAAGGAACTGCTGATCG
>LSKF01000105.1 GCA_001556995.1 Erythrobacteraceae bacterium CCH12-C2
TGCAGATCGCCAAGCTGAAGCGCGAGCAGTATGGCCCCAGCGCCGAGCGCAGCCGCCGCCTACTCGACCAGATGGAGCTGCAACTCGAAGAGCTCGAGGCCGATGCCGCAGAGGACGATCTGATCGCTGAGGAAGCGGCAGCCAAGACCACCACGGTCACCGCCTTCGAGCGCAAGCGCCCGGCAAGGAAGCCGTTTCCCGAGCATCTGCCGCGCGAGCGTGTCGTGGTGCCTGCACCCTGTTCCTGCCCGGCCTGCGGCGGAGACCGGCTGTCCAGGCTCGGCGAAGACGTCACCGAGACGCTCGAGGTCATCCCGCGCTCGTGGAAGGTGATCCAGACGGTCCGCGAGAAGTTCTCGTGCCGTGACTGCGAGAAGATCGCGCAGGCCCCGGCACCGTTCCACGTAGTTCCGCGTGGATGGGCCGGCCCCAGCTTCCTCGCTATGCTCCTGTTCGAGAAGTACGGGCAGCACCAACCGCTCAACCGTCAAGCCGAGCGGTTCGCCCGAGAAGGCGTGCCGCTCAGTCTCTCGACCTTGGCTGATCAGGTCGGGGCTGCGGCCCACGCGCTGATGCCGATCTATAAGATGATCGAGGCGCATGTTCTGGCTGCAACCCGCATCCACAGCGACGATACGACCGTGCCGGTCATGGCCAAGGTGAAGACCGATACCGCACGATTATGGGTCTACGTCCGCGACGATCGGCCCTTTGCGGGCACCGATCCGCCAGCTGCCCTGTTCCACTACTCGCGCGATCGGCGCGGCGAGCATCCGCAAGCTCATCTCGCAGCATGGTCCGGCATTCTGCAAGCCGATGCCTATGGCGGCTATAACGACCTCTATCGCGAAGGACGCGACCCCGGTCCCGTGCTCGAGGCGGGCTGCTTTGCCCATGCCCGGCGCAAGTTCTTCGAGCTGGCCGATGTCCTAAGCTCGGCCCGCAAGAAGAGCCGTGGCCAGCGCGCCGCCATGATCTATCCGATCGCGCTCGAAGCCGTGCAGCGTCTCGACGCCCTGTTCGATATCGAGCGCGCCATCAATGGCAAGAGCCCCGCCGAGCGGCTCGCGGTCCGTCAGGAACTCAGCGTGCCGCTGATGGCAGAGCTGCACGCCTGGCTCACCGAGCAAGTCGGCAAGCTGTCGCGCGGCCATGACCTCACCAAGGCCTGCTTCTACATGCTCAAGCGC
>LSKF01000106.1 GCA_001556995.1 Erythrobacteraceae bacterium CCH12-C2
GGCGGCGGCGGTGCAGCGACCGGCGCCGGTGCCGGTGCAGGCTTGCCACCGAAATTGTAGGTTAGGCTCGCCAGCACCGAATGGGCTGCGTAATCGGCCACGATCGCGCGATTGTTGGCAGCAACGAGATCAAAATTATCCGCCACGAAATAGCGATACTTGACGCCAAGATCGACCTTGTCGTTGAGCGCCACCCGCGCACCGGCCAGCAGCTGCCAGGCGAAATCGGTCTTGTCGTCGTCGACCACAGTGCCAACGCCCGCCACTTCGACCGGGAGTGACAGGTTGGCAAACCCAACCCCGCCGCCCGCGAACAGCTGCACGCCATCATCCTTGCCGAATTCGACGAGGCCGTTGAGCATCCCGCTCCAAATCCTGAGGTCTTCTTCGTTCTGCACCACGGTGCCACCCGGAACAGTGATGCCGCCGGGGAGAATGGTCGAGCTGACCACGGTGAGGCCATCGTATCCTGCAGTCTTGTATCCACCTTCTGCTTCGATCCGGAACGCGCCGAAATCATAGCCGACCACGATGTCAGCATCGATCCCCAGCTCGGTGTCGGCAAAGGCGGCGTTGTCGAGCAGGCCATCGGCCCGGTTGTTGTCGATGTTGACGCGAACCTGATCCTCAAAGCTGACCCCGCCGTTGACACCGACGTAGACTTGGCCTTCGCGCGCTTGCGCCGGTGTCGCCACAATCGCAGCGGCACCAGCGAGGAAAAGAGCTGTCTTTTTCATGTCCAACCTCTCGATGAGAACCCCCGCCGACGCCTAGGCCGCCTGCATGGCATTGATGTGACATCACTTCGGATTTCGGCGCGTGTGTTGCACGCAGCGACCTGCGCATGGCCGATTGCCAAGCGCGGTGCGCGAAGGCATGAAACTGCCACGCCAAAATCAGGCAAGCGCGGGCATGCGCGCCATCATCAGGGAGAACATCAGCAATGACGTCATCGCGGCTCGGGGCCATGCAGGATTGGACAATGCGGGTGACGGCGGTGATCGATCACGCCGCGCGCGAGGCACCAACCCGCGAAATCGTGACCCGCTGGGCCGATGGCAGCGAGACCCGCACGGATTGGGCGGGCATTCGCCGCGATGCGTTGAAGATGGCGCAAGCGTTGCAGGCCTTGGGGCTCCGGCCGGGGGACAAGGTCGCGAGCCTCGCCATGAACCATTCGCGCCACCTGGTGAGCTGGTATGGCGTGGCGGGCATGGGCGGGGTGCTCCACACCGTGAACCCGCGCTTGTTCGACGATCAGCTCGAATACATCGTCAACCACGCCGAAGACCGGGTGCTGTGCTACGATGCAGCCTTCCAGCTGATCGTCGACCGCATGAAGAGCCGCTGGCCCACGGTCGAGCATTACATCTGCTACGATAGCGGCGCGCACAGCCCTGCTTTCGAGGACTGGATCGGCGCGCAGGACGGCGATTTCGAATGGGTCGGCGGGGCTGAGAATGATCCGTGCATGATCTGCTACACCAGCGGGACTACGGGTAATCCCAAGGGCGTGCAATACGAACATCGCTCCACGGTGATGCACGCCATGGCGGGCCTGCAACCGGCGGCGTTCAATTTCTCCAGCGCCTCGGTGATGTTGCCGGTGGTGCCGATGTTCCACGCAGCGAGTTGGGGCCTGCCCTATGCGGGCGCTATGGCGGGAATCAAGTTCGTGTTCTCGGCGGTGAACGATCCCGCCGTGCTCCACGATCTGATGCTGCGCGAAGGCGTGACCGACAGCGCGGGCGTACCGACCGTGTGGCTCGCGCACTTCCAGTATTGCGACCGCGAGGGCCTCGATCTGCCGCCATTGAAGGCTGCGACCATCGGCGGCTCGGCCGCGCCCAAGTTCATGATCGAGCGCCTGCTCAAGAACGGCACCCGCGTCCAGCACGCCTGGGGCATGACCGAAACTTCGCCGATTGGCACAGTGGGCGGGCCGGCCTGGGACTGGGACAGCCTCACGCTGGAACAGAAGGTCGAGAAGACCGCGATGCAGGGCCGCCCGATCTTCGGCGTGCAGCTGCGCACTGTGGACCTGAACGATATGGTCACCGAGTTGCCGCGCGACGGCAAGACCTCGGGTGCGCTCCAGATCCGCGGGCCGTGGATCATCAAGCGTTACTTCAAGGCCGAGCAGGACGCGGTGAACAACGAGGGGTGGTTCGACACCGGCGATGTCGGCATCCTGCATCCCGATGGCACGCTGCAACTGACCGACCGCACCAAGGACGTGATCAAGTCGGGCGGCGAGTGGATCAGCTCGGTCGAGCTCGAAAACGCCGCCTGCGGTCATCCGGCGGTGGCCGAGGCTGCCTGCATCGGCATCTACCACCCCAAATGGGACGAGCGTCCGGTGCTGTTCGTGGTGAAGAAGGCGGGGGCCGAGGTTTCGGCGGATGATATCATCGAGCATCTCAAGCCGCAGGTCGCCAAGTGGTGGCTCCCCGATGCGGTCGAATTCGTCGACGACATTCCCCATACCGCCACCGGCAAGATCAGCAAGAAGGACCTGCGGGACCGCTTTGCGGACTACAAGCTTGGCTGAGGTAACGATCCGGCCTGCGCGCGGGGACGATGCGCAGGCCATTGCCGCGATCTATGCCTGGCACGTGGCGAATGGCACGGGGACCTTCGACACCTCAGCACCCGATGCGGCCGCATGGGCTGAGAAGATCGGTGATTTTGCGGCGAGGGGCTTTCCCTTCCTCGTCGCCGAGCGGGCGGGTGACGTGGTGGCCTATGCCTACGCCGCCCGTTTCCGGGATCGCCCCGCCTATGCCCACACCTGCGAGGACAGTATCTATGTCGCGCATGACGCGCGCGGGTTGGGAGTGGGGAGCGTGTTGCTGCCTGCGCTGATCGATGCGGCGCGCGCTGCCGGATTCGCGCAGATGATCGGCGTCGCGGGCGGGGGAGAACCGGCCTCGGTTGCGCTTCATCGCAAATGCGGCTTCGTCCACGCGGGACGCTTGCGCAATGTCGGCAAGAAATTCGGGCGATTGCTCGATACCGTTTATATGCAACGTGACCTCAGGGAGGAGGAGACCCCATGACCTGCGAAACCTATATCGACCCGAGCCCCGCCAATTTTGCGGCCTTCAAGGACCTGCCGCGCGATACGCCAATCAACATGCTCAACCTCCTGCTCTATCGGGACAAGGCCGAATATCCCGAGGGCCACGAGCACGCGGGCAAGGGGTGGAGCGGGAAAGAGGCTTACAAGGAATACGGCCGCACCTCCGGCCCGATCTTCCAGCGCGTGGGCGGGCAGATCCTGTGGCGCGGGCGATTCGAGACGATGGTGACCGGCCCCGATGGCGAGCGCTGGCACAATGGCTTCATTGCGCAATATCCCAACGCGGGCGCGTTCTTCGAAATGATCAAGGACCCGGAGTATCAGAAGGCGGTGGTGAACCGCACCGCTGCGCTGGTGGATAGCCGGTTGGTGCGTTTTCTGCCGGGCGAGGTGGGTGGGGGGTTTGGGTGACGAAGCAAGGCTTTCTCTTTCTTCTTGTCGGCTTGCTCCTCGGGACGAGTGCCGGGTGGTGGTTGCAGGAGATGAACCACGTCGATGCCTGTCTTGATGCGGGAGGACGCTGGCAAAGCGGCGGGAGTTACTGCGAAGGCGTGATGCCTTAAAACAACCGCAACTGCCCGCCCGCCTCCGGCGCCCGGAACCGCGAGCAATCGAGATCGAACCGGGCCTTGCCGATCCCCGCTTTTCGGCACGCCACCCGGAACCGCGCGCGGATCAGGTCGGCCCACACGCCTTGCGGGTTCATGCGGCTGTGGAAATTCGGATCATTGTCGCGCCCGCCCCGCATTTCCCGCACAATGCTCATCACCTTGCCCGCGCGTTCGGGGTAGTGGACGGCGAGCCATTCGCGGAAAAGCGGCGCGACCTCGTGGGGCAGGCGCAGGGGGATCCAGTTGGCGCTGCGCACCCCCAGCTGTGCGACTGCGGCGATGATGCCTTCGATGAATTCATCAGTGATAGCCGGGATGATCGGCGAGAGCGAGCAATGCACCGGCACGCCCAGCTCCACCAATCGCCCCAGCGCCGCCAGCCGCTTCGCAGGCGCAGCGCAGCGCGGTTCGACCTTGCCGGACAAGGCCGGATCGAGCGTGGTGACCGAAATCGACACGGCCACCAGTTTCTCGCGCGCCATTTCGGTCAGCAGGTCGGCGTCCATCAGCACCCGGTCGGACTTGGTGGTGATGGTGACCGGGTGGCGCGCCTCGAGGCACACTTCGAGGATCTGGCGGGTGATCCGCCAGTCGCGCTCGATCGGCTGATAGGGATCGGTGTTGGTGCCCATGGCGATGGGCTTCGGTGAATAACCCCTTTTGGCCAATGTCTTGCGCAGCAGCGCCGCCGCATTGGGCTTGGCGAAGAGCCTCGTCTCGTAGTCCAGTCCGGGGGAGAGATCGTGATAGGCGTGGGTGGGGCGCGCGAAGCAATAGACGCAGCCATGCTCGCACCCTCGATAGGCATTGACCGAGCGGTCAAACGGAACATCGGGCGATTGGTTGAAAGTGAGGATCGACTTGGGCCGCTCTTCGGTGACGGTAGTGCGCAGTCTGACCGGCGGGCCATCCAGCGTCTGCACGTAATCTCGCCAATCGCCATCGACCTCGCGCGTGGCAAGGCCGAAGCGGGTCGGGACATGCCCCGATTGCGCACCGCGCCCTTTGAACGTGGAATGTTTCACGTGGAACATTTACGGAACATTGGTGCGCTTTGCAACCATCGTCATCCCAGCGAAAGCTGGGACCTAGGGCGGCTGTGAGACCGTTTGCCGCCTGAGGCCCCAGCTTTCGCTGGGGTGGACGACAGAAGATTTAGACTTCTCGTAGCCGCGGCATCAGTTCGACAAAATTGCAGGGCCGGTTGCGGCTGTCGAGTTGCTCGGCGAGGATGCCGTCCCACCCATCCTTCACCGCGCCGTTCGATCCGGGCAGGGCGAAGATATAGGTGCCCCGCGCCACCACCGCGCAGGCGCGCGATTGGATGGTGCTGGTGCCGATGCTCTTGAAGCTGAGCCAGCGGAACAACTCGCCAAAGCCGGGGATCTCGCGCGCGCCCTTGATCATCGCCAGCGCCTCGGGGGTGACATCGCGCCCGGTGAGGCCGGTGCCGCCCGTGCTGACCACTGCGTCGATGGCCGGATCATCGATCCAGGCTTCGAATTGCGCGGCGAGGCTTGGGGCATCATCCTTGACGATGGTGCGCGCGGCCAGCCTGTGTCCTGCACCCAACACGCGCGCCGCTAGAATATCGCCCGAGGTGTCGGTCTCGGGCGTGCGGGTGTCCGATACGGTCAGGACAGCGATGTTGATCGGCTTCAATTCTCGGGCTTCGTCAATCGCCACGCGGGTGCGCTCCCTTACCGCTGCAGACTTGCGGCGCGGATCGTAGCAGCCTGCGGGAATTCCGGCCAGCGCCCCTGTGCGAGCGCACGGCGGCTGGGCGAGGGGGCTCCGGCGGCGCGCTCATACATCCAGTAATTGCGCATCACGATCGCGACATAGCCGCGCGTTTCCCAATAGGGGATCGATTCCATCCACAGCAGCGGATCGTTCTGATCGTTGATCTCGGTGTTCCAGCGCCCGATCGGGGTGAGCCCGGCGTTATAGGCGGCCATGATCTTCAAAAGAGTTCCCCCCGTCACCGGGGAATCGCGCAGCATTTCGAGGTTCCGCTGCCCGAAGGCAAGGTTCACCGCAGGATCGTCGAGATTGACGTAGGACGCGCTCATGCTGAGCCGCGGGGCGTGTTCGCGCACCGTGATCGGGGTGATCTGCATCAGGCCCCGGGCATTGGCGGGGCTGACGGCGGCGGCGCGGAAGTTCGATTCCTGCAGCGCGTGCGCAAAAGCGAGCGCCGGGTCGACCTGCCACCCGCCCACAGGCTGCCAATGCGCGACGGGGAAGCGCAGCGAGGGATCGCTGCTGGTGCCATAAGGGGCGTTATGCGCCATGAAGAGCTGGGTCGAGGGCAGGCCCAGCTCGCGCGCCAACCGCGCGAGCGCGCCGTATTGGTAAGCCGGGCCGATCTGGGCTTCGTGGCGCAGCACTTCGTCAGCCAGCGACGGTCGCCCAATCTCGGTCAGCGCAACCGCAACCCGCACATTGCTCCGCTGCGAAAGTTGCTCCCAATCGCCCTTGCCGAACGGCGGGGGCGGAGCGTGGGCGGGAAGCTCGATCCCGAGCTGATCAGCCGCCAGCATCCCATAAAGCGTTTCGTCCAGCTGGGCGGCGGCGGCGAGGTGCTGCTGCGCCTGACCCGGCTCGCGGCAGCGCACCGCGGCACGGTGCGCCCAGTAATGCCCGGCAGCGGCGAGTTCGACATTCACCGCGCGCTGCGTGACGCGGGCGAAGGCCTCACCCGCCAGCGAACAATGGCCGAGCCGCCATGCGGCCAGCCCCTCAACCCAAGCGCCTTCGGCGACCCACTCGCCCGTGCCCTCGGCCACAGTGCGCGCAAGTTCGAGCGCGGCGGTATCATTGTTCTCGATATAGTGGCTCCACGCCACCCGCTGGCGCCATTCGGCCCGCGCATCGCCCGAGAGCACCGGATCGACCTCGGCCAGTAGGCGCTGCGCTTCGGCAGGGTTGTCGGCTTTGATCGCGGCAAGGATGGCCGAGGCGGTGTCGGGCGGCATGGTGCCATCGCTCACCGTGCGCGGCAGGATGCGCTTGGGCGCGTAGGGCTGGCGGGTGAAGCCCTGATCGGCCGGCAGTGCGGGCAGGGTGGTAAGCCCGCGCTTTGCCCCCATACGCGCCAGTTGCTCAGCCTGCGGCAGATCGACCCCGGCTTCGAACCACGCCGCGATCTGCTCGGGCGCGACCTTGGGGCTGTTCGCGTGGGTGTAGTATTCGGCGCGCGCGGCCTGCGTCAGCACGCCATCAGGTCGCTGGGCGAGCAATTCCTCGACCACGGACCATTGCTCGGCGTCAATCGCGGCGAACAGCTTGCGGTAGGCGTCACGCTCGTCGGAAGAGAGCACCGCGCCGGTCGGGGCCGCCTCGCGCCGTTCGGCCCGCCAGTCGGCCACCAGACCGCCGGATTGCGCTTGCGCTGCGACCGGAAGGCCAAGACCCGCCAGCGCGGCTGCTGCCACACCGATCCGCAGGCGCATCATTGAAGGGCCGACCATTCTATCCATCTCCGCCAGAACCGGGCCTTGAGCCGGGGCATTTCCATAAGGGCTTCGAGCGTTTCGCTCACCATCACGCGGACTGTGCCCGTCGCATGGTTGATTTCGCGTAAAGGTTGTTCCTGTTCCTCGCCCAGCATCGCGCCAAGCCCGGTGCCGAACACCAGCAGGTGCTGCGGCGCGACAAGGCGGATGTGATGGGCGGTGACCGCATCCATCCCGCTCGCGGCCAGAGCACCAAGATCGGCCATAGGGGTATGGCAGGGGAGCGCGGCGGCGATGTAGGTCTCGCTGTCGTCGAGGCCCATCGCGGCAAGGACATTGGCCAGCAGTCGGCCTTGCGGCCCTTCGAGCAGCTGCGTGCGGTCTTGTTCCTCAGGCTGCGGCACCAGCACCATCAGCCGGGCACCCGCCGCCCCGCGCGGTGCGATACGAGGATAGAGACGGGATGCATCAATGGCCTCGGCGGTCATCCACCATTGCCGGAAGGCGGCAAGATCGGACGGGGGCGATTCGCCCAGCAGGTTGCGGCGCGGTGCTGCCGGTTCGGCGTGCGGCGTCGAAGCGGCGCGAAAGGCTTGGCCACTGGCAGGTGCTGCTGATGGAGGCTGCATTGCCGCCTCCCCGGAACCCGGATGCCCTGCCGTGCCGGTCAATCCTGCGCGGCCCGAAGCATCCGCAATCGGCAGCTCGGACAACCACGCCGTAGCGTCATCGCCAAAGTCGCAGTCCACCCCTGCGGCGCGCCACCAGGCCAGCGCCGCTTCGCATTCGCGCGCGAGAGAAGGGTCGGCGATGGTCATTAGCGCTTAGGTTTGCAGGTCATCCCAATGACGGCGGGTCTTGACTGTCCCAGACCCAGTTAGCAAGTGGAGAGCCCAAGCAATTCGCCGGAATGTGCGGCGCGCGCGCCCAAACTAGCAAGGATCAGGAAACCGCGATGATCGAACGTGAATCAATGCCCTGCGATGTCGTGATCATCGGCGGCGGGGTCGCGGGCCTCGCGGCGGCGATCCGGCTGAAGCAGATCAACACCGATCTGGAAGTGATCGTGCTGGAGAAAGGCTCGGAAATCGGCGCGCATATCCTGTCGGGCGCGGTGGTCGATCCCAAGGCGCTGGATGAACTGCTGCCGGAATGGCGCACGATGGGTTGCCCGATGGCCGAAACGCCCGTGACCGACAATTGGCACTGGGTGCTGTCGAAGACCAAGAAGTCGTCGATCCCGCACATGATCATGCCGTCGTTCCTGTCGAACCATGGCTGCTACACCGGCTCGCTCGGCAATCTCACCCGCTGGCTGGCCGAACAGGCCGAGGGGCTGGGGGTGATGGTGTTCCCGGGCTTCCCGGCTGCCGAGGTGCTGATCGATGACGAGGGCCGGGTGGCCGGTGTGATCACGCAGGACATGGGCATCGCGGCGGACGGCAGCCACAAGGGCGATTTCACCCCCGGCCTGGAAATCCACGCCAAGTACACCTTGTTTGCCGAAGGCGCGCGTGGCCACCTGACCAAGCGGATGAAAGCGAAGTATGACCTTGAGGCCAATTGCCAGCCGCAGATCTACGGCCTCGGCATCAAGGAGCTGTGGGACATTGATCCCAAGAAGCACAAGCCCGGCCGGGTGATCCACACCCAGGGCTGGCCGCTTTCGGAAAGCGGCAGCAATGGCGGCGGGTTCCTGTACCATCAGGCGAACGGACAGGTGGCGCTCGGCTTCGTGACCTGGCTCAATTACCGCAATCCGTGGGTCTCGCCCTATCAGGAATTCCAGCGCTGGAAGCAGCACCCGGCGATCCGTGAATATCTCGAAGGCGGCAAGCGCGTGTCCTATGGCGCCCGCGTGATCAATGATGGCGGCTGGCAGTCGATCCCCAAGCTCGCCTTCCCCGGCGGGGCGCTGATCGGCTGCGCGGCGGGCTTCGTGAACGTGCCCCGGATCAAGGGCAGCCATACTGCAATGAAGAGCGGGATGCTGGCGGCTGAAAGCGTCGCCGCAGCAATCGCTGCGGGCCATGAGAAGACTGAGCTCACCGATTACGAACCCGCCGTGCGCGGTAGCTGGGTCGGTGATGAGCTCAAGAAGGTCAAGAACGTGCTCCCCGCGATGGAGAAGTACGGCGATGACATCGGCACGCTGCTCGGCGGGATCGACATGTGGATGCGTCAGCTGGGGATCGGCCTGCCGATCACGATGAAGTTCCACGCCGACCACGAAATGACCGGTCGCGCTGATCTCTATCCCAAGATCGACTACCCCAAGCCCGACGGCGTGATCAGCTTCGACCGCCTGACCAACGTCGCCTACAGCTACACCAACCACGCCGAGGATCAGCCGGTCCACCTTCAGGTGAAGGATCTGGAGTTGCAGAAGGACAGCGAGCTGGCGGTGTTCGGCGGCCCATCGGCGCGTTACTGCCCGGCGGGGGTCTATGAGTGGCTGCAGGAGGCTGACGGGAGCCCCAAGTTCCAAATCAACTCGCAAAACTGCGTCCACTGCAAGACCTGCGACATCAAGGACCCCAACCAGAACATCAACTGGGTGACGCCGGAAGGTGGCGGCGGGCCGAACTATCCGAATATGTGACAGCTTAGGATCGTAGCCATGGGAATACGTGATTGGTTTGGGGGCGACAATTCGGCCAAGTTTGCTGACGAAGTCGAATCCCGGATGCGAAACACAATTCGAGTCCCCGGTGAGATTATGCAGTCGTTCAGAAACCCGAAAATGGACGAAGTAATCGAACGCTCGAGGAAAGCTGGAGATTGCGTTGATGTCGTGGCTTTACGAGCAGCGGTAGGGATTTACGTTTCGCACATAATGGGCGATGAAAGTGAGCGTTCCATGGCCAACAAAATGTATATGCCTTTAAAAATGTTTGTTGGAAACGTAGCATTGGGCGGTGAAATATCGTCCGAAGAGGTGGCTTATTGCGAGGCTCTGATTGGAAAGGCCTTTCGCGAGTCCACTTTAAGGCACGGACTATAGTGGCTAAAATCGATTTGGACATCACATCGCTTTAGCGATCGACTCCGTGAATCTCACCGAAACCGCCTACGCCAAGATCAACCTCGCGCTGCATGTCCGCAGGCGGCGGGAGGATGGGTATCACGCGCTTGAGACCCTGTTCGCCTTCGTCGATGCGGGCGATGTGCTGAGCGCCGCACCTGCCGCGCAGGACAGCCTCCATGTGGTGGGCGAGTTTTCCGGTCTGCTCTCACCCCCCTCCCTTGGGGGAGGCGTTGGGGGTGGGGGCTCTGCCCTATCGACCGTCGAACCCCCATCCCCGGCCCTTCCCCCAAGGGAAGGGGGTATGTTGGACAACCTCGTCGCCCGCGCCCTCAATGCTCTCCCGCGCCCGCAAGGACTCGCGGTGACGCTGGAGAAGAACCTCCCCGTTGCGGCGGGCCTTGGCGGCGGGTCGGCGGATGCGGGGGCGGTGTTTCGGATTGTCGAAGCGCTCCACGGGTTGCCCGAGGATTGGCCAGCGCGCGCGGTGAAGCTCGGCGCGGACGTGCCCGCCTGCGTGCTCAGCCGCACCCATATCGGCCTCGGCACCGGCACCGAGCAGGTCGCGGTCGAGGACGACCTCGCCGGAACCCCCGTGCTGCTGGTCAACCCGCGCGTGCCGCTCTCGACCGGGCCGGTGTTCAAGGCGTGGGACGGGCAGGATCGCGGCGCGCTACCTGACGGACCCGCCTCGAGGATCGCAAGGGAAGGGCGCAACGACCTTGAAGCCCCCGCCATTTCGCTCTGCCCGGTGATCGCCGAAGTGCTCTCCGCGCTCAGTGACACCGCTCCGTGGCTCGCCCGCATGTCCGGCTCGGGCGCGACCTGCTTTGCGCTCTACGACACCCCCGAGGCCCGCGATGCGGCAAAGGCGGCGATGCCGCGCGAATGGTGGACCATGACAGGGCGGCTGCGTTAACTAACCAAAATTCCGTTCGCCCTGAGCTTGTCGAAGGGCTGCCTTTCATTTCGAGCTAGATCAAAAAGGAAGAACAGTGCTTCGACAAGCTCAGCACGAACGGGATTTGTTGTGAGGAACGAAGCTTTCCGCCAACTTGGCACGCCCACCAACGGCGGGATCGTCTGCACCGCCGACCATGCGTCCAACGCCGTGCCCGAGGACATTGCCCTCGGCATCGCTGAGCGCTTGCTCCACGAACACATCGCGGTCGATATCGGCACAGAGGCCATCGCTGAGCTGCTGGCGCAAGACCACGCCATCCCCGCCCACATCGCTGCCGTCAGTCGCCTCGTGTGCGACCTCAACCGCGAGGAAACGGCCCTCGGTCTTGTCCCTGAAGCCAGCGACGGTCACCCGATCCCCGGCAATGTCGGCGTTGACCGGGAAGCGCGTCTCAACCGCTTCCACCGCCCCTATCACATCGCGCTGGCTGAGTGGCTGGAGAGCGCGCAACCGGCGCTGATCCTCTCGCTCCACTCCTTCACCCCGCGCCTTGAAACCTCGGACGCCGCGCGGCCTTGGCAGGTGGGGGTGCTCTACAATCAGGACGACCGCGCCGCGCGCATTGCTATCCCGCTGCTCCAAGCCGAGGGGCTGAATGTCGGCGACAACCTCCCCTATTCGGGGCGCGATCTCAATTACACCATGAACCGCCATGCCGAGGCGCGGGGCCGCCCTTACCTTGGGGTGGAGCTGCGGCAGGATCTCACGCAAACCGCCGAGGATCACGCCCACTGGGCCGCCCTGCTCGCGAATATTGCGCAAAGGGTTGCGTCAGCGCTCACCTGAAGGCAGTGGGCGTTTCACGAAATGGCACTTTCAGGAAATCTTATGTCGCACACCTTTGACAAGTCGAAGCTCCCCAGCCGCCACGTCTCGGTCGGCCCGGAGCGCGCCCCGCACCGCTCCTACTACTACGCGATGGGGATGACCGAGGAGGAGATCAACCGGCCCTTCGTCGGCGTGGTCAGTGCGGGCAATGATTCGGCACCCTGCAACACCACCCTCAACGCCCAGGCTGATATCTGCCGCGAAGGCGTGATCGCGGGCGGCGGCACGCCGCGCCGGTTCAACACCATCACCGTCACTGACGGCATCGCCATGGGCCATCAGGGCATGAAGAGCTCGCTGATCAGCCGCGAGATCATTGCCGATTCGGTTGAAGTATCCGTGCGAGGTCATTGTTATGACGCGCTTGTTGGCTTTGCCGGGTGCGACAAGAGCCTGCCCGGCATGATGATGGCGATGCTGCGGCTGAATGTGCCCTCGATCTTCGTTTATGGTGGTTCCATTCTGCCCGGCACACACCGCGGCAATGACGTCACGGTGGTTGATGTGTTCGAGGCGGTTGGGCAGTTTGCCGCCGGCAATTGCCCGCTCACTGAGCTGATCGCGCTCGAAAAGGTCGCCTGCCCCGGGCACGGTGCCTGCGGAGGGCAATTCACCGCCAACACCATGGCCTGCGTCGGTGAGGCCATCGGATTGTCCCTGCCAAACAGCAACATGGCGCCTGCACCTTACAGATCGCGTGATGATATTGCGGTCGCCGCGGGCAAGCAGGTGATGGAGCTTGTCGCGCGGAACTTGCGCCCGCGCGACATCTGCACCCGCGAGGCTTTCATGAACGCCGCGCGTGTGGTGGCGGCGACCGGCGGCTCGACCAATGCGGCACTCCACCTGCCTGCCATGGCCAGCGAAGCAGGGATCGATTTCGATCTCTTCGACGTTGCTGAAGTCTTCAAATCAACGCCTTACATCGCAGACTTGAAGCCTGGCGGGAAGTATGTCGCCAAGGACATGCACGAGGCGGGCGGGGTCTATATGGCGATGAAGACGCTGCTTGACGGCGGGTTTATCGATCCCAACCCGATCACCGTCACCGGCAAGACCATCGGCGAGAACCTGGAAGAGATCACCTGGAACCCCGATCAGAAGGTCTTCTACGACGTGAAGACGCCCATCACCCCGACTGGCGGTGTGGTGGGCCTCAAAGGCAGCCTCGCCCCCGATGGCGCAATTGTGAAGGTCGCCGGGATGGCGCGGCTGCAATTCTCCGGCCCCGCGCGGGTGTTCGATTGCGAGGAAGACGCCTTCGCTGCGGTCGAAAGCCGTGACATTGCCGAAGGCTGCGTCGTCGTCATCCGCTATGAAGGGCCCAAGGGCGGACCCGGTATGCGCGAAATGCTCTCGACCACTGCCGCGCTCTATGGGCTCGGCATGGGCGAGAAGGTCGCGCTGATCACCGACGGGCGCTTCTCGGGCGCGACCCGCGGCTTCTGCATCGGCCATGTCGGGCCGGAAGCCGCCGATGGCGGGCCAATCGCATTGGTCGAGGATGGCGACATCATCTCCATCGATGCGGTGGCGGGCACCATCGACCTAGACGTCGCCGAGGACGTGCTGGCGACACGCCGCGCCAGGTGGCAACCCCGTAGCAACGACTACCAGTCAGGCGCGCTTTGGCGCTATAGTCAGGTGGTTGGAAAGGCCCGCTACGGAGCGCTCACCCACCCGGGAGCGCAAGCGGAAACCCATGTTTTTGCGGATATCTAGCCTCTTCGCTGCACTCGTGTTGCTGGCGGGTTGCGGAGCGGAAAGCCCACCGCCACCGGGCGACAAAGTCGATTGCGCCATCGGCAGTGAGGCCACTCTCGCCCCGGTCTGCACGCTGGAAAAGGTCGCGGGCCGCCGAGAATTCGTGATCCATCACCCCGATGGCGGCTTCCGGCGCTTCACCCGCGATCCTGCCACGGGCGCGATTGCACCGATGGATGGCGCCGCCCCGTTGGTTCTACAGGCTGGCGAGGGCGGCGCGCTCACATTCGCGGTCGAGGCGGATCGCTACAGCATCCCGCGCGAATTGCTGACCGCAGGGCCTGAGTGAGCGCGGCGCAAATCCTCACCGCTGCGCAGATGCGCACCGCCGAACAGGCGCTGTTCGATAGTGGGACGAGCGTTTCCGAACTGATGGAAGTGGCCGCAGGGGGCGCTGCCGAGTGGATCCGGCGGGTGGCTGCCGGGCGCTCGGTCACGGTCCTGTGTGGCCCCGGGAACAATGGCGGCGATGGCTATGTCATCGCCCGGCGTCTGCGCGAGGCGGGCAATACCGTTTCGGTCATTGCCCCGCTCGATCCCGTAACGGATGCTGCAAAAGCGGCCAAGGGACAGTGGGGCGGGGCGGTTGCCACCTCGGATGGCGGGGTGCAGGGCGAGGTCTTCGTCGATTGCCTGTTCGGCTCGGGCCTCGCGCGCCCGCTCATTGCCGAACACGCGCTGCTGCTGCGCGACCTTGCCGCGCGGCACCGCTTGCGGGTGGCGGTTGATCTGCCTTCGGGGGTCGCCAGCGATAGCGGCGCAGTGCTGAACGAGCGTCTGCCCGCCTATGGCCTCACGCTCGCGCTGGGCGCGTGGAAGTTCGCGCATTGGAGCCTGCCGGGCCGGGCGCTGGTGGGGCAGATGCGGCTTGTGCCCATCGGGGTTGCCACGGTCAAGGGTGCAGCGCAGCTCGTAGAGCGTCCGCGCATGACGCCTCCGGGAGCAATGGATCATAAATATATCAGAGGCCTGCTCGGCATTGTTGCAGGCGCCATGCCGGGCGCGAGCCTGCTGGCGGTGGCAGCGGCACAGCGCGCCGGGGCGGGCTATGTCAAGCTGCTCGCCCGCGTGCCGGACCCACGCACGCCGCCTGAGATTGTCACCGAGACCGCGCCTTTGGCTGACGTGCTGACCGATCCACGCATCGCGGCGGTGCTGGTCGGGCCGGGGCTTGGGCGCGACGGGGCGGCGCGGGCGCTGCTCGGCGAGGCGCTGTGCGGTGCCGCCGCGCTTGTGCTGGATGCCGATGCACTGATGCTGCTCAAGCCGGACATGCTCGGACGACCCATTCCCCTGCTCGCCACGCCGCATGATGGCGAACTTGAGACCTTGTGCCGCAATTTTGGCGTCATCGCCGAGAGCCGTCGCGACCGTGCACTGGCGTTGGCGAGGGTTAGCGGCATGGTGGTGCTGGCCAAGGGCCCCGACACCCTGATCGCGGCCCCTGACGGTCGCCTCGCGCTCGCCCCACCTGCGCCAAGCTGGCTTTCGGTGGCGGGGACGGGCGATGTGCTGGCTGGAATTGCGGCTAGCCGGATGGCGACGGGGTGCGATCCTTTCACCGCTGCCTGCGAAGCGGTGTGGCTCCACGGCGCGGCGGCGCGGGCCTGCGGACCCGCCTTTACGCCATCGCAGCTTGCCGAAGGGGTGTCCGGGGCGCTAGCGGCCTGCCTGTGAGCAACTCAGAACCGATTATCCGCCTTGCCGCCAAGGGTGACGGCGTGACCGCCTCCGGTCGCCATGTGGCGGGCGCAGTGCCGGGGGATATGGTGGACGCGGGCGGAGCGATCACGCCAGGGCCGCATCACCTTGCGCCGGCCTGCCGCCATTTTGGGACCTGCGGTGGGTGCCAGCTGCAGCACGCCGATGACAGCGTGCTGGCCGCTTTCGTCGAGGCGCGGGTGGTCAATGCTGCGCGCGGGCAGGGGCTTGAGCCGGAGGAGTTGCTTCGCACCCACCTCTCGCCGCCGCAGACGCGCCGCCGTGCGGGATTGCACGGGCTGAGCATCGCAGGTGGCGCGGTGCTGGGTTATCGCGAGGGCGGTTCGCACCGGGTGGTTGATCTCGCCGAATGCCCGGTCCTGCATCCGCGCCTTGCGAGCCTGATAGCCCCGCTGCGAAGGTTTGTAGCGGCGCATGGCCCCAAGGCCATGGTCGGGATCGACCTGACGCTGGCGGATCAGGGCGTGGATGTCGCCTTGTCGCAGTTTCCGCTCGATGGGCTGGCCGCGACCGAGGCCGCGCTCGATTTCGCTCGCGACCAAAGGCTGGCGCGGCTCAGCATCGATCAGGGTTATGGGCCGGAGACTGTGTGGGAGCCCGAGCCTGCTACGGTGACGCTGGCGGGGGTGCCGGTGACACTGCCGCCGGGTGCCTTTCTTCAGGCTGCCGCTGATGCCGAAGCGCGTATGATCGCGGATGCCATGTCATGGCTCAGTGGTGCACGGGTCATTGCTGATTTGTTCGCAGGTCTTGGCACTTTCGCATTTGGTCTTAGGGCAGGGCGCAAGGTACTCGCCGTTGAGGCTGATCGTGCGGCGCATCTCGCGTGCAAGGCGGCTGGGGCGCAGGCCGGGGGAGCCGTGCTGGCCCTGCACCGCGACCTGTTCCGCAATCCACTCCAGCCCGATGAATTGAATCGCTTCGATGCCGTGCTGCTCGATCCCCCCCGTGCCGGGGCCCGCGCGCAGGTGGCGACACTGGCGGCGAGCACGGTCGCGCGGGTGGTCTATGTCAGCTGCAACCCCTCAAGCTGGGCCCGCGATGCTGCGGTGCTGACGGCTGCAGGTTACCGGCTGACGAAACTGCGCGCGGTGGGGCAGTTCCGCTGGTCGACCCATGTTGAACTTGTCAGCATGTTCGAGCGTTAAGCTCTTAAGGTAGCGAGAATTTCCGCCTCCAGCCAGTCACGGTGGGCTGGCTCGATATAGGCATGTCCGGCGCCGTCGCAGCGGTGGATGCGCGGATCGTTCTTGTCCCACGCAGCCTCGAACACCTGCGCGGTGCGGTCGGCGGTGGCGAGCAGGATGCGGATATCCCCGGTAAAACCCGCAATGCCAGCCCGCATTTCTTCAGCGAGGGTGGAGGGCGGCGGCGGCGGCCGGAGCGCCTTGGCAAGACCGCGTGTGAGCTTGCCGAGATCGACCCCGCCTGCGAGCAGCCGAGCCACTTCGCTGGGATTTTTGAGTTTCTCGGCATAGCGCGCGCGGATTGCGGCAGGCGGCGGGGCGGTGTCGCCGGGGCCGTCATCCTGCTCGATGGTCCATGGGTTCGACAGCACCAACCCATCGCAGGCCAAACCGCCCGCCAGCATCAGGGCCGAGGCCGCATCGCAATTGCCGAATGCGACGACCCTGCCAACTTGCGGGGCCATCGCCCGAAATGCATCAAGAGCGGCTTCCAAATCCTTGCGGCAACGGCGAAATCCACGGTTCTCGCCCTCACTGTCACCCACACCGCGGCGATCGAAGCGGAACACCGGGAAGCCGGCCTTCGCGATCCGGGCGGCGAGGTCGGCTTGTCCGCCAAAGGCACCGCTTCGGATCTCGTTCCCGCCGCTGACGATCAGCAAGCCCGTCGTGCCCGGCGCAGTGTCGAGCGTCCCCGCCAGCGTCAGGCTCCCGCAGCCGAACGTGTGGTTGAGCCGGGTCATGCCGCCCCACCGGCGATGCTTTCGGCGATGATCGCGGCGAGCGCGTCGGCTTGTGCTGCGTCATCGTCAGGTTCGGCGCGCAGCCACAGTCCGGGACCGCCGAGCATGGATTGGGTAATTTCCGATTGCGTCGGGCTGAGGGTCGGTTCGGCGCTCTCCAGCGCGCGTAACATTTCGGCACCAATGGTCCAGCCGCCGAGGGTTAGACCCTCACTTCGGCCGATTGCGAGGAGTGCCTCGGAAGTCTCTGAAAGGCCTGCCTCACGTGATGCAATCGTGCGACCCCGGATCATCCCGCGCAGAAGTTTGGGACCGGATTGCGCCGCATAGTGCCACCCCGGCAGTCCCTCCGGCACCAACAAGGCTCCGGCGCGGATCGCCAGCACATGGGTCGCTCTCAGCGCCTCCGCCGCTGCGCACGCCGCATCGCGCCAGCCTTCGAGGGTCTGTTCAGCCAGCGGCGCAAGGCTCTCGTTGCAGCCCGGCAGATCGGGCAGCATCGCATCGATCCCGGCCCGGTCGAGCCGCCGCATCACCTCAATCGTAAAGCGCCTGAGCTTGTTCGCTTCGTCAAACCACGCGGGCAGCACCAGCACCCGCGTATCGCGCTGACGGTCAAAGCCGACCACCTGTTCTTCGGTGCCCGAGCCGCCGTCTGGAGCGGGTCTGTTCCACGTGAAAATCACGCAAAAACGGGCCTGAAGGGGGTCAAGACGGGGTCTGGAAGGGGGCCAGCTTGGCCTGTGCAAAGGCCAGCAAGCCGCCATAGGTTTCCAGCATTTCGCCGTCGACATCATCATCCTCGATGGTGATGCCAAGCCGGTCTTCCATCTCGGTCAGCAGACCCGCCACCGCCATCGAATCGAGTTCCGGCAGGTGTCCGAACAGGCCGGAATCCGGTCCGAACGCCGCCGCCTGCTCCGGATCAAGACCGAGCACATCGGCGATCAGCCCCTTCAGCGCAGCATCAAGCGCCGCTTCACCGGCGGCGTCATCCATCATCGAAGGGAGGCCCATTACGCTATACCCATTCCTGTCCTCAGGCGAGGCCGCGGGGCTTAGCCATGCGCGGGCGCGGGTGCAAGCGCTGCGACCGCGGGGGAGCGCAAGGCGCGCAGGCGACGTTTGGCAAGCGGGCCCCAGGCGCGGGGCTGTGCCGGGTCGAGACAATCGATCCGGTAACGGGGACGCACCGCCTCCATCCAATCCGCCTTGTAGCTTTGATCGCCGGTGCCGAAATCAATCAGCGTCACCATGTCGGTATCGATCACATGGGCAAACAGCGCCGCGCTCAGCGTGGTGCCGGCCGAGAGATGCTTGTGGCTTTCGAGATGCGCAAGCTTGTGGATGTAGGCGATACCGTTCTCGACCGTCCAGCATTGCGCGGCAACGGCCTGCCCATCCGCCCGGGCCACGCCCAACCGCAGCCGCCCGGCCGCGCCCTCGCCTTGCGCAAAGGCGCGCAGCATCGCAGGCTGATCCTCGGCCGGTTTCCAGCTGGCGGCATAGATCGCCTCGTATTCGGCCCAAACGGCGGGATCGAAGTGGGTTAGCACTGCGGTCTCGGCCTTCTTCGACTTGCGTTTGAGGGTGGTGCGCAGCGTGCCGGGGCGGCTTGCCCAATATTCGGCGAAGCTGCGTCCGCCGACGGGGAGGACGTGGTTGATGTCACATTCCTCGACTGCAACGTGCCAGCCTGCGCTGTGAAAAGCCCGTGCGAGGCGCTCGGCCGAGCCATCTTCCCCCGGCACGGGTTCGAACGTGACGCGGTAGCCTCGGCTCTTGAGTTGGCGCGCAAGTCCTTCCAGCAGCCGGTCGCCCGCCGCACCCGCCGGGGCGAGTTGGCGCCAAGTGAAGCTGTACCAGTTGCGCAAGGGGTTGATGCGTCCGCGATCCTCGGTCAGCGCCAGTGCGGCGGTGCTATCGGCATCGCTGGCGATCGCGATCAGCGGGGTGAGGCCGGTCTCGGCCAGCAGCGCATACCACTCGGCCCGGTCGAACGGCGCAGCGGCCGGCAGCGCAGACAGCGCTTGCAAGACGTCAACGCTATCGTGATACCGCGCTTCGATCACTGAAAGACTGCTCCCGTTGATGCTCAATCCGCCCGTTCCTGCCCCACGTCCGCTCGATCACTTGGCCGAATTGGCCGAGGCGGCGGGGCATGGCGAGCGTCCGGCGCTGGGCTTGCGCGAGGGCAGCCTTAACCACAATCAGTTAAGACAGCGTGTTGCTCTGCTCTCCGGATGGCTGGCCGAGATGGTGCCGGAACGCGGCGCGCGGGTCGCCAGCTGGGCGGCGAAGAGCGAGCTTACTTGCCTTATGCCGCTGGCAGCGGCACGGGCCGGGCTGGTGCATGTGCCGATCAACCCGCTTCTGAAGCGTGCGCAGGCGGCGCATATCCTTGCCGATAGCGGTACGCGGCTGCTGATCGGGACGGGCGCGCGGCTTGCCTCGCTGGAGCCGGGCGATCTGCCCCCCGGTTGCGCGGCGCTGGGCGAGGCTGAGGCGCTGGTTGCGGCAGAGGCGGCGGCGCGCGCGCTCGGGCCGTCCGAGGACGATCCGGCAGAGCTCGCCGCAATCCTCTACACTTCGGGTTCGACCGGGCGGCCCAAGGGCGTGATGCTGAGCCATGCCAATATGTGGCTGGGTGCCGTCAGCGTGGCGGATTACCTCGGGCTCGCAGAGGATGATGTGACGCTAGCGGTATTGCCGCTGTCCTTCGACTATGGCCAGAACCAGCTTTTGAGCACTTGGTTTGCGGGCGGCTGCGTTGTGCCGCTCGATTTTCTTTTCCCCAAGGATGTCGCCAAGGCCTGCGCGAAGCATGGCGTCACGACGCTGGCGGCCGTGCCGCCGCTGTGGGTGCAACTGACCGAGATCGAGTGGCCGGAAGATGCGCGCGCACCCTTGCGGCGGCTTACCAATAGCGGCGGGGCCTTGACCGTCGAGCTGGTGCGGGGCTTGCGCAGCCTTTTCCCGCAAGCCGACCTGTTCCCGATGTATGGCCTGACCGAGGCGTTCCGCTCGACTTACCTTGATCCCGCGCTGGTGGACACGCATCCCACCTCGATGGGCAAGGCGATCCCCTTTGCCGAGATCCTCGTCATCAATGACGCAGGCGAGGTTGCCGCTGATGGCGAGGAGGGGGAGCTTGTCCATTGCGGCCCGCTGGTAGCGCAGGGGTACTGGCAAGACCCCGAACGTACTGCGGAACGCTTCCGGCCCGCGCCCGCCGCCTCGGTCTATGGCGGCACCGCTGTCTGGTCGGGCGACCGTGTGCGGCGGGATGCGGACGGCCTGCTCTATTTTGCCGGCCGGCGCGATGCGATGATCAAGAGCGCGGGCAACCGCATCAGCCCGCAGGAGATCGAGGAGGCCGCGCTCGCCACCGGACTGGTGGCCGAAGCCGTGGCACTCGGCGTTGCCGACCCGCGGCTAGGGCAGGCGGTGCATCTGGTGGTGCGCGGCGGCGAGGATGACGCCTTGCGCGCCGAACTCTCCAAGCGGCTCAAGCGTGACCTTCCCAATTTCATGCAGCCCCAGCATATTCACTGGCGCGCGGCGATGCCCTTGAACCCCAATGGCAAGATCGACCGCACCGCCTTGCAGGCGCAGCTCAACGAGGAATTTGCCCCATGAAGCCCGTCGGCCCGATCCCTCCCGGTTACAAGGCCATCGGCGGCGAGCTCGCCATCGGCGGCAAGCGCGCCTCCGAGTTGGTGGCCGAGGCGGGGCGCACGCCGCTGTTCGTCTATTCCCGCGCGCATCTCGATGCCCGCGTGGCGGAATTGCGCGCGGGTCTGCCTGCCCGCGTGGGACTGAATTTTGCGGTGAAGGCCAACCCGCATCTCGCGGTGATCGGGCATATGGCCCCTCTGGTCGACGGGTTCGACATTGCGTCCTCGGGCGAATTGGGCCTGTGCATCGCGGTCGGGATTGACCCTGCGCGCATCAGCTTTGCCGGCCCCGGCAAGCGCGACGATGAGCTCGAAGCCGCGATCGGTACAGGCGTGACGCTCAATTGCGAGAGCGAGGGCGAAGCTGCCCGCGCGCTGGCGATCGGCGAGCGGCTGGGCATACGTCCGCGCATCGCCATACGGGTCAACCCGTCCTTCGAGATGAAGGGCTCCGGCATGAAGATGGGCGGCGGGGCCAAGCAATTCGGCGTCGATGCTGAGCGAGTGCCCGCTCTCGCGCGCTATGTGATCGCGGCGGGGGCCGAATGGCGGGGCCTCCACATCTTCACCGGCAGCCAGACGCTGAGCGCGGAGGCGATTATCGAGGCCCAGGCCAACGTGCTGACACTCGCGGCGGAGCTTGCCGAAGCGATCGGGCATGGGCTGCCAAAGCTCAACATGGGCGGCGGGCTGGGCATTCCCTACTTCCCGGGTGACGAGCCCGTTGATCTCGCCAAGGTTGGTGCAGCGCTGACGGAACGCGTCGCGGCGCTGCCATCTGTGCTGGCCGAGACCGAGCTCTGCATGGAATTGGGCCGCTATCTGGTGGGGGAGGCGGGGGTCTATCTCACCCGGATCATCGATCGCAAGGTTAGCCATGGGGTGACTTACCTCATCACCGACGGCGGCCTGCATCACCAGCTGGCGGCTTCGGGCAATTTCGGCACCGTGGTGCGGCGCAATTATCCCTCAGCGATTGCAACGCGTTATGACGCGGCGCCGACAGAGGAAGTTAACATTGTGGGGTGCCTGTGTACCCCGCTTGATCGGCTCGCCGATGCCGCCGCGATGCCCCATGCCGAGGTGGGCGATCTGGTCGCGGTGTTCTGCGCCGGGGCTTACGGTGCCACCGCCAGTCCGGCGGCGTTCCTAGGCCATGGCCCGGCGGCGGAATTGCTGGTCTGAAACATCGCCCCGCGGGCCGTTAACGCGGCCCAATTCGGCTGTCCCGGATCGGGATGGGGCCGGATTTGCCGCTGTATAACTAACAATATGTTCACCATTTCCGGCGACAAGCGATGCCTAAACCGGGCGGGGTGTGTTGCAGGTCGCTCCTGCGTGGGCACAGGTCGCTCGGCAACACGAAGATGGCCAAGGATCCAAGACTAATGTCCCAGCATGAGCCCCTCTTTCGTTTCACGGCTCTCGGCCTTGCCGCCGCCCTGCTGGCGAGCTGTGGGGGCGGCCGCCCGCAATTGCCCTCGGCCAGCTATGGCGATGGCAGTGTTGCTCCTTCCGAGGAATACACCATCGGGCCGCTCGACGAGATCACTATCCACGTTTGGCGCAACCCCGAACTCAGCGCCGACAAGGTCCGGGTGCGCCCGGATGGTCGCCTGACGATCCCGCTGGTGCAGGACATCCCGGCGGTGGGCAAGACCGCGACCGAATTGCAAAACTACATCGCGGGCGAACTGTCCAAGTATATCGAGCAGCCGATCGTCTCGGTGATCGTCAACACGCCCGAGGGTAACTTCACCCAGCAGGTGCGTATCATCGGCGCGACGCAGCAGCCTGCTTCGATCCCGTTCCGCGCCAACATGACCGTGCTGGATGCGATGATCGCGGTGGGCGGGCTCAACGAATTCGCGGCCGGCAACCGCGCCAAGCTGATCCGCATCGACCGCGAAAAGGGAACGCAGACCGAATATCGCCTGCGTTTGACCGATCTGATCCGCAAAGGCGATTCGAGCGCCAACGTGATGCTGAAGCCGGGCGACACGATCATCATTCCCGAGAGCCGATTCTAAGGGGCGCGCCGGGGGATGAGCGAAATCTTTGACGAGCTGCGCGCGGCGCTTTGGTCGATCTGGAATCGCCGCTGGATCGCGATTGCGACCGCTTGGGCCGTGTGCCTCATGGGTTGGTTGGTCGTCGCCATGATCCCCAATTCCTATGAGTCCAAGGCGCGCGTCTATGTCGATGTCGAGGATGTGCTGTCCAAGCAGCTCGGCATTGCCGGTGACGGCAAGGACGAAGTCATGCGCGTGCGCCAAACGCTGTCGAGTGCCAAAAACCTTGAGAAAGTGATCACTTCGACCCGGCTGGGCGAGGGCATTACCGAGCGCGGCGCGCTTGATGCGACCATCGCCGAGCTCGAAAAGAAGGTGCAGGTCACGAGTGAGCAGGACAACCTGTTCGAAATCACCGCCACCATTGGTCGCCGCGATCTGAGCGATGCCGAAAGCGCGGTGCTCGCGCGCGATGTGGTGCAAAAGCTGCTCGATATCCTGCGCGAGGAGCACATCGTCGGCAACCGCACCGGGATCAGCACCGCAATCGGCGACCTCGACCGTCAGCTCGACGAGCGCAAGCTTGAGCTGGAGCAGGCCGAACAGCGCCGCCTTGCCTTTGAGGCGCAATATCCCGAGCTGGTCGGTGGTTCGGACACGCTTTCGAACAAGGTCCAGCAGGCGCGTGCCGAGCTGCGCAATGTTGAAGCCGATCTGGCCGCCGCGGAAAGCGGTCTTGCGGCCATCACGAGCCAGCTCGCGAGCACGCCGCGCTTGTTACCGAGCACGGGCCGCGATGCAGTTGGCCCCCGCGCGGCGCTGCAGCAGGCGCAGACCCAGCTGGCAGAACTGCGCTCGCGCGGGCTGACCGATAATCACCCCGACGTCGTTGCCACCACCAAGCAGGTCACGATCCTCGCCAAGCAGGCTGCGGCTGCAGGTGATGATGCCAGCGGTACGCCCAATCCCGCCCATGCCTCGCTGATGGCGATCCGCAGCGAGCGGCAGGCGTCGGTCGAAGCCTTGCAGGCCCGCCGTGCGGCGCTCCAAAGCGATTTTGCTGGGCTGATGGCAAGTCAGGCGAGCGAGCCGGAGGTGGCAGCCGAAGCCAACCGCATCAGCCGTGATTACGATGTGCTGCGCAAGAATTACGAAAAGCTGCTCGAAGATCGCGAGGCGCTGCGGACCCGCGGCAAGGTTGAGGACTCAGCGAGCCAATTCCGGTTCGATGTAATCCAGCAGCCCGTCGTGCCGCAAAAGCCGGCTGCGCCCAATCGTCCGCTGTTGCTGTTTGGCGTGCTGATCGCTGGGGTGGGGGCCGGGATGGCGGTGGCTTATGCGCTGAGCCAGCTGCGTTCGAGCTTTGCCACGCCCCAAAAGTTGGAACGCGCCTTCGATCTTCCTGTGATCGGCGCGATCTCGCTGACCATGTCCGATGCGGTCAAGGCGGTGGAGCGCAAGCGACTGAAGCAATTCGCCGGAGTCTGCGCCGGGTTGGTGGCGGTGTTCGTGATCCTGCTCGGGATCGAGGTCGTCTCGATCGGAACGATTGCGTGAGGGTGGGGACAGGACTGTGACCGAACAAGGCAAGATCAACCGCGAAGGGGCTCGCCCGGCATCGCTGTTCGAACGGGCGGATGCGAGCTTCGGGCTGAACCCGCTCAACGCCAAGCCGCGCTTGCCCGAGGTGCCGCCGGTGCCCGAGGCCCTGCGCCGTGCGCCCGCCCCCCAGCAGCGCTCTGCGCCGTCAGGTGCGTACGCAGCCGCCGAACCCTTGGCCGAAGCGCCGCGTGCGGTGGCGTTTTGCGGACCGTTCGTGGCAATTGACCGCCAGCATCTCGATGATGGCGGGCTGATTGTCCCCGAGGATCCTGTCACCGGTCTGCTCGAAGAGTTTCGGATCGTGAAGCGCGAGGTTCTCGCTGATGCCCGCGCTGGGGGCAGCCCGCTCGCGCGCCGCATTCTTGTGTGCTCGCCGCATGCGGGCGAGGGCAAGACCTACTGCGCCACCAACCTCGCCATCGCGCTTGCTGCCGAACGCGGGCTTGAGGTGTTGCTGGTCGATGCCGATGTGGTCAATCCCTCGGTGTGCGACCGGCTTGGGATCGATCCTGACCAAGGGCTGATGGACGCCCTCGCTGACCCGGCGATCCAGCCCGAAAAGCTGGTGATCGAAACCGACATTCCGGGGCTGTTCGTGCTGCCCGCAGGCACGGCGACCGTGCTGGACGCCGAATATCTCGCCAGTGCGCGCACGGCTGAGGTGCTTGACCGCCTGACGGTCGGTGCACCTGATCGCATTCTGATTTTCGACACGCCGCCCGCGCTCGCCGCTTCGCCTGCCGCCGAACTGGCCCAGCATGTCGGCCAGACTTTGCTGGTGGTGCGCGCGGACGAGACCAGCCGGGCGGCCTTGGAGGACGCCCAGCAACTGCTCTCGGCGTGTGGCGACATTAAGCTGCTGCTCAATGCTGCGCGCTACAGCCCCTCAGGCCGGCGCTTTGGCAGCTATGGAGCCAGGGGGAAGTAATATGCCCACCCGTTCGTTCATCCCTGCTTTGCTCACCTGCATCGCCGCCGTGGCGCTCACTACGCCTGTCATGG
Organism: Erythrobacteraceae bacterium CCH12-C2; assembly: GCA_001556995.1. Lineage (GTDB taxonomy): Bacteria > Pseudomonadota > Alphaproteobacteria > Sphingomonadales > Sphingomonadaceae > Erythrobacter. Next base: position 25,678 of record LSKF01000106.1, read on the forward strand.
CGCAGGATCAGGGCGGAGGCGGCGCTCCCGCTGGTCCGCAGCGGACCACCGTGGTGCAGCCCTATATCGAGGTCAATCAGGTCCTTTCGGCCGAGCTAACCCCCGGCAATGAGGTGGTCACCTTCACGCAGGTTGCCGTCGGGGTCGACATCAATGTCCAGGGACGCAACAGCGGCGCTGCGGTCTCCGTCCGCTACGAACGCAATTTCGGCTACGGTGATGACGCCATCGACAGCAATACCGTAAGCGGGATCGCGCGCGGCACGCTGGCCATCGTTCCCAATGCACTGAGCTTTGAAGCCGGTGGTCTGGCGTCGCGCACGCGGGTCGACGGTGGCGGGGGCACGACCGCGAACCCGCTGGTACGCGAGGATGCCGAGAGCCGCCTTTATAGCGCCTATGCCGGGCCGAGCCTCAACACCAGCATTGGCGATGTCGATGTGCAGGGCGTGGGCCGGGTCGGCTATAATCGCTTCGAGACCGACAACGCCCTGACCAATCCGCAGGGGCAGGTGGTTGACGTATTCGATGACAGCGTGACCTATCTCGGTCAGGTGCGCGCCGGCGTGCGTCCCGACACGGTGTTGCCAGTGGGTCTGGCTGTGACGGCCGGGGGCTTTCAAGAGGATATTGCCAACCTCGATCAGCGCGTGCGCGATCTTTACGTGCGCGGCGACGTGATTGTGCCTGTGACCACCTCCCTCGCGCTGATGGGCGGGGTCGGATACGAGGATGTCGAGGTTTCGAGCCGCGATGCGCTGCGCGATGCCAATGGCGATCCGGTGATCGGCAATGATGGTCGCTTCGTTACCGATAGCGCCGCGCCGCGTCGCATCGCTTTTGCCGTGGACGGTCTGCTGTGGGACGTGGGAGTGATGTGGCGGCCAAGCTCGCGCACGAGCCTGACGGCGGCGGTGGGCGAACGCTATGATTCGACCACTTTCTACGGCAGCTTCACCTACACCCCCAATCAGCGCAGTTCCTTTGCCGTCAATGTCTATGATGGCGTAACCGGGTACGGCGGCGTCATCAACAATGCTCTGGCGGGCCTGTCGAGCGATTTCGAGGCGATCCGCAACCCGGTGACCGGTGATTTCGGCGGTCTCGTCAACGGAACGCAAGGGCAGGCCACGATCGGTGGTTTGGGCTCGGTTCGCTCGGCTGCCTTCCGCGGGCGCGGGGTGCGCGCTTCGTATCAGCGGCAGATGGGCCGCACCACCGCAGCGCTGGGCGCAGGCTACGACCGTCGCACCTTCATCGCGGCGCAAGGCACAGCGCTGGCACCGCTCGATGGGGTGACCGATGAAGGCTATTACGTGATTGGCGGGATCACTCAGGAGATCGGCCAGAACGCCAGCTTCACCACCAACGGTTACGTCAACTGGTTCGATGGTGCTGGGGCGAACAGCGATGTCAACGCCTACGGGGCATCAGCCGCCTATAGTCACCTGATCACCCGCCGCCTGACCGGCCGTGCTGCGGTGGCGGTTGATTATTTCGACAGTGAATTCACCGCTCAGGACTTCGCCTTTGCCACGGCGCTGCTGGGCCTGCGCTACGATTTCTAGGGGAGCAGATCGGCTCATGTACGAACAATTCTACGGCTTCAGCGGCAGGCCCTTTCAGCTCACACCCGATCCGCAGTTCTATTTCGAGAGCACCAGCCACAAGAAGGCGATGAGCTATCTCGGATACGGCCTGTCGCAGGGTGAGGGCTTTATTGTCATCACCGGCGAAGTCGGGGCGGGCAAATCGACGCTGGTCGCGCATCTGATGCAGCGGGTCGATCCGGCCGCGCTGACCGTGGCGCAGGTGGTCACCACCGCGCTGGATGGCGCGGAGATCGTGCATGTCGTCGCGCAGGCCTTCGGGCTGGCGGTGGAAGGGCACGACAAGGCCGGCGCGCTTGGCGCGATCGAGCGGTTTCTGCAGGACGAAGCCCGCGCCGGGCGCCGCTGCCTGCTGGTGGTGGACGAATGCCAGAACCTTGATCTGGGGGCGCTGGAAGAGCTGCGGATGCTATCCAACTTCCAGCTCGGCTCGCACCCCTTGCTGCAGAGCCTGCTGCTGGGCCAACCGGAGTTTCGCAGCACGTTGGCCAACCACCCGGGGCTTGAACAGCTGCGCCAGCGGATTATCGCTTCGCATCACCTTGATGCGCTCGATAGCGGCGAGGTCGCGCATTACGTGCACCACCGCCTGCGCCATGTCGGTTGGCAGGGACGCCCGGACTTCGAGGACGGGCTGCTGGCCTCGCTCTATCGCTATACCGGCGGTATCCCGCGCCGGGTCAATCAGGCGATGAACCGCTTGCTGCTGCTGGCCGCGATCGAGGAACGCAGTCACCTGACCGGCGCCATGCTCGACGACGTGATTTCCGAGATGGCCACCGACCAGCGCCGCGGATCGCGCGAGGGCGGGGCGGATTTGCGCGCGGCGCCCGCTATGATGGCCCCGCCTGTCGCACCGCCCGCGCCAAGCCAGACGCCCGCCGCAGCCCCCGCTAAAGCGCCTGCGTCCGCCGCCGCAACAAGCGTTCCGGCGAACGAAGTCGCCGCGCTTTTGGCCGAGCGCGATGCGCGCACTGCCGAGCTGGAAGCCGCGATCAGCGAGTTGCAGGCCGCAGGTGCAGGCCATCGCGCTCCGGCCGACGACGTCCTATCGCCCGAAGACGTGCGCCTTGCCGAAGCACGTTTTGCCGCCGCGCTCGAACGGATCGAAGCCCGGCTGGAGGAGCAAGAACAGTCCTTCCGCCATGTGTTGACCATGCTGATCGAGTGGTTCGAGGAAGATCCGTCGCGCGAGGCCGCGTGACCATGCATCAACCCTTACCCCCCCTGGCGGGCCGCGCGATCGTCAACGGCCTCTCGGTTGATGTTGAAGACTGGTTTCAGGTCGGCGCCTTCGAGAACGTGATCGCCCGGGGCGATTGGGACAGCATCAAGACCCGGGTCGAGGACAATGTCTACCGGGTGATCGATCTGTTCGCTGAAGCCGATGTCAGCGCGACCTTCTTCACGCTGGGGTGGGTGGCGAAACGGCATCCGAACATGATTCGCCGGATCGTTGATGCAGGGCACGAGATTGCCAGTCATGGCTATGATCACGCGCGGGTCTTCACCTTTGACCGCGCGGGCTTTGCCGAGGACATCCGCAAGGCCCGCGAAATTCTGGAAGATTGCGCGGGGGTGGCGGTGACAGGCTACCGCGCGCCGAGTTTCTCAATCGACGGACGCACGCCTTGGGCTTTTGCCGAGCTGGCCGAGCAGGGCTTTGCCTATTCCAGCAGCGTCGCCCCGGTGGTGCATGATCACTATGGCTGGCCAGAGGCCCCGCGTTTCGCCTTCCGGCCGCTGCCGTGGTCCTCGATGATTGAACTGCCGGTCACCACCGCCATCCTCGGCGGCCGGCGCGTTGCGGCGGGCGGGGGTGGGTTCTTCCGGGTGCTGCCCTATGCCTTTTCGCGCTGGGCGATCCGGCAGGTCAACCGGCAGGAGGGCCGCCCGGCGGTGTTCTATTTCCACCCGTGGGAGGTCGATCCCGATCAACCCCGCGTGCCCCACGCGCCGATGCGCTCACGCTTCCGGCACTACACCGGGCTCACCCGCATGGCGGGCAAGCTGCGCGATCTCGTGCATGAATTTCGCTGGGGGCGGATGGACCTGGTCGCGCATCGTGAAGCGGCGCGGGCTGAGGAACTGATTCTTCCTCAGGCTTCAGAGGACATTGCGGCATGAACGCGCCGGTGAAGGCCGGCCAGAATGTGCGCGCGATTGATTGGCGCGATACGGCGGAGCTGCGCCGGATCGAGGGGTTCGTCGCTGAAACCCGCGCCAGCTTGTTCCATCGTCCCGCATGGTTGCAGGCGGTTGCTGCTGGCACCGGCCAGCGCGCGGCAGGACTGGTAGCAGACCGCATGGGCGTGCTCACCGGATGGCTCCCGCTGACTGAAGTGCGCTCGGCGCTGTTCGGCAAGGCGCTGGTATCGAGCGGGTTCGGGGTCGGCGGCGGAATTGTAGCGGAGGGCGAAGCAGCCGCGAAGGCTATGGCATCAGCAGCGGAGGATTACGCCAAGCGCGGCGGCTTTGGCGGGATCGAACTGCGCGGCGGGCCGATCCCCGAAGGCTGGGACACGTGGGCCGACAAGCATTGCGGCTTTGAACGCCCGCTCGCAGCCGATGACGAGACTGAACTCACCGCCATCCCCCGCAAGGCCCGCGCGGAGGTGCGCAAGGGTCTTGGCTTCGGCCACCGGGTAACGACCGGGTGCGGGGCTGCTGATCTCGCCGCGCACTACGCCTGTTATAGCGCGAGCGTGCGCAATCTCGGCACGCCGGTGTTTCCCAAACGGCTGTTTGCCGCGATGCTGGAGGCCTTTCCGGACAGCAGCGACATTCTCACGGTGTGGCAGGGCGAGACCCCGCTGGCGAGTGTGCTCAGCTTCTACCATGACGGCGCGGTAATGCCCTTCTGGGGCGGCGGCGTCTTTGCCGCGCGCGCTGCGCGGGCCAACGAAATGATGTATTACGAGCTGATGCTCCACGCCCGGCGGCAGGGCATGACGCGGTTCGATTTCGGGCGCTCCAAGACAGGGAGCGGGCCGTTTGCGTTCAAGAAGAACTGGGGCTTTGATCCGCAGCCGCTCACCTATGGCGCCTGGACCGCGCCGGGGGCACCGCCGCGCAATATTGACCCGACCGACGCCAGCTATTCGCGCAAGATCGCATTGTGGAAGAAGCTGCCGCTGCCCATCGCAAACACCTTGGGGCCGTGGATCGCGCGCGGGCTGGCGTGATGGGAGAGGTGATTTTCCTCGCTCACCGCGTGCCGTTCCCCCCGGATCGTGGGGACCGGATCCGCTCGCACCATTTGCTGAAGGCGCTGGCGCGGCTTGGCCCTGTACATGTCGGGTGCTTTGGCGAGGGCGATGCAAGCGCCGAGCGCGCGCTTGCCGCGGTCGCGGCTTCGCGCTGCGTGGTGCCTCGAACCAAGCCGTTGCCGTTGGCAGGGGTGGAAGCGGTGCTTACCGGCAAGCCCGTCAGCCTCACCGCCTTCCACAGCCCCACTCTGGCGCGGTGGGTGCGCGAGACGATCGCCGCGCGGCCGATCAGCGCGATTGTCGTGTTCTCGGGCCAGATGGGGCAATATGTACCCGCCGATTTCTCGGGCCGGGTGGTGATCGACCTGTGCGACGTCGATAGTGCCAAGTTTGCCAGCTATGCCGAAGCAGGCGAGCGGGTTCGGCTCAACGCGCGCGAGGCGCGGCTGCTGGCGGCGGAGGAGGAACGGCTTGGTCAGCGCGCTGACGCCACGATCCTGATCTCTGAAGCCGAGGCGGCGCTTTATCGCAGTCGCTTGGCCGCGCCGCATAAGGTCAATGTACAGGTGATCGGCAACGGGATCGACGCTGCCTTCTTTGACCCAGCCGCTACCACGCAGCATCCCATGCTGTCAGGGCTGCCGGGGCCGCATTTCACCTTTACCGGGCAGATGGATTACCGCCCCAATGAACAGGCCGCGCTGTGGGTCATCGAACACCTGATGCCACGCTTACGCGCACATTTCCCCGACGCGCTGTTCCATGTCGTCGGACGCAACCCGACCGCCAAGCTCATGGCGCATCACGGTACGCCGGGGGTGCAGGTGTGGGGCGCGGTGCCCGATGTGCGCCCCTTTCTCGCCGCCGCAGACGCCGTGCTCGCCCCGCTGCTGATCGCGCGCGGGGTGCAGAACAAGGTGCTCGAAGCCATGGCGATGGCGAGGCCCGTGGTGCTGACCCCCGAGGCCGCGACCGGGATCGCTGCCGATGATGGCGCGCAGTGGCTGGTGTGTCCGCCCGATCCGGCGGCGATGGCCGATCGGATCGCGCAGCTGCTTGCCGACCCGAACGCACCGACCCGCATCGGCGCAGCGGCGCGGCGGTTCGTACTTGATCATCATGGATGGGAGGCCATGCTCGCTCCGCTTGCGGGGCTGCTTGGTCAAGCCGAGGAGGGCACGCGTCATGCCGCCTGAACCCGCAACCTTGTCGGTCGCTGGCGCGCCGCGCGCGCCTGCCGCTGCGGCTTGGCATGCGCCGCTTGTCGCCCTTGCCGGTGCGGTGCTTGCGCTGCTCATGGTGACCGCGCCCAGCTGGGGCGAGATGCTGCACCAGTGGTGGAATATCGACACCTACAACCACCTGCTGCTGGTGCCCTTCATCATTGGCTGGCTGGTGATGTTGAAGGCCGAGGAGCTTGCCCAAATCGTCCCCCGCCCGTTTCTGCCCGGCGCTGCGCTGGTCGCGGGTGCGCTGGCACTATGGGCGGCGGGGCGCGCGTTTGACATCAACCTTGTCGCCCATGCCGGGGCGGTCGGCGCGGTGCAGGCGGCGGTGATTACCGTGCTGGGCCTGCGCGCAAGCCTGCTCCTCGCGCTGCCGTTGGCGATGGGTGTGTTCCTTGTGCCGTTCGGCGACGAGATCATCCCGCCGCTCCAATTCATCACCGCCGACATCACGATTGCGCTCACCCACCTGAGCGGCGTGCCTGCGAGCATTGACGGGATCTACATCAATACACCCGCCGGATTGTTCGTCGTCGCCGAGGCCTGTTCGGGGGTGAAGTTCCTGATCGCGATGGTCACTTTGGGCGTATTGGTCGCCTTCACCCGCTTTGACAGCTGGCGACGGCGCGCAATCTTCATGGCGGCGTGCATCGTGGTTCCGATCCTCGCCAATGGCGTGCGCGCTTGGGCGACGGTCTATGTTGCGCAGTTCATCGGGGCCGAGGCGGCCGGCGGGGTCGATCACATCGTTTATGGCTGGGTGTTCTTCGCGATCATCGTCGCAGGCTTGCTGGCCGGTGCATGGCGCTGGTTCGAGCGTGAGCCGGTGGACTATGGCTGGCGTGCCGAAACGCTGACGCAGTGGAATTGGCTCGCCCAGACCGAAGCGCTCAGCCTCGCCCCTGCCGCCGCTGCGCTCGCTGTCGCTGCCATGGCCGCGATTGCCGCATTGGCTGCGCTGCTCTAGGTCCGCGCACATATGTGCGGAATTGCCGGGATCTTTCACGCCGAAACCCCAAAGCCGGTCGATCCGGTGCGGGTCGAGCGGATGTGCGATGCGCTGGCCCATCGCGGGCCGGACGGGGCGGGGGTGTGGACCGATCACGGGGTGGGGCTGGGGCACCGCCGCCTGTCGATCATTGACCTCGCCGGATCGCCGCAGCCGATGCACTCCGCAGATAGCCGGGCGGTGATCGTCTTTAACGGCGAGATATACAATTTTCGCGCGCTGCGCCGTGAGTTGGAGCAGGCGGGTTTCACCTTCCGCACCTCGGGCGATACCGAAGTGATCCTTGCGGCTTACCAACGCTGGGGCGTCGATTGCTTGTCGCGGCTTGATGGGATGTTCGCCTTCGCGCTGTTCGACCGGGAGAAGCGCCAGCTGTTCCTCGCGCGCGACCGGTTTGGGGTGAAGCCGCTGTTCACCGCCGCGCTGTCGGATGGGAGCATCGCCTTCGGCTCGGAGCTAAAGGGCCTGCTCGCGCACCCGCTGCTGCGCCGCCGGGTGAGCCCGCAGGCGATCGAGGCCTATATGACCTGGGGCTATGTGCCCGACAGCCATTCAATCCTCGCAGGGGTCGAGAAGCTTCCCGCCGGGCATTTCTGGCTGCTGGAACAGGGCCGCGCGCCGGGGCGGCCGCAGCGCTGGTGGGATATTGATTTCACCCAGCGCGAACGCGGGAGTGAGGCGGATCTGTCCGCGCAGCTGGTGCACCTGCTGCGAGAAGGCGTTCGTTCGCGCATGGTGGCGGATGTGCCCTTGGGGGCGTTTCTCTCAGGCGGGGTCGATAGCTCGGGCGTGGTCGCGTTGATGAGCGAGGCCAGCAGCCAGCCCGTGCAGACCTGCTCAATCGGCTTCGATGTCGCCGCCTATGATGAGACATCCTATGCTAGGCAGGTGGCGGATAAGTTTAGCGCAGACCACGCCGAACGGATCGTCGCCACGGACGATTTCAGCGCCATCGATACCCTCGCCGCGATGTTCGACGAGCCCTTCGCCGATGCCTCGGCGCTGCCCACGTGGCGGGTGTGCCAGCTGGCGCGCGAGCGGGTGACGGTGGCGCTCTCGGGCGACGGGGCCGACGAGGCTTTTGCGGGCTACCGCCGTCAGGTGTTCCACCACCATGAGGAGCGGATGCGCGCGGTGCTGCCTGCGAGCCTGCGCGCACCCTTGTTCGGCTCGCTGGGCCGCGCCTGGCCCAAGGCCGATTGGGCGCCGCGCCCCTTGCGCGCCAAGGCCACGCTGCTGGCGCTCGCCGAGAGCGGCGAGGCGGGCTATGCGCGGGGCCTATCGGTAACGACGCCCGAAGCGCGGGGCGCGCTCTATTCCGACACCTTTACCGCCAGCCTCGCAGGCTTTCGCGGCGAAGATGAGCTGATCGCGCTGATGCGCGCCGCACCGGGGCGGTCCGGGCTCGACCGGGCGCAGTATGCCGACCTCATGTTCTGGATGCCCGGCGACATCCTCACCAAGGTCGACCGCACCAGCATGGCCATGAGCCTTGAGGCGCGCGAGCCGCTGCTGGATCACCGCCTTGTCGAATTTGCCGCGCGCCTGCCGGAAGCGATGCGGGTGAGAGGCAGCACAGGCAAATACCTGCTCAAGAAATCGCTCGAACGCTATCTGCCGCACGACATTCTTTACCGGCCCAAACAGGGGTTCGTCACGCCGATTGCCGAATGGCTGAGGGGGCCGCTCGCGAGCGCATCGCGGGGGATTGCGGGCGGTGCACTGGCGCAGACCGGGTTCTTCCAGCCGCACGCCATCGCCGCCATGGCCGAGGCGCATATTGCAGGCCGCGCGGATCATTCGCGGACCTTGTGGCAGCTGCTGATGCTGGAGAAGTCGCTGGGGCAGCTGGGGGTGAGCGGTTAGTTTCTCCCCTCCCCGTGGGGAGGGGCTGGGGGTGGGGGTACTTCCCTTTCGGGTGTCGAACACCCATCCCCAACCCCTTCCCTTAAGGGAAGGGGCTAATGGTCAACCCTCCGCACCGTGGCCAAGTGCCATATATGCATCGCTCTGCATCTCATTGAGTCGGCTCACCGTGCGCGCAAATTCAAACGCGCCGTCGCCTGCCTGATAGAGCGCTTCAGGCTCGGCAGCGGCGGTGGTGAAGAGCTTTACGCGATGCTCGTAGAGCGCGTCGATCAGCTTTGTGAAGCGGATCGCTTCATTGCGGTTTTCCGGCCCCATCTTGGGGATTCCAACGATGATCACCGTGTGATAGGCCCGCGCAATCGCAAGGTAATCGGCCGCGCCCCGGTTTTCGCCGCACAGCTTCTTGAAGCTGAACACGCCCACGCCCTTGAGGCTCTTGGGCACATGCAGCGTGCGCCCCCCGCCGAGGTCAAGGGTCCCGGTCGGCACATTGGCGGCGTCTTCGGGGGCGAAGTCGGTGAGGCGGAAAAAGGCCTCGCGCACCTGCGCGGTGGCGGCGTCGCCGATGGGCGCATGCCACATCGCAAGCCCGCCGATCCGGTCGAGCCGGTAGTCGACCGGGCCGTTGAGGCTGAGCACATCCATCTCGCGCTCCACCAGATCGATGAAGGGCAGGAACAGCGCGCGGTTCAGCCCGTCCTTGTAGAGATCGCGCGGCGGGCGGTTGCTGGTGGTGACGATCACTGTGCCGCTGGCCATCAGCGCGGTGAAAAAGCGCCCCATGATCGCCGCGTCGGCGGTGTTGGTGACGACCATCTCGTCAAAGGCGAGGCATTTGAGGCCGCGCGCCATCTCTGCCGCCACGGCGACAAGCGGGTCGGGCCGCTGGGCCTTGCGCGCCTCGGCGATGCGGCGGTCGACTTCGAGCATGAAGGCGTGGAAATGGACCCGGCGCTTGGCAGCGATGCCGAGCGTCTCGACGAACAGGTCCATCAGCATCGACTTGCCGCGCCCGACCCCGCCCCACAGGTATACGCCGCGCGGGGGCGGGGCGGGCTTGCTGCCGAAGAGCTTGCCAAGCAGGCCAGTCGAGGCGGGTGGGGGGGCTTCGAGCTCATTCTGCAAGCGCGCGAGCCGCTCGGCCGCAGCGCGCTGATCCGGGTCGGCGCGCAGCTCGCCGCTGGCGATCAGCGCATCGTAGCGGGCAAGCAATCCCGGCACATTAACCGCGCGGCTGCAACTTGCGCACGATGCCCGAGAAGCTGGCGACCGTGTCCTCGTTCTGCACCACCATCCCGCGGATGAAGACCAGCTTGCCGGTCTCGCGCACGATCTCCGTAACGGCATCGAGCGGACGGCTGCCATCGCCAGCGCCCACGAACTGGCTTGAAAGCTCCAGCGTCACCGAGGGCCCGGCATTGCCGGTGCCGATGCGGTGCATGGTGACGAAAAGGGCGATGTCGATGAGCGCCAGTGTCACCGCGCCGTGGATGATGCCCTGAAGGTTGAGGTGCTTGCGCTCAGGGAACATGCGCAGCCGTGCTTTCCCGTCATCGTCAACGCGGGTGATGAGCTTGCCCATCACCGCGCTGTTGAACAGCGTTTCGTCCTTGAGGTTCCAGTGGTGCCAGCCCGGATTGTCCGGATCCGGCCCGTGCTCGAACACGTCGTCCTTGAAGGTCACCGGATCAGATGGCCCGCTCGGCCATCATTTTCTTGGTCTCGGCGATCGCCTTGGCCGGGCTGAGACCCTTGGGGCACACATTCGCGCAGTTCATAATGGTGTGGCAGCGATAAAGGCGGAAGGGGTCTTCGAGATCGTCGAGCCGCTCGCCCGTCATTTCGTCGCGGCTGTCGGCGAGCCAGCGATAGGCCTGGAGCAGGATCGCGGGGCCCAAGAACTTGTCGCTGTTCCACCAATACGACGGGCACGAAGTCGAGCAGCAGGCGCACAGGATGCACTCGTAGAGGCCGTCGAGTTTCTCGCGCTGCTCAGGCGATTGCAGCCGCTCTTTGCCGCTCGGGGTGGGGGTGACAGTTTGCAGCCACGGGCGGATCGAGGCGTATTGCGCGTAGAAATGGGTGAAATCCGGCACCAGGTCCTTGATCACATTCATGTGCGGCAGCGGCGTGATGCGGATCTCGCCCTTGAGGTCTTCGATCGCGGTGGTGCAAGCGAGGCCGTTCTTGCCGTTGATGTTCATCGAACACGACCCGCAAATGCCTTCGCGGCACGAGCGGCGGAAGGTGAGCGTCGGGTCGATCTCGTTCTTGATCTTGAACAGCGCGTCGAGGACCATCGGTCCGCATTGATCGAGGTCAATCTCGAACTTGTCATAGCGCGGGTTCTGGCCAGAATCGGGATCATAGCGATAGATCTTGAACGCCTTGACCCGGCCGCCGCTGGCCTTGTGGACCTTTCCTGCGGAGTTGATCTTGGAATTCTTGGGGAGAGTGAAGGTCGCCATTGCCTGATCCCGGTTTCGATTTGCACCCTATCTAGCGGCTCTGCCCGGTGTGGCAAGCGGCGGCTGTTGCGCGGTTTCGCACAGAGGTTGAGCGTGCCTCACGTGCCGGAACCATGCGAGCGGGTGAGCGCTATAGAGGGGATGACAGATGAGGCACAATCAGGAGGAACGGTTGGCCCTTGGCCGCGGGTCGCGGCTGTATTCGGGGCGTCGGGCGGGATTGGCCGCGCGCTGTGCGAGGGGCTGGCGGCGCGCGGAACCAGCATAGTCCACGCCGGGTCGCGCCGGGGTGAGGGGCCACAAGGCTCGGCCATCCAGCCCTTCTCCTTCGATCTCAAGGATGAAACCAGCATCGCCGCTGCTGCCGGAGCGATGCGCGATGATCCGCCGGCCTGGGTGATTGTGGCGACCGGCGTGCTAACTCTGCCCGATGGGACCGGGCCGGAGCGGACTTACAAGCGGCTCGACCCGGCGGTCATGGCCGAGGTTCTGGCGCTCAACACCATCGGCCCAGCGTTGGTGGCGAAGCATATGCTGGCGATCATGCCGCGGGGTCGCCCCTTCGTTGTAGCGGCATTGAGCGCCCGGGTCGGATCGATCAGCGACAACCGCTTGGGCGGGTGGCATTCCTATCGCGCGTCGAAATCAGCGCTCAATATGCTCTTGAAAAACTTCGCTTTGGAGATGGCGCGCACCCACCCCGAGGGGGTAGTGGTCGGGCTTCATCCCGGCACGGTGGACAGCGCCTTGTCGCAGCCGTTCCAATCTGGCCTTGCGGATGGCCAGCTGACCGCGCCGCAGCAGGCAGCGGACAACCTCCTCGGCGTGTTGGTTGGGCTGACCCCGGCGCATTCAGGTCGGGTGTTCGACTTTCGCGGAGGCGAAGTTCCGGCCTAGTCGAACAGGTCGACGGCCAGATGGGCCCAGACCGTCAGGAACATCAGCACCGCGAGCATAATCCCGCCGATCCGCCATCGCGGGGCATCGAGAAAGTGCAGCGCTGCCTCGATCGCGCCGCACAGGACCGTCAGCATCAGCCCCATCGCGGCGAAGTCCTCAATCCCCCAGTTCACCTCGTCGCTCATCACCGTGCCGAGCGCCGGGAAGGCGAACAGCATCGCCGCGCAGATCCAAAGCTTGGGGTGAAAGCGGAACGAAGTTTTATCAGCGGTGGTGCCGGGGGTCGTGGTGGTCATACAGGCATCCCTCCCAAAAAGCCGGTTTGGCAATTGCCGTATAACCTGCCACGCATTGTCCATCGTGGAAAGAGGCCGGGCGGAGGATACGGGGATGGGGCTCAAGAGCTGGTACGAAGCCACGATCATGCCAAAGCTCATCACCTGTGCCTGTTCGCAGGGCCAGGTGATGAAGCGCCGCGCGGCGGTGGTGCCGCGCGCGCACGGCGATGTGTTCGAGTTGGGGTGCGGGGGCGGGATCAATCACGCCTTCTACGATCCTGCGGCGATCACTTCCTACGCCGGGATCGATCCTCATGCGGGCTTGCTGGAGGGGGCGCGGGCCGCCGCGCGCGAAAAGGGCTGGGCGGCTGACCTCAGGCAGGGGCGGGGCGAGGCGATTCCCTTTGCCGATGCCAGCTTCGATTGCGTGGTGTGCACCTTTACTTTGTGCTCGGTGCGGGACCCCCGCCAAGTGATGGCCGAACTGCGCCGCATTCTGCGCCCCGGCGGGGAGGCGCTGTTCCTTGAACATGGGCGCGCGCCGGATGCGGGCGTGTTGCGCTGGCAGGAACGGATCGAGCCTGTGTGGAAGCACCTTGCCGGGGGCTGCCATCTCACCCGGCAGATTGCGATCGCGCTGAAAGGTGCGGGCTTTGCGGTTGAGACGCTCGGGCAGGATTACACGCCTCAAGCACCGCGCTTTGCCGGTTGGATGGAGTGGGGCATCGCCCGCAAACTGACGTAACGCCCATGCGCAAAAGGAGAGGGGCGGAAAGGCGGTTGCCCGCTTTTTCCGCCCCTCATTTTTTCATTACCAGCGCTGGTTACTCGCCGAAGGTGCGGCTCCACCAGCCCTTGCGCGGCTTGGCATCACCGTCGCCAGCGGTCGCGGCTTCTTGCTGCGGTGCGGGTTCGGCTTTGGGCTCTGCTGCCTGCGCAGACGCAGGCGAAACCTCGGCGACCTCGGCAGGCTCGGCGTCGGCCACCTTGGCCTTGCGCGGCGCGCGCTTGCGCTTGGGTTTTTCCGCAGGGGCTTCTTCGACCGCCTCGGTCACGGCTGCGGCTTCCGGTTCGGCGGGCACCTCGACTGCTGCTGCCTCGGCCTCAGCGGCTTCGGCTTCTGCCGCGAGCACCGCCTTCGTCTTGCGCGGGGCGCGCTTGCGCTTCGGCTTCTCCGGGGAGACTTCCTCGGTCGGTTCGACTGCAACGTCCACTGCAACCGTCTCTTCGGTTGCCGCTTCGATCACGGCCTGATCGCTGACCGCTTCATCCGAATCGGCCTGATCGCCTTCGGCACCCTCACCAGCAGGCTCGAACGAGCCATCCTCGCGCCGTTTGCGCCCGCGGCCACCGCGGCGGCGGCGCTTTTTGGGACGGGATTCGCCATCTTCGGGGCCTTCGGCTGCCGGTGCAGCCTCGCGCGCCTCAGCGGCCGCATCGGCTTCATCGGCGAGACGATCGGCCTCATCGGCGGCCTCGCCTTCGAGCCCGTCCTCACGGTCCTGCCGGTTGCGATTGCGGCCTCCACGCCGACGGCGGCGCTTCTTGCGACGGGCGGCGTCGTCTTCGCTCTCACTTGCTTCGCGGCGTTCCGATCGGTCGCGGCGTGCACGCGGTTCCGGCTCGGCCTCTTCCTCTTCGTAGAAATCCTCTTCCTCGGGGAGCTCATCTTCGTCGTCGTCAATGATCGGATCGAATTTCGGGGCCTGCAATGGGCGCGGCCCGCTGCTTGAGACGCTCATCTTCGCGCCCTCCTGCTCGCCTTCGGGCACCACTTCGACGTTGACGCCGTAGCGCTGCTCGATCTCGACCAGATCGGCACGCTTTTCATTGAGAAGGTAGATCGCAGCCTCGGTGCTCGCCGCAAGCCGGATCTGGGTGCCCTTGCCGCGCGCCGCCTCGTCTTCGATCAGCCGCAGTGCCGAAAGGCCCGCCGATGAGGCTGTGCGTACAAGACCAGTGCCATCGCAATGCGGACAGGCACGGGTGGTCGCTTCGAGCACCCCGGTGCGCAGCCGCTGGCGGCTCATTTCCATCAGTCCGAAGCTGGAAATCCGTCCGATCTGGATCCGCGCCCGATCATTCTTGAGCGCGTCCTTCATCGCCTTTTCGACCTTACGGACGTTGGAGGAATACTCCATGTCGATAAAGTCGATCACCACGAGACCGGCCATGTCGCGCAAGCGCAGCTGGCGGGCGATTTCCTTGGCGGCTTCGAGATTGGTGTGCAGCGCAGTCGCCTCGATCCCGTGTTCCTTGGTCGAGCGGCCGGAGTTGATGTCGATCGACACCAGCGCTTCGGTCGGGTTGATGATCAGGTAGCCGCCCGATTTGAGCTGTACCATCGGATCATACATCGCGCGCAGCTGATCTTCCGCGCCGTAACGCTGGAACAGCGGAACGGGATCGGAATAGGCCTTCACCCGGCGCGCGTGGCTGGGCATCAGCAGTTTCATAAATTGCTTGGCGGCCTTGTAGCCATCCTCGCCCTCGACCACGACCTCTTCGATTTCGCGGTTATAGATGTCGCGGATCGCGCGCTTGATGAGGTCGCTGTCCGAATGGATCAGCGCAGGCGCAACCGAGGCCAGAGTCTTTTCGCGGATTTCGTCCCACACTCGGGCGAGGTAATCGAAGTCTCGCTTGATCTCGGGCTTGGTGCGGCTCATGCCCGCGGTGCGGACGATGAGGCCCATCGAACGCGGCAGTTTGAGGTCCGAGACCATTTCCTTCAACCGCTTGCGATCGCTGGTCGAGCTGATCTTGCGGCTGATGCCGCCGCCGCTCGAACTATTCGGCATCAACACAGTGTAGCGCCCGGCAAGGCTGAGATAGGTGGTCAGCGCCGCACCCTTGTTGCCGCGCTCTTCCTTGACGACCTGCACCAGCAGCACCTGCCGGCGCTGAATGACGTCCTGGATCTTGTAGCGGCGGCGCAGTTCCATGCGCTTGGCGCGCAGCTCGTCGACCTGCTTGGCGCGGCTGCGGCCCTTGGCGTTGTCGCCCTTACCCTGACGGCGGCGACCACGGCGGCCACGGCTGCGGTCCTGATCGCTGTTCTCGGAGGTTTCGCTGTCGCCCGCGTCGTCATCCGCGCCGTCATCGTCGGACGAGTCGTCGTCCGAGCTGCCGCCTTCGAGGGTGGCGACATCATCCTTGTCGGAGGTGTCGACTTCCTCGACGCCATTCTCGGCAAAATCTTCGGCGAGGGCTTCGCCGCTGTCGTCCTCGGCATCGTATTCCTCGCCGGGGGCAATGCCTTCGTCTTCTTCCTCAGCGCGCAGGCGCTCTTCTTCTTCGGCCGCTTCGGCTTCTTCGGCGAGCAACGCGTCACGATCCGCCTTGGGGATCTGGTAATAATCGGGGTGGATTTCGCTGAAGGCGAGAAAGCCGTGCCGGTTGCCGCCAAAGTCGACGAAAGCCGCCTGAAGCGAGGGTTCGACCCGGGTTACCTTGGCGAGATAGATATTGCCTTTGATCTGCTTGTGTTCAGCAGATTCGAAATCGAATTCCTCAATCCGGTTGCCTTGAAGGACCGCCACCCGGGTTTCTTCCGGGTGGCGCGCATCGATAAGCATGCGCGTTGCCATTGAATTGTCTCCATGCGCCCAGCCTTGCCCGCATAGGGGCATGAAGGGGGCGCGCGTTGTTTGGTGAACCGACTTGCCCGAAAGGCTGGCCGGGGTTGAGTGCCGCGCCTGATCCGCAATGAGGCGGGGGCGCGAAGTTCGTGTCTGCTGCAACGTGACCGCGGCGGGGTGTCAAACCAAAGGCCGCGCCTTGGCCCATCACGTTGCCAGCGTGCGAAGCGCGCTCTGACGGTGTGAATGGGGAAAGGCGTCTCGTCACTGCATCAACCTGTTAGGGGCCGGGGGCCGACATAGCGCGGGATCCCGACAATAAGAGAACGCATTGTCAGGGCAGGTTGCGCCTGATCTTGGTCGTTCCAGCAAGGGTGCTAGCATTGTGGGCCAACACTCGCAACTCTATTGCGCAGAAGCACGCTGTGCCCCTAAGCCATTTGCCGACATGAGCTTTCGCATTCTGTTGTTGATCGTGCTGCTGGTGCCCACACTGCTGCTGGGAGGAGCAGCGGCGCTGGGGGTCACGATCCCTGTTCCCCAGTGGGGACGCGACTATGTGCTCCGGTTTGCCCTTGCCGAGACTCGCCCTCCGTTGGAACTGCCCGAGATTGCCGGACCTGATGATACCTCGCGTCCGCTGGTGGTCATCGATGCCGGGCACGGGGGGCGCGATCCGGGAGCCATCGGTGTCGATGAACAGGGCAAAAGGTTCCTCGAGAAAGATATCACCCTCGCGATGGCGCTGAGTTTGCGCGATGCCCTGCTGCGCGCGGGCGGTGTTCGGGTGGCGCTGACGCGGGCGGATGATCGGATCCTGCCGCTGGGCGATAGGCCCGAAATCGCCCGGCTGCTCGAGGCTGATCTGTTTATATCGATCCACGCAGATTCGGCCGGCGAACGCGGCGAGGTGAGCGGGGCCAGCCTTTATACGCTGTCTGCCGAGGCATCGAGCGAGGCGGCCGCGCGCTTTGCCGCGCGCGAGAACAGTTCTGATCGCCTCAATGGCCTTGTGATTGACGGCGAAACCGAGGCAGTCAGCACCATTCTGGTGGAATTGTCGCAGCAACGCACGCAGGAGGACGCGCTTGACTTTGCGGGTCTGGTGCTGCGCGAGGGCGGTGAACGGCTCGCCTTTCATGCTCAACCGCGTCGGTCGGCAGCGCTCGCCGTGCTGCGTGCGCCCGATGTGCCATCGGTGCTGTTCGAAAGCGGCTTTGTCACCAACCGTGCCGATCGCGCGCTGCTCACCACCGCCGAGGGCCAATCGCAATATGCCGCCGTACTCGCGCGTGCGGTGCAGGTCTATTTTGCGCGCCGCCGGGATGCCGCGCTTGACCTGTAACCCACGCGCAAAGCGGCTAGCCTTGCGGCGTACGAGCGTGCTAGTTGCGCCCGGCTCATGACTGATCCTGAAGTCCTTTCTGCCCCGACCTCCCATTGGGCCTATTTCCGTTATCGCGTGAAGCGCGATATCGGCGGTGCCTCGGCATGGTTCGTTGAAAGGTGGCGGCAGAGCTTCCTGTTCAAGCTGGCGGCGGGCTCGGTGGGCGCGGTCTTGCTGATCTGGATCGCGGTCTTCGTGTGGCTGGCGCGCGATCTTCCCGAGGCTGAGGCTCTGCTGGTGTACGAAACCCCGCTCCCCACCGTGGTGCGCGGGGTTGATGGTGAAATCGTCCATTCCTATGCCCGCGAACGCCGGGTGCAGCTGCAATTTGCCGATTTTCCCGAACAGCTGATCAACGCCTATCTGGCGGCCGAGGACAAGACCTTCTTCAGCCACGGCGGGATTGATTTCTTCGGTACCGCAGGGGCGGTCATTGACTACCTCAACCCGGCGCGCACGCGTCGGGCCGTGGGCGGGTCGACCATCACCCAGCAAGTGGCGAAGAACCTGCTCCTGGGCGATGAATATTCGGTCACCCGCAAATTGAAGGAAATGATCCTCGCCGGGCGGATCGAACAGGTGCTGACCAAGGAGGAAATCCTTGAGCTGTACCTCAATGAAATTCCGCTCGGGCGGCGCAGTTTCGGGGTGCAGGCGGCGGCGCGCGCTTATTTCGACAAGGATGTCGACGATCTGGAACTGCACGAGATGGCGTTCCTCGCGATCCTGCCCAAGGCTCCGGAACGCTATGGCCGTAAGGGTCAGGAAGCCGCCGCGCTCGAGCGGCGCAATTTCGTGCTCGATCAGATGGAGGCCAACGGCTTCATCACCGGTTCGGAGCGGCGCGCGGCCGCAGCCATGCCGCTCGGCCTCGTGCGCCAGCGCGCCGAACGCAGCATAGATGCTGGCTATTTCCTGGAGGAAGTACGCCGCCAGCTGATCGAACAGTTTGGTGAGACAGCCGAGGATGGCGCCAACAGCGTCTATTCAGGCGGATTGTGGGTGCGCACATCACTTGATCCCGCGATGCAGTTTGCCGCCCGCGATGCCTTGCGCGAAGGCTTACTGCGCTATCACGCGGGACGCGGATGGAGCGGCCCGATTGCGACGCTGGATGTCAGCGGTGGCAACTGGGCCAGCCAGCTGCAAAGCTCACCGCTTGGCATCGGTTACAAGGATTGGCGGCTTGGCGTCGTTACCAGCCGCAGCGGCGCAGCGGCGCGGATCGGATTTTCGGACGGCACCGAAGCCCCGCTTTCGGGCTTGCCGGATCGGCTTAAGGCAGGTGACGTGATCGTTGCCAGCCCGGTGGGCAATGGCTGGCAGGTGCGCACTGTCCCCGAAGCGCAGGGCGCGCTGGTGGTGCAGAACGCGCAGACAGGCCGCGTGCTGGCGATGCAGGGCGGGTTCGACCATCGCCTGTCCGATTTTAACCGAGCCACGCAGGCGCAGCGCCAGCCGGGTTCGACCATCAAGCCGTTCGTTTATGCGGCCGGGCTCGACAGCGGCATGACACCCTCGACCCAGGTCGATAACAGCCGCTTCTGTTACTATCAGGGGGCCAACCTCGGCGAAAAATGCATCCGCGGCACAGGTCGCGGCGGGCAGCATCCGATGCGTTACGGGCTTGAACAGTCACAAAATATCATGACCGTCCAGATCGGCATGACGGCGGGCATGGGCAATGTGGTCAAGGAGATCGAAAAGGTCGGGATCGGCAAATTTCCGGCCTATCCTTCAACCGCACTGGGTGCAGGCGAGACGACTATGGTCAAGATGGTGGCGGCCTATGCGGCGCTGGCCAATCATGGCCGCCTCAATCAGCCGACGGTGATCGACTATGTGCAGGACCGGCGCGGCAAGGTGCTGTGGCGCGCGGACAAGCGCGATTGCCGGGGCTGCAACATGCCCAAATGGGATGGCGCGCCGATGCCGCGCCTGGGGCTGCTGGGCCAGCAGGCGATGGATGCGCGCACGGCGTTTCAGGTTATGCACATGCTGCGAGGGGCGGTCAGCCGCGGGACGGCCACGGTGCTCAACCCGCTTGGCCTGCCGCTGTTCGGCAAGACCGGCACCACCACCGGCCCCAAGGACGTGTGGTTCATCGGCGGCACCCAGCAACTTGTGGCCGGGGCCTATGTCGGCTTTGATCAGCCGCGCAACATGGGCGGCTATGCATATGGCGGCACAATTGCTGCGCCGATTATCAAGAGCCTGATTGAAAAGTCGCGCAGCAAATGGTCAGATTTGCCGCCCGTCGCGCCTACAGGTGTGCGGATGGTGCGGGTCGATCGCCGCTCGGGCAAGCAAGTTTTCGATGGCTGGCCTACCGATGATCCCAGGTCGGCGATTATCTGGGAAGCCTTCAAGCCGGATACCGAACCTGAGCGTTACACGCGTCAGGATGAAATTGCCTCGCGCCGCAACGAGATCCTCGCTTTGATCCGAGCCGGTCGGCAGAACGCTGATAGCGCCGTGGTGGACAGCCCGTCGCCGCCGGGGAGTTTCGTCAATGAACAGGGCGGGATTTACTGATGGGGAGCGGGGCTGAATCGCGTCTCGCAAAGGAACCTATGCGGCCCCTGTCGGTTCACGTTTGCATGAACCGCAAATTCGCCATCATCACCGCCGTCGCCTTTGCCGCGATCGGCTCCTTGTCTACCACCGCTTCGGCTGAATTGTCCAAGGGCGAAAAGGCCCCGGTCTTTTCGACCAAGGCTGCGGTGGCCGGCAAGGAGTTCGGCTTTGCGCTGAACACCGCGCTCGCCAAGGGGCCGGTGGTTCTCTATTTCTACCCCAAGGCCTTCACGCAGGGCTGCACGCTCGAAGCCAATGCCTTTGCCGAGGCCATGCCGCAGTTCAAGGCGGCAGGTGCAAGCGTGATCGGCATGTCGAACGACGATATCGACACGCTCAAGCGCTTCAGCCGCGAAGAGTGCCGCGATGCCTTCCCGGTTGGGGTTGCCTCTACCCAGATCATCTCCGCCTATGACGTGGCGATGGGCGCTTCCGGGCTTGCCAGCCGCACATCCTATGTGATCGGCCGTGATCGGCGGATCGTGATGGTACATTCCAATTCCGATTATCGTGGTCATGTCGAAAAGACGCTGGCGGCGGTGCGCGCGCTCAAGAAGTAAGCCGGATCAGCGGACCCCCATTCGCGGCGGCGGCGCGGTGCTTTACAATCGCGCCGCCAACGCTAAGCGCAAGCCGATTATCTGCCTAGTTTCTTGAAGGATCGACCATGCGGGCCGAGGCCCAAGCCTATATCAACCGGATCGATGCAGCGCTGTCGCTCGTGCGCCTCGCGCTCGATTGGGAGCGCGCGTTGCGGCGGCTCGATGAATTGAATGCCCGGGTTCAGGACCCCAAGCTGTGGGACAACCCCAAGCAGGCGCAGGCGATCAGCCGCGAGCAGAAGTCCCTGGAAACCGCGGTCAACACTGTCAACGAAATCGCCGCTGAAATGGCCGATGCCGTCGAGTTCATCGAGCTCGGCGAGGCCGAGGGCGAGGAGAGCATCGTCGCCGACGGTCTGGCCACACTCGCGCGGCTTGCCGACCGGGCCGATGCCGACAAGGTGCAGGCGCTTCTTTCGGGCGAGGCCGATGGCAATGACACCTACCTAGAAATCCACGCCGGCGCGGGCGGGACCGAGAGCCAGGACTGGGCCGAAATGCTCTTCCGCATGTATGGCCGCTGGGCCGAGCGGCGCGGGTTCAAGGTCGAGACGGTCGAGTATCAGGCAGGTGAACAGGCCGGGATCAAGTCGGCGACGCTGCTCATCAAGGGCGAGGGCGCCTATGGCTATGCCAAGACCGAGAGCGGGGTCCACCGCCTCGTCCGCATCAGCCCCTATGACAGCTCAGCCCGCCGCCACACTAGCTTTTCCAGCGTGTGGGTCTATCCCGTGATCGACGACTCCTTCGAAATCGAGATCAACCCCGCCGACCTCAAGATCGATACCTACCGCGCGTCGGGCGCGGGCGGTCAGCACGTCAACACCACCGACTCCGCGGTGCGTATCACCCACCAGCCTTCGGGCATCGTGGTGGCGAGCCAGCAGGACCGCAGCCAGCACAAGAACCGCGAAATCGCGATGAACATGCTGAAAGCGCGGCTTTACGAAGCGGAAATGCGCGCGCGCGAAGCGGTGGCGAGCGGGGAGTATCAGGAAAAGAGCGAAATTGGCTGGGGCCACCAGATCCGCTCCTACGTCTTGCAGCCCTACCAGATGGTCAAGGACCTGCGCACCGGCGTGGTCTCGACCGCGCCAGACAGTGTGCTGGATGGCGCGATCGATCCGTTCATTTCGGCCGCGTTGGCGCAGCGGGTAACGGGCGAGAAGGTTGAGATCGAGGACGTCGAGTAGCCACGATGCGGCGAATTGCATTTCTCCCGATGAGCATGGCTGCGGCTTTGATGCTGGGTGGATGTGACCAGCTGGCCCCGCTGACACCGGAACAGCCAGCTGACGCGATGACCTTCCCCAAGCCCGACCGGCCGGTTGCCGCGGTGGTTTCCACCCAATTCTCCAACGAAGACGACCGCGATGAGCGGGGCGAGGCCAAGGTCGTCATGGATCTTGCCGACATTCGACCGGGCATGACCGTGGCGGATCTGGGCGCTGGTGAAGGCTATTACACGGTCCGCCTTGCGGATCGGGTCGGCGGCGACGGTCGGGTGCTGGCGCAAGACATCAGCCGTGAAGCGCTCGAGCGGCTCGGCCGCCGTGTCGAGAAAGAACGGCTTGAAAACATCTCGATCAAGCTCGGCGAGGAGGATGATCCGCAGCTGCCAACCGACAGCTTCGATCGCATCTTTATGGTCCACATGTACCACGAAGTGACCGATCCTTACGCCTTCCTGTGGCGGCTTTGGCCCGCTCTCAACGCCGATGGCCAAATCATCGTGGTCGAAACCGATCGTCCGATTGGAGAGCATGGCCTCCCCCACACGCTGCTATTCTGCGAATTTGAGGCGGTCGGTTACGTTCTGGTCGAGTTTATTGAGCGCCCGGACATTCAGGGCTATTTCGCACGTTTTCAACGCGGAACCGCGCGGACAGCACCGGAGGCGATCCGCACCTGCAGTTCTGGATGACAAAAACCCGTCTCTTTCGTTGCGGGGCGCGTATCTGCCTATTAAGGCATCATCCAAAACAAGCGCCATGGGACGGCGCGGAGGGGAGTTTTCATTGTTCAAGGGATTGAGCCCGATCGTCTACGGCGGGCGCGAAGTTTGGCCTCTGGTCGAGGGCGGCAAGGGTGTTTCGGCCACCAATCATGCAAGCTCGGGCGCTTGGGCGGCGGCCGGAGGGATCGGCACGGTTAGCGCGGTCAACGCCGATAGCTATGATGCGGATGGCAACCCCATCCCGCAGGTCTATCACGGCCGCACCCGCGAGGAGCGCCATCAGGAGCTGATCCGCTACGCGATCGACGGCGCGACCACGCAGGTTAAACAGGCCTATGAGGTCGCTGGCGGCAAAGGCGCGATCAACATTAACGTGCTGTGGGAAATGGGCGGGGCGCAGGCCGTGCTCGAAGGCGTATTGGAGAATACGCGCGGCATGGTGACCGGCGTCACCTGCGGCGCGGGGATGCCTTACAAGCTGGCGGAAATCGCCGCGCGTTTTAACGTTTGCTATCTGCCGATCGTCAGCTCGGGCCGGGCATTCCGCGCATTGTGGAAGCGTTCCTACCACAAGGTGCCCGATCTGATGGCGGCGGTGGTCTATGAAGACCCGTGGCTCGCTGGTGGGCATAATGGCCTGTCGAACGCCGAAGACCCGACCAAGCCCGAGGACCCCTATCCGCGCGTCAAGGTGCTGCGCGACATGATGCGCGCCGAAGGCGTGCCCGATAGCGTGCCGATCGTGATGGCGGGCGGGGTGTGGTACCTGCGCGAATGGAACGACTGGATCGACAATCCCGAGCTTGGCAGCATCGCTTTCCAGTTCGGCACACGTCCGCTGCTCACCCGCGAAAGCCCGATCCCGCAGATCTGGAAGGACATGCTCCGCACCGTCGAGCCCGGCGACGTGCTGTTGCACAAGTTCTCGCCCACCGGTTTCTATTCGAGCGCGGTCAAGACCCCTTTCCTCTACGAGCTGATGCACCGCTCGGAGCGCCAGGTGCCCTATTTCAAGCGAGGCGCTGAGGAAGGCACCGTGCAGCTGGGCGATGAGGGCAAGGCGCGCAGTTTCTGGGTCCGCCCTGAAGACAAGACCAAGGCCGAAATGTGGATGCGCGCCGGGCATACCGAGGCATTGAAGACGCCCGATGATACGATCATCTTTGTCACCCCCGAAGCGCGCGAGACGATCCGCAAGGACCAGCAGGATTGCATGGGGTGCCTGTCGCACTGCGGCTTTTCCAGCTGGAAGGACCACGATGACTTCACCACCGGCAGGCTCGCCGATCCGCGCAGCTTCTGCATCCAGAAGACCTTGCAGGACATCGCCCATGGCGATGACCCGGATAAGAACCTCGCCTTTGCGGGCCATGCCGCCTACCGCTTCAAGACCGACCCCTTCTTCTCGAACGGCTACACGCCGAGCGTCGGCGAGTTGGTCGAGCGGATTTTGACGGGGGATTGAAGAATGAAAGGGGACTGGCTGGCGATTTGCATTCTCATTCTGATTGCCAGCCTCATGTTCCAGGCGATTGGTTTGCCTGTTTTGCCTTGGGTGATTGGCGCAGTTGGGACTTGGATCGCTGAGATCCCGCAACCCACAGAGCATTTTGCAAGCATAATTAGCTCGATTGCATGGCCAACTGTGATTCTGGCTATCGCTTGGATCGTCCGCGCACCTCTAAAGATGGCAGCCGGTGCGCTGGCGCGTCGTTTCGAAGATGATGATATCGATCTTGCGGGATATTTGAAACTTTCTAAGGGAACGCAGCTTTCGACTTTGGACAGAGCGGCTGCAACGGTTGATGCTGACTCGGCTGAGGCGAAGGATGCTGAAGTTGTCGAAGCGCTTTTGGAATATGCGGGTGAGTCCGAAGTTCATGCGGAGAGAGTTTTGAACTGGATTTCTAGCAACCTAAGTTCTACATTTGATCCCGAGGTATTTCTCAGCACCAAAGGGCTAGCACCTATGCGAGCCCAAGCGTTGCGCGAACTGAAAGGCTAACCATGGCTGAAAAGCGAATTTACACAGCTGTTTCAGGCAAGGCGGTGCAAGGCCTGCAACGTTTGGTGTCAGGTCGTGACATCTATGTGTCCCCCGCGCCCAACGGTTACACCGTGGTTACACGTGATTCGAAGAGCGGGCGCTTCGAGACTAAAAGCCAACCCAGAGAAGTCGCTGGATCGAAAACTAACTAGCGCACCAGCGCGGTCAGCACCTGATCGGGCGGGCGGTGGCCGTCGGCCCACATGCGGATATTGGCGATCACCTTGTGGCCCGAATCCTCGCGGCCCTCAGCCGTCGCGCTGCCGATGTGGGGGAGGGTCATGACGTTGGGATGCGCGATCAGGCGCGGGTCGACGTGGGGCTCGTTGGGGTACACATCGAGGCCGGCGCCGGCGAGGTGGCCCGATTCCAGCGCCGCGATCAGCGCCTCCTGATCGATCAATTCGCCGCGCGCGGTGTTGATGATGCTGCTGCTCGGCTTCATCAGCGCGATCCGGCGCGCGTCGATCAAGTGGCGCGTCTCCTCGGTCAGCGGGCAGTGCAGGGTGAGGATGTCAGCTTCGGCCATCAGCGCATCGACATCGCCCACATAGCGCGCGCCGAGCATCCGCTCGAGCGCCTCGGGGAGAGCCTTGCGGTTGTAGTAAGCGATCTCCAGCCCAAAGGCGCGAGCCCGGTGGGCGACGGCCTGTCCGATCCGGCCCATGCCGATGATGCCGAGCACCTTGCCCGCCAGCTTGCGCCCGAGCAGGCCTGAGGGCGCCCAGCCGGTCCACTTGCCGCTGCGCACCAACCCGGTGCCCTCGCGGATACGGCGCGGTACGCCGATAATCCCCGCCATGGCGATATCGGCTGTGTCATCGGTGAACACGCCGGGCGTATTGGTGACGATGATTTTCCGCGCGGCCGCGGCGGCGAGATTAATGTGCTCGGTGCCCGCGCCAAAATTGGCGATCAGGCCGAGGCGCTCACCCGCTTGGCCAATCAAATCGGCGTCGATCCGGTCGGTCACCGTCGGAACCAGCACGTCGCAATCCTGCATCGCCGCCGCCAGCTGTGCGCGGGTCAGCGGCACATCCGCCTCGTTGAGCACGACATCGAACAATTCGCTCATCCGTGCTTCCACCTCCGGCATCAGGTTACGGGTGACGATCACGCGCGGACGGTCGGTGAGTGGGCGGGGCGGGCGTTGAGTCATGGCCATGGGGCTAATGCCACAAGCCCGGCGCGGTCAAGGCGCGATCCGGTGCACGGCCCTTGAAAGCTTGGGCGGAGAGCGGCTATCGCGGCAAAGTGATGATGGGACCCCGACTTTTCGCCGCTTTCGGCCTGTGCCTGCTGTTAGCCTTCACCATCGTATGCGAACCGGCTAGCGCGCAGGACCGCGAACTGCCTTACTGGGCAAGCCTGCGTTATGACGAAGTGCGCATGCGGGTAGGCCCCAGCGGGGAATATCCGATTGCCTGGGTCTACAAGCGCAAGGGCTTGCCGGTGAAGGTTGTCCGGGTGCGCGAGGGCTGGCGACTGGTCGAAGACCCGGAAGGCACGCAAGGCTGGATCGCCTCCAGCCAGCTCGACCCGGAACGCGGTGTATTGGTGATCGGGTCGGGCCTCGCCGAAATCCGCGCTGAAGCAGCGCCGACAGCCACGATCAGTTGGCGCGCCGAACCCGGCGTGGTCGCGCGCCTGATGCGCTGCCGCGATAGTTGGTGCGAGGTCAATGTCGCCGAACGCAAAGGCTGGATCGCGCGCGCGCGCCTATGGGGCGCGGAGGACTTGCCGGGCGACGAGTAACGCCGCCCGGCTTCGTCCATTTCAATACCGAATCACTCAGCAGCGGCGGGTTCAGCCGCCTCAGCCGCAGGCGCTGCCGCCGGCGCAGGGCGCACGGTCACGGTCTCTCCGGCATCCGAAGTTGCCGTGAACGAGCCATCTTCGCCCGGAGCACTTTCGGTCCAGCACTCGGGCTTGGCGCCTTCTTCCTTGGTGGTGAAGCAGGTTTTGCCGTCAACCACCGCCCAGGTGCCTTCAACGACAGAGCCGTCCGCGGCCGGGCTAGTGAAGGTGCCATCGGCATTCAGCACCGAAGTGGACTCGCTGCCATCTGGGCCGGTGACAATGTAAGTCCCCGCCATCGATCCGTTGGCAGAGGTCATTGCGGCCGGTTCTGCGGCAACGGTTTCTTCGGCAGCAGGCGCTTTCTTGGGTGCTGGGCCGCAGGCTGACAGCACAGCAAGACTCGCAGCAATTACAAGCAGTCTCATGGTTCACTCCCCCTCAATATCCGCGGCCCTGATCGGGACTTAGCACATTGCGGGGAGCGAGCCGAATCTTTCGGTTTGCGTGGCCTGCGGTCAGACCAACTCCACAGCCACCGCCGTGGCTTCGCCGCCGCCAATGCACAGGCTGGCAACGCCGCGGGTCTTGCCCTGCGCCTTGAGCGCAGCGATCAGCGTGACGATGATCCGCGCACCTGAAGCGCCGATGGGATGGCCCAGCGCCGTGCCGCCGCCGTTGACGTTGATCTTCTCGTGCAGGATGCCGAGATCGCGCATCGCGAACATGGCGACGCAGGCGAAGGCTTCGTTGACTTCGAACAGGTCGACGTCCTCGACGCTCCACCCGGCGCGGGCGAGCACCTTCTGGATCGCAGGGATCGGGGCGGTGGTGAAATCGGCCGGGGCCTGCGCATGAGCGGCGGTGGCGACGATCCGGGCGACGGGGGTCAGGCCCTTTTCCGCCGCGACGCTCGCGCGGGTCAGCACGAGGGCTGCGGCACCGTCCGAGATCGAGCTGGAGGTCGCGGCAGTAATCGTCCCGTCCTTGGCGAAAGCGGGCTTCAATTGCGGGATTTTGTCCGGGCGGCCCTTGGAGGGGGCTTCGTCATGCTCGACCACCACGTCGCCCGCGCGGGTTGAGACGGTCACCGGCACCACCTCGTCGGCAAAGGCGCCGCTGGCGATCGCCTTGTTGGCGCGGGCGAGGGACTCGATGGAATAGGCGTCCATCTCCTCGCGGGTCATCTGGTAGGCGTTGGCAGTGTCCTGCGCGAAAGTGCCCATTGCGCGGCCGGGCTCGTAGGCGTCCTCGAGACCGTCGAGGAACATGTGGTCATAGGTCGTGTCATGCCCGAGCCGGGCGCCCGAGCGGTGCTTTTTCAAAAGGTAGGGCGCATTGGTCATGCTCTCCATGCCGCCCGCGACCACCACGTCGATGGTGCCGCTGGCAAGCGCTTCGGCGCCCATGATCACGGTCTGCATGCCCGAGCCGCAGACCTTGTTGACGGTGGTCGCCTGCACGCTGAGCGGCAGGCCCGCCTTGATCGCCGCCTGACGCGCCGGGGCCTGACCGAGGCCTGCGGGCAGGACGCAGCCCATATAGGCGCGGTCAATCTCTTCGCCCGAAACGCCCGCACGTTCGACCGCGGCCTTCACCGCAATCGCGCCGAGATCGGTCGCCGAAACTTCTGCCAGCGCCCCCTGCATCGCGCCCATCGGGGTACGGGCGTAGGAGAGGATTACGATCGGGTCGGCGGCGGAAAACTGGGTCATGGCAAAGTCCTTGCGTGACGGGGAAGTGAACGGGTGGCGATGTAATCATGCATGCCCTGCATGGCAATCCGATGGCACGTGAAGCGGCTTGCGCGCAGCCGGGCTTTCAGCGCATACGCGTCGCAAATAAAAACGCATTGCCTTTCGGGAGAATACCATGGCCGATGATCGCCGCGAAGAACTCGAAGCCCTGCTGACGCGTCAGCGCACTGCCTTCACCGCCTCGCGCCCCGAGCCGATGAGCCAGCGCAAGGACCGCATCCGCCGCGCCATCGCGCTACTCAAGGATCATGGCGAGGCGCTGTGCAAGGCGATGAGCGCGGATTTTGGTAACCGTTCGATCCACCAATCCATGCTGACCGACATCGCCGGGACCGTGGGTGCGGGCCATAATGCGCTCAAAAACATGGATGGCTGGGCCAAGCCCGACAAGCGCAAGGTGCAATTCCCGCTTGGCCTGCTGGGCGCGCGGGCCGAGGTGCGGTATGAACCCAAGGGCGTGATCGGCATCCTCAGCCCGTGGAATTTTCCGGTCAATCTCGCGTTTTCGCCGCTGATGCAGGTGCTGGCAGCGGGCAACCGGGCGATGATCAAACCGTCCGAGTTCACCGAACACACCAGCGAATTGATGGCAAAGCTGGTGTCCGAGTATTTCGCGCCCGAAGAAGTGGCGGTGGTCACCGGCGGGCCCGAAGTGGCGGCCGCATTTTCATCACTCCCGTTCGACCATCTGGTGTTTACTGGTTCGACCGCGACGGGCCGCCGGGTGATGCAGGCGGCGGCGGCCAATCTTGTGCCGGTGACGCTCGAACTCGGTGGCAAATCGCCGGTGGTGATGGGCCGAAGCGCCGATTTCGCCAAGGCGGGGGAGCGGATTGCGCTCGGCAAGATGATGAACGCCGGACAGATCTGCCTCGCGCCGGACTACATGATCGTGCCCGAGGACAAGGCCGACGAAGCGGTAGCAGGCGTGACGGGCGCGGCAGCCGCGATGTATCCGCGCCTGCTGGACAACGACGATTATGCGTCGATCGTCTCTGACCGCCACTTCGAGCGCCTTCAGGGCCTCGTCGAAGATGCGCGCAGCAAGGGCGCCGAAGTGATCGAAGTGAACCCCGCAGGTGAAGACTTCGCCAATGCCAACCAGCGCAAGATGCCGCTGACCGTGCTGCGCGGCGTCAATGACGATATGACGGTCATGCAGGAGGAAATCTTCGGTCCCGTCCTGCCGGTTATGACCTACAAATCGGTCGATCAGGCAGTCGATTACGTCAACGACCACGACCGTCCGCTTGGCCTCTATTATTTCGGCGAGGACAAGGCCGAACAGGAGCGGGTGCTGAACCGCACGATCTCGGGTGGGGTGACCACCAATGACGTGGTGTTCCATGTCTCGATGGAGGACCTTCCGTTCGGCGGGGTCGGGCCCTCGGGCATGGGATCGTATCACGCTATCGAAGGCTTCCGCGAATTCAGTCACGCCCGCGCGGTCTATCACCAGCCCAAGATCGATGTTGCCAAGTTGGCCGGGATGAAGCCGCCTTATGGCAAGGCGACTGAAAAGGCTGCGGCGAATATGATGAAATGAGGTTGCTCGCCGCCACGCTGGCTTTGCTTCTGGCGGCACCGCTTGCTGCTGAGGCTCCGCTGGCGTGGCGCGCGGTAGATGCGTCGACCGGGCAGATCGCCGATGTGGCGGGTCTCGAACAGCTGGCGCGTGACTTTCCCGACAGCACCAGTGTGCGGCTACGGCTGCTCAATGCGCAACTGGCCGCTGGGATTGGCGAAGGGGCGCTGGCCAGCCTCGCCTGGCTCAAGGCGCGCGGTCATGTGTTCAGTTCGCGGGCGCAGGCGCAAATCCCTGAATTGATCGGCGCATCTTATGCCGAAGCCGCGCGCGGGTTGCTCCTGCCATCAGCCGAAGTGATCGTTGCAAGCACTGTCTTCGATACGGTGCAGGCTGAGGCGGGGCTGATCGAAACCGTCTATGTTGCGCCCAACGGTGTAGAGGCAATGGCCACCTCGGTTTCGCGTCGGGCGGTGTTCGTCAGGAATGGCGGCGACGATTGGGACGCCTTTACCATTGCCGATGCTCATGCCCTGTCCGGGATTGCCGCCGCGCCCGATGGCAATTGGGGCTGGATCGCCTCGGCCGCTATCGATGGTTCGCCCGATGATCCGGCCCGCTTTACGGGGTTGTTCGAACTGATGGGTGATTTCGGCAAGCTGCGCCGAATTCCCGCGCCCCCCGGGGTTAAGGTGTCGGATCTCGCAGCCGGGGCTGACGGCACCGTCTATGCCAGTGATCCAGAAGGCGGCGGCATCTATCGCGCGACACCGGGTGCGACCGAGCTATCGGCGATGGTGCCCCCCGGCACGCTGCGTTCGCCGCAAGGACTGGCGGTGAGTGCTGATGGGGTGCGGCTCTATGTCAGCGATTATCGCTATGGTCTGGCAATGATCGACTTCGCCACCGGCGCGGTGACGCGGCTTGGCAGCGATGTCCCCGCAGCATTGGACGGCGTGGACGGGCTCTGGCTCCACAATGGCGAACTGATCGCAGTGCAGAATGGCACCAGCCCGATGCGGATCAGTGCATTTACGCTATCGGAGGACGGCACCCGCATCATCGGCCACCGCGTGCTCGAGCAGGCGCATCCGGAATGGACCGAGCCGCTCGGCGGGAGCATTGCGCGCGGGGCGCTTCATTTTGTCGCGACGGGGCAGTGGGACCGTTACGAGCAGGGTCGCCTGCGCGAAGGCATGACCGCCATCCCCACCGTGATCCGCCGCCTAACGCTGGCGCCGCGCTAGCGCAGCGCGCGTACCCGCGCTCGCAACGTCTGTTCGATTTCCTGCAACATGTTAAGGGGCTTTTCCCCGAGTCGCAGGCTTGCGCGGCGCGCTTGACAGGCTTAGGGCGGCCCTCGGGATTAATAGCTTGGACAGCACCGTGGTCGACCTCAGCCAGTATCTGCCGATACTGTTATTCGTGCTCGTGGCCTTTGGGCTTTCGATCCTGTTCGTCGTTGCACCGATGGCGGTTTCACGGCTGACGGGCGTGCACAATCCCGATGCCGAGAAGCTTTCGGAATATGAATGCGGCTTCCCCGCCTTTGAGGATGCGCGCAGCCAGTTCGATGTGCGCTTCTACCTCGTGGCGATCAGCTTCATCGTGTTCGATCTGGAAGCCGCCTTCCTGTTCCCCTGGGCGGTGAGCCTTGGGCAGACGGGCTGGGTGGGCTGGGGCGGCATGATGCTGTTCCTGTTCATCCTTGCGGTCGGCCTTGCTTATGAATGGAAGAAAGGGGCGTTGGACTGGGAATGAATACCATCGTTACTCCTCCCCAGGGGCTCCCCGACATGTCGAAACTGGCCACCGCTCAGGGCGGCGAAGTGCGCCAGCCCGATGCTTCTTATTTCACCGCGCTCCAGACTGAGGTGAATGACAAGGGCTTCCTCGTCACCTCGACCGAGGATCTGTTCCAATGGGCGCGCACCGGCTCGCTGTGGTGGATGACCTTCGGGCTCGCCTGCTGCGCGGTCGAGATGATCCATGTGAACATGCCGCGCTACGACATGGAGCGCTTCGGCGCCGCCCCGCGCGCCTCCCCGCGCCAGTCTGACGTGATGATTGTCGCGGGCACGCTGTGCAACAAAATGGCCCCGGCGCTGCGCAAGGTTTATGACCAGATGTCGGACCCCAAATACGTCATCTCGATGGGCAGCTGCGCCAACGGCGGCGGCTATTACCACTATTCTTATTCGGTGGTGCGCGGGTGTGACCGGATCGTGCCGGTTGACATCTATGTCCCCGGTTGCCCGCCGACCGCCGAAGCGCTGCTTTACGGCGTGATGCAATTGCAGCGGAAGATCCGCCGCGTCGGCACGATCGAGAGGTAAGGCGCATGGCCGTTCTCCATTCCGCCCCCAAGTTTGCTTCGAATGAAGGCGTGATCGATGCTGTCAGCGAGACGATCTCGGTCTGGCTGATTGAGGCTGTCGAGGCGCACGGCGAGATCAGCTTCCGCGTTCAGCGCGACGCCGTCGAAAAAGTGCTGCGCATCCTGCGCGATGACCACCAGTATCAGCAGCTGATGGAGATCGCCGGCGTCGATTACCCCTCGCGGCCTGAGCGCTTCGAGGTGGTTTACATGCTCCAGAGCCTCACCAAGAACCACCGCGTGATGGTGAAGTGCTCAGCCAGCGAGGATACCCCGGTCCCGACCGTCACCACGTTATGGCCCAACGCCGGATGGCTCGAACGCGAAGTGTTCGACATGTATGGCGTGGTGTTTGCGGGTAATCCGGACTTGCGGCGCATCCTCACCGATTACGGCTTTGAAGGGCACCCCTTCCGCAAGGACTTCCCGCTGACCGGCTACACCGAACTGCGCTATTCCGAAGAGGAAAAGCGCGTGGTGTATGAACCTGTCGAACTCGCGCAGGAAATGCGGACCTTCGATTTCCTCTCGCCCTGGGAAGGCACGGATTACGTGCTGCCCGGCGACGAAAAGGCGCCCCCTGCACCTCCTGCCGGGGAGGCGAAGAAATGAGCATGCAACGCGAAGAATCGCTCACCACCACGGGTGAGGTGATCAGCAACTACACCATCAACTTCGGCCCCCAGCACCCGGCCGCGCACGGCGTGCTGCGCATGGTGATGGAGCTGGACGGCGAAGTGATCGAGCGGATCGACCCCCATGTCGGCCTGCTCCACCGCGGCACGGAAAAGCTGATCGAGCACAAGACTTATCTTCAGGCGCTCCCGTATTTCGACCGGCTTGATTACTGTTCGCCGCTGGCGATGGAGCATTCTTATGTGCTTGCCATCGAGAAGCTGCTGAACCTCGAAGTGCCGATCCGCGCGCAATATCTGCGCGTGCTGTTCGCCGAGCTCACGCGCATCTGCAACCACATGCTCAACATGGGCGCGCATATCCTCGATGTGGGGGCCTTCACGCCGAACCTGTGGATCATGGACCTGCGCGAGGATTGCCTCAACTTCTTCGAGCGGGCGAGCGGCGCGCGGATGCACTCGGCCTATTTCCGCCCGGGCGGCGTCCATCAGGACGTGCCGGAGAAGCTGCTGGTGGATATCGGCGACTGGCTCGACAACCGCTTCTTCCAGCTGTTCGAAGACGCGATGAGCCTCGTCATGGACAACCGCATCTTCAAGCAGCGCAATGTCGATATCGCCGTTGTCAGCCGCGAGGACGCGATTGCCTGGGGCTTCAGCGGCCCGATGATCCGCGCGGCGGGCCTGCCGTGGGACCTGCGCAAGTCGCAGCCCTATGATGTCTATGACCGGATGGAATTCGACATTCCGGTCGGCACCAACAGCGATTGCTATGACCGCTTCATGGTGCGCGTGAAGGAAGTTTACGAGAGCGCCAAGATCATCCGCCAGTGCCTGCGCGATATGCCGCAAGGGCCGATTGCTTCGACCGACGGCAAGGTCTCCCCGCCCAAGCGCGGCGAGATGAAGCAGTCGATGGAAAGCCTGATCCACCACTTCAAGCTCTACACCGAAGGCTTCCACGTGCCTGAAGGCGAGGTTTACGTCGCGACCGAAAGCCCCAAGGGCGAATTCGGCGTCTATCTCGTCAGCGACGGCACCAACAAGCCCTATCGCTGC
Source organism: Erythrobacteraceae bacterium CCH12-C2 (assembly GCA_001556995.1). GTDB lineage: Bacteria > Pseudomonadota > Alphaproteobacteria > Sphingomonadales > Sphingomonadaceae > Erythrobacter. The sequence continues at coordinate 59,548 of LSKF01000106.1, forward strand.
AAGATCCGCCCCACGGCGTTTTCGCACCTTCAGGCGATGGACTTCATGTCCAAGGGACACATGCTACCCGACGCGACCGCTATTCTGGGCGCGATCGACGTCGTTTTTGGTGAATGTGACAGATAATGGCTGACCGCACCCCCGCTCCCGACACCCCCGAACTGCGCGCCCGCTGGGGCGGCTTCGCGTGGACGCCGGCAAACAAGAAAACCGCCGATTGGCACATCGCCAAGTATCCCGAGGGGCGTCAGCCTTCGGCGGTGATGCCGCTGCTCGATCTCGCTCAGCGGCAGGTCGGCGCAGAGACCGATACGCAGGGCTGGCTGCCGCTGCCGGTGATCGAATATGTCGCCAAGTATCTCGACATGCCGGTGATCCGCGTGCTCGAGGTCGCCAGCTTCTACTTCATGTATAACCTCAAGCCCGTCGGCAAATTCCACGTGCAGGTGTGCGGCACCACGCCCTGCATGCTGCGCGGCAGCGATGACATCATGGCCGCCTGCAAGAAGCGCGGGATGGTGAAGGGCGGGATCTCGGCCGATGGTCTCTGGACCCTCACCGAAGTCGAATGCATGGGCAATTGCGCGACCGCGCCGATGGTCCAGATCAACGATGACAATTACGAGGACCTGACGCCTGAGCGCCTCGACGCGGTGCTCGATGCGCTCGCCGCCGGGCAGACGCCCAAGGCCGGCACGCAGGAGCCGGGGCGGCATACCTCGGAGCCCTCGGGCGGGCCGACCACGCTGACGGCGATGGTTGATGCCAATCACGATTACCGGGGGGAATGGTGATGATCCGCCTTATTTCCGTTCGCCCTGAGCTTGTCGAAGGGCTGTCCTTCTTTTTTTTCGCCGGTTTCGAAGAAGTGCAGTGCTTCGACAAGCTCAGCACTAACGGAGTTTGGGCATAGATGACCGCCATCGGATCGATCATCGGCGCGCTGGTGCTGGCCTTCATCGCCTACAAGGTGCTGATGGGCCTCGTGCGCGTGGGCGTGATCATTGTCATCATCGCGGTGCTGGCTGGCCTGTGGCAATCGGGAGCGATCGGATGAACCCGGTGACGCTCGCCTTTGCGGTGCTTGGGCTGACCGGCTTTGCACTGGGCGCGGTGCTCACTGTGATCGGCCCGTTCGAAATGGGGGTGATCCTGATGGGTCTGGGCCTTGTGTTTCAGGTGATTTCGCTGGTGCGGCTGAAGCGCGCCAAGAAGAAGGAAATCAGTGATGCTCGCGGATAAGGACCGCATCTTCACCAATGTCTACGGCTTTCAGGACTGGGGCCTGAAGGCGGCGCAGGCGCGCGGGGATTGGGACAACACCAAGGCGCTGCTCGCGCACGGGCAGGATGCGATCATCGAGGAAATCAAGGCCTCGGGCCTGCGCGGCCGGGGCGGGGCAGGCTTTCCCACGGGGCTGAAGTGGAGCTTCATGCCCAAGGAATCGCGCGATGGCCGCCCGAGCTTCCTCGTCATCAACGCCGACGAGTCCGAACCCGGCTCGTGCAAGGACCGCGAAATCCTGCGCCACGATCCGCACAAGCTGGTTGAAGGCGCGCTTGTCGCGGGCTTCGCGATGCGCGCGCGCGCTGCATACATCTACATCCGCGGTGAATATATCCGCGAGGCCGAGACGCTCCAGAAGGCGATTACCGAGGCCTATGACGCTGGCCTGATTGGCAAGAACGCCTGCGGTTCGGGCTATGATTTCGACGTCTTCATGCACCGCGGCGCGGGCGCTTACATCTGCGGTGAAGAGACCGCGATGATCGAGAGCCTCGAAGGCAAGAAGGGCCAGCCGCGCCTCAAGCCCCCGTTCCCGGCGGGCGCGGGGCTTTATGGCTGCCCGACGACGGTGAACAACGTCGAAAGCATCGCAGTCGCGCCGACGATCCTGCGGCGCGGCGCTACGTGGTTCAGCTCCTTCGGGCGCGAGAACAACAAGGGCACCAAGCTGTTCCAGATCAGTGGGCATGTGAACAAGCCCTGCGTCGTGGAAGAGTCGATGAGCATCCCTTTCGAGGAGCTCATTGAAAAGCACTGCGGCGGCATCCGCGGCGGTTGGGACAATCTGCTCGCGGTGATCCCGGGCGGCTCGTCCGTGCCGCTGGTCCCCGCAGCGCAGATCCGCAATGCGCCGATGGACTTTGACGGGCTGAAGGAACTCGGCAGCGGCCTCGGCACGGCGGCGGTCATCGTCATGGACAAGTCGACCGACATCGTCCGCGCAATCAGCCGCCTATCCTACTTCTACAAGCACGAGTCCTGCGGCCAATGCACCCCCTGCCGAGAAGGCACGGGCTGGATGTGGCGCATGATGGAGCGCCTGCGCACCGGCGATGCGGCGATCGAGGAAATCGACATGCTGCAGGAAGTCACCAAGCAAGTCGAAGGCCACACCATCTGCGCGCTGGGCGATGCCGCCGCTTGGCCGATCCAGGGTCTCATCCGGCATTTCCGACCGGAACTGGAGCGGCGGATCAACGAGCATAATGCGCAATTCCAAGAGGCAGCCGAGTAATGCCTAAGGTCACCGTAGACGGTCAGGAAATCGAGGTCCCGGCGGGCGCCACCGTCCTGCAGGCGTGCGAGCTGGCGGGGAAGGAAATTCCGCGCTTCTGTTATCACGAGCGCCTCAGCATCGCGGGCAATTGCCGCATGTGTCTGGTCGAGGTGAAGCCCGGGCCGCCCAAGCCGCAGGCGTCTTGCGCGCTCCCGGCCAGCGAGGGCCAGGAAATCCGCACTGACTCGCCCATGGTCAAAAAGGCCCGCGAAGGGGTGATGGAGTTCCTGCTCATCAATCACCCGCTCGATTGCCCGATCTGCGATCAGGGCGGTGAGTGCGACCTTCAGGATCAGGCGGTCGCCTATGGCCGCGGCGGCTCGCGCTATCACGAGAACAAGCGCGCGGTGACCGAGAAGTACATGGGCCCGCTGATCAAGACGATCATGACCCGCTGCATCCATTGCACCCGCTGTGTGCGCTTCTCGGAAGAGATCGCGGGCGTGGACGAAATCGGCGCGCTCTATCGCGGCGAGGACATGCAGATCACCACCTATCTCGAGCAGGCGGCGGCGCATGAGCTTTCGGCGAACGTCATCGACCTGTGCCCGGTCGGCGCACTGACGTCGCGGCCCTACGCCTTCGAGGCGCGGCCGTGGGAGCTGAAGAAGACGCTCAGCATCGACGTCTCGGATGCGGTAGGTGCCAACATCACGCTGCACTCCAAGGGCCGCGAAGTGATGCGCGCGCTGCCGCGCGTCAATGACGACGTCAACGAGGAGTGGCTGTCGGACAAGGGCCGCTATCAGGTCGATGGCCTGACCAAGCGCCGCCTAGACCGCGTGTGGGTGCGGCGGGATGGACGCTTGCAGCCTGCCGAATGGGCCGAGGCTTTCGGGATGATCGCAGGTGTTCTGGCAAGCGACAAATCCAGCATCGCGGCGGTCGCGGGCGATCTGCTTGATGCCGAGACGATGTTTGCCGCCAAGGCTTTGGTCAACGCTTGCGGATCGCAGCTGACCGAAGCGCGCCAGACCGGCATGACCTATGACGTGTCGAACCTTGCAGCGGTCAATTTCAACTCGACCTTCGCCGGGATCGAGACGGCTGACGCGATCCTCATCATCGGCAGCAATGTCCGCTGGGAGGCCGCCCTGCTCAACGTCCGCCTGCGCAAGGCGGTGAAGGCGGGGGCCAAGGTCTACATCATCGGCCCAGAATGGGACCCGACTTACCCCGCGACCTTCCTCGGCAACGATCTGAAAATCCTGAACCGTGTGCCTAAGGCCTTGGGCGATGCGATGAAGGCGGCCCAGCGCCCGGCGGTGATCGTGGGCGCGGCGGCGCTGGCCAAGGGCGCGCTTCCGGCGGCGCTCAAGCTGGTCGACAAGTTCGATCTGGTGCGCGACGATTGGAACGGGTTCAACGTGCTCCACATCTCGGCGGCGCGCATGGCGTCGCTGATGCTGGGCTTCACTCTGCCGGGCGGGATGGGCGACATTGCCGCCGCGAGCCCCAAGGTGCTGCTTAGCCTCGGCGCGGACGAGATGGACTATGCGGCGTTCGGCAGCAGCCTCAAGGTCTATATCGGCCACCACGGCGACAAGGGCGCGCATCACGCGGATATCATCCTGCCGGGCGCGTCCTATGCCGAAAAGGACGGGACCTACGTCAACGCTGAGGGCCGGGTGCAGTTTGCCGAGAAGGCGGTCTTCGCCCCCGGCGATGCGCGCGAGGACTGGACGATCCTGCGCGCGCTGGCTGATGCGTTGGGCGTGACGGTCGGCTTCGACAGCTTCGATCAGCTTCAGGCCGCGATGATCGCTGCCGTCCCCGCGCTGGGTGAAGAGGGCCTCGCGGATTACGGCGGGCTGCCCAAGGCGGACAGTAGCGCCAAGTTCGATGGCGAGCTCACCGGCTACCCGATCAAGGACTTCTACCTCACCAACCCCATCGCCCGCGCCAGCGAGGTGATGCAGCGCTGTTCGGACGAACTGCTGCACGGGGCCGATGTGAAGGAGGCCGCGGAATGACAAATCAACATCATCCGTTCGCCCTGAGCCTGTCGAAGGGCTGCCCTTCTTTTGGAACAGTGCGAGAAGTTGAAGTGCAAGGCTTCGACAAGCTCAGCCCGGACGGGGTGGGGGACACGCAATGACCGCCTTCTTCCAATCGCTCGGCCTCAGCTACGAATGGGCGTGGACCGTCGCGACGCTCACCGGGATCATCGTGATCTCGCTGCTCGTCATGTTCAGCGTCGCCATGGTGATTTATGTCGACCGCAAGGTGCTGGGCGCGATCATGATGCGGCGGGGCCCGAATGTGGTCGGGCCGTTCGGGCTGCTGCAATCCTTCGCGGATGGCCTCAAGGTCTTCCTGCAGGAAACCATCATTCCGAGCGCCGCGAACAAGGGCATCTTCCTGATCGCGCCGATCATCACCTTCACCGTCGCGCTCGCGGCCTGGGCGGTGATCCCGTTCTGGGAGGGCGGGGTGCTGGCGGATATCAATGTCGGCCTGCTCTACATCCTCGCGATCTCGTCGATGGGGGTTTACGGCGTGGTGATGAGCGGGTGGGCGTCGAACTCCAAATACCCGTTCTTCTCGGCGATGCGCGCGTCGGCGCAGATGATCTCTTACGAGGTCTCGATCGGCTTCGTGCTGGTCTGCGTGGTGCTGTTCGCCGGGACCTTCAATCTCTCGGGCATCGTCAACGCGCAGCAAGGCTTCGGGTTCGGCTTCATCAACGCCTATGTGATCCACCCGCTGCTCTTCCCGATGTGGGTGGTGTTCTTCATCTCCTCGCTCGCCGAAACCGCGCGCGCGCCGTTTGACCTGACCGAGGCCGAGAGCGAGCTCGTCGCGGGCTACCAGACCGAATATTCTTCGATGAGCTTCGCGCTGTTCTGGCTTGGCGAGTATGCCAACATCCTGCTGATGTGTTCGCTCAACACGCTGTTGTTCTTTGGCGGGTGGCTGCCGCCGCTCGACATTCCGGTGCTTTACATGGTGCCAGGGATCATCTGGTTCCTGCTCAAGACCTTCATGTTCTTCTTCATGTTCAGCTGGATCTGGGCGACCGTGCCGCGCTACCGCTACGACCAGCTGATGCGCCTCGGGTGGAAGGTGTTCCTGCCGATGAGCCTGCTGTTTGTCGCCGCCACTTCGGGTTATCTCATGGCCATTGGGCACTTCGCATGACCACCGTCTCCCACCTCATCAAGAGCTTCACCCTCTGGGAATTCCTCAAGGCGCACGCCTTGACGCTGAAGTATTTCTTCAAGCCCAAGGTGACGATCAATTACCCCTTTGAGAAGGCCCCGCTTTCGCCCCGTTTCCGCGGCGAGCATGCGCTGCGGCGCTATCCGAATGGCGAGGAACGCTGCATCGCGTGCAAGCTGTGCGAGGCCGTGTGCCCCGCGCAGGCGATCACCATCGAGAGCGAACCGCGTGAGGACGGCAGCCGCCGGACCACCCGCTACGATATCGACATGACCAAGTGCATCTTCTGCGGCTTCTGCCAGGAAGCCTGCCCCGTAGATGCCATCGTCGAGGGACCGAATTTCGAATACGCCACCGAAACCCGCGCCGAGCTGCTTTACGACAAGGCCAAGCTGCTCAGCAATGGTGACAAGTGGGAACGGGCCATCGCGGCCAACCTTGAAGCCGACGCACCCTATCGCTAGGGCGCGCCGAACATAACACAACACCGCCTGCGCGGGGCTTCGGCACGGCACGGGCATAGACTTGGGATCACTACGGACGGCTCTTCTGGCCACGCCCTTGGATCGGGGCAGGGCAGGAGTTGGGGATCAGCATGATAATTCAGGCCATCGCCTTCTATTTCTTCGCGACCATCGTGGTCGGTGCCGCTGTGATGACGATCATGGCGAAGAACCCTGTGCACTCGGTGCTGTGGCTGATCATGGCGTTCTTCAACGCCGCCGGCCTGATGGTGCTGGTTGGCGCGGAGTTCATCGCGATGCTGCTGGTGATCGTTTACGTGGGCGCGGTCGCGGTGCTGTTCCTGTTCGTGGTGATGATGCTCGACATTGATTTCGCCGCGATGCGCGCAGGGTTCAGCCGCAATGCGCCGCTGGGGCTGGCGATTGCTGCGGTGCTGCTGGCGGAGCTGCTGCTGGCGGTGGGGGCTTACAATGCGGGCGGTATCCGGCTCGGCACGGCCGATGGCAGCGCGATGCAGGCGGCGGACACTTCGAACATCGAGGCTTTGGGTGCGCTGCTTTATGGCCGCTACATCCTGTTGTTCGAGGTCGCCGGGATCATCCTGCTGGTGGCGATGATCGGCGCGATCGTGCTGACCTTCCAGCCGCCCAATCCCGGCGCGCGCGCGCGGCAGGATGTCGGCAAGCAGATTCGCCGCCGCCCGGAAGAGGCAACCGTGATGAAGAGCCCCGAAGTGGGCCAAGGGGTCGAGCTATGATCGGCATCGAACATTATCTCACCGTGGGCGCGATCCTGTTCGTGCTCGGCGTCTTGGGGATCTTCCTCAACCGCAAGAACGTGATCGTCATCCTCATGGCGGTCGAGCTGATCTTGCTGGCGGTGAACATCAATCTCGTCGCTTTCAGCGCTTTCATGCAGGATCTGGTGGGCCAAATCTTCGCGATGCTGGTGCTGACCGTAGCCGCGGCCGAAGCGGCCATCGGGCTTGCGATCCTCGTGATCTATTTCCGCGGCCGTGGCTCGATCGCGGTTGACGATATCAACCGGATGAAGGGGTAATTCGGATGAAAACCCCTAATCCGTTCGCCCTGAGCTTGTCGAAGGGCTGTCTTTTCTTCGATCCGGTGCGCTCCAAAGAAGTGCAGGGCTTCGACAAGCTCAGCCCGAACGGGAATTGTTGATGAACACAATCCTCATCATCGTCTTCGGCCCGCTGCTCGCCGCCCTGATTGCAGGGCTCGGCAACCGTATGCTGGGCAATGTCGCGGCCAAGAGCATCACCACCGGCGCGCTGTTCCTTTCGGCGGGGCTGAGCTGGCCCATCTTCTTGGGCTTCCTCGGCGGGACTGAGACCGCGCAGGTCGTGCCGGTGCTCAAGTGGGTCGAGAGCGGCGCGCTGAGTTTCGACTGGGCGCTCAGGGTCGACACGCTGACCGCGATCATGCTGGTCGTGATCAATTCCGTGTCGGCGCTCGTGCACCTCTATTCGTGGGGGTACATGGAGGAAGACCCGGATCAGCCGCGCTTCTTCAGCTACCTTTCGCTGTTCACCTTCGCGATGCTGATGCTAGTGACGGCCGACAACCTCGTGCAGATGTTCTTTGGCTGGGAAGGCGTGGGCCTCGCCTCCTATCTGCTGATCGGTTTCTGGTACAAGAAGCCAAGCGCAGGGGCTGCCGCGATCAAGGCCTTCGTGGTCAACCGCGTGGGTGACTTGGGCTTCATGCTCGGCATCTTCGGCACGTTCCTGGTGTTCCAGACGACCTCGATCCCCGACATTCTGGCGGCTGCTCCGGCGATGAGCGGATCGACCATCAACTTTGTCGGCATGCGCCTCTATACGATGGATATCCTGTGCATCCTCCTCTTCATCGGGGCGATGGGGAAGTCGGCGCAGCTGGGCCTGCACACCTGGCTGCCCGACGCGATGGAGGGGCCGACGCCGGTGTCGGCGCTTATCCACGCCGCGACCATGGTGACCGCGGGCGTGTTCATGCTGTGTCGTCTTTCGCCGATGTTCGAAACCGCGCCGACCGCGCTGACCATCGTCACCATCGTTGGGGCAGCGACCTGCTTCTTCGCCGCCACCATCGGCACAACGCAGTGGGACATCAAGCGGGTGATCGCCTATTCGACCTGCTCGCAGCTCGGCTACATGTTCTTCGCCGCGGGCGTCGGCGCTTACGGCGCGGCGATGTTCCACCTCTTCACGCATGCCTTCTTCAAGGCGCTGCTGTTCCTTGGCGCAGGCAGCGTGATCCACGCGATGCACCACGAGCAGGATATGCGTTACTACGGCGGCCTTCGTAAGCACATCCCGCTCACCTTCTGGGCGATGATGATGGGCACGCTGGCGATTACCGGGGTCGGGATTGTCGATGTGTTCGGCTTTGCGGGCTTCTATTCCAAGGATTCAATCCTCGAGGCGGCCTATGCGCGCGGCAACGGGGTGGGGCTCTTTGCCTTCTGGGCTGGCACCATCGCGGCGCTGCTCACCAGCTTCTATTCGTGGCGCCTGATGTTCCTGACCTTCTGGGGCAAGCCGCGCTGGGAGCAGTCGGAGCATATCCAGCACGCGGTGCATGACGATCATGGCCACGGCCACGATGACCACGCTCACGCGCCGAGCGATGGCACGGCGGGCTATCACCCGCACGAAAGCCCGGTCTCGATGCTGATCCCGCTCGGGCTCCTCAGCATTGGCGCGGTGTTCGCGGGCTTCGTGTTCAAGGGCCAGTTCATCGACGGCGAGGCCTTCTGGAACGGCGCCATCTATTTCAACGAGAACCTCGTCCACGCGATGCACGGCGTGCCGTGGCCGGTAAAGCTGGCTGCCAGCATCGTGATGGTGATCGGTCTCGGCGGGGCCTACCTCGCCTATATCGCCAAGCCCGACATTCCGGCCAAGTTCGTGAGCGCCTTCGGGGCGCTGCACAACTTTGTCTATCGCAAGTGGTATTTCGACGAGCTCTATGACGCGCTGTTCGTGAAGCCCGCCTTCGCTTTCGGCCGCGCCTTCTGGAAGCTCGGTGATATCGGCACGATCGATCGCTTCGGCCCCAATGGCATCGCCTGGGTGGTCGAGCGCTCCTCGGTCGCCGCCAAGTCGCTCCAGTCGGGCTACCTCTATTCCTACGCGCTGATCATGCTGCTCGGGCTGGTCGCCGCTGTCACCTACGTTTTGCTTTAGGAGCGCGCTTCGTAATGGAAGGCCTTCCCATCCTGTCGCTCATGATGCTCGTACCGCTGGCGGGTGCGCTGGCGTGCCTGTTCGCGGGCGCGACCGCAGCCCGCTGGATCGCACTGGGGGCGACGCTTGTCACCTTCGTGCTCGGCATCGTCCTATGGGCGAATTACGATATCGGCGGGGCGCAATGGCAGTTCCGCGAGGAAGCGAACCTGTTCGCCAGCTTCCAGTACAAGCTCGGGATCGACGGCATAGCGCTGATGCTGATCATGCTGAGCGTCTTCCTGATGCCAGTCTGCATTCTGGCCAGCTGGGAATCGGTCACCAAGCGGGTCGGCGAATACATGGCGGCTTTCCTGTTCATGGAAGTGCTGATGATCGGCACCTTTGCGGCGCAGGACCTGTTCCTGTTCTATGTCTTCTTCGAGGCGGGCCTCATTCCGATGTATCTGATCATCGGCGTGTGGGGCGGGGACAACCGCATTTACGCGAGCTACAAGTTCTTCCTCTACACCCTGCTGGGTTCAGTGCTGATGCTGATCGCGATGTTCTGGATGGTGGCGGAAGCCGGCACCTCTGACATCCCGACCCTGATGCAATACAGCTTCCCGCCCGCAGCGCAGACGTGGCTGTGGCTGGCCTTCTTTGCGAGTTTTGCGGTGAAAGTGCCGATGTGGCCGATGCACACCTGGCTGCCTGATGCGCACGTGCAGGCACCGACCGCAGGGTCGGTGATCCTCGCAGGCGTGCTGCTGAAGCTGGGCGGTTATGGCTTCATCCGTTTCAGCCTGCCGATGTTCCCTGAGGCTTCGGCGCAGTGGGCGTGGCTGGTGTTCGTGCTTTCGATGGTGGCGGTGGTCTACACCTCGCTGGTCGCGCTGGTGCAGGACGACATGAAAAAGCTGATTGCCTATTCGTCCGTGGCGCACATGGCGATCGTGACTGTTGGGCTTTTCGCCTTCAACGAGCAGGGGCTGGAAGGCGCGATGATCGTGATGCTCAGTCACGGGCTCGTATCGGGGGCGTTGTTCCTTTGTGTGGGGGTCATCTACGACCGGTTGCACACCCGTGAGATCGCGCGTTACGGCGGTCTGGCGACCAACATGCCCTATTACGCGCTGTTCTTCCTGCTGTTCACCATGGCGAGCATCGGCCTGCCGGGGACCAGCGGATTCGTCGGCGAATTCCTGTCGCTGGCGGGGATCTACCAGACATCGAGCACTGTCGCGCTGATCTGCACCACCGGGATCATTCTGGGGGCGGCCTATATGTTGTACCTCTACCGCCGGGTCGCCTTCGGCGGTCAGGTGAACGAGGATGCTGCCGCTATGCGCGACATTTCCGCCCGCGAATGGGTGATGATGGCGCCCATCGCGGCGGCGGTGATGTGGATGGGCGTCTACCCCGAAAGCTTCCTCGCGCCGATGCGGGCCGACATTGCCGTGCTCGATGCACGCCTCGCCAGCGCAGCCCCGGCGAGCGATGCCGCGCTGGCAGCAGGCGCACCCCGAGCCGAGGCCGCCAACGCGCTGCCGCATCATGAAAGCGCAGACCATTCTGGCGCCAAGGAGGGCGCGCACTGATGGATTTCGCCCATTCCTTCGCGCTGATCGCGCCTGAATTGCTGCTGACGGGAGCGGGCCTCGTGCTGCTGCTGGTCGCCGCCTGGGGCGGGGACAAGGCCGCGCGGCCTATAACCATTGCCGCCGCGGCAGTGCTGTTCGGCGCAGGTTTCCTGCTCGTCCCCGGCCTGCATTTCGGCACCGACGGCCCTGCGACCTTGGCCTTTGGCGGTTTGCTCAAGATCGACAGCTTTGCGCTTTATGCCAAGGCGCTGGTCTATCTCTCGGCCATCGGCGCGCTGATCATCGCGCCTGCCTTCTTCAACAGTGCTGCTGCTGGGACAGAACAGGTAATGCGCGCGGAATACCCGGTGCTGATCCTCTTTGCGGCCGTCGGCATGGGGTTGATGGTATCGGCCAATGATTTCATGAGCCTCTATCTCGGGCTTGAGCTGAACAGCCTCTCAGCCTATGTGTTGGCCGCAATCCTGCGCCGCGACGTCCGGTCGGGCGAGGCGGGGCTCAAGTATTTCGTGCTCGGCGCGCTCGCCTCGGGGATCCTGCTATACGGCATGAGCCTGCTTTACGGCTTCACCGGCGGCACCGGCTTTACGGCGGTGCGCGCGGGGCTGACCGGCGAGATGAGCGCCGGAGCGCTGTTCGGGCTAATCTTCGTGCTCTCGGGCCTCGCCTTCAAGATTAGCGCCGTGCCGTTCCATATGTGGACCCCCGACGTCTACGAAGGTGCGCCGACCCCCGTCACCGCCTTCTTCGCCACCGCCCCCAAGGTCGCCGCCGTGGCGCTGACCGCCCGCGTCACCTTCGAAGTGTTCGGCGCGCAGGTGGCCGCGTGGCAGCAGATCGTGATGTTCACCGCGCTGGCCTCGATCATTTTCGGCGCGTTGGGCGCGATTGGGCAGGAGAACCTCAAGCGACTGCTCGCCTATTCGTCGATCAACAATATCGGCTTCATCCTGCTGGGCCTTGCGGTCGCCAATGCCGAAGGCGCGTCGGCGATGCTGGTCTATCTGTTCATTTATGTCGCGATGAGCCTTGGCTGCTTCGTCGCGTTGCTGATGTTGCGCGATGATGAGGGGGGGCTGTTCGAGACCTTTGCCGATATTCGCGGGCTTTCGGTCACGCGGCCCGCGATTGCGGGGGCGCTGCTCGTGTTCATGTTCAGCCTCGCCGGCATCCCGCCGCTGCTTGGCTTCTACGCCAAGTTCGTGGTGTTCCAGGCGACGGTCGAAGCGGGCCTGGTGGCGTTCGGTGCCATCGCCATCGCGGCGAGCGTGATCGGGGCGTTTTATTACATCAAGTTCGTCAAGGTGATGTTCTTTGATCAGCCCGCGGGCGTCGTTACCGGCAAGAGCGGTCCGGCGCATTGGGCGCTGCTGGGGCTGACCGCGGTGATCATCTCGCCGCTCGGCTATCTGCTCACGCCTTCGCTGACCGATCTGGCTGACAAGGCTGCGGCCTCGCTGTTCCTCGTTACGGTTTGATCACCTTAGTCGACCAGACCGGCTCGACCAACGCCGACCTAGCTGCCGCAATCCGCAGCGGGGAAGGTTGGGTCGAAGGGCATTGGCTGGTCGCACGCCGCCAGACCGCCGGACGCGGACGGCAGGGGCGCGAATGGTATGACGGGGAGGGCAACTTCATGGGCTCGACCGTCGTGCAACTTGCCGAAAGTGGGCCGCCGCCTGCTTCCCTGAGCTTTGTCGCCGCGCTGGCGGTGCGCGATTCTGCCGCCGCCGCGCTGGGGCGTGATCAAGCTTTGGCGCTTAAATGGCCCAATGATGTGCTTTTGGACGGCGGCAAGCTCTCGGGCATCCTGCTGGAGATGGTGCGGGGGCACATCGTCGTGGGGATCGGGGTGAACCTCGCCCATGCGCCCGATGTGCCGGGGCGCAAGACGGCCGCTCTGGCGGATGCTGCGGTGCCGCCTGCGCTCGAGGATTTCGCCGCCAGCCTCGCCGCTGCGTTTGATCGCAGGCTAGCAGCGTGGCGCACTTATGGCCTTGGCGCAACGCTTGAGGCGTTTCTGAACAAGTCAATCCATGCTCAGGGCTCGCCGCTCACCGTTCATGACACGGACGGTGCGGTGATCTCCGGCACCTTCGCCGGGCTCGAGGAAAGCGACGGCGCGTTACGCCTACGCTTGGCGGATGGCAGCGAACGTGTCATTCGCGCTGGCGACATTTCCTAGGAAGGACCGCAAACATGCTGCTTGCCGCCGATGTCGGGAACACCAATGTCGTCTTCGCCCTGTTCGCCCCGGGAGAGGATGGCGCCTACACCATCCGCGCCCGCTGGCGGATCGCCACCGATCCGCGCCGCACGGGGGACGAATATGCGGTGTGGCTGCTCCAGCTTCTCAAGATCGAGGAGGTCGAGCGCACCGACATCACCCAGATTATCGTCGCCTCGGTCGTGCCGCGTGCTGACCATAACCTCACGGTCTTGTGCGAGAAGTATTTCGGCATCACCCCGCTGTTCGCCGGGCAGGGCGCTGCGCGCTGGCGGTTCGAGATCGACGTGGATCAGCCCAGTTCGCTCGGGGCCGACCGCGCGCTCAACATCCTTGCCGCGCATCACAAGTATGGCGGGGACCTGATCATCGTCGACTTCGGCACCGCCACCAAGTTTGAAGCGGTCGACTATACCGGCGCCTACAAGGGCGGATCGATCGCACCGGGCATCAACCTTTCACTGGATGCGCTGGTGGGCAAGACCGCCAAGCTTCCCCGCATCGCCATCCGCGCGCCGGGCAGCCGCAGCGTGATCGGGCGCAACACCGAAGATCAGATGCTGATCGGTGTGTTTTGGGGCTATGTCGCGATGATGGAAGGCATGGTCGTGCGCATGAAAGCCGAAATCGGCCGCCCGGCTAAGGTTGTCGCCACCGGCGGGCTCGCCATATTGTTTGATGACGCCACCGACATCTTCGACCACGTCGATGCCGACCTCACCCTTGATGGCCTCGCCATCCTCGCCCGGCAGGCCGAAACCGCCTGACTGTTGCCAACGTAAGAGATGTAGTGAAAAAAGATTTTACCCCCGAAGATGAACTGCTGTTCCTGGCCCTAGGCGGCTCCGGGGAGATTGGCATGAACGTCAATCTCTATGGCTGCCAGGGCAAGTGGATCATGGTCGATCTCGGCATGACCTTCTCCGGCACTGAATATCCCGGAGTCGAGCTGGTCTTCGCCGATCTCGATTTCATCGAGGAGCGCGCCCGGGATTTGATCGGGATCGTGCTGACCCACGCGCATGAGGACCATATCGGCGCGGTGCCCTACTTTGCGGGCGAACTGGGGGTTCCACTCTACGCCACGCCGTTCACAGCGGATCTGGTGGCGCGCAAGCTTGAGGAGGCAGGCCTGCTCGGCCAGGTCGAACTCAACATCATCGAGGACGATCACGGCGAGATTGAGCTGGGGCCGTTCACCGTCACTTATCTGCCGCTCGCGCACTCGATTGCCGAGGGTAACGCCCTGCTGATCGACACTCCGCACGGGCGGATCTTCCATACCGGCGACTGGAAGCTCGACGAAGAACCGATCATCGGTGAGCCCACAACTGAGGCGGAATTGCGCGAAATTGGTGCGGAAGGCGTGCTTGCGCTGGTGTGCGATTCCACCAATGCCTTCAACCCAGAACCCTCGGGCAGCGAAGGCGCGGTGCACCGCGCGCTGATGGAAGAGGTCGCACGCCACAAGGGCAAGCGCGTCGTCGTCACCACCTTCGCCAGCAATGTCGCCCGCCTGCAAACGCTGGGCGAAGTCGCGCGCGAGACCGGGCGGCAGATTTGCGTCGCGGGCCGCTCGCTCGACCGGATTATCGAGGTGGCGCAGGATAATGGCTATCTGGTCGATTTCCCCAAGCCGGTAGATTTCGACACCGCCATGGGCTTGCCACGCGGTGAGGTGCTGATCCTCGCCACGGGCGGGCAGGGCGAACCCCGTGCCGCGCTGGGGCGGATGGCGGAGAACAATCACCCGATTGAACTCACTGCGGGCGATGTCGTGCTGTTCTCCTCGCGCCAGATTCCTGGCAACGAGATCCCGATTGGCAAGATCCAGAACCAACTCGCCGCGCGCGGGATCCAGATGGTGACGGACCGGCAGGCCTTCATCCACGTTTCCGGGCACCCGGGGCGGCCGGAGCTGGAGGCGCTTTATGACTGGCTCCAGCCCGAAATTCTTGTGCCCGTCCACGGCGAGATGCGGCACATGATGGAGCAGGCGCGGATCGGTAAGGCTTGCGGCATTCCGGCGCAGGTGGTGCAGAAGAACGGCGACATCGTCCGCCTTGCACCCGGCAAACCGGGCAAGCTTGCCGAGGTGCGCGCGGGCCGCTTGGTGCTCGATGGCGACATCATCACCCCGGCCAATGGCGAGGCCATGACCATGCGCCGCCGGATTGCGCAGGATGGCGTGCTGGTGGTGGTGCTCGCCCGCGGGGCGCAGCCGATGATCGAGGCGATTGGGCTGCCGCTTGATGAAGACCTCCCCGATTTCCTTGAGGAAGCCGCGAGCGATGTGCTCACCGCCATCGGCCGCCTCAAGGGCAAGGATGCGCGCGATCCGGCGGTGATCAAGGAAACCGCCCGGCTTGCTGCCCGCCGCGCCGCACAGCGCTGGTCAGGCAAGAAGCCGCAGGTGCGGGTGGTAATGCCGGGGGCAGTGGCCTGATGGCGATCACTTCGATTGCGGCGATCTACTTCCTGTTCTGGGTGATGAGCGCCTTCGTGATGCTGCCCTTTGGCGTGCGCACGGCGGACGAGGCCGGCGTGCCCAAGGTGCCGGGGCAGGCCGACAGCGCTCCAGTCAATTTCCGTCCGGGCAAGCTGATGCTGCGGGCGACGATCATTGCTGCGGTCTGCACCGCTCTGTTCGTTGCCAACTACACGCAGGGCTGGATCACGGTCGCAGACATAGACATCCTGCCCAAGCCGCCATCTGCCGCCGCCGAGGGTTAATTCCGAAACCGCTCAATCGCCTGTGCCAGCGCGACATAGAGCTTGCCCATGTCCGATCCGAGCATGGTGACGCTCAGCGCGTGGCCATCGCGGGTCGAGAGCGTGGCGCGCAGGAGCGCTTCGAAATCATGGATATAGCGGCTGACATTGGCCTTGAAGCTCTCGTCATTGCTATAAAGCGTCGCAATTTCCCGCGCGGTGCCCGCATCAATCAGACGCACCGCACGCCGGGTAAAAATGCCGCGATCCCCCTTGAGATAGGCATCCCATGCCGTGTCGGAAACCTCGGTCGATAGCGCGCCGCCAATGTCGATGGCCGCTGAATTGAGGCTGTCGGTGATCAGCGCCATGCGCCGGGCGAAGTCATTGTTGACCTGTTCCTCGGCCTGCTCGCGCGCGCGGGCGATGCGCTGTTCCAGATTGCCTGTAAGTTCATTGACCCGCACGAGTTGATCGCGCAGCTGAATCGTGGCTTCGCGTCCGACGCCAGATGCATGGGCGGCGGCCTGTTCGAGCTTGCCGATGGCTGTGGCGGTTTCGTTGCGCAGGGCGCGTTCAAGGGCTTCGACCGCTTCGGCGCTCATGCCTTGCGCCAATCCAGAGAGCTTTGCGCGCGCGCCACTGTCGAGGACCGCGAAGGCCTGTGCAATGGCGGCTTCAAGACTGGCCAGCGCGGCTCGGAGTTGATCCTGCGTCTCGCGCGCCAGCGTTCCGCTGTCATCCGAGAGGCGGGCAAACCCGCTGCGCAGCCCTTGCAGGCGCGCGAGGGCATCATCTGCCTGCTCGGCGAGCAGGGATCCAAGCTCGCCAATGGCGTTCTGAGTGGCGTCGATCTCGCTGCGGGTTCGCACCAGATAATCAGACAGATCGTAGCCTTGCTGCCGAGAACCAAGCATCAACTGATTGATCTCGCCCGCACGCGACATGGCTGTTCCCAGCGCCGCTTCGGCAGCGCCGATCGCAGCTGGCAGATCCTCGCGGGTCGTCTGCGCGCCGGACTGGATGATCTCAAGCAGGCGCACGCTGCTTTCGGTCAGGGTGGTGAGCTGGGCCTCGGTTTGCAGAAGGGCTGCGCGCTTGCTGGCGAGCTTTTCGCCCAGCTCTTCCAGACCGGCCCCAAGGCTTGACGCCGCGGCCTCGCCATGATCGCCGATCTGGGCCATGACCTGACCCAGGTGCTCGAGCCTTTCGGCGATGGCATCACTTTGATTGCGCAGCTTTTCGGCATCCGCCAGCTGAGCCTCTCTGCGCTGGGCGATGGCCTCGTCGAGCGCGGCAAGGCGCTGCGCCAGCACTTCGCTGGCCTGGGTTTCGTGCGTCTCCAGTGCGGCCTGGCGCTGTTCGATCTGCTCGGCAAAGTGCAGATTGCGCGCGGCGAGCGTCTCGTCAAACCGGCGCGCGGTTTCATCCAGCCGAGCCATGCGATCCGCAGCGGCGCTGCTTGCTGCAAGGTCGCGTTGTTCGACGATTTGCACCTTTTCCAACAGTGTCTCGTGAAGGCGAGCGACGGCGGCCTCCAATTGCGCGTGGAGGGTCTCGGCCGAATGGCGCAGGCCTTCTGCCAACGCCTCTGTCCGCGATGAAGTCTGCGCGGCGCGATCCTCCAGCGCTGTCAGCGCCTCGCGCTCCAAGGCGTCGAGCTGGGTGCGATAGGCCTCGGCCTCGGACTGCAGGGCGACAAAGCGATCGGTCGCGACGGCTGCGATCGCGGACAGCTGCGTTTCGAAACGGTCAATCGTCTCACCCACGCTGACGCCAAGCCTGGTGACTTGGGTTTCGCTGGCACTGCCGAACTGGTTGAGCCGCTCAAACCCGGCCACCAGCCGCTCCAACTGATCCTGGGCGTTGCGCCCTGCGCCGCCGATCTGGTTGGCGACATCGCGCGCGGCATTGGCGATCACGGGCAGATCGTCGCGCAGACGGTTCATGTTACCGAGCGCGGTTTCGCTGGTGTTGCCGATCGCCTCCACCTGCGCGCCATTTGTCGTGATCAGGGCTTGCAGCTCGCTGGCGTGTGTTGAAATCCGCTCTGCCGCAATCCGACCAAGGGAGTCGAGATCGCGGGCCTCGGCCGCGAGGAATTCGCGGGCCAAGCTCAGCTCCCGGTTCACCACTTTCAACCGCTCTTCAAGCTCGGCGCTTTCGCGGCTGAGCAGAGCAGCTGTCGCGGCAAAACGGTGGGCCTCAGCCCGCGAGGACCGCATCACCAGAAGCCAGACAATCCCGATGAGCGCCGTCGGCACGGCCCATTGAACGATCAGGCCGGCCCAAATGCGGGGCGCATCAGGCATTGCGGCGAACAGCTCGTTGCGCATGGCCCAACCAAAAAATCCAGTCCACGCTGCCACAGCAAGAATGGCAATCGCAGGGGCGAGCCAGCCAAGGCGTCCTGGCGAAGCGGGAAGCTCTGCTTCTTCGGCCCAGTCTTCATCTAGTTCCAGTGGGGTCGAAGTCGTCTCGCCGTCATCATCCAGCGAAGGCAAGGGTGCCACTCCCGCCTGTGCCTCATCCCCGCCCTTGCGTCTTAAGGTACGCATCTGGTGTCCCTGTGCCATAGTTCCTGCATACCACAAGGGGACTCGGGATAAACCCCACTTTAACCCCTTGGGGTTTATGCGCAGGCCCATGGCATTTGATAACGGCGCTCTTGATGCAACCCTTGCAGCTGCGGCCGGCGATGACGCCGCGTTGATGCAGGAATTGCGCGCTGCCTTCCTTGAAAGCGCGATGCGCCAGCTTGATCTGCTCAAGCGTGCTCGCTGCGATGGCAACTGGAACGTTGCGGCCATGCGGCTCAAGGGGCTGGCGGCCAGCTTTCACGCCGAAGAATTGCTGAATGCGGCCGAGCGTGCCCTGAACGCCGCGCCCGGCGAGCCCATGGCGGTGCGCGAGATTGAAGGCGTGCTGGCCCGGTTTTCGAAGGCACGGCGGCGCTGACCGCCTTTCGGGGCGGGCTCTGCCGCTCCGTCCACAGCAACTGGCTTGAACCCCGCTTCGTAAAGCGCCAATCCTGCGCGTCGGCCTACCAGCGGAGAATTGCCCATGCGCATCGCCCTGATTTCGGCGCTGAGGCGCACCGAGAGCGGCGAACTGCGCGCGGAACTGGTGCTGGCCGGGCAAAGCATCCTGGCATGGCAGGTCGATCTTTTGGCGGCGCTGGGCGCGGAGCGGGTGATTTGCCTGTGCCACGCTCTCGACGGCGAGGTGCTCAGCCTCCAGCACAAGGTCGAAGCCACCGGTGCGACGTTTCATGCGCTGACCGCCTTTGTCGGGCTTGCTGCCTTGGTGAGGGCGGAGGATGACTTGCTTATCCTCGGCGATGGATTGCTTCCCGATCCGCTCCTTGCACAGCAGCTGGTGAAGAGCGATGCGGGATGGTGCCGAGCCGTCATGTGCTTGCCGGACGACCATGCGTTGGTCGTGAACGCGCCGGATGATTTTGAACGGATTGACGCTGCTCGCCACTGGGCGGGTCTGCTGGTCATGCGCGGTGCCCCGGTGCAGCAGCTTGCCACATTTCCCGATGATGCCGACGCGATGAGCCTGCTCTTGCGGCTTGCATTGCAAGCCCGAACGCCGTGTCACGATCTTGGCCCCACACAGCTGGAGCCGGGCGCGTGGGTTCTGTCGGAAAGCGCGGCGGCGCTGGCGACGCACGAGCGTGATCTGATGGCACGCGCCGTGCGCCTGCACGACTTCCGGTCGCCTATGATCGCGCTGGCCGACGCGCTGGTCAGTGCGCTGGCCCCGCGCGGGCTGCGTGAGGGACCAGTGGTCGCGGGCAGCGTTGCGCTTGTATCGGCGCTCGGCGGGGTTGTCGCTGCAGCTTGGGGCGCCCCAGCCATCGGGCTCGGCTGTGCGGCGGCAGCGGCGTTTTCGGGGACTATTGCCGCAAGCTATGCAGGGCTGGCCCAACGCTTGCAGCGCCGGTCAGAGCCGATACCGGGAGAGGCCGCAATTCGGGTCGTGCTCGATGCCTTGGCAGCGTTGACCCTGTGGTTTGCCCTGGTACCATTTCCAGAATGGACCGCGCTCGCCGTGTGCGGTCCGCTGCTCATTGGTTTGGCACGTCTGGTCGCGCGCGAGGAGGCAAGGGCAGCCTTCACAGCCTTTTGGCGGGATCGCGCCGCCCTGCTGGTGCTGCTAACCATCGCCGCCGCAGCCGGGTATTTGCCAGAAGCGACCGCCTTGCTTGCCGCCACCGCACTGGCCATCTTGCTGCTCAGCAAGCGTGGGCATTGAACTAACGCGGATTTAACTATGTGGGCGCTATATCCGATGCGATGGGCGAAACGATGACGGACCTTGCCGCCGACGCTGCTGTCGAAGCGATCCTGCAGGATGAACTCGCCCGGGAAGTCCGTGCGGTCACTGCGGTGTCGCCGGTGCTGCGGCATTTGCTGGCGAGTGATGCCCAATCGCTGGTGAGCGAGGCGGTGCTGGCCCGGGTGCGCGGTATGGTGTTCGATCTGGCAGCGCAGCTCTCCGCCGCAATCGCCGGGCGCGATCCTGCCACGGGGCGGGGCATGGCTGATCCCGAAACGGGCGGTCCTCTTGCCGACCGCCTGCTCGGCGATGAGGCCTTGCTGGCGCTGCTCCATGGGCTTGCCATCGAAAGCTTGCTGGCCGAGCGGTTTCAGCAACGCCACGTTATTGACCCGGTCCTGAGCCCGCTGTTGCAGGAACTGATCGCCTCGGACGATACAGCCGTTGCGAGCCTCGCGATGAAACTGCTCGCGGCCCAATCGCGCTTTATGCAGAGCCAGCGACGTATGGAGTTGCCGCTGGGCGAGCTTCCCGCTGAACGTTTTCATGCGCTGATCGCGGTCGCCCACCATTTCGGCAGTGCTATGGGGTCTTCTGCTGCGCTTGAGCGGTTGCAACATAGCTATGATGAGGCTGCCAGCAGGCTGGGCCTGCTGACCCGTCTGGTCACAGCGATGCGGCGCGGGGTGATGGCTGCCTTGGCGCTCGATCATGCGGGGCTTGCCTTGTTTGCGAGTGCGCTGGCGCAAACCACACACCAATCGCGCGCGGAGATGGTGCTCGCCTGCCATGAAGGGCAGGGGGCGCGGCTTGTGTTGACGCTGCGGGCAGCAGGGCTGGGACCATCGGCGATCGAGCGGCAGTTCCTGCTTATCGAACCGGTGGCAAGGATGCCGCGCGCGCTCGCCGCGCTATCGGCCGAACGCGCTGACCTTTTGCTCCGAGCCAACGGCACGGCGGCGTGAACACCATGGACCGCTCGGATAACCTGCTGGGGGCCTATGGGCTGACCGATGCGCGCGACCGCTTGTTGAGCGCCGACGAGGCGCTCGCTGATCTGCACGAGCGCTGCGGCGGATTGATCCCGGGCACGCTCGCCGTGCCCGAGCTCCTCGCGCTGGTGCAACAGGCCCGCCGGATGGGCCTGCGCCTTGCGCGGGCCTTTAGTGCGTTCGACGGCGACGTCGAGGTGAGCGGTTTTGCCCGCATTCACCCCGTCAGTGAAGCGGACGGCGGGGGCTGCGAAGTCCTGATCGAAAACTGGCAGCGCAGTCCGCTCGTCATGCCTGCCAGCCGCGAGATCGCCGAACGGCTCGATGGCATCGACCGTGCAACCGCAGAGGTTTCCGGGCGGCTCGATGCGCGCCAGCGGGTGCAGGTGCTGAGCGCCACTGCAACTGACGCGCTGGGATTGCAACAGGCCGCAATGGCAGCGCCAGGACAAGTTTGGACGGACCTGGTGGAACTCGCCGGGATCACGCATCGCCAGCCGATGCATTGGCGCTTGCTTGATGGGGCGACCTGCAGACTTGCCGGATCGCAGCGCACCTGGCGCATTCGTCTGATCCCCTTGGGCACTGATGTGCACCAGCCGACGGGTTTTGAATTGCTGTTGATCGCGGAGCAGCCCTTACCGCTGTCTCGGGCCGAACCGCAGGCTGATGCTGCGCTGGACGAAGCGTCGCCCACACGCCTTGTCGGGACCGCCCTTGTGCCGGTGTTGCGTCAACCCATCGCTCGGATCATCGCCAACGCCGAGACCATTCGCGCGCGTCTGGCCGGGCCGCTCAGGGCGGAATACACGGATTACGCCGCTACCATCGCCAGCGCCGGGCAGCATCTATCCGCGATGTTGGATGATCTGGCTGATCTGGAAGTGGTCGAAACGCCGGGCTTTGCGACCGTCCGTGAGCCAGTTGATCTTTCCGACGCCGCCCGCCGTGCGGCAGGCATCCTTGGCGTCAAGGCGCAGAACCGGGACACGGTGCTGACGGTCGAAGGCGAGCAGGGCGCAGCGGTGGCGCAGGCCGAGTTCCGCAGGGTGCTGCAAATTCTGCTCAATCTGATTGGCAACGCTATTGCCTATTCGCCGGCCGGCAGCACGGTGCGGATCGTTGTTGAAGCCGAGCACCCGGAGCGGGTGGCCGTGCTTGTCTCGGACGAAGGGCCCGGGGTGACGGCCGAGCAGGCCGAGCGAATCTTCGACAAGTTTGAACGCCTCGGACGCGATAGCGACGGAGGCAAGGACAAAGGCTCGGGACTTGGCCTTTACATTTCGCGGCGTCTGGCCCGGGCGATGGACGGTGATCTGACCGTTGCGGGCAACCCGGGCGGCGGGGCGCTGTTCCGGCTCGAATTGCCCAGCGCCTGACGAGCACTTTCAGCCGCGCGAAAGCCGGAAACCAAACGCTACCATCATCGACCCTGCCACGGCTGTCAGTCCGCCGTAGATGGCCCATTCCCCGCGCGCGAGCATGAATCTTTCCGCAGGCCAACGCAGCACGCCAAGGCCTTGCAAGGTCCAGATGATGCCGAACGCGATCAGTAAGCCGCCGATCACCTTCAGCACCATCGGTGCCATGCCGCGAGTTGCTTAACGCTTGTCGACAGGGATGTAATCGCGCTGCGTCGGCCCGGTGTAGAGCTGACGCGGGCGGCCGATCTTCTGGCCAGGGTCGCTGATCATCTCGTTCCACTGCGCCACCCAGCCCACTGTGCGCGCCAGCGCGAAGAGCGCGGTGAACATTGTGGTCGGGAAGCCGATCGCGGAAAGGATGATGCCCGAATAGAAATCGACGTTTGGGAACAGCTTCTTCTCGATGAAATAGGGATCGTTCAAGGCGATCTCTTCGAGCCGCAAGGCGGTCTCGAACAGGGGATCGGTGACCTTCAGAGACTCGAACACCTCACGCACCGTCTGTTGCATAACCGTCGCGCGCGGGTCGTAGTTCTTGTAGACGCGGTGGCCAAAGCCCATCAGGCGGAACGGATCGTTCTTGTCCTTGGCGCGTTCGATATAGTGCGGGATCTTGTCGGGGGTGCCAATCTCGCGCAGCATGTTGAGCGCCGCTTCGTTGGCGCCGCCATGCGCCGGGCCCCACAGGCACGCGATCCCGGCTGCGATGCAGGCGAACGGGTTCGCACCCGAGGAGCCGGCCAGACGCACGGTCGAGGTCGAGGCGTTTTGTTCATGGTCGGCGTGGAGAATGAAGATTCGGTCAAGCGCGCGCTCCACCACCGGGTTCACTTCATAGGGCTCCGCAGGCACGCCAAAGGTCATGCGCAGGAAATTGCCAGTGTAGCTCAGCGAGTTGTCAGGATAGATAAAGGGCTGGCCGACCGAATACTTGTACGCCATCGCCGCGATCGTCGGCATCTTGGCAATCAGCCGGTGCGAGGCGATCATGCGCTGCTGCGGATCGGAAATGTCGGTGCTGTCATGGTAGAACGCCGACAGCGCGCCGACGACGCCGCACATCACCGCCATCGGGTGCGCATCGCGCCGGAACCCGCGGTAAAAGGTCATCAGCTGTTCGTGCAGCATGGTATGGCGGGTGATGGTGTAAGTGAAGGTGTCGAGCTCTTCCTTGCTCGGCAATTCGCCGTTGAGCAGCAGGTAGCTCACTTCCATGAAGCTCGAATCCTGCGCCAATTGACCGATCGGATAGCCGCGGTGCAGCAGCACGCCTTCGTCACCGTCGATATAAGTCAGCGCGCTTTCGCAGCTGGCGGTCGAGGTGAAGCCAGGATCGAAGGTGAAAGCCCCCGTCTGCGCGTAAAGCTTGCGGATATCGATCACATCGGGGCCGGTACTGCCCTCAAGCACGCTGTATTCGAGGGTCTTCCCGCCCAGCTCGAGTTTCGCCAGCTTGTCTGCCACGCCTATTCTCCTGTCCAAATTCCCTACCCGCAGGCCGGCTGTCACGCAGCTTGCGCGTCAAGCCGGGCGAGCGCTTCGTCCCGTCCCAAAAGGACCAGCACATCGAAAATACCGGGTGAAGTGGTCGTCCCGGTCAGCGCCGCGCGCATTGGCTGCGCCAGCTTGCCGAGGCCCAATCCCTGCTCCTCGGCGAGCGCCTTCGTAGTGGCTTCCAGTGCCTCGCTTGTCCAGTCGTTTTCGCCCGCCAGACGGTCAGTGATCTTCCGCAAAATCACCCGCGCGTCGCCCTCGAGCAGCTGGGCGGCCTTTTCGGTCATCGCGAGCGGTCGCTTGGTGAAAAGAAACGCGGCGCCGTCAACCACTTCGTTGAGGTTCTTGGCGCGCACTTTGAGCACAGGCATGGCGCGGGTCAGCAGGTCCACATCGGCCGCCTCGCCGATCCGGGCTGCCACCAGCGCCGCCAGCCGTGCATCATTGGCCTCACGCAAGTAGTGACCGTTGAGGTTTTCGAGCTTCTTGATGTCAAACCGCGAAGGGCTCTTGCCGACCCCATCGAGATCGAACAGCGCCACCGCCTCCTCGCGGGTGATTTCCTCGCGGTCACCGTGCCCCCAGCCGAGCCGAAGCAGATAATTGAACAAGGCCTCGGGCAGAATCCCGAAATCATCACGATAGGCCTCAACACCCAGCGCGCCGTGGCGTTTGGACAGCTTGGCCCCGTCGCTTCCGTGGATCAGCGGGATATGGGCATAGACCGGATCCGGCCACCCACCTTCAATCGCGTTCATCGAACGGATGATCGGGAGCTGGCGGAAGGCGTTGTTCAAGTGATCATCGCCGCGGATCACGTGGGTCACGCCCATATCGTGATCGTCGACCACCACTGCGAGCATATAGGTGGGCGTGCCATCGGCGCGCAGGATGATGTAATCGTCGAGCTCGGCGTTCTTCACCGTCACTGCGCCCTGGACCCGATCGTGAATGGTGGTTTCGCCCTCGATGGGGGCCTTGAGCCGGATGGTGAAGGGCGCGCCTTCAGGGGCTTCGGAAGGGTCGCGATCACGCCAACGGCCATCATAGCGCAGCGGCTTCTTGTTGGCGCGCTGCTCCTCGCGCATGGCTTCAAGCTCTTCGGGCGTGGCAAAGCACTTGTAAGCATGGCCAGCGTTCAGCAGCTGCCACGCCACTTCAGCATGGCGTTCCGCGCGGTCGGATTGGAAGATCGGCGGCGCGTCATAATCGAGCCCCATCCAATCCAGCCCCTCGATGATCGCATCGATCGCTTCCTGCGTGCTGCGCTTGCGGTCAGTGTCTTCGATCCTGAGCAAGGTGCGTCCCCCGTGGTGGCGCGCATAGAGCCAGTTGAACAGCGCGGTGCGTGCGCCGCCGATATGGAGATAGCCGGTGGGCGAGGGGGCGAAGCGGGTCACCACTTCCCCTGCAGCGGTCGATGACGGGGAGCTGCTTTCGCTTGCCATTGGCGTTAGTTTCCTGTTCACTTTGAGCGGCTTGGTGCCTGATGTTCAAGGGCCTGGCCGATGGGGACGAGCCGATGCGCGATGTGCCGGTCATTCCGATGGGGGACGATCCCGGCGACCGCGACGCCGCTGGCCGAGGCTTGGCGCGGCCTTGGCAAACCCGTGCGCGCTTGTCCAGCACCGGGGGCGGGTCGATCGGCCCGCGCCTTGCGGATGCGGCGGAGGATTTTCTCGCCCGAGCGGCCTTTGACCGGGCGCCGTGGCTGGCGGTGGTGCTTGCGGCGGGGATCGCTACGTGGTTTGCCTTGCCGCAGATGTGGCATTGGTGTGCTGCCATTGTGGGAGGCGTCGGGCTGGCGCTGGTTGCTCTGAGGCTGTGGCCGACGGGGAGCGATGCCGATGAGACCCGCGCCCATCTGCGCGCGGCGCTGGTCTCCTGCGGGCTGGTATTCGCACTCGGGGTGGCGGTCATCTGGGCGCGGTCGATGGTGATCGGGGCCGAACCGATACCCGCGCCGATGGTAGTTCTGCTCGATGGGTATGTCCTCGAGCGCGAGGACCAGCCCGCCGAAGATCGCTTGCGGCTCACCATGGCAGTTCGGCTCCCGGAAGAAAGCAAGGCGCGCAAGGTGCGGGTGAACGTGCCGCTCACCGCTTTTGCCGAGGCCAAGGTGCCAACCGGTCTTGCCGAGGGAGCGCGCGTGCGACTTCGCGCCCGGCTGATGCCGCCTGCGAGCCCGATGCTACCCGGCAGTTACGATTTCGCGCGCGCGGCGTGGTTTAAGGGCCTCTCCGCCACCGGCAGCATGTTCGGCCCGCTGGAGGTGCTTCGCCCTGCGCCAGAGGGGGGGGATATTGCGCGGCTCCAGCGCTGGCTCGCGGCCCATGTTCGGACCCGTGTCGAAGGGTCTGCAGGGGCGATCGCAGCGGCCTTTGCCAGTGGGGACAGGGGCAGCATTCCCGAAGCCGACGAGATTGCGATGCGCGATTCGGGCCTCACCCATTTGCTTTCGATCAGCGGGCTCCATGTCAGTGCGGTGGTCGCGGCAGGCTATTTTGCAGTGCTGCGCGTGCTCGCCCTGTGGCCTGCCCTTGCCTTGCGGGTCCGGCTGCCGATCGTGGCAGCGGGGGCGGGCGCGCTGGCGGGGATCGGCTATACGCTGCTGACCGGGGCTGAGGTGCCCACGGTGCGATCATGCCTCGCCGCCCTTCTGGTGCTCGGCGCGCTGGTGCTGGGGCGCGAGGCGCTTTCTTTGCGAATGGTGGCGGTGGCGGCGGGGTGCGTGCTCATCTTGTGGCCCGAGAGCGCGATCGGCCCGAGTTTTCAGATGAGCTTTGCTGCAGTTCTGGCGATCATTGCCCTGTCTTCCAGCGACCCGGCGCGCGCCTTCCTCGCCGCGCGCGAGCAGCCGTGGTGGGCCCATGCCGGGCGGCGTGTGGTGATGCTCTTCGTGACCGGCGTGGTGATCGAACTCGCGCTGATGCCCATCGTGCTGTTCCATTTCCACCGCGCTGGATTTTACGGCGCGCTGGCCAATGTGGTGGCGATCCCGTTGGTGACCTTTGTGTCGATGCCGATGATTGCGCTGGGGCTGCTGTTCGACGGGGTGGGGCTGGGTGCGCCATGCTGGTGGGTGGTGCAGCAATCGCTCGACCTGCTCTTGGCGATTGCGCGGTTCACGTCATCGCAGGCGGGGGCAGTGACGCTGATGCCGCAGATCAGTGGGCCGACGATCACACTCTTCGTAGTTGGTGCGCTGTGGCTGGGGCTGTGGAGTGGGAAGTCGTGGTTGTGGGGTTTCGCTCCCGTGGCAATCGCGACCCTTATGGTGGCTTGGACCCCGATCCCCGACCTTTTGGTGGCAGGTGATGGTCGGCAGGTGGGGCTTACCGTCGTTGGTGCTGATGGAGAACGCCGCTTGATTAGCCTGCGCGACAGCCGATCGTCCTACACCCGCGACAACCTGATGGAGCTTGCCGGGGTTGCTGCCGAGCCTGTGCCGATGGCCAAGTGGCCGGGGGCGCGGTGTTCCTCGGCCTTTTGCTTGGTGGTGATCGAACGGGGTGGTCGGGACTGGCGGATCCTGCTCGGCCGCACTCGCCATCAAGTCGAGGAGCGGGCGCTGGCGGCGGCCTGTGCCGAGGCCGATATCGCCATCGCCGACCGCTACCTGCCTCGGTCCTGTCGGCCAATCTGGCTCAAGGCCGACCGGCGCTATCTGGCTGAAAGTGGGGGTCTCGCCATCGACTTGACCAGCCAAAACATCACGAGCGTGGCGCAGAGCCAGGGTGCACATGGTTGGTGGCGGCCTGCGCCAGAACGGCCCCGAAATGCCCCCCTGACGACGCACAACCAACCAGCGACGCCCGCGCTACGACCGGCCTATGAGCCGACAATGAAGCGCTAACGACCTTCATGCGCGGCGGCCCGCTCACGGTCGCGAAATGGCCCTGTTGCCATCACACCATCAGCGGGCCGGTGTCGCCGCTAGCCCCGGCCCGCAGCAACTCAGTGATAGCGCCGCAACAGGCCCGCCAGCTTGCCCTGCACCTCGACCTCATCGGGACGGTAGTACTGCGGATCATAGGCAGCATTGGCCGGATCGAGCCGCACCTTCCCGCCTTCCTTGCGCAGGTATTTGAGCGTCGCTTCCTCGCCGCGCACCAGCGCCACCACGATCTCGCCGTCGCGCGCGGTGTTGGTGCGGCGCACCAGGGCAAAGTCGCCATCGAAGATCCCGGCCTCGATCATCGAGTCACCAGAAACCTCAAGCGCGTAATGCTCACCCGGGCCCAATAGGGCGGCGGGAACGGGGAGGGTGCTCTGGCCCTCGAGCGCCTCAATCGGAGCCCCTGCAGCAATCCGGCCGTGGAGCGGCAGTTCGATCACGTCATTGGCGGGTTCGGGCGCCGGACGGGCCGCTGCCGGGGTGAGCGCCACGACATTGCTGCTGCTCCGAGCCGCTGGGGTGGTGTCCTCGGGCTGACGGATCACTTCGAGCGCGCGCGCGCGGTTGGGCAGGCGGCGCAGGAACCCACGTTCCTCAAGCGCCGAAATCAGCCGGTGCACGCCCGACTTGCTCTTGAGATCGAGCGCCTCCTTCATCTCTTCGAAACTTGGCGAAATCCCGGTTTCCTCCAGACGCAGCTGGATGAAGCGGATCAATTCGTGCTGTTTGGCGGTCAGCATTGCTCAAAACTCCCTTGGTCGCGTCCACACCCCGCGCGGTCAGGCGCAGGTCATGCCAATCCCTTCGCGTGCACCAAGAGGCACCGCATGGTGCGTTGCTTGCACTTTTCGTCGCACCAATAAGGTGAACGAACGCGGAACAATTAGGCAACCTTGCGGAACGTGTCAAGCGGCTCGCAGCGCAAACCCGCAGACTTCAGCCATTCTGGAGCGGATAGACCGTCACCATGCTCCCCGCCGGCAGTGCCGGGGCACTGGCGGGACGATCAATAAGGCAATCGGCGAGCGCCAGCGCGGAGAGCGCGGAGGAATCCTGTGATCCAGCGATCCGCACCTCGTTCCCGTCGCGCACGGCCCGCAGAAACTCGCGGCGCTTGCCCACGGCGGGGAGCGGCTCGGCCGTTACGGCGGTTGCGGTCACAGGCAAGGGGTTCGCTGCGCCCATGCTGGCACGGACCACCGGCAGAGCAAACAGGAACGCGGTAACGAAACTCGACACCGGATTGCCGGGCAGGCCAAGCACCACCTGCGTTCCCCAAGAGCGGGGACGCGTGGCGACCAACAGCGGCTTGCCGGGCTTGATCGCGACCTTCCAGAAGGCGGTTTCGGCGCCCCAATCGGCGAGCGCTGGCTTGATCAGGTCATGATCGCCCACCGAAGCCCCGCCCGAGGTGATGAGCAGATCGGCGCTTTCGGCCTGTGCCAAGGCAGCGGCAAGCGCGGCGCGATCATCAGGGACAGGGCCGATGCGGGTGACGTGGCAGCCCAGCGGGGCGAGCATCGCGGCCAGCATAGCGGCGTTGCTGGCGGGGAGTTGATGGGGGGCGCAGTGGGCAGGATCGGCGGCTAGCTCATCGCCGCTGTCCATTACTGCGACCCGAAGCGGGCGGGTCGCCATGACCTCAGTATGACCGGCGGCGAGCGCCAGCGCGATACGCGCCGGGGTCATGAGCGTGCCGCGCGTGAGGAGCAGGTCTCCGATGCTGAAGTCCAATCCTCGCAGGCGTATGTTGGCACCGGGCGGCGGGATCTCCGTCGCGGTGATCAGGTTGCCATCCCGTTGAGCATCCTCTTGCAGCAGCACGCGCTCGGCCCCCTCGGGCACCACGGCGCCGGTCGAGATGCGCACGGATTCGCTTGGGGCCAGCGTCCGTGCGAAGGGCGCGCCGGCGCGGCTCTCTCCCACCAGCGTCCATGGCCCCGCGCCGGGGGCGAGCGCATAGCCATCCATGGCGGAGAGGTCCGCGGCGGGCTGGGTCCGGGCGGCGCGGAGGTCTTCGGCAAGATAGCGGCCGAGCATGGCCGGAAGCGGCACGGCTTCGCGCGGCAGGGCGGGAGCGAGCGCGAGGATCCGGGCCTGCGCCTCTTCGAGGCCCAGCAGTTCGATCACGGCGCGCTGGTCTCGGGGGCAGCCCAGTCTCCCGACTTGCCGCCGGTCTTGGCGATGAGGCGAACCCCGGAGATAACCATGGCCTTATCGATGGCCTTTGCCATGTCATAGATTGTGAGGAGTGCCAGAGAAACCGCTGCCATTGCTTCCATTTCTACCCCCGTCTTGCCGGTGAGCGAGGCGGTGGCAGTGGCGCGGATGGCGCTGTCCTCGTAGGCGAATTCGATGTTGACCGCTTCGAGCCCGAGGGGGTGACACAGCGGGATCAGCTCGCTGGTGCGCTTGGCCGCCATGATTCCGGCGATGCGCGCCGCGGAAAAGACATCGCCCTTGGGCGCATTGCCTTCGCGGATTGCCGCCAGCGCTTCGGGTGTCATGGTGATGCGCCCGCTTGCCACCGCGCGCCGGGCCGTGGCGGGCTTACCGCCGACATCGACCATGTGCGCAGCGCCCTGATCGTCGAGGTGGGTGAGCCCTGTCATACCCCGGTTTCTGCGCCGATCAGCGCGGCGGTGGCAAGCGCAATGTCATCGGCCCGCATCAGGCTTTCGCCAACGAGGAAAGTGCGCACGCCTGCGGCTTCGAGCCGCGCGAGATCAGCAGGCGTATTGATCCCGCTCTCGCCGACGATCAGCGTGCCGGGAGGCATCAACGGGGCGAGGCGTTCGGTCACCGCGAGGCTGGTGGTGAAGGTCTTGAGGTCGCGGTTGTTGACCCCGATCAGGCGCGATTGGAGGACGCGCGCGGCACGTTCTACTTCGGCCTCATCGTGGACTTCAACCAGCACGTCCATGCCGTGTTCGTGTGCGGCGGCCTCGATCTCGGCCATGGCGCTGTCTTCCAGCGCGGCGACGATGATCAGGATAGCGTCCGCCCCGATGGCGCGCGCTTCCAGGCATTGCCAGGGGTCAACCATAAAGTCCTTGCGCAGTACCGGCAGCGCGCAGGCGGCGCGGGCGGCGACGAGATAGTCCTCGTGCCCCTGGAAATAGGGCGCGTCGGTCAGAACTGAAAGGCAGGCCGCGCCGCCCGCTTCATAGGCGGCGGCGTGATCGGCGGGGCGGAAATCGGCGCGAATCAGGCCCTTGGAGGGGCTGGCCTTCTTGATTTCGGCAATCAATGCGTATCCCGAGGCGGCGCGCGCGCGCAGGGCGGCTTCAAAACCGCGCGGAGCGCTCTGCGCGGCAGCAGCGGCTTCGAGCGCGGCGGTGGTTGCAGCCTTGCGCGCGGCGACTTCCTCGCGCTTGGTCGCGCAGATTTCCTCGAGCTTGTTGGTCATGATCGCCTTGGCAGCTAGCCCAAGCACCGGGCACGGGCAACCGCGTGTTTGCGGAAGCTTGACTCGCGAAAGGCCGCGACGAATCATCGCGGCATGGTTTTGGGTGAGTCCCTGTCCCGACGCAACATGCTCGCAGTGACGGCTGCCGGTGCACTGATGACCTGTTGCAAGGCTCCCGTCGGTGCGGCAATCGGTGGCGGGCCCCGCTATCGCTGGCGCAGGCTGACGGAGGCAGCGGCCTTTCCCAAGTCCTACAACTACCCCGTGCATGTCGCCCCCGATGGGCGTTTCGTGGCGCTCCACCCGCAAGGCACGTGGTCATCGCGTGACGGGGCGCTCTGGAAGCGCGAGGCGATGCCGGCCAGCGGGAGCAACACCGCCTATCTCGGCACTGTGCAACACCGCGGCGGCGCGGTGGCGCTGGGGCGGCATTCCGGCAACTATCTCGGCTTCACCATCGATCCGGTGATCGCGACGAGCACGGATTACCGCGAATGGACCTCGCGCACCGCCACCAACCTGCCCGAGGTGATTTTCTACGGTCATACGAGCTTCGCCGACCATCTATGGATCCTCGGTGGTTTTGACGGGACGGCGCCAGTCAATGCGGTATGGCGCTCGCCCGACGGGATCGTGTGGGAGCGTATGCCCGATCCGCCGTGGTCGCCGCGCGCGCAGGCGGTCGCGGCGGTGATGGGCGAGCGGTTGCTGCTGATCGGCGGCGGCGCGATCGACGGAATGCCGGGCTCGGAGCGCTCGAACAGCGAGGTCTGGGCGACGACCGACGGCCGGAGCTGGGAACGCATCGCCGAGCATGTCGGCACGCCCGAT
Source organism: Erythrobacteraceae bacterium CCH12-C2 (assembly GCA_001556995.1). Classification (GTDB taxonomy): domain Bacteria; phylum Pseudomonadota; class Alphaproteobacteria; order Sphingomonadales; family Sphingomonadaceae; genus Erythrobacter. The sequence continues at coordinate 91,785 of LSKF01000106.1, forward strand.
CCGGTCGGCTTTGCGCCGCAGATGTTCGACGGCAGGCTGTGGCTTGTCGGGGCGAACCGGTCGGGCGGGTTTACCAGCAGCATGATCGTCACGGCAGACGGGCGCGCTTGGGAGCGGGTCGAGGCACCGTGGAGCCCCCGCGGCGGCGTCGCAACGTGGGCAGACAGCGCGCGGATGTATCTCACTGGCGGCAAGTACTCGCGCGAGGTCGGCGGCGAGTGGCAGTTCGAATACTCGAACGATGTCTGGGCGATGGAACGCGCCTGAACGGGGTTACTTTGCCATGTCGATCCAGCGTTCGAGCAGCGCCTTGGCCCGGCCGGAATCAAGCGCTTCGGCCGCTATCGCCGCGCGGTCGCGCCAGCCTGCGCCGCGATCCGCGACCAGTAGCGCGCCGGCGGCATTGAACAGAACCGCATCGCGATAGGGGCCAGGCGCGCCCATCAGCAGCGCCTTCAATGCAGCGGCATTGTGCACAGCGTCATCGCCGCGGATCGCCTCGATCGGCGCATGATGGAGGCCCGCCGCGCTGGCATCGACGCGCTCCATGATGAAGCTGTGATCGGTCACCACCGCAACCTCGTTGCCGCCTGCGAGGCTCAATTCGTCGAGCCCCTCGTCGCCCGACACGATCAGCGAGCGCCCGGTGCCGAGGCTCGCCAGCGCGCCGGCGTAGATCGGCACATAGGCGGGCCGCGCGATGCCAATCAGCTGGCTGGTAACGCGCGCAGGGTTGGACAGCGGGCCCATCAGGTTGAAGATCGTGCGCTGGCCGATCCGCACCCGGATGGGCTGGATTCGCGCCATCGCCGGGTGGTGGTTGCGCGCAAAGAGAAAGCAGATGCCGATCTCGGCGAGGGTCTTTTCCGCGGTGCGCCCAGCAGCGTCCATATCGAGGCCCAAGGCCTCCAGCGTGTCCGCCGCGCCCGCCTTCGAGCTGGCCGCGCGGTTGCCATGCTTGGCGACCGGCACGCCGCAAGCGGCCACCACCAGGCTGACCGCGGTCGAGACGTTGAGCGTGTGGTGCCCGTCGCCCCCGGTGCCGCAGACGTCGATCGCGCCTTCGGGAGCGTCGATGGGGATCAGCCGCGCGCGTAAGGCCCGCGCTGCGCCTGCGATTTCATTCGCAGTTTCGCCCCGCGCCGAAAGCGCGACAAGAAAGGCCGCGATTTCTTCTTCGCTCGGGGCGCCGTCGAGCAGCAGGCCGAAGGCCGCTTCGGCTTGCGACTCGGTCAGGGGCGTGGCCACATCGGGCAGCAGGCTCATGCGACAAGCCTCGCGGGCAGCACCGGCTCCAGTCCGCACAGGCGGACAAAGTTGGCGAGCAGCGCATGGCCGTGCTCGGTGGCGATGCTTTCCGGGTGGAACTGTACCGAATGGATCGGCAACGATTCGTGGCGGAAGCCCATCACGCTCGGGTGATCCGCACCCGGTGTCTCGGCATGGGCGTTGGCGATGAGCTGTGCTGGCACATCCACCACCTCAAGGCTGTGATAGCGGGTGGCGATGAAGGGCGAGGGGAGGCCAGCAAACACGCCGCTCCCGTCATGCGTCACCGGCGAGGTCTTGCCATGCATCAGCCCGCCGCGCTGCACCCGCCCGCCGAAATGCTGGCCGATGGCCTGATGGCCAAGGCACACACCCATCAGCGGTTTTCCCGCGTCGGCACAGGCTGCGACCAGATCGAGGCTGATCCCGGCCTCGTTGGGCGTGCAGGGGCCGGGCGAGATGAGGAAGCCTGCCGCATTGGTGCGGACCGCCTCGGCGGCGGTGAGGGCGTCGTTGCGCTCGACGCGGACCTCGGCCCCCAGCTCCATCAAGTAATGGACGAGGTTGAAGGTGAAGCTGTCGTAATTGTCGATGACGAGGATCATTCTGCCGCTTTCTCTATCCGCTTCGTCACCACGATGATCGGCCCGACGCGGCCCTTGTCCTGCCGTCCGGTGGCCGGATCCCACAGCGATGACACGCCCCCATCAAGGTAGAGCGCCCCAGGGACTTTCACATCATCGCGGAAATAGCGGGCCAGCTGGCCAAAACTGATAGGCGCGCCCGATATGACGAAATGCGCACGCCCCTTGGCATCGACGCCCACGCCATTGCGGATCGCGCGCGAGGGGCCGTTGTCCTGAATTTCGGGATGGAGCTTACCGTCCACCAGCAGCAGCGGGCCGGACTGCGTGCCGAATTCGGGGCGATCGCCGACCGTCTCGAAAAAGGTGTTGCTCCCCAGCACCTGCCATTTGCCACCGCTGCCGAAGAACACCCCGTTGGGTTTCATGTAGAAATTGCCGGTGCCGTCACCCCGGTTGAGTTCGGCCATGCGCTCGCCGTTTTCGACGTAATAGCCGATGGGCTTGAGGTCATCGCCGTACATCCCGCCGTTCACGGCAAAGGCGATGGTGGCGGGATCGACGCTGGCGGCAAAGGCAGCGAGCGAGCCGAACGGCTGCTTGTCCGGGCCGAGATTGGCCATGGTGATGCGGTGCTGCGCGGGATCGGCGATGCAATGGGTGAGGGGGATCTCTTCGAAGGTCACCTGCTTGCATGCCGAAGGGCCAGCAGCCAGCGACGGCGTAGGCGAGGGGGTCGCGGTGGCCGGGCTGGCCGAGGGATCAAGCTCGGTGCGCACGATGGGCTCGCCTGCAGGGGCCTCGGAGCAGGCGCCTAGTATCACCATCAGTCCCGAGGCGAGGGCGGCGATATGCCTCATTGCCCATACCCCGGCTCGCCCGCCACACGCACCGCTTCGCGCGCGGCGGCGATGAGCGCGCCAGCCTTGGCGCGGCATTCGGCGAGTTCATAATCGGGATCGCTGTCCGCCACGATCCCCGCGCCGGCCTGCACATGCATCACCCCGTCCTTAACCACGGCGGTGCGCAGCACGATGCAGCTGTCGAGACTTCCATCGGGCGCGAAATAGCCTACGCCGCCCGCATAGGCCCCGCGTGTTTCCGGCTCCAACTCGGCGATGATTTCGCAGGCCCGGATCTTGGGTGCGCCTGAGACCGTGCCTGCCGGAAAGCCCGCGAACAGCGCGTCCAATGCGTCCTTGTCGCCCGCCAGTTCCCCCACGACATTGCTGACGATGTGCATCACGTGGCTGTAGCGCTCAATGGTGAAGCTGTCGGTGACCTCCACCGTGCCCGCCTTGGCGACGCGCCCGACATCGTTGCGGCCGAGATCGAGCAGCATGAGGTGCTCGGCGCGCTCCTTGGGATCGGCGAGCAGGCTGGCCTCGTTGGCGACGTCTTCCTCGCGCGTCTTTCCACGGGGACGCGTGCCGGCGATGGGACGGATGGTGACTTCGCCCTCGCGCACCCGCACCAGAATTTCCGGCGAGGAGCCGACCAGGGCAAAGCCCGGCAGGTCGAGGAAATAGAGGAAGGGCGAGGGGTTCACCCGCCGTAGCGCGCGGTAGAGCGCCAGCGGGGGCAGGGTAAAGGGGCACGTGAAACGCTGAGCCAGCACTACTTGAAAAATGTCACCTGCGAGGATGTAGTCCTTCGCGCGCAAGGCCATCGCCTTGTAGTCATCGGGCGCGATCACCGGGGCAAGGTCGGGCAGGGCTTCAGGCGCGTGGTCCGCGTGGCGGGCAGGCGCTGGCTGGCTGAGCTGGCTTAGGGTCGCATCGATCCGTTCACCGGCCAGCGCCACGGCCGCTTCTGGGTCGCCTGCTGCCCAGATCGGCGCGATGGCGAACAAGGCATTGGTCAGCCCATCAAACACGAGGATCACCGTGGGCCGCACGAACAGCATGTCGGGCAGGTCGAGCGCGCTGTCTGGCGCGCGCGGCAGGGTTTCGACGAGGCCAATCGTCTCATAGCCGAGATAGCCGACCAGGCAGGCGAGCGCCGGGGGCAGGCCTTCGGGCATCGGATCGATCCGGCAGGCCGCTGCGAGCGCGCGCAACTCGGCCAGCGCCTCACCCTCGCACGGGACAAAGGCCGCGCGGGTCTGGCGCCAGTCCCGATTGATTTCGGCTGCATTGCCGCTGGCGCGGAACACCAGATCGGGATCGAGCCCCAACAGGCTGTATCGCCCGCGCACTTCGCCGCCTTCGACCGATTCGAGCAGGAAATCCCCGCGCCCCGGCACAATCAGCCGCCGCGCCGCGCCCACGGGCGTGTCGCTGTCGGCAATGATCCGCCGCCACACCAGCGCCGCGCGGCCCTCGGCAAGCGCTTGGGCGGCGGCGGCGGCATTGTCGGGCAGGCCTGCGGCAGGTGGCGCGGACAGGCGATCGTCGGAGTGGGTCACGTGACAGTCACAGCCCGGATCACTGATCGCCCGTCAGCCGCTTGCGCACGGCGACCAGCGCTGCCTCGTTGCGGGTGGTGCCCAGCTCGGCGCGCATGGCGGCAGTGGCCTGGCGGCGATATTCTTCGGTCAGGGCCTGACCCAGCTGCTGCTGGGTCTGCGCGACGAGCCCTGGCTCCTGATCGAGCGGGCTGGTGGCGATTTCGTCGAGACTGACGATGTACCAGCCGAGGTTGCGGGGTGCCTCGAGCACCTTGACCGAGCCCTGCGCCATGCTGAACATCAACACCAGCGGTGGCGGCACATTGCCGCCGCGCTGGGCCAGAAGCGCGCGGCGCTCCAGATCGATGACTTCGCGTTCAAAGCCGGGCTTGTTTTCGGCCGCCAGCGCGGCAGCGAGAGCGGTCTTGCCGCGCACCTTGGCCGTAATCCGGTCTGCAGCAGCCCGCGCCAGCTTGGCGCCCTCGGCCCGCTTCCACCCGATAATCGCCTGCTGGCGCACGTCAGCGAGCGGCGGGGCCGCGGCTTCTTCAATCCGGGCGACTTCGAAGACGACGAATTCGCTCTCACTGACCTGCGCGAGTTGCGGTTCGCTTTCTTCCATCTGGAAAGCGGTGGCGAGCACCGGGCCCAGTTGCGGCACGATCTGCACATCGGGACGTCCGAATGCCCGCCCGTTAGCGAGCAACGCGGGCGTGGTTTCAATCTTCAGCTTGTAGGCCGCCGCCACTTCGGCGAGCGCGGTGCCGCCGTCGATTTCGGCCTCGATCTCGGCGGTGCGATCGGCGATCGCGGCGACCCGCTTTTCCTGCGCCAGCTGCTGCGTGATTTCAGGCGTCGCCTGCGCGAGACTGCGCGCCGGGATCCGCTCCACCTTGTCGACCCGTGCGACATACCATCCCAGTGTGCCCTGTGCCGGTTCGACAATCCCGCCCTGCGGCGCCTTGAACGCCGCCTCGGCGAAGGCAAAGCTGGTCGCGCTGGAGGTTGCCTCGCGGTCGCGCAACTCGCTCTGCGAGGCGGTGAAGCCAGCTTCGCGGGCCGCGGCTTCGAGCGAGAGGCCGGCGCGGATGCGGGCGACGAAGGACTTGGCGGCATCCTGCGTGGGCACCACAAAGCTGGTCACGGCCCGGCGCTCGCTGGCCTGATACTGCGCGGCGTCGCGCTTGTAGCGGGCGGCAATTTCGGCAGGCGTCGGCGTGGCCGAGACTTCCAGCGTTTCAGCGCTGAACACGGCAAAGCGCAGCACGCGGCGTTCCGGGCGAATGAACTGGGTGCGGTTCTTGCCGTACCATTCCGCCAGAACCGTGTCATTCGGGTTCCCTGCGGGCGCGAAGGCTTCGCTCGGAATCAAGGCAATCTCGCCCCGGCGCCGTTCCAGCACCAGCGCGGCATAGCGGCGGGCGACTTTCTCGGGCAGGCGCGGCGCGGCCACAGCCGAGCGGAGCAGTTGCTGTTCCAGCAGCCCATCCTGCAAATCGCGGCGCAGGATCGCATCGGTCAACCCGCGCTGGCGCAATGCCGCCTGATAGGTCTGCGGATCAAATTCGCCGGTCAAACCGCGGAAGGCGGCGATCTGAAGGATCTCGCTGTTGACGAGATTTTCGCCGGCCCGAAGGCCATACTTCTCGCTGTAATTGCCCACAGCATAGCGATCGATCAGCTGGCGCACGACTTCGTCAAACCCGCCTTCAGCGATGAATTCGGGCATGGTCAGGGTGGGATTGCCCTGCCGCACCTGATCCAGCGCATTCTGGGCGCTTGTTACCAGATCGCTGGCGGGAATGGCCTCGCCGCCGACCACCGCCACCCGGTCACCATTCGAAACCCCGCCAAAGGTTGATCCGGTGATGTCCGAGGCCGCGAAGGCCAGCGCCATCAGCGCCAGGAAAGCCAAGAAAATCGGCAGGCCGATCTTGGATTGGAAAAAGCGGCGGAAAAACGAGAGCATGGCGTAATAAACCTTACCGATAGCGGGCTGGCAGAGGCGCGCGGCGAGATCCGCGACGCGCCGCGAACCATGGCGGTGCGGCGGTGCTTTAGAGGCCCCGGCACGGTGCCGCAACAGGTGTCCTTGCGTTTTGACTGCGAGCCACTCCTCGGCTAGCGCGCCGTGAGCGAGGATCACAAGCGGTCACAGAATCAGCCTCCCCTCGATCTAACCCTCTCATTTGTCTAAGGTGCAGGATATTGCCCATGAGCCGCCGACCCTACATTGTCGGAAACTGGAAAATGCACGGGACGCGCGCGATGCTGTCCGAAGCGCGGGCGATTGACCGCGCGGCGCAGCGCCACATGAAAGTCGAGGTTGCGCTCGCGCCGCCCTACACCCTGATCCATCCGATCCACCGCGAGGCTGAGCAGATCGCCGTGGGCGCGCAGGATTGCCATCATGCCGAGGGCGGGGCTTTTACCGGCGACATCTCAGCCGCGATGGTGGCTGATGCCGGGGCCAAGTTCGTGATTCTCGGCCACAGCGAGCGCCGCACCGGGCATGGAGAGACGGATACGCTGGTGCGTTCCAAGGTGGAAGCCGCGTTTGCCGCTGGCCTCAGAGTGATTCTGTGCTGCGGCGAAAGCGCACAGACCCGCGAATCGGGCAAGGCCGTGGCTTTTGTGAAACGCCAGCTCAAGGCGTCCCTGCCACCCGCCGCTGCCATGCCCGCCGATGTCGCCGAGCGGCTGACGGTCGCCTATGAACCGATTTGGGCGGTGGGCGCAGGCACGCCCGCGACCACTGATGATATTGCCGAAATGCACGGCGCCATCCGCCGCTTGCTGATTGATCTGTTCGGGCAAGAACAAGGCAGCGACGTGCGCATCCTGTATGGCGGGTCGGTAAAGCCTGAAAATGCGGCCGAGATTTTTGCGGTGCCCGAGGTTGGCGGAGCGCTCGTCGGCGGCGCGAGCCTCACGGCCGATAGCCTGATGGGGATTGCGCTGGCGGCGACCGAGCCGTTTGACAATTGAGACCGGCCCCACGCGCTGCCATGCCGCAGGCTTGTCGATTGCCTGCGGTCGGCCTACATGGCGCGCAGAGTTCCTGATCGGGCATGATAGCCCATGTAAGAGTAGACGCGATGTTCCTGTTCCTTACCGTAGTCCAGGCCCTGGTGGCCGCCGCGCTGGTTGGCGTTGTTCTGATGCAGCGTTCGGAAGGGGGCGGGCTTGGCATTGGCGGCAGCCCGTCAGGCGCGCTCGGGGCGCGGGGGGCAGCCGATTTTCTGACCCGTTCGACCAAGTGGCTTGCGGTTGCTTTCGTGGTCCTGTCGATCGTGCTTGCTGGTCTCGCCGTGCGCGAGAGCAGCGTCAGTGATGTGAGCACGACGCTCGAACGCGGCAAAGCCCCGGCCGCCGCGCCCGATCTGCTGGCCGATCCGGTGGCGCCTGCCGCGTCGACCCCCGCCGCGCCAGCTGCGCCTGCCCCCGCTGAAAGCGATCCGCTCGCCGAATAAGCCATCGCCGCGTTAAGCGCCTTACCGGCCCGCTTCGTCCATCATCATTGTGGATGGCGCGGGCGCGGGCGGCGCAATTCGCTTGCCCCGAATCCCTCTCGCTGCTTAAGGCCCGAATCCCATGGCGCGGTTCATTTTCATCACCGGCGGCGTGGTCTCCTCGCTTGGCAAAGGTCTCATGGCGGCATCGCTCGCAGCGCTGCTGCAGGCGCGCGGCTACAAGGTCCGCATCCGCAAGTTCGACCCCTATCTCAACGTCGATCCGGGCACGATGAGCCCGTACCAACACGGTGAGGTTTACGTCACGGATGACGGGGCCGAGACCGATCTCGACCTTGGCCACTACGAACGTTTCACCGGGGTTTCCGCGCGGCAGAGCGACAATATCACCTCGGGCCGGGTCTATCGCGACATCATCGCGCGCGAACGGCGCGGCGATTACCTGGGCGCGACCGTGCAGGTGATCCCGCATGTGACCGACGCGATCAAGGAATTCGCGCTGGCCGACAGCGAGGGTCAGGATTTCATCCTGTGCGAGATCGGCGGGACGGTGGGCGATATCGAATCGCTGCCCTTCATGGAAGCGATCCGCCAGCTTAGGAATGAGCTTGAGCCGCTCCAGACCCTGTCGGTCCACGTTACGCTCGTGCCCTATATCAAAGCGGCGGGCGAGCTTAAGACCAAGCCGACCCAGCACTCGGTGCGCGAGCTCGCAAGCCTTGGCATCAAGCCCGACATTCTGCTGTGCCGCGCGGAGCACCCGATCCCCGAAAGCGAGCGCCGCAAGATCGCGCAGTTCTGCAACGTGCGGGCCGAGGCGGTAATCCCCGCCCTCGACGCGCCTTCGATCTATGCGGTCCCGCAGCAATACCACGCCGAGGGCCTTGATGCCGAAGTGCTGCGCGCCTTCGGGATCACCGATGCGCCCGCGCCCGATCTGTCGGCCTGGGTCGATGTTAATGACCGCTATTTCAACCCGGAAGGCGAAGTCACCATTGCGGTCGTCGGCAAGTATGTCGGTCTACAGGACGCCTACAAGAGCCTCAACGAAGCGCTGGTTCACGGCGGGCTGGCGAACCGGGTGAAGGTCAATATCAAGTGGATCGACGCTGAAATCTTCGAAGGCGACGACGAATCGCAGATCATCGCCGCGCTGGAACCGATGCACGGCATTCTGGTGCCCGGCGGGTTCGGCGAACGGGGCAGTGAGGGCAAGATTTCGGCAGTGCGCTTCGCGCGCGAGCGCAAGGTGCCCTTCTTCGGCATTTGTCTTGGTATGCAGATGGCCTGCATCGAAGGCGCGCGCGAGGCCGGGTTCGCCCATGCCTCCTCAACCGAATTCGGCCCGACCGACACGCCAGTGGTGGGGATCATCACCGAATGGATGACCAAGGAAGGCATCCAGCAGCGCGAAGAGGGCGGTGATCTGGGCGGCACGATGCGGCTTGGCGCCTATCCGGCCAAGCTCAGCCCCAACAGCCATGTCTCGCGCATCTATGACGGGGCCGAGATGATCTCGGAGCGGCACCGCCATCGCTATGAGGTCAACAGCGCTTTTATCGAGCCGCTCGAAAAGCGCGGCCTGATCTTCGCGGGCATGTCGCCCGACGGCTTGCTGCCCGAGATCGTCGAGCGGCCCGACCATCCGTGGTTTGTGGGCGTGCAGTTCCACCCCGAGCTCAAGTCGCGCCCGTTCGATCCGCACCCGCTGTTTGCCGGATTCATTGCCGCCGCACTTGAGCAGTCGCGCCTTGTCTAGAGTGGCTTAGCGCAGGTCTTTCCGCAATTCCGTGTGATCGCCGCGCCGATCTTGGCGGCGTTGAAACCGGCTTCCGCCTCGCCGCAAGTCAGTCTTGCAATCCTTTGTTTCCGCAAAAGGACTTTGCGTGTCGTATCCTTACAAGTTTGGCAGATTAGCCTTGCGCGATCTTACGCTAAGGGATTAGAGCAGTGCGGAAGGCAGGATTTAGAAAGTGACTTGGCGATATGTCTGCCGGCGCGGTCTTCGTGAGAAGGCCAGATCGGGTCAGGCAATCGGTGTATCGATAACACGAGCTTGCCCGGTTTTGTCCGTCTTCTGCGACCCGGACGGATAGGACCTGGTAGGGCGACGCAAGTCGCGGGGGCGGACCGAAAGATCCGCCCCCTACTTATTTCAGTTGCCGTCAAGGTGCCCGTGCATCAGGCGGCGCTGGCCGTCTTGTCCTGTTCGTCGGACGATGACGGCACGGCTGAAAGCTGCGTGGCTCCGCCGACCGCGATCTTGCGCGGCTTCATGGCGTCAGGCACTTCGCGCACCAGATCGATCACCAGCAGGCCATCGGCGAGATCCGCGCGCTCGACCCGGACGAAATCCGCGAGTTCAAACCGGCGCTCAAAGCCGCGGTTGGCGATGCCGACATGGATCAGTTCAGACCCATCCTCGATCTCTTCGCGCTTCTTGCCCTGCACAACCAGCAGGTTCTGCTGCGCGGTGATGTCAATATCGGCCGGACGGAAACCGGCGACGGCCAGCGTGATGCGGTAATTGTCCTCGCCCCGGCGGGCGATGTTGAACGGTGGATAATTGTCGCCAGCATTGAGCCGCGCCTGGTTTTCGAGCAGGTCGAACAGGCGGTCAAAACCCACGGTGCTGCGGCGATAGGGGGTGAAATCAAAGCGAGACATGGTGCAAATCCTCTTCTCTTGAGCAATTTGGTTCGTATCGCAGGCCTGCCGGATGCAGCGCCTGCTCGTCACCGCATGTTCCCCGGACTGGCGGAACGCAGCAACACCGCTTATCTGGTTTTCACAAGGACGGTTTCAAGAGGTTGGATATGGCTGGGCCACAGATCGACATCTACACCAAGTTTGCCTGCCCGTTCTGCGTGCGGGCCAAGCGCCTGCTTGATGAAAAGGGCGCGGCCTATACCGAATATGACATCACGATGGGCGGGCCCAAGCGCGACGAAATGCGCGCACGCGCCCCGCACGCGATGACCGTGCCGCAGATTTTTATCGGTGAGGTGCATGTCGGCGGATCGGATGATCTTGCGGCGCTCGAACGCGCGGGCAAGCTTGACGCATTGTTGGCGGGCTGATGCCGACGATCGGGGTGCTTCAGATGTGCTCAGGGGTGGACCCTGAGGCCAATCTTGCCATCATTGAAGATGCAGCCAAGCAATGCGCCAAGCGCGGTGCGCTGATGCTGTTCACGCCGGAGATGTCCCTGCTCCTCGACCGGGACCGCGCCCGCGCGCGCCAATGGATTGAGAGCGAACGGCCCGCTGAAATGGTCGAGCATCTTTCGTTCGTCGCGGCCAAGCAGCATCTCGATATCGTGATCGGTTCGATGCCGGTGACGACGGGCGGCGGCAAATGGGCAAACCGCGCGCATTACTTTCACCCCAACCTCACGCCGCCATTGACCTATGACAAGATTCACATGTTCGACGTCGAACTCGCCACCGGCGAGGCTTGGCGCGAGAGTGCGGCTTATGAGCCGGGGGGCGATGTGGTGGTGGTCGAGGACACGCCGGTGGGCAGGCTTGGCCTCACCATCTGCTACGATCTCAGGTTCCCCGCGCTGTTCGGTGAACTTGGCAACCGCCGTTGCGACACTATCGCCGTGCCCGCCGCCTTCACCGTTCCCACGGGCGCTGCACATTGGCACGTGATGCTGCGCGCCCGCGCGATCGAGGCGAGCGCATTTGTTATCGCCGCTGCTCAGGTGGGCCGCCACGAGGACGGGCGCACCACCTACGGGCACTCGCTGGTGGTCGATCCCTGGGGTGAGGTGCTGCTCGATATGGGCGGTGAGGCACCGGGGCTGGCCTTCTGCGACATCGACCTCACACGCATCGACGCCGTGCGCGCGCAGGTGCCTGCTCTTGCCAACCGCCGCAAAATTGTCACATCTTGAGCCATGATCGTATTCGACCTTTCTTGCGCTGACGGCCACCGTTTCGAAGGCTGGTTCGGCTCGTCTGCCGATTACGAGGGCCAGCGCGATGGCGGGCTACTTGCCTGCCCGTTCTGCGGTTCGGGTGACGTGGGCAAGGCGCCGATGGCCCCTGCCGTTCCCGCCAAGGGCAACAGCCGTCCCGAAAGCCTGCCCGCCGCTGCTTCGCCGCAGCAGGCGATGGCCAACACCCCGCTCCCTCCGCAGATGCTTGCCGCGCTCGCCAAGGCGCAGGCTGAAGCGCTCAAGAACAGCACATGGGTCGGCGACAAGTTCGCCGAGGAAACCCGCAAGATGCACTATGGCGAGCGCGACGAAGCGCCGATCCATGGGCAGGCCAGCCTTGCCGAAGCCAAGGCGCTGATCGAGGAAGGCGTCCCCGTCGCCCCGCTGCCCTTTCCCGTCGCGCCGCCCGACAAACTCAATTGATCGTTAGCCCCGCGCTGCTAAGTATGCCACCGGGACCCCGTAGCTCAGCCGGATAGAGCACCAGATTCCTAATCTGGGGGCCGCGCGTTCGAATCGCGCCGGGGTCACCATCACCCCGCGGTTCGCTGCCAGCGTCGCTCGGCGTGATAGGCGAGGCCCGTCAAGCCGGCTGACATGACCAGCATCAGTGTCGTGGTCGCCCCCCAACCACCCGCATCATAGCCCGTGGTGCCGAGCGCACTCCCGACCGCGCCGCCAATGAACATCATCACGATGTAGGACGTCGTCAGCCTTGTGCGGATTTCCGGGGCGAGGGTGAACAGCGTCATGCGCCCTGTCACATCGATGGTGGGACCGACCGTGTTGGTGATGAACAGCGGCACCATCAGCGTCCAGATCGAAAAGCCCAGCGGATAGAACAGCGCGATCCCGCCCAATTGCACCACCGCCACCACGAGCCGCGCGCGCCGGGCACCGACCTTGTCGGCCCAGCGTCCCAATCGCGGCGTGGTTATGATGCTGATCGCGGCAATTCCGGCGAGGTAACCGACATCATCTGTGCCATAGCCCATCGCCGGGCTGGTCAGATGCAGTGCCAGCGCCAGCCAGCTGGCCGTGAAGATCGCGAAATTCAGGCCTTGGATCGCCGCCGATATCCGCATGTCCGGATGCTTGGCCGCCAATGTGAAGACCGAGCCGATCAGTGCGCCGTAGCTGGCCTCGGCGCGCTTGGGCGCTGTGGCTTCGCTGCGCATGGCGATAGGCAGGAACGCCGTCACCCCCACCATCAGCGCGAAGGCGATGACATAGACCGCGTGCCAATCGGCATATTCAGCGATAATGCCCGCTCCCATCCGCGCGACCAGAATCCCGAAGATCACTCCCGCAGTCAGCAGAGCTGTAACTTGGCCGAGCCGATCCGGCGCCACTCGCTTCGAGGCAAAGGCGGGGATCAGGTAGGGCGCGATCGTGAAGAACCCGAGCAGGGTCGAGGCGGCGGTGAACAGGGCGAAATCCTGCGCCAGCACCATACCGCCAAGGCAAAGGGTCTGGCCTGCCACGAAGATAAGGCACAGCCGCCGGTTTGAATAGAAATCCCCCAAGGGCAGCAGTAGCAAGATGCCCAGCGCCAGCGCCAGCTGGTTAAGCGCGGGGACCAACCCGATGGTCGCCGTCCCGATCCCGAACCCTTGCGCCACCTCGCCGATGATCGGGTGGATGTAATAGGCATTGGCAGTGACCACCGCGATGGTCACCGCCAGCGCCCATTCCTGCGCTCGGGTAAGACAGGGCAGGGCGGGCGGGGTTTCGCTCAATCGAGAACGCCTGCCAGCCGCGCCATATCGATCACCCCCTGCGCAAGCTCAGCGGGGCGGTCTTCTTGGCTGAAATGCCCGCATTTTTGCAGCATCGCGTGAGGCAAGCCTTCGGCGCCCTTGATCCGCTTCGCAAGCAGCGGGCCCGCCGCTCCGAGCACTGGATCATCCTCGCCGAACAGCGTGAGGAAGGGTTTGTCGAAAGCGGCGAGGCCCTCCCACGCCGCGATATTGTCCGCAACCCCCGGCTTGTCGTCCTCGATCGGCACCAACTGCGGGAAAGCGCGCGCGCCTGCCTTGCTGGCTTCGTCGGGGAAGGGCGCGTCATAGGCGGCCACTTCGGACGGAGTGAAGGGGGTTTGTGAGCCGCGGTCCATGATCCCGCCGATGCGGAAATCGGGCGAGGAGCGCGCAAATTCGCGCCAGGCGAGGAACCCCGGCGAAGCCTTGCCGCCGCCGGTGGGTAGGAAGGTGTTGCTCGCGACCACAAAGGCGAAGCGGTCCGGCTCTTGTCCCACCATCCTGAGGCCGAGCAAGCCGCCCCAGTCCTGACAGAACAGACCGGCGGTTTGCGGCACCACCGCATTGCGCCATTGCTGCAGCCACCCGACATGGCGAGCATAGGTGTAGAAGCTCGGATCATCGGGCTTGTCGCTTTTGCCAAACCCGATGAGATCGGGCGCAAGGCAGCGAAAGCCGGCCGCGACCAGCAGCGGGATCATCTTGCGATAAAGGTAGGACCACGAGGGTTCGCCGTGAAAGAGCAGGAGCGGCGGAGCATCCTTGGGGCCTTCATCAAGGTAGTGCATCTGTGCCGCAAGGCCCTCGCCAAGGTCGATGGTCAGCCAGTTTTCGGCAAAGGGATAATCCGGCAGGTCGACAAAGCGCGCCGGATCGTGCGTGAGAATCTGCATGGTGGTCTCTCCCGATGAATGGTCAGTAGCAGATCGAAACGGGATTGCCACGGGCCTCGTCTTTCGCAAAAGCACCCAAATCGATGTGGTGGACTTGGGCCCGGCAAGCGGGCAAGTCGCACGTGCCGCCAAGGGAGAGACTATGCATAGCCACGACACCGAAGACCACGCCGCCATCCGCTCAGCGGTGCGCAGCCTGTGTGAAGGTTTTCCCGGAGACTATTGGCGCACAAAGGATGCGGCGCGGGAATATCCGGGGGAATTTGTCGATGCGCTAACCAAGGCGGGCTTCCTCGCCGCGTTGATCCCGGTGGAGCACGGCGGCAGCGGGCTGAGCCTGCAGGCGGCCTGCGTCATCATGGAGGAAATCCAGGCCTCGGGCTGCAACGGCTCTTCCGCCCATGCACAAATGTACATCATGAACACGCTGCTGCGCTATGGTTCGCCCGAACAAAAGGCGGCCTATCTCCCGCGGATCGCCAGTGGTGAGCTGCGCTTACAGGCTTTCGGCGTATCCGAACCGACCAGCGGGACCGACACCCTGAGCCTCAAGACCCGCGCGGTTCTGGAAGGCGACGAATACGTCATCAACGGCCAGAAAATCTGGACCAGCCGCGCTGAACATTCCGATCTCATGCTCCTCCTTGCCCGCACCACCCCGCGCGAAGAGGCGGCGAGCAAGACTGAGGGGCTCTCGATCTTCCTCGTCGACATGCGGGCGGCGCTGGGCAAGGGCATGACGGTCAAGCCGATCCGTACGATGATGAACCATTCCTCCTGCGAGGTGTTCTTCGACGATCTGCGCATCCCGGCTTCCGCGCTGGTGGGCGAGGAGGGCAAGGGCTTCCGCTACATCCTTTCCGGCATGAACGCCGAGCGCATCCTGATCGCGGCGGAGTGCATCGGCGATGCCAAGTGGTTCATCGCAAAAGCCACCGCCTATGCCAAGGACCGCAGCGTGTTCGCGCGCCCGATCGGCCAGAATCAGGGCGTACAGTTCCCGATCGCGCGCGCCTATGCCCAGATGCGCGCGGCTGAGTTGATGGTGCACCATGCGGCGCAGGTTTACGATGAGGGCGGGAACCCGGGGGCCGAGGCTAACATGGCCAAGCTCCTCGCCTCGGAGGCCAGCTGGGCTGCCGCTGACATGTGCGTGCAGACCTTCGGCGGCTTCGGCTTTGCCGAGGAATATGATGTTGAACGCAAGTTCCGCGAAGCGCGGCTCTATACGGTTGCGCCGATATCGACCAACCTGATCCTCTCCTATCTCGCCGAACATGTGCTTGGCCTGCCGCGCTCTTACTGAAAGGCGGATAATCCATAGGGTTTCTTGCGCATCGCAGCGCATTGCTCTTGCAGCGCGGCGGCAAGTGTGATTCTGTGCTATATGCACCGCAATCGCGGCTCAGGGGGATCATGCCAGGCAAACGCAACATCGGATCGCAGGAACGCATGAAGCAGCTGCTTGCGCTTGGTGCCTTGTTGCTGCTGGCGGGTTTTGCCGTAGCCGGACCGACAGGGCTGCTGGCCTGGAGCGAGAATGCCGACGCACTCGAAGCGCGGCGCGCTGAGATTGTGAGCCTCACGGCCAAACGCGATGCCCTTCGCAACCGGGTGATGCTGCTCGATCCCGAGGCGGCCGATCCTGATCTTGCCAGCGAGTTGGTGCGCGATCAGCTGGGCGTGATGCGTGAAGACGAAGTCGTCATTATGCTGGACGACGAATAGGCCGCGCCGCACGGCCAAGCTTCGCCTTTTCACATTTCCTTGATTTCGTATGCGCGCAGGCCATTCCCTTGCGGCTTGTCGTTGCGCCCCGGGCGTGTCCTTGCCTATAGACGAATGGCGCTTCTCCTCCCCATGAGTGCGCCAGAGAGAGGGATACTTGTCTTGGCCAAACAGCCCGCCAAAACATCCGCAATGCCTGCGGATGATGCCGACTTCCTGCTGCATTCGTTGCAGGACGCCTTCGAAGCCCAAAAGCGCTATGCCGCGTCAGAGGCCGAGATGATGGAATTCTACCGCCAGATGCTTCTGATCCGGCGGTTCGAAGAGAAGGCAGGGCAGCTTTACGGGCTGGGGCTAATCGGGGGCTTCTGTCACCTTTACATCGGGCAGGAAGCGGTGGCGATTGGGCTGCAGTCGGCGCTTGATAACGAGCGTGACAGCGTCATCACCGGCTACCGCGACCACGGCCACATGCTCGCCTACGGGATCGATCCCAAGGTGATCATGGCCGAGCTTACCGGGCGCGAGGCCGGGATTTCCAAGGGCAAGGGCGGGTCGATGCACATGTTTTCGACCGAGCATAAGTTCTACGGCGGCCACGGCATCGTCGGCGCGCAGGTGGCACTCGGTGGAGGGCTGGCGCTCGCGCACAAGTACAACAATGACGGCGGGCTGTGCCTTGCCTATTTCGGTGATGGTGCGGCCAACCAAGGCCAGGTGTATGAGACCTTCAACATGGCCGCGCTCTGGAACCTTCCGATCGTCTTCGTGGTCGAGGACAACCAATACGCTATGGGCACCGCTACCAAGCGCTCCTCCGCCGAAACCCGCTTCTACCGCCGCGGCACAGCGTTCCGCATTCCGGGGATGGAAGTGAACGGCATGGACGTGCTCGAAGTGCGCGCCGCCGCCGAAGTCGCCTTTGCTCACGTACGCGCAGGCAAGGGCCCAGTGCTGATGGAGTGCAACACCTATCGCTACCGCGGCCATTCGATGTCCGACCCGGCCAAGTACCGCACCCGTGAGGAAGTGCAGGAGCAGCGCGACCACCACGACCCGATTGAGGGGTTGAAGAAGACCCTGCTCGAAGCGGGCAAGACTGAGGACGATTTGAAAGCGATCGACAAGGCGATCCGCGCCGAAGTGGCGGCCGCCGCCGATTTTGCTGAAACCTCACCTGAACCGGGTGCGGGTGAACTCTATACCGATGTACTCGTGGAGGAGTATTGAGCCATGGGGATCGAACTGAAGATGCCGGCGCTCTCGCCCACCATGGAGCAGGGCACGCTCGCCAAGTGGCTCAAGCAGGAGGGCGACCGGATCGAGCCGGGCGACATCATCGCCGAGATTGAGACGGACAAGGCGACGATGGAATTTGAAGCCATCGATGAAGGCGTGCTGGAGAAGATCCTCGTCCCGGCCGGGACCGAGGATGTCGCGGTGGGCGCGGTGATTGCGCTGATCGCCGGGGAAGGGGAGGCGGCAGCGCCTGCACCCGCTCCCGTTGCCGATCCCGCGCCTGCTCAGGCTCAATCTCCGGCCCCCAAGGATGAGAAACCTGCCGCAGCCGCTCCGGCTGCCGATCCCGCGATCCCCGCTGGAACCCCGCTTGTCAAAACCACCGTTCGCGAAGCGCTGCGCGACGCAATGGCTGAAGAGATGCGCAGCGACCCAAGGGTGTTCGTGATGGGCGAGGAAGTCGCCGAATACCAGGGCGCCTACAAGGTCACGCAAGGCCTGCTCGACGAGTTCGGCCCCAAACGGGTGATTGATACGCCGATTACCGAATATGGCTTTGCCGGGATCGGCACGGGCGCGGCGATGGGGGGATTGCGCCCCATTGTCGAGTTCATGACCTTCAATTTCGCCATGCAGGCGATCGACCACATCATCAATTCCGCCGCCAAAACCAATTACATGAGCGGCGGCCAGATGCGCTGCCCGATCGTGTTCCGCGGACCCAACGGTGCGGCGTCACGTGTCGGCGCGCAGCACAGCCAGAATTATGGCCCGTGGTATGCCAGCGTCCCCGGCCTGATCGTGATCGCCCCCTACGATGCCGCCGACGCCAAGGGCCTGATGAAGGCCGCGATCCGCTGCGAGGATCCGGTGGTCTTTCTCGAAAACGAGCTGGTCTATGGCCGCAGCTTCGACGTGCCTGACATGGAGGATTACGTCCTTCCCATCGGCAAGGCGCGGATCATGCGCGAAGGCGCGGATGTCACCATCGTCAGCTATTCCATCGGGGTCGGCCTCGCGCTCGAAGCCGCTGCAACGCTGGCTGACGAGGGGATCGACGCTGAAGTGATCGACCTCAGAACCCTGCGTCCGCTCGACCGCGGAGCGATTCTCACCAGCCTCGCCAAGACCAACCGCCTTGTCATTGCCGAGGAAGGCTGGCCGACTTGCTCGATTGCCAGCGAGGTCATGGCGCTGTGCATGGAAGAGGGCTTCGACCACCTCGATGCGCCGGTGCTCCGGGTCTGCAACGAGGATGTGCCGCTGCCCTATGCTGCTAACCTCGAGAAGCTCGCCCTGATCGACGCTGCGCGCATCGCCGAAGCGGTGCGCAAGGTGTGCTACGTGTAAACTTGTAAACTCGCGCCGCGCCGAACTTGGTTCGTGGGGAGGCAACCAAACGCCTGCTTGGTCATCGGCTATGTAGCGACCACCCACACTGGTCGGCTGTAGTCGATCACGGTCAGGGGCAGGTCCACGCCAGGGATGAAATCCGTCAGCGTGTAACGCACCCGCACATCGATCTCAGTCGTTCCGGCGACCCGGCTTACTCCCGAACGGTCGACATCAATTTCAATCCTGTCGGTGTCGAGTAGGTAGGGAGAATTGGTCGCCATCCCGAGAATCACAGAGCGGATCTGTTCATCGGAGAGCTGATTTTCTTTTTGGTACTCGATCATCACAAACCGGGCGGCGTCGGAAGTGACCGATTGCACAGCGTTGAGATTCTGCAGATAGATTCCAGTCTGCAAAACGCCGAAAAGCATCATGAAGAAAAGCGGAGCAAGTAGTGCGAACTCGACAACGGCCGCGCCGGTTTGTGACCGACGCATCATCCGAGCAAAGGCGCGGATCGGAGTTCCTGAACGACCGGTCATCATGACACTTGCACTCTGCGGTTGACCGAAAAGGTAATTGGTTGTCCCACACCCATGTAAGTCCACTTGGGCAGGTAATCTTCGGTGATGCTGAGATTGACATAGGTTGAGACTGTCTCATCCTCGTCGCACATGCTTGCGCTATTAACGAGCGTCTCGTCGGCATCGCAGCGATAGCTCGCGGTCAGTGTTATCTGATCGGCTTCCAGATTGACCGATTGCCGAATGATCGACTTGACCGTTTCGGTGTCGACCTCTGCGCCCTGGTTCGTTGTGAGGATGATGATCTCGATTTCGTTCGCCGCACTTTGCAGCTCGTGTTGACGGGCCACGATCGTGCCGACTTCGAAAATCCCAATTGTCATGAGGATCAAAGTCGGCGCCACGAGCGCCGTCTCGATCGCAAAAGACCCTCGTTGATCACACGCGATGCGCTTAAACAGGCGGCGCATAGTCAAGCGACCATCCTGATACGAGGTTGCGTATTGCCTACACTCGTAGCGTCTTCGATCGGACAGAGCGTTTCAAGGGTTGCATTACCCAAGATCTTGAGAGTGTAAGCCGAGATCTGGAGGCATTGGGCGGAAACATTCGTAGTACCGTTTACCCGCAAACTGCCGTCGGGAAGATAGATCAGCCCTTCGATATTTGACTTGGAGTTGCCATTGAAAATGTGATCCTGCGAAGCGTTGTTTTCGCGGTCTTCGAAGATCAGGATACCCGCATAGTCATTGGCGCTGGCTGCATAAGGCGTGCCGGCGAAATCGGCTGCAGCGGGTGGAGTCAGATTGATCGCATTGGCATTGCCCATGCCGCCTAACTTCAGCGTGGCACCGCCCTTGAGCACGAACATTACTCCGTTTCCGGTCACCGAAGCATTGTGGGTAAGATCAAGCTCGCCCCCATTGATGACATAGATGCCCGGGGCAAAGGTGGTGTTGCAGGAAATTTTCAGGCCATTGTATGTGCCTGATTGCAGAGAAGCCTGCTCGTTTTTGCCCTTCCCTGTGCAGGCATAGCTTCGCGGCGTATCGTTGGTGGGCGGCTCGAGGTCAGCATAGATATCCTGAAGTCCTCTTATACCCTCGGCAATAATGTCTTCGTGCTCGGGATCGTTTGAATTCACGGTGCCACAGGTTGCGATGGAGTCGGTATCGACATCGGCTGATCCGTCGATCACGATGGCATCATCATCGCAGGATAGTGCCGCCAGACCGCATTGTGCCTTGATGGTTGCGTTGCCCCCAATGTCAGTCCCCGTTCCCTCTTCACGGAGCGAGATAAGACAGGCATTGTACGAACCCCCGGCTTGAAAGGTAGCCTGGGCGCGCACGCTCACGGTGGCGGCCGTTCCGGTTAGAAAGCTGGAAAAGGGCAGTCGCTTCGTCGCGCTGGCCGACACGACAACGCTATTGTCAGTGCCGCCGGCGAAATCGGCCAGTTCGATGTTCGGAACGGTCGCGAAGTCCTCAACGATTGCAATATTGTCGTCGTATTCCTGTTTCGCGCGAATGGCGTAATTGTCTTCGCTGTCGGGGTTGGATAGCGCCCAGGCGCCGGAATAGGCGGCTTGATCAACGGCATATTGCAGCTCTCGTTTCCACATGTACCATTGCGATAGGTCGACAGCGAAACCAGCTCCGCCAATTAGCATCGGCAATCCAGTCGCCACCATCACCAAGGCGTTCCCGCTGGTACACGCCTTTAGCTTTGAAAATAGGTTCCCGAGAAATGCCATCACCGCGCCTCCTGAACAAGCAATACGTTCTCTGTTTCCCAGAGAAAAGGTCGTGTCCGTCAATGTGGTGTAAATTCGGTTGTGGCCAGCGGGCGGCATTTT